>NZ_BJDF01000019.1 GCF_005404815.1 Companilactobacillus huachuanensis
ATCAAAACAGATTTAGGTGGAATGTCGCCTGTTCAATATCGAGAATCAACAGAATTAAAAGCTGCATAAAAAAGTGTCCAAACTTCGGGGTTCAGATCACGCGCCCGGTGGTGTAATTGCTGAAGCAATAACGCCACTTTCGCTGCGAATGAATACTCTCAGTTCTTCCAACTTGTTGTTTTTTTTAATGAAAGGAATAATAAAACAAAACTCCTGATTATTTAAATAAATTAACTATAGGCCAGTAACAACAATAGTTATATTTGTTTTTCACCTTTCAACCTTTAGTTAAATACCAAAGAGGAGATTGATATAATGAGAAATCAACATAAAAGATATCAGGAAAAATGGTTAAAAAAGAAAAAAATATGAATTGGAATTTTTGCTGCCCTAATAATTATTACCGGAATCAATAGTATGAATAATCCAACTAATTCCATTAATCATGAAAAGCATTCAACAGTTGCAAAGAAATCAACGACCAATTCAAATAAAAGTGTTAAACATGTATCAGAGAATAAATCAAATCCCAGCTCTTCAAAAAGTACCAAGAAAAAAACTCCAGAAAAACCAAAAGTACCTACAGAATACATCTCGGCATTATCAAGCGCTAAAACATATCAGAAACACATGAGCATGTCCCCTGAAAGAATTAGAGATCAATTAACTTCTGACCATGGCGGAAAATTTACAGCTGAAGAAGCAAACTACGCCATAACTCATTTACAATAATCAGATAAATTTTTGAATAACATCTTATTGTGACATTATATATCCTTGTCCTGATTATTTATTGGTTAAGACACTGCCCAATACAACTTCTACTCATCTTTATTTAAAAGATGAATTTCAATCATAAAAAAAAAAGAAGAAAAGCTGATTTAACAGCCTTTCTTCTTTTTTACTTTACACATTATTCTGTCTATTTAAGGAGAGTACAGGATTTGAACCTGCGCGCCTGCTATAAAACAGGTTCGCCGGATTTCGAGTCCGGTGCATTACCACTCTGCCAACTCTCCATGAAAGATCTGTAGAACCTCTACAGACCTATTTTAAATTAATATTGCATCAGAGTAAACATGTCATACCCTTTTATTTTGTCGCGACCGTGTAATTCAGTCAATTCAATCAAGAATGCCGTACCAACTACGATACCACCTAATTTTTCAATCAACTTAATTGTGGCAGCCAATGTACCACCGGTTGCCATCAAGTCATCCACTACTAGTACCTTTTGACCTGGTTTAATAGCATCCATTTGCATATATAGTGATGCTTGACCATATTCAAGGTCATACGAAACCGAAACCGTTTTACGAGGCAACTTACCCTTTTTACGAGCAGGAGCAAAACCGATGCCCATCTTGTATGCTACTGGACATCCTACGATGAAACCACGTGCTTCGGGTCCAGCAATCATTTCTGCACCACGGCTTTTGGCATATTCAACAATCTTATCGGTTGCCGCAGCATATGCTTTACCATCAGCCATTAATGGTGAAATATCTCGAAATAGTACACCAGGTTCTGGAAAATCTTGAACATTAGCAACATATTTCTTAAAATCAATATCCATTTTTATAAATTCCCCATTCAACCTAACAATGGCAATCGTAATCACTCATCCAGGACAAGAGATCGTCAAAGTTGGATTCAATTAATATTTTTTCAACATCATTGCGTTGTAATCTCTTCAAATAAGTCGAAGATTCAATCAATTCGCGTTGTTGTGAAGCATCAGCTTTTTCAACAAAGCCATTAACTATTTTAACAAAATTTAACTCAAAAAACACTTTTAAATAAAAATCTACGTCAATTTTTTGCAAATTCAAGTATTTGGCAACTAGATCCATACCGTCCACCGTAATATTTTGATGTGTATATAAATACTTCAAAAGCGTTTTCATCTTAATCATATCAGGCTTTAAGTATCTTTGTGTCAAATCAGTATGGAAAAATAATGCTGTATGTTGCGTATTATTTTCTTTTATAAAGTTTTTGAATAAATCCAAGTTATGTGGTCGATCATAGATCAAAATATTCTTGCCATCACACTTCTCATCATATTTGATCAGTTTGGCTTTAACATTCGAACGCTTTGCTGCTTCATAGTAAATTTCATTAAAGAAGACAATATTATCAAAATGATCCATGATTGAGGTTGATAATCGTTTGTTTCGATAATCCAAATAGACTTCTTTCAATCCAGCAATCTTTTTTGCCTCTGGTGAAACTTGAAAGTCATCAAGCATCAACTGTAAATTTTTACGTCCTGCCCACTCGTTGATTCCAATTTCTCCATAGACATCGCAAATATCAGTAGCCATTGCTTGTTCCTGAGCAAACATTCCAAATCCGATTGCAGCCACTTGGCGACTATTATCCGTCACATTTACCTTAAGATGCGTCCCATCTTTACCAATCGATTTTGCTTGGCTCAAAGAAACATTACTCAACTTGATGATGGGCTTAGGATTACCCATCCCAAATGGCGCCAATTGTTGAATCTGCTTAACTAAATCAAGACTTAGATCTTCAAGATTTAAATTTAAATCGTAATCTTTTATAACTGGCGCTTGAGGGTCAAAATCCTGTTCTTTAGGTTCTGCTTGCAACAATTCTGTTAATTTATCGAGTTGAGCCTCTTCAATTGAGAAACCACATGCTTGAGCGTGACCTCCAAAGGCAGTAAACAAATCATTATGCTTATTCAAAGCGGTAAAAAGATTGAATCCCTCAGGGCTTCGACCTGAACCTTTCATCACACCACTGTTCTCATCAAATTGCGTTGCTAAAACGGGTTTATTTTCCTGATCCATTGCCCGACTTGCAACAATTCCTAACACTCCTTGGTGCCAATCATTACCCTTTAGAACTAGCACGCCATTATCCTTTTGAGCTGCAATTTGACTCTGAGCATCGGCAAAGGCTGATTGTACTAATTCCTGACGTCTTGAATTAATATCTTCAGTTTCATCGACGATTTCTTTGGCAAAAGATTCATCACCGGTAGTCAATAATTCAACTCCGGATGAAGCATTTTCCAAACGCCCCAAGGCATTAATACGGGGAGCAATTTTGAACCCGATATCTTCTTCACCGATGTCCGACATTTTAATTTTACATTTCTTGAGCAATGCTGTTAAACCGACGTGGTGGTTCTTCTTCATCTGTTTCAAGCCTTCAGTTACAATGACACGATTCTCACCTTTTAAGGCCACAGAGTCAGCCACAGTCCCAATAGCAGCTAAGTCAATCAAATCCATTGCATCCTCACCTAATAATGCGTCCGCAATTTTGAATGCCACTCCAGCACCTGACAAATAAGGACAGACATATTCAGACCCGGGAATCGATGGGTGAACAATTGCATCAGCTTCGGGCAATTCCGCAGGCAAATCATGGTGATCAGTCACAATAACTTTGATACCACGATCTTTCATATATTTAATTTGCTCTTTACCACTGACACCATTATCGACGGTAATTAGTAAATCGATACCTTGGTCAGCTAAAAATTTATAACGATCCAAATTTGGACCATATCCATCCTTAAAACGATCAGGAATATAGAAAATTGGTTTATTACCTAGTTTTTGTAAAGTTAACTTCATTATTGACGTGCTCGTCACTCCATCAGCATCGTAATCACCATAAATAGCGATTTTAGCCTCAGATTGCACTGCCTCATCAATTATTTCGAGAGCTTTATCCATATCATGCAATCCAAATGGATCTTGTAATTCTTTCGAGTCACTATGTAAAAACGTTTCAATATCGGCGGTATCAGTAATATCACGTTCAAGTAATAATTCTGCCACTACGTTATCAACATGTTTTTCCGCTGCAAATTTGGTTATTTCTTCTTTTGTGGGATTCTTACGCTTTTCCCAATTTATTAAAGTCAATCCATCACCTACTAACAATAAGTTAATTATATCAATTTTCAATCAGAAAAAAAAAGCCTTGAAATATCATTTACAATTTAATTTCGTAAACGAGACGTTCCAAAACTCCTTTAAGGAATCATTAAGAAAAGACTGCTAAAGTACCCTTATTGGCTGGTTGACTGCTGACTAATGATCCTTGTAGAGCCCAACGGTTAGTACCACCATCGGCACAAGTAATCAGTGTCAAGATACTTTGATTTTCCACATCGTCCAACAAATAAACAGCTGTTGGTGGTACGATTTTCTTAAAATAAATCTTATAAGTATAGACACGTTTCATATCGGTGATATATGCTAAATCACCGATTTGGGCATTTTCCAACGGAGAGAACAATGCGCCTTTGTTAGTCATATAGTGACCAGCCAAAGCATAATTGGATTTACCCATTTTTTCATTTTCCTTCATCGTTCCACCACCAGTTGACAGAGCATTATCACTCAAACCAACCACAATTGGTAGACGCAAGTTAACTGAAGGAACTGCCATCTTGCCAATAACTGCTGCATCGTTACTGACAGAAGCTTTGGCAACTTGACTGGCGGAAATAGGTTTAACTTTATTAAAATCAAATTGACCTTTTTTCTTCGAGTTTTCGTTAGCTTTCTTAGCTGTTAATGTCGTCAAATTTTGATTAGAAATTCGTTTGACTGCATACTCCTTGATCGGTTGATTAAAAATCAAGGCTAAGGCCACTAATAATAAAACAATGGTTCCAAAAATTGAAAAGAATTTCTTCATAGTTTTCATTCCATTTCAATGAATTTACAATATAATTTATATTTTAGAACATTCGTGGTAAAAAGTTAAATCTTAAATTCTGGAACCGTCTCCGGTCACCAGCAATATAGTCTGCTATGAGGACCGATGCGAGCCAAGGATCGGTCTCGCACCTCCATAGCTGACTATATTGCTGGTGACCTCCGACTCTTATATTCCCTAGTTCATTTGATATTAATAACGATTAATTAGTCAAAAGAACTGAGAGTATTCATATGCAACAAAAGTAGTGTTATTTCTTTAGCAATTACACCACATTTAATTTATTTTAATGTTTACCAAGTTTACTAAATTGAATATTCCAAAGATACGCTATAATAGACTTATATATTTAGAAACAAAAAAGAATCTGGAGGTAATTTTATGAGCATTCTTGTATTAGGTGGTGCCGGTTATATCGGTTCACACACTGTCGATCATCTTTGTGAACTCGGCTATGACGTCATTGTAGCAGATAATCTATCAACGGGTCACGTTCAAGCTATTAACGAAAAAGCTAAGTTTTATGAAGGTGATGTTCGTGATAAAGAGTTTTTGATCAAGTTATTCCAAAATGAAAAAATCACTGATGTAATTCATTTTGCAGCATTCTCAATTGTTCCTGAGTCAATGAAGGATCCGCTCAAATACTTTGATAACAATACATACGGCATGATCACACTCCTTCAGGTGATGCACAACTTTGACGTTAAACATATCGTCTTCTCCTCAACTGCAGCTACTTATGGTGAACCTAAACAGATTCCAATTAAGGAAACTGACCCAACTGTTCCAACGAATCCATACGGCGAAAGTAAATTAGCTATGGAAAAAATCATGCATTGGTGTGACGTTGCTTATGGAATTAAATTCGTTGCCTTGAGATACTTCAACGTTGGTGGCGCTAAGCCTGATGGTTCAATTGGTGAAGATCATAATCCTGAAACTCACCTAATTCCAGTTGTACTTCAAGTCGCTGCTGGTCAACGAGACGAATTGACAATCTTTGGTGACGATTACGATACTAAAGATGGTACTAATGTTCGTGATTATGTCCATGTCGAAGATTTGGCTGAGGCTCACCGTTTGGCAATGGAATATTTACGTGCCGACAATGACAGTAATGTCTTCAACCTTGGTTCTTCAAATGGTTTTTCAAACAAAGAAATTCTAGAAGCTGCTAGAAAAGCCACTGGTAAAGAAATTCCTGCTAAAATTGGTCCTCGACGCCCAGGAGATCCAAGTACTTTGATTGCGGATTCAACTAAGGCTCGTACGATCCTTAAATGGCAACCTAAGTATGATGACGTTGAAAAAGTCATTAGTGATGCTTGGAATTTCAAATCCAAACATTTAAATGGTTATGAAGAAGATTAGATTAATCTGAATAAATAAAAGTCGAAAGTTTAGGTAAGTATGCCGTGCCGTTTCCAGAACTGAGAGTATTCAATTGCTGCACGGAACGGCCCGAGCCAGAGTGCGGTCTCGGACCTCGGTTGAAGCCTCGCAAAAACCGCGAGTCTTCAACGCGCCCGGTGGTGTAATTGCTGAAGCAATAACGCCACTTTTGCTGCAAATGAATACTCTCAGTTCTTCCAACTAGTTTATTTTTTAATGGCAGTAGCAATAAATTGAAGACTTTTGAGTTATTTAACAAATTAGCTATATGGCTGTACTAACAATAGTTAGATTAATTTTTCAACTTTCAACCTTCAGCTGAATAAATAGAAATGAGCTGTATCACTTTAAATCGGCTCTTTCTCAACTTTGGTTATGAAAAAAAAGAGGCTGTTTCTCACTTGGAATTATTTCAAGTGGAAAACAGTCTCTTTTTGACAAATTTCTAAATTAAATACGCATATGGATCCTTTTATAACCAAGCTTGAGAAAGAACCCTTGATCAAGTTTAGTACAGCTCATTTTTCATATAACTAAAAATTTAATTTCCTATGAAATTATTAAAATTAGCACAGACAAATTAGTCGGAAGGACTGAGAATATTTACCCGCTGTGGGTGTGGCGTTACGGCTTTAGCCGTTACACCACCGGGCGAGTTTGGAGACTTTCCGTTCTTTGGAAAGGCTTCAAACCGAGGCCCGAGACCGCTTCTCAGGCTCGGACCGGTCCGCATAGCAGGTGAATATTCTCAGTCCTGGAGACGGCCCAAAATAATATACTTCATTTATCATTACCTCAGGATTATTATTCACAGATAAAATTAATTGCTTCCTTTAATGCGTCGTCAGCTTGTGGAAAGTCTCCGACCTTATCCATAAAAGCGTGAATCATCCCATTATAACGCAGATAAGTAATATCACATCCGGCTAATTTTGCTTTATTATAAAAGGCTTCACCTTGAAGTCGTAATGGATCAAATTCTCCAACCATGAACAATGTCTTTGGTAATTTTTTGAGTAACTCTTCTGGAGCATTTAAAGGCGAAATGTACATACTATCAGAATTGCTATCCTTGATATACCAATTACTGATCAGCCCATTACTTCCGTTAAAATTATTAATATATGTCTTAATTTCAGTTGGATTTTCTTTGGCTATAATCTGCGTTGGATCATCAAATATCCCTCTAAGTTTTTGATTATTGCCTTGATAAGTTACAGGATACAAAGACACCGCCTTATCAACATAATTCGTACCCAACTGACGATCCAAGAGCGACAAAGTATAAGTTAAATTTCCACCCGCGGAATCACCCATTGCTGTTATGGATTCAACATGTAACTGTTCTTTGTGTTGACCAATGTAATTTAGAACCTGATAACAATCAATTAAATCTTGTGGATAAGGATTTTCCGGTGCCAATCCATAATCAATTGAAATCACTCTTACTTGTCCCAAATCAGCAAGAGTTCGACATGGAAATTCAACATTATCTAAACTGCCACCAAAAAATCCTACACCGTGAATAAATAAAATTACTGGTAATTCTGTATCAATTAATTTTTCTTGGACATAAGTCCGAACTTTGACATTATTAAATTCAGTATTCTCAATCTTAAGAACATTTTGATTTTGATGGTTAGCCTTTTTCCAACCCATTGAGGCGCGAATATCCTCAACATTAACATCATCAGAGACTTCGCTACCAAAGTCCCCCGTATCAGTTTGTTGTATTGAGTCTTCTAATTCTTTTTTAGCTTCTGGATCAAGCAATCCTTCATCTGAAAGTCCAGGCACTAACTTCATTTGATAATCTGTATTTTTAACATTAACTTTTTTCATTAAATTATTTAGCAATTGCTTTTCCTCCTTGAATAATTCTTTCGTAAATTAATACAACCGTTGAAATTACAAATAGAATTGCAAATCCAAACGAACAAACCTTCATGTTTGTATCAGGTCGACTATTGCCAAGAAATCCTGACAAGTAATTGATCAACACCGGTGACAAGAACACGCCAATATTAGTAAAAATCAACATAATTGAAGATGCAAGATTCTTGGAACCTGCTGGAGCTACAATATTTATCATAGTGTAAATATATGGAATCACAACTGCAAAGCCTAATCCAACAATGATTACACCTGAAGTGACTAGTGACAATGTATCAGCACTTGATAATATGAAGAAACCGACCATCATAACCAAAAATCCTAATGGTAAAGTTAAATTTTTCAAGAATTTATGAATTATTCCATAAACTAAACCTACTAACATTGAAACTAATGTAAAACCGCCTAATATTGTGGCGGCTTGGCTGGCAGTACCAATATTTTTATAAGTTAAGAGGTCCGCTAATTTAACAGTAACTACCATAAAAAATACATATATGAAAAATGTCAAAATAGAAATTAACACAATTGGTAAATTAATACTCTGGTGCTTAGAAACCTTTGTTTTTTGCTTTATATCCGTTCTAACATTTGGTATCACGGTTCCAAACAAAATTAGTATTGGTAAGGCAATTGCATAAATCCAAAATGTTGCATGCCATCCAAAAGTAATTAGATAACCAACAAGAAATGACAAAACCGAACTCCCCAAAGAATTGACAGCGTTTTGAAAACCCATCATTGTTGAAAGTTGATCACCCTCATAAAAGTCAGAAATCATACTAATTGCTAATGAATTAAAGAGTCCAATACCAAAGCCCAACAGCAGACGAGATATTAAAACAATATAATAATTGCTGGAAAAAACTGGTGTAATCCCAAAAATTAAAGCTACCACCAATCCGGTCATTACCGTCCTCTTTTGACCCATAAAATTTGTTAAAAAACTGCTGATAAAAATTCCGGCGATAATTCCTAAATTGGGAATTGTCGAGATTGTTTCAATAGCTGAAGCGGATTGCCCAGTAAAAGTCTTACTCATCAGCGGGATAGCTGCCGCAATATTTGGTGCTGCCATTAATAACATCGAGATTGATAACAACGCTATTTTAAAAACAAATGATTTTGATTTTTCCTTCAACATAATATGTAGCTCCTTTAACTTGTTCATCTTGATGACAAGCTAAAGGTTGAAAGTTTAATTAAGTATGCCGTTTCCAGAGCTGAGAGTATTCAATTGCTGCGCGGAACGGTCCGAGCCTGGGAAGCGGTCTCGAACCTCGGTTGAAGCCTCGCAAAACCCGCGAGTCTCCAACGCGCCCGGTGGTGTAATTGCTGAAGCAATAACGCCACTTTCGCTGCAAATGAATACTCTCAGCTCTTCCAACTTGTTGTTTTTTTTAATAAAAGGAATAATAAAACAAAACTCCTGATTATTTAAATAAATTAACTATAGGCCAGTAACAACAATGGTTATATTTGTTTTTCACCTTTCAACCTTTAGATGACAAGTTAATAATATTATGAAATCGTTTGCTGTAAGCGCTTTATAAAAGCCTATTTTAGGTCGTTTTATGACCTTTCAAGTTAATTCGATATTTTCCCGGCGTTGTTTGATACACTTTTGCAAATAATCTTCTAAATGACTTAACATTCGCAAAACCTGCCAAATCTGAAATAGTTTCGATATCTTTTTCAGTATTAGTTAAAATTTCAAAAGCATTTCGGAGTCGGACTAAATTTACATATTCCATTACTCCTTCACCCATTTGTTCTTTAAAAGTTCTAGATAGATACCCCTCACTCAAGTGCACTGTTCCGGCGATTTGTGGCAATGAAAGATCATCAGCACTGTGTTCATTAATAAAATCAATAACACTTGATAACTTATGCAGTGTTGGAACTGTTGGTAAATTAACTGAATTAGATTTACTCTCTAGAAAATAATGAAATAAATAAAACAGCATCAAATATATCTCACTCATTAATAAAAATTTTTGTTCCGTTGATTTGGTCTGTGAATTTTTATAATAATCAAATAATGTTTGCTTCAATAGGTTTATTTGCGAAGAATCATCTGAAAGTTTGAACCAACTTTTATCAATTGTTTCACATTCCCGATGTAAAAATTCATACGGAAACAAAAACGTTAACGACAACGTATGATTATCAACTGCTTTTAAAGGTTTCACGGAATGAATCTCATTAGGATTTATAACTATAACATCACCTGAACTTGCAGTGATTCTTTGTCCACTGATCACAAATTCAGCATCACCACGAATAATATAATCTACTTCTAACGCTTGATGCCAATGACGCAAAACGTTTTGACTTTCCAAATATTCTGTATGTACTACCAATTTAACTGGCAATGTTGTCGTTGATACCTGCTCATGACGATACATATTTTCACCTCAAAAAATGGACTGCAATGATTTAATTCATTACAGTCCATTTTAAATCAATATTCAAGGTTAACAAAGCTAACTGAAGGTTGAAAGTTGAAAAAGTGATATAGACATTGCCATTACAGGCCTAGAGCTAACTTATTTAAATACTCATAAATCTCCATTTTATTGTTCCAGCTATTAAAAAACAAACTAGTTGGAAGAGCTGAGAGTATTCATTTGCAGCGAAAGTGGCGTTAGGACTTTAGTCCTTACACCACCGGGCGCGTTGGAGACTCGCGGGTTTTGCGAGGCTTCAACCGAGGCTCGAGACCGCTTCCCAGGCTCGGGCCGTTCCGCGCAGCAATTGAATACTCTCAGCTCTGGAAACGGCATACCTAACTAAACTGTCAACCTTTAGAAAGCTAAAATAAATACTCCAAGTCACTGGCAGCAGTTGGGTAAGCCATAATCTCTTTGACAACATCTTCATGCGTCATTTGACGCTTAATTGCCATCGTCAACAAGTTAATCAAACTGTCAGCATTATTGCTCAATAAAGTGGCGCCAATAATTTCTGACTTTTCATTCAAGACGATTCTAATCTTAGCCTTCGAATCATTCGTGTGACTATATGTAAACCAGCTAGTAACATCTTGATCAATCACATTATCACTGTCCTGAACGCCAACCTTAGCCAATTTTGGACTACCATAAACCACCGTTGGAATTAATGGTAATGCTAAGTCAACATCAGTCTTGCCAGTCAAAATATCACTGACATAATCAGCCTCAAATCCACCAACAGGCGTTAATTTGGGTTGATTAGTATCAACGACATCTCCAATCGCATAAATATTCTCATTTGTTGACTGTAATCTTGAATTAACTTTAACACCGTGACGAGTATATTTAACGCCGGCTTTTTCCAAATCTAAGAAGTCAGTATTAGCAATTCGTCCAGTTGCGCCAATAATCAAATCCGTTGTTAATTCAAAATCGGCTGCTTTAATGACATATTGACCATCAGCCTGTTGCAAAATCTCTTGTGTATCAACATTGAAATTAAAATCAACACCCTTATTTTTTAGTTGATCGACTAACTCTAATGCATAATCCTTATTAAATTCTTTTAACGGGTGGTCATTGTGGTGAATGATGTGAACTTTGGCACCGGTCGCATTAGCAATCGTCGCCAATTCAAAAGCAATATAACCGGCACCGATAATTGTGATATCCTCGGGCATTTTTTTAAGAGATAAGAAATCTGTACTGGAAAGTAAGTGCTCCTTACCGGGAATATTCAAGTAGCTAGGACGTTGACCCGTCGCAATGATAAACTTATCGGCTTGATAATGATCTTGTCCATTTACGACAATTTCATTTCTAGAAATAAATTTTGGTTGACCATCAATCGCTTTAATACCAGCTTTGACAATACCATCTCGACTCCCCTTAGAAACTGGATCAGTAAAAGTTTCTTTAAAAGTTTCCAATTCCTTCCAGTTAACATATGGCACCTCATCAAAACCCTTACCTTGCAATTGAGCCACACGATCACGAGCTTCAACTCCACTCAAAAGGACCTTTTTGGGATCACAGCCCCGATTAGGACAAGTTCCACCCCAAAGGTTATTCTCAACAATAGCTACATTTTGACCATTACCCTTCAAGTTATGTGCGGCAGCCAATCCTGCTGGCCCAGCCCCAATAATAATCGTATCAAATTTATCCATAACAAATTCCTCCAATAAAAAATAGCGCTTATAACGTAACAGTTAGTTACATTATAAGCGCTATTGATTTATTTTTTTAAAGTTATGCTTGAAACCTATTTACCGTCTTCAGTCCCACGATTAAGGTTCAAGACAGCCATAAAGGCTTCTTGTGGAACGGAAACTTTCCCAATTTCCTTCATCCGCTTCTTACCCTCTTTTTGTTTGTTAAGCAACTTATCACGACGAGTTCTATCACCACCATAAAGTTTAGCAGTAACATCCTTACGATAAGCCTTAACGTTGGAACGTGCCACAACCTTGTTACCGACAGCTGCTTGAATTGGAATTTCAAACATTTGTCGAGGAATAACTTCCTTTAATTTGGCAACGATATCACGACCACGTTTTTGAGCAAAATCCTTATGGACGATAAAACTCAAGGCATCAATTGGTTCACCATTAAGCAAGATATCCATTTTGACCAATTCACTGGCCTCATAATCTTCAACGTCATAATCCAAGGAAGCATAACCCTTAGTATTCGATTTCAAATCATCGAAAAAATCAAAGATAATTTCGAGTAGTGGCAACTTGTACACGACATTAACTCGATATTTATCCAAATAATCCATTGTTACAAACTCACCACGTTTGTGTTGGCAAAGTTCCATTACAGGACCAACAAAGTCCTCAGGCACCATAATTTCAGCTCTAACGAAAGGTTCACGGATTTCTTTAATTTCAGAAGCGTCTGGTAATTCAGCTGGATTATCAACAACAACTTCACTGCCATCAGTAGTTGTAACGTGATAATCAACTGATGGTGATGTCGTGATCAATTCGAGATCAAAGTCTCGTTCCAAACGCTCTTGAACCACATCCATATGCAACAAACCTAGAAATCCGACACGGAAACCAAATCCTAAGGCTTGTGATGTTTCAGGCTCATACTCCAAAGCAGCATCATTCAATTGCAATTTGTCCAAAGCTTCATGTAAATCTTCATACTTTGAATTATCGACCGGATACAATCCAGCATAAACCATTGGCGTGCTCTTGCGATAACCAGTCAATGGTTCATCTGTTGGATTGTCAGCTAACGTAACCGTGTCACCAACTTGAGTATCTTTAACAGTCTTGATACTAGCAGTAATATAGCCAACATCCCCAGCCATCAAATAATCACGTTTAACGGCCTTAGGAGACATCACACCGACTTCTGTTACTTCAAAGGTCTTCTTATTACTCATCAATTCAATCGTGTCTCCGACCTTTACAACGCCCTCACGAACACGGACATCTAGGACAACGCCACGATAACTGTCATACACAGAATCAAAGATCAATGCTTTAAGAGGTTTATCAAGATCCCCTTCTGGGGCCGGCACATCAGAAACGATTCGTTCCAGCAATTCATCAACACCAATACCAGTTTTTGCACTCATTAAAATTGACGTATCAGCTTCAATACCGATCATCTCTTCAATTTCTTCTTTAACCTTATCTGGTTCAGCAGAAGGCAAATCGATTTTATTGATCACTGGCACGATTTCCAAATCATTATCAATAGCTAAATAAGCGTTAGCTAATGTTTGGGCTTCAACACCTTGAGCAGCATCGACAACTAACAATGCACCCTCACAGGCAGCCAACGACCGTGAAACCTCATATGAAAAATCCACGTGGCCTGGAGTGTCAATTAGATGAAAGATATAGCTCTGTCCATCTTTTGCTTCATATTCAAGTTCTACCGCATTCAATTTGATTGTAATACCACGTTCGCGCTCCAAGTCCATATCGTCCAAAATCTGGGCTTTCATATCACGCTTTGATATTGTTTTGGTTCTTTCCAAAATTCGATCAGCAATCGTTGATTTACCATGATCGATATGCGCTACGATAGAAAAATTACGAATTCTTTTTTGTCTTTCTTTTAACTTATTGAGGTCTAAATCCATAAATTGTTCCCTTCTATCAGAAATTTTCTCATTTTATCTATTTTACACTATTGTACACCGATGTTCTAGACACCAAAAAATCTGGCTCATTACAATTATTGTCACTAAAAATGAAACATAACTTTTCCGCTTAAACCAAACAGACACTGTAATCCCAAATCGGATCACAGTGTCTGTTTGCCTTAATGTTAGCCATTAAAAGCATCTTTTATCTTATTAAAGAAATTACTATCTTTTTCTTTAACTTTATCGCCACCAGCTTCAGCGAATTGCTTCAAAGCACTACGTTGTTCACCTGACAACTTACGAGGTGTAACGATATTAACTGTAACTTTTTCGTCACCGATACTCTTGCTGTTTAGAACCGGAGCACCTTTACCACGAAGTCTGAATGTCGTACCTGTTTGAGTACCACTTGGGATATTCAATTGAACAGGTCCATGAACTGTGTTGACCTTGATATCATCACCTAATGTAGCTTGTGGGAAACTGATATTTACTGAAGCGTAAATTGTAGATCCATCACGTCTAAACTCCTTACTTGGAGCAACGTGAAAGACGATGTATAAGTCACCATAAGGTCCACCGTTAGTTCCGGCTTCACCTTGACCATCAAGATGCATTTGTTGTCCATCTTCAACACCAGCTGGAACAGTAACCTTAAGTTCGTGCTTCTCGTTTACCTTACCTGAACCATGGCAAATGTTGCACTTTTCTTTGATTTCTTTACCAGTACCATTGCAGACATCACAAACAACTCTTGTACGCATACGGCCAAGTGGAGTTTGACGATCGACTTCAACAAAACCAGAACCATGACACTTCGAACATGTTTCAGGATGTGTGCCCGGCTTTGCACCAGAACCATCACAAGTTGAACATTCTTCTTCACGATTGTAGGAAATGTTAGTCTTCTTACCGAAAACTCCCTCTTCAAAGGTTAAATCCATGCGATATTGTAAGTCGGAACCTTGTCTTGGGGCATTAGGATTTTGACGAGCAGCACCGCCGCCACCAAAGAATTGGCTGAAAATATCTTCAAAACCACCAAATTGATCACCGCCAGCTCCGCCATTGAAGCCGCCAAATCCACCTTGACCACCATTCATACCAGCAGAACCATATTGATCATATTGAGCACGTTTTTGCGGGTCTTTTAATATTTCGTAGGCTGCATTAACTTCTTTAAACTTATCTTCAGCATCAGACGCCTTATTCAAGTCAGGATGATACTTCTTAGAAAGTTTTCGGAATGCCTTTCTTATATCGTCATCAGAAGCGTTCTTATCAACGCCGAGTACGTCATATGGATTTTTATCTGCCATTAAATCACCTTTATGTAATAGGACTAAATGTCTTATTCCTTTTTAACGCTCAAAAGAGCAGTTATTATTTTTACTATACCATAATTGGTTTTAGTAATTAAACCACTGCCCTTTATCACAAATATTATTTCTTATCTTTATCAGGATCTACTTCTGAAAAGTCGCCATCAACGGTGTTGTCATCTTTTGACTTCTTGTCATCAGTTGCACCAGTTGCGCCTTCAGCAGCACCTTTAGCTTGTTGTTCTTCTTGGGCCTTTTGATAAAGTTTAACAGATAGGTCTTGAACGATCTTATTCAAATCGTCACGTTTCTTCTTCATGTCTTCAAGGTCACCAGAGTCTTGAGCTTTCTTCAAAGCATCACGAGCATCTTGAGCTTTCTTGATTTCATCGTCAGAAACTTTACCCTTAACGTCTTTTAGAGTCTTGTCAGTAGCGAATAATGTTTGTTCAACGTCATTCTTAACATCGACTTCTTCCTTACGTTTGTTATCTTCTTCTTCGTGTTCCTTGGCTTCTTTCATCATCTTGTCGATTTCTTCATCGCTCAAGCCTGATGAACTCTTGATAGTAATCTTTTGTTCCTTGTTTGTACCCATATCTTTGGCAGAAACATTAACAATACCATTCTTATCGATATCGAATGTAACTTGGATCTGAGGTACGCCACGAGGTGCAGCAGGAATATCTGTCAATTGGAAACGACCTAAGGTCTTGTTATCGCCAGCCATTGAACGTTCACCTTGTAGAACATGGATATCAACAGCATTTTGATTATCAGCAGCAGTTGAAAATACTTGTGACTTACTTGTTGGGATAGTTGTATTTCTATCGATCAACTTAGTGAAGACGCCACCCATTGTTTCGATACCAAGTGACAATGGTGTAACATCAAGTAAAACAACATCCTTAACATCACCAGAGATAACACCACCTTGAATAGCAGCACCTAAAGCAACTGCTTCGTCAGGGTTGATTGAGTGATCTGGGGCTTTGCCAGTCCATTTAGCAACAGCATCTTGAACGGCAGGAATACGTGTTGAACCACCATTTAGGATAACTTTGTCAATATCAGCATTTGTCAAATTGGCATCCTTCAAAGCATTGTCAACTGGAACCTTTGTTCTTTCAACAAGATCAGCTGTCAATTCATCGAACTTAGCACGTGTCAAAGTTTCTTCCAAGTGAAGTGGTCCATTGGCACCTGATGAGATAAATGGAAGACTGATTGATGTTTGTGCAACACCTGATAAGTCTTTTTTAGCTTTTTCAGCGGCATCCTTCAAACGTTGTAAGGCCATCTTGTCTTGTCCCAAATCAACGCCATTCTTAGCCTTGAATTGTTCAACTAACCAGTCGATGATCTTTTGATCAAAATCATCACCACCAAGACGTGTATCACCATTTGTTGAAAGTACTTCGAAGACACCATCGCCTAATTGAAGTACAGAAACATCAAAGGTACCACCACCAAGGTCATAAACAAGGATTTTTTCATCACCCTTATCGTTATCAAGACCATAAGCAAGTGCTGAAGCTGTTGGTTCGTTAACGATACGTTGAACGTTCAAACCAGCAATTTTACCAGCATCTTTAGTAGCTTGTCTTTGTGAATCGTTGAAGTATGCAGGAACTGTAATAACAGCATCTGTAACATCTTCACCTAAGTAATCTTCTGAGAACTTCTTGATATGTTGCAAAATGAATGCTGAAATTTCTTGTGGTGTGTATGACTTGCCGGCAACATCAACTTTGTAACCTGCTTCACCCATGTGACGCTTGATTGATGAAACTGTATCAGGGTTAGTGATTGCTTGTCTCTTTGCAACTTCACCAACTTGAATTTCACCATCTTTGAAAGCAACAACTGAAGGAGTTGTTCTTGCGCCTTCTGGATTAGTAATAATCTTTGGAGAGCCACCTTCTAGAACAGCTACAGCAGAGTTTGTAGTACCCAAATCAATACCAATAACTTTAGACATAAACCTAAACCTCTTTTATTTTTTTTATATTTATTAATTATCTTTTATTGTGCAACGACAACCATTGCTGGACGAAGCACACGATCTTCAAGTTTATAACCTTTTTGAAGAACCTGTACCACAGTATCTTTAGCATGCTTATCATCGGCTGGAACGGTTTGAACAGCTTGACTAAAGATTGGATCAAATTTCTCACCAACATTGTCGATAACTGTCACATGATTATTTTCAAATGCTTTAACCATGTGTTGTTGAACCATTTCAATACCTTTTTTCAGTTGTTTGCTGGCATCATCGTCAGCTTTAACACCCAAGGCACGTTCAAGATTATCCAAAACAGGTAGAATCTCTGTCGCCAATTTTTGACCGTCATATTTAAGGATGTCAGCAACTTCCTTACTGTGACGCTTATTCATGTTTTGCATTTCTGCTTGGCTTCTTAGAAGATTATCCTCTAAGTCAGAATTCTTTTTCTTCAAATCCGCAATTTCTTTATCTTTCGGATCGATTTTCTTAGCCTGTTCAGTTTTAGTTGACTTTGCATCAGTCTTTGGAGCTGCTTCCTTTTTAGAAGTCTTCAAATCCTGGTCTGTTTCTTTATCTGCCATTACTTCCTCCTAAAAATTTCAAGAATCATCATACCTTGAATAATAATCAATTAGTCTTTTGGCTAATTCAACTCTAAATTCTCCAAGTAAACCAATCAATTGTGAATAATGCATTGTTTGTGGACCTAGCAAAGCAATAACGCCTTTACCATGATGTCCAACATCATAATTAGCAGTTATGATACTGTAATTTTTCAATGCATCACTCCCAAGTTCACTACCTAGACGAACACGAATGCCGTCGTCAGCAATACTTGGATCGAGTAGTTTTCTTAAATCAGTACTTTGATTCATGATTGAGAATAACGATTGAACTTGCGATAAATCCTCATTGTTTGCATAATTCAAAAGATTCAATTGTCCATCAACATAATACTTCTCGGCACCAGCCTTTTTGAAAAGCTGATCCATCATATCCAACAAACCGTCGGATGAGTACATGTACTCTGAAAGAATTGCTGGCACATCGGTATGTAACATTTGAATAACCCTTGGTAGCGGTTGCCCGACTAACTTGTCGTTCACGATGTTAACAATTTTTTCAATTAAAGAAGTATCAAAATCATCATCAATTGTATAAATATTATTCTCAACATTATTATCGCTTGTAACAATGATTGCCATAAGTTGATGTGGATTCAAGGGAACAATTCTAAAACCCGTTAAAAGGATCGAACTGCTCTCTGGACCCAAAGTAATAGCTGTGTAACTGGTCAGATGAGATAGGATCTTGGCAGATTGTTCAATAATATCATCAATTTGGTGATATGTTTTGCCAAAATCATCGTCAATTCTCTGCGCGATATCTTGAGGTACGCTCGTAGGCTGTACTAAATGATCAAGATAATAGCGGTATCCCATCGCTGAAGGAATTCTACCAGAAGAAAGATGAGTTTTCTCGAGATAACCAACTTCTTCTAGCATTGCCATTTCGTTTCTGATTGTCGCAGAACTTACATGGAAAGGTAATTCATTCATCAATGTCTTCGAACCAACCGGCTGGCCGGTATCTGTAAATATGCGCACGACTTCTCTCAAGATTGCATCTTGACGTTGTGATAGCATTATACCGTCCTCCTTTTTAGCACTATTCATACCTGAGTGCTAACAATGTAAAATATAACAATCTATCCTATTAGTGTCAAGTATGCACGCTCATTTTTTCTATTTTTTCAGTGATTATTTTAAAAATAGCACTCTATGGTAAAATTTAGGAAAAATCAATTTAATTCGAGGTAAATTATGCTGAATCAAATTATCGGTGTGAAATTTTTGACTGCCAGATCATATGATGAACTTCTCGAAAAGCCATGGGAAAGTTTAATATCTGGAAACCAATACAGTTATGTTAGTCGTGATTTAAAGGTTGCAATTGGCGATTTAGTTATCGTTCCAAACTCTGGCTATAATGACACTGCAGTCGTACCTGCCATTATAACCGAGGTAGATATCAATGAAAACTCCGACCGCGCTACTCGTCCAATATTGGCAGTTATTACCAAAGAACAAATTATTCAACGTGAGGGACAAGCATATGGGGTTCACAAAGAGCTAATCAATCGCGAGCTTATTTTTAAACAGTTAAACAAAGCTTATGATCAAGCAGTAAGAATGGAGCAAATTAAAAAGATGTCAAAAACTAATCCGACAATTGCTGCTCTCTTAAATGAATTGCATAAGCAAGACAAAATTTTAGATAAACATCGCGCACTGCCAAAAACTCAAATTACTCGAGCCATTGATTCTCATTTGTTCTAAATAACTCGTCATGTTAAGTTAAATATGCTCTCAGCTCTGGAAACGGCATACTTAACTAAACTTCCAACCTTTAATTTCTTAAAAAACTGATTCAATGAATATTTTATATAATTAGCAATAAGAAAAGAAGTCATTTTTTACTTGAAAAATTTTTAAGTAAAAAATGACTTCTTTTTATAAATCTTAATTAAACTTGTTTGATTTAACTGAAGGTTGAAAGATGAAAAATTAATCTAACGATTACTATTACAGGTCTAGAGCTAATTTATTTAAATACTCAGACATCTTCATTTTATTGTTCCGGCTATTAAAAAAATAAACTAGTTGGAAGAGCTGAGAGTATTCAATTGCTGCGCGGAACGGCTCGAGCCAAAGAGCGAACTCGTTCCTCGGTTGAAGCCTCGCAAAAACCGCGAGTCTTCAACACGTCCGGTGGTGTAATTGCTGAAGCAATAACGCCACTTTCGCTGCAAATGAATACTCTCAGCTCTGGAAATGACATACTTAACTAAACTTTCGACCTTTAGTGATTTAATGCTTGAAAGTATCTCATGTTTTGCTCAACATTTATTTTTTAAAGCCTTAATAGAATTTTCTTTATCCAATTCCAATTGCTTAACTAAACCTTCAGCATCATCAAATTTAACTTCACCACGTAAATAGCGAACCCATTCGATTGCAACGTGTTTACCATAAATATCTTGATTGAAATCAAAAATATTAGTTTCGATTGTTACACCAGTATTCTCTTTAAATGTTACGTTATAACCAACTGATGTCATTCCGTTATACCAAACTCCATCAATTTTCATACGTGTAGCGTAAACTCCAATGGCTGGAATCACTTCAGAACCATCGACTGCCAGGTTGGCTGTTGGATAACCTAATTTCCGTCCTCTTTGTAAACCATGAATTACGGTTCCTTGATTTTGATAAGTATAACCAAGAAATTCATTAGCAGTTCCGATATGTCCCTGCAAAATAAATTGTTTAATGGCACTTGATCCAATTTTTTGACCATCAATCAATTGTTCAGGAACAGTCACTGTTTCGAAACGTTCTTTCGCATAATTAGGTAAATTTTGCATGTTAGCAATATCTTTTTTGCCATAAGTATAATCAAAACCCGCCACTACAAAGCTAGCGTTGAGTCCAACCATATATTGATCAACAAAATCTTGTGGCTTTAAGTGAGCAAATTCATCAGTAAAATGAACAAAGTAGAGATAATCAACCCCCAATTGTTCCACTAATTCAGCTTTACGTTGCATAGTTGATAAATATTTAAAACCTGTCTCATGTTGATAAATCGTTCTTGGAGAACAGTCGAATGTCATTAAAACAGCTTTAAGATGATGCTTCTGAGCTAATTCGACACCAGTTTTAATGACCTTCTGATGTCCTAAGTGCACACCATCAAAGAATCCCATTATCAAGACAGTGTCACTTGCTGGGCGTTGTTGCTCTAATAACGGATGTTTAACGTTTATAATCTGCATTTTTTATCTCTTTTATTTATATTGCCGCCTTCGAGGTATGAAACCTACGGCTCTGTATCCTAAAACTAATTATTTTTCAATAACATTAAATCAGGAATCCACATATCTCTTACTTTATCATACTTGTAAAGGGCTTTCGTAACGCCACCTCTTTGAACCCGCAGTTGCTTAGATTTATCCGAATCAATAGACTCCAAGAAACCACCATGCAATACACGGACTTCCCACTCTTCATCGTTTAATTCATAACTAGGTAAATCTGCTAGGACATCATCAATGGATCTCAAAAAACTATAATCTTCGTTGTCCATCATATCCGAAATTTGACCGAGAGTGAAAGTCTCTTCAATTGGAAAACCGGCACTCTTAACGCGTGTTAATTGGGACATGAACGCTGGTAAACCAAGCATATGTCCAAACTCAACAGCTAATGTTCTGACGTAAGTTCCTTTTGAACACTTAACATGAAATCTAATAGTCTGATAACCGGTAGTTTCGTCAAAAACCGGTTCACCCATAACATGAAAGTCGTAAATATGAATATGTCTTTCTGGACGATCAACTTCAATTCCAGCTCGAGCATACTCATAAAGTTTTTTACCATTTACTCGAACCGCTGAGAACATTGGCGGAATCTGTGTCAAATCACCCGTCATTTTTTCAAAAATTGGATTTAGTTCATCAATTGTAAAAGGTTTGACTAACTTTTGCTCATCGACAGTCTCCCCTTCACGATCCTCAGTAGTCGTCGACTTGCCTAGGGTAATCTCACCCTCATACTCTTTAGGAGAGCCTGTAAGCGCATTTACAAGTTTGGTAGCTTGTCCCACACAAATTGGTAAAACTCCATTGACTAGTGGATCTAGTGTCCCTGTATGGCCAATCTTTCTTGTATGTAGTATTTTTCTTAGTTTATAAACATAATCGGAACTAGTTTGTCCGATTTCTTTATTTAATGGAATTACTCCGTCCATAATAATCTCCGTATCTGTGTAATATCATCAATAATCTTACTAGTATTTGGATAAAAAAGGTAGAGAATAATGTTATTTAGCTTCTGTAGTCTCTAGAGCTAACTCATTGTGCTAGTTAAATTCCTGAAGGTTGGAAAATTAATCTAGCCATTATTATTACAGGCTTAGAGCTAATTTATTTAAACAGCTCAAAAATCTTTGCTTTATTCTCTTTATTTTACTGTTCCGCTATTAAATCAATAAACTAGTTGGAAGAGCTGAGAGTATTCATTTTGCAGCGAAAGTGGCGTTATTGCTTTAGCAATTACACCACCGGGCGTGTTGAAAACTCGCGGTTTTTGCGAGGTTTCAACCGAGGTTCGAGACCGCACTTTGGCTCGGGCCGTTCCGCGCAGCAATTGAATACTCTCAGCTCTGGAAGCGGCATACGGCATACTTAACTAAACTTTCAACCCTTAGTTAAATACAAAAGTTGGATACAAAAAAATCAGGCACCCTAGATATTTATCTATCCAGAGAAACCTGATTTTTTTATTCCAGACTAAAAACATTAATTCAATATATTAACGATTAGCCTCGTCTTGATGTAACTTAGCAATCAACTTATCAATCTTTTCACCGTAGCGAATTGATTGATCTTGCTTAAATTCCAATTCTGGAACTTTATACAGAGTCAACTTTTGGCCAAGTTCACGTCTGATCAAGCCCTTAGCTTTGTCCAAACCATCTTGTGTCTTCTCAACATCACTAGCTTTTTCAGAAAGGATGCTGTAATAGATAGTTGCTTGTTGCAAGTCACCAGTCATTTCAACACCAGTAACTGTAACACCTTGAACTCTTGGATCACGAACACGTTTTAAAAGAATGTCGTTTACTTCTTTTTGAATCTCTTGTTCCACGCGACCAATACGATGTTTAACCATATCGTACCTCCTACATTATTTAAAAACCTATTTAACGAATTGTGCTACTTCATATCATTCTTTAGACAATTTTTTCAATTACATCCCAAAATAAATATTTTTTTTAGGACCTTGAGCAATTTTATAATCAATTTACCAAAGAACACTTAGTCGGAAGAGCTGAGAAATATTTGTGGGCAGTGGAAGTGGTGTAATGGCTTTAGCCATTACACCACCGGGCGTGTTTGGAGACTTACCGGTTTGTGGTAAGGCTTCAAACCGAGGTTCGAGACCGTTTCTCAGGCTCGGACCGGTCCGCACAGCCAGTGAATATTTCTCAGCTCTGGAGACGGTATATTTAACAGAACTACTCATTACTTAAGCCAGTAATTAATTCATTATTCATCACTGCTTGATTATATCACATCATGATTTCAAAAAAATAAAGTCAGAATGTTTATTAAACATCGTGACTTTATTTTAATTATCATTTAAATTACGAGTTTATTTTACAGGAACTTCTTCCATTACGTAAGCTTCAATTTCGTCGCCAATCTTAATATCGTTGTAGTTTTCGATTGTGACTCCACATTCGAATCCTGAACCAACTTCTTTGACGTCGTCCTTGAAACGTTTAAGTGAAGCAAGCTTGCCTTCGTAGACGACAACGCCATCACGAACAAGTCTGACACCACTTTCACGTTGAATCTTACCACTATCAACGAAACAACCGGCAATTGTACCAATCTTAGAAACATTGTATGTTTCACGGACTGTAAGATTACCAATAATCTTTTCTTCATAGACAGGTTCAAGCATACCCTTCATGGCTGCTTCAATCTCATCGATAGCCTTGTAAATAACTCTGTGTAGACGAATATCAACATTTTCATCCTTAGCTTGAACTTTAGCTTGAGCTGTTGGACGAACATTAAATCCAATGATGATAGCATTACTTGCAGAAGCAAGGTTAACATCACTTTCAGTAATAGCACCAACGGCAGAATGGATAATATTGACACGAACGCCCTTAACTTCGATCTTCTTCAAACTTCCGGCAATGGCTTCAGCAGAACCTTGTACATCGGCTTTAATAATAACGTCGACTTGTTTAAGTTCTCCTTCTTTCATTGTTTCGAATAAGTTGTCAAGTGTAACAGGATTTGTGTTTTGACGTTCCTTTTGAAGGGCACGACTAGCACGTTCCTCACCAGCTGCACGAGCAGTCTTTTCATCATCAAAGACAACAAACTTATCAGCTGATTCTGGCACATCATTTAAACCAGTAACTTCGACTGGTTCTGAAGGCTTAGCAGCTTCAATGTCTTTACCATTGTAGTTAGTCATAGTTCTAACACGACCGAAGGTATTACCAACAACGATTGGATCTCCAACATGTAATGTACCTTGTTGTACAAGCAATGTAGCAACAGGTCCACGGCCCTTATCCAACTTAGCTTCGATAACAGTACCGATAGCCTTTTGTTCAGGGTTAGCTTTCAATTCCAAAACATCAGATTCAAGCAAGATCATTTCCAGCAGTTCATCGATGTTTGTTCCCATTTTGGCAGAAATGTTAACAAAAATTGTATCCCCACCATAACTTTCTGGAACAAGGTCATATTTCATAAGTTCTTCAGTAACGTGTTGTGGATTAGCACCCGGCTTATCGATCTTATTGATAGCTACGATGATAGGGTCATTTGCAGCCTTAGCATGGTTGATAGCTTCAATAGTCTGTGGCATAACACCATCGTCAGCTGCAACAACTAGGATAACGATATCAGTAATATCAGCACCACGAGCACGCATATTTGTAAAGGCAGCATGTCCTGGAGTATCCAAGAATGTAATCAATCTGTCCTTAAGACGTACTTGATAAGCACCAATATGTTGAGTGATACCACCAGCTTCACCAGCAGTAACATGTGTATGTCTCAAATGATCAAGCAAAGTAGTCTTACCATGATCAACGTGACCCATGATAGTAACAACGGGTGGACGTGTAACAAGGTTTTCAGCATTGTTAGCTTCAGCATCGAAGTACTTGTCAATATCGGCAACATCTTCTTGAACCTTTTCTTCAGCCTTAATAC
Organism: Companilactobacillus huachuanensis; assembly: GCF_005404815.1. Classification (GTDB taxonomy): domain Bacteria; phylum Bacillota; class Bacilli; order Lactobacillales; family Lactobacillaceae; genus Companilactobacillus; species Companilactobacillus huachuanensis. The sequence goes on from NZ_BJDF01000019.1 coordinate 25,211, forward strand.
CATAATCTTCAGCTAACAATTCAATAGTATCTTTATCTAATGACTTGTTTTGGTTGATCATAATACCAAGCATGAATAGCTTCTTAACTAATTCAGCAGGTTCTCTGTGAAGTAACTTACCAATATCTTGAGCGTTCATACCAACTGAGTAAACAAGTGTTTCTGGCAATGGACGTTCTTTTCTTTGTGGCATTGGCTTTCTAGGTTCGGTACGTTGACGTTGTTGACGCTTGCGTTCCTTCTTCTTACGACGACTACCAAATGGATTGGCAAGGTTCGTCTTATGGCCAAAGTCACGGTTATTGTTAGTTGGTTTTTGCTTCTTGTATTCTGGTTTTGGAACTTCAACATGAGCTACAGTTGACTTTGGAGTCTCCTTAGCCTTTGCAGCTGCATTGTTGTTATTGTTTGGTCTTCTGTTTTGATTATTATTTTGGCTATTGTTGTTACGGTTATTGCTATTGGTATTGTTATGGTTGTTATTATTGTTTCTGTTAAAGCGGCTTTGGTTTTCACCATTGCTTGTATTAGGACGGTGATTGTTCTGATTATTTCTATGAGCATTATCGCTACTATTATTGTTGCGATTATTATTAGGACGGCTATTGTTACTTCTAGTTGGATGACTAGGAATACGACTTGCATCAGCAATATTTGTCTTAAATTGTTCTAGATACTTATTACCCGCACTTTGTGTTGGACGTGGTGCTTGTGCTTGAGTATTGTTAGAACGATCACGTCGGTTATTGTTGTTACGGTTGCGATTATCACGTGATTGTGAATTGCGGTTATTGTTGTTGTTACGATTATTTGGATTGTTGCGATTATCGTTACTACGGTTATCACGTGATGGGGTGTTGCGGTTATCTGTTCTATTGTTATTACTATTAGCATTAGCAGTAGTGTTGTTATTACGATGGTTAGTATTCGTATTATTATTGCTGCCTGGACGATTACCATTGGATGTGTGATTGTTGTTGCGATGGTCAAAGTGACCGTTACCCTTATTAGCATCTCTTCTTACAGCAGTAATCTTGATCTTAGTTTTATGATCACCAGAGTTACGATTACTACCTTCATGTTTTTCACCGGCTTTTGCAGGTTGTGCAGGTTTTGATTGCGTAGCTTGTTGATGTGAAACAGGCTTAGCTGCTGGTTTTGTTACAGACTTAACTGGGGCCTTTGCAGGAGCTGGTTTACCACCCTTTAAATCACTTACAATCTTCTTTTCTGCGCCTTCATCTACTGATGACATATGGTTCTTAACATCAATGCCCAATTTACTGGCGGCATCTAGTACTACTTGGTTATCAACACTATTTTCTTTTGCAATAGTATAAATTCTTTTTTTGACCATCCTATCACTCTCCTTAATTGTCCATAAATTCTTTTAACCTTTTAGCAAATCCAAGATCTGTTATTCCCATAACTTTTCTGTCTTTTCCAATAGCTGTTTTTATATTGCTACTATTTATTGTATCTACCACAGGTACATTATAATAACTTGCCTTGTTGTGCAAATCTTTTTTTGTCCGTGGACTACAATCCGAAGCTATAATCACCAATTTAACTTCACCATTACGAATGCCATTAATTGTTAATTCAGTTCCACTAATAACTTTGCGTGCTCTGACAGCAATACCTAAAAAATTCAAGAAAGATTTCATTAATGTTTCTTACCTAAATCTCCGAAAAGATCCATTCTAGCTTTCTGATGATCGACAAAGTCGAATAATTCATCATAAAAAGTTTCTGGTACTGCATGTGAGAAGACTTTTTCTAAAGATTTTTTTGACTTTGCATTTTTAATGGCTTCGGGATCCAGGCCAACATAAGCACCGCGACCGGGCTTTTTTCCGGTAGGATCAATTGAAACGTTGCCTTCTTTATCTTTGACAATTCTTACCATTTCTCTTTTAGGATACATCTTGTTTGTCAAAATATCTTTACGCATTGGTATCTTACGAGTTGCCAAGTCCATCACCCCTTTTTACTTTTCTGAGTCAGTTGAATCAGTTGTATCTGTGTCAGTTGCATCATCGTCTGAATCGTCATTTGAATCTTCGGCTGCTGGATTCTTTGCATCATCCGCATTCGCCGCATTTTCACGTGTCTTTTCAATATCGATTTTACCACTCTCAACATCAGCAAGACTTACATCTTGATCATTGTCATCCACAAATTCAACTTGTGATTCGGGTTTGATATCGATCTTGTAGCCAGTTAACTTAGCAGCCAAACGCGCATTTTGACCCTTTTTACCAATTGCTAAAGACAAATGATAGTCAGGAACGATAACGATACATTGTTTCTTGTCGTCATCATCAAATTGAACAGCGATAACTTCGGCAGGATTCAAAGCGTTAGCAATGAAGTCAACTGGATCATCAACATAAGGTACAACGTCAATGTTTTCACCGTTTAATTCATCAACAACTGCTTGAACACGGGCACCCTTTGGTCCAACACATGTACCAACTGGATCAACATCAGGATTGTCCGATTTAACAGCAATCTTAGTTCTGTCTCCAGCTTCACGAGCGATTGAAACAATTTCAACTGTTCCGTCATAAATTTCAGGAACTTGTTGTTCAAACAAACGCTTTACCAAACCTGGATCAGTTCTAGAAACAAAGACTTGAGGACCCTTTGTAGCATTCTCAACTTTAGTAACGTAAACACGAATTCTATCACGAGAATTGTACGTTTCTCCTGGCATTTGGTCAGACTTTGGCATAACTGTTTCAATACGACCATAAGTTATATAGACATATCTACTGTCACTTCGCTCAACCGTACCCTGAATAATTTCATGTTCATATTGGCTATATTCATTATAGATGATATCACGTTCAGCTTCACGAACTCTTTGCATGATAACTTGTTTAGCAGTTTGGGCAGCAATCCGTCCAAAATCTTTAGGCGTCACTTCTTCTTTGATATGATCGCCGATTTCATAACCCCTACTCTTTTTTTGTGCATCTTCAAGGCTAATTTCTAAACGATCATCAGCAACTTCTTCAACAACTTCTTTAACTGCATAAACATGTATATTACCCTTTTTGGCGTCAAATTCAACATCAACGTTTTGGGCCTGGTTGTAATTTCTTTTATAAGCAGCTACTAGAGCGGCTTCGAGTGATTCAATCACATATTCTTTTTTAATACCCTTTTCGCTTTCAAGCGCGTCGAGAGCCTCAACCATTTCTTTACTCATGATTTTCTCCTTAGAATTCGATTGCAAGTCGAAGCTTAGCAATGTTGTCGCGGCTAATTTCTACTTGTTTCTTTAAATTCTTAACTTTAACAATCAAATTTATCTTGTCATCTGTTACTTCACTCAATGTTCCTTCAAAAGCTTTTTGACCATCTTGTTTTTGATATAGAGAAGCATGAATATAATCATCCACATAATCAGAAAGACTTTCATCATTCTTCAATGGACGTTCGGCACCTGGAGATGAGACCTCTAGGTAATATGCTGGATCAATTGGATTCAGTTCGTCCAATTTTTCTCCGTATTCTTCACTGATAACCGCACAGTCATCAATGTTGATGCCGCCTTTTTTATCAGCATAAACTCTTAAATACCAATCTCCACGTTCGTGGACGAATTCTAGATCAACTAAGAAAAAATCATGTTTATCTAAAATTGGCTGTAAAATGGCTTTTAATTCTTCAACTTTTGTATCCAAGGACATTCCTCCAAAGTAATTCGGCAATAAAAAGAGTGAGCATCTCTGCTCACTCATTAATCAATAATTAACTAGTAGTTAATTTAACATATATTACTATTTAAATCAACTTATAACAACCATAACTAGAATAATGATAGTTGATTTTCTTCAGGCATCCCATCTAATGCATGATTTTCAGTCATATATTCAATAACTGTCTTCGAAACCTTACCACGTGTACTCAAATCTTGTTTAGATAAAAACGGTTTTTCTTCACGAGCAGCAATGATTTGTTTAGCAACGTTATCGCCCAGACCAGGAATGGCATTGAATGGTGCTAAAAGTGTTTTATCATCAATAATCTTGAACTCAAACGCATCGGATTTTTCGATATCTACCATCTTGATTTTAAAGCCACGTTCTAAACATTCATTAGCTAATTCTAATACAGTCAACAAATTCTTTTCTTTTGTTGAAGCGTCCATCCCTTTATCATTGATAGCCTTCATCGCTGATTTGACGGCGTCTTTACCAGTTGTCATCGAAACAAGGTCAAAATCATCAGCACGAACTGTGAAGTAAGCACTGTAATAATAAAGTGGATAGTGAACTTTAAAGTAAGCAATTCGAAGTGCCATGATAATGTAAGCCGTTGCATGGGCTCGAGGGAACATGTACTTGATTTTCAAACAAGAATCAATGTACCAATCCGGAACTTCAGCATCCTTCATGGCTTGCTTCCAGTCATCAGGAATACCACGTCCCTTACGAACATGCTCCATAATTTGGAAAGCCATCTGTGAATCCATACCATAGTGGATCAAATCCATCATGATATTATCACGACAACCGATAACTTCCTTCAGAGTAACAATACCTTTATCAATCAACTCTTCTGCATTTCCTAACCACACGTCAGTACCATGTGAAAGTCCTGAGATTTGCAGCAATTCAGCAAATGTTGTTGGATGAGTTTTTTCAAGCATGCCTCGAACAAAACGCGTACCGAATTCTGGAACGCCTAATGTACCAGTCTTTGAAAAGATTTGTTCCGGCGTAACTCCCAGAGAATCAGTGCTTCTGAAAAGCTCCATAACTTCAGGATCTTTAACGGGCAATGTCTTAGGGTCTATTCCTGACAAATCTTGTAACATACGAATCATCGTAGGATCATCATGTCCCAAAATATCAAGTTTTAAAATATTATCATGGATTGAATGGAAATCAAAGTGAGTTGTCTTCCAAAGAGCCGACTGATCATCAGCTGGAAACTGAATAGGTGTGAAATCAAAGATGTCCATGTAATCAGGAACAACAATGATTCCGGCCGGATGTTGACCTGTCGTTCGCTTAACACCAGTGGAACCAATAGCTAAACGTTCAACTTCAGCATTACGGAGATTTTTACCAGTTAGCTCTTGATAATTCTTCACGTAACCAAATGCTGTTCGATCGGCAATCGTACCGATAGTACCAGCACGGAACACGTGATCTTCACCAAACAATACTTTCGTATAATTATGCGCTACTGGTTGGTAGTCACCTGAGAAGTTCAAATCAATATCAGGGACCTTATCACCTTTAAAACCAAGGAAAGTTTCGAACGGAATATCCTGACCATCTTTTTCTAATTCAGTCCCACATTTAGGACAATTTTTATCAGGTAAATCATATCCTGAACCAACTTCACCTTTAGTAAAGAATTCAGAATACTTACATTTAGGACAACGATAATGTGGTGGCAAAGGATTAACTTCAGTAATTCCAGTCATGGTAGCAACGAAACTAGAACCAACGGAACCACGAGAACCAACCAAATATCCGTCTTTGTTGGACTTATAAACTAAACGTTGAGAAATCAAATAAATAACCGAGAAACCATTCCCGATAATACTCTTCAGTTCTTTATCCATCCGTTCCTGAACAATTTCAGGTAGTGGATCACCATAGAGTTCATGGGCTTTGTTCAAGGTCAAGTTCTTAATTTCATCCTCGGCACCCTCCATCTTTGGAGTATAAAGCTTATCTTTAACCGGGGAGATATCATCAAGAGAGTCCATAATTTTCTTTGGATTATCAACTATAATTTCTTGTTCAGTTGCTTCATCCATGTAATCAAATTCATCAAACATTTCATTGGTTGTTCTGAATTGAACATCAGGCAATTCGGGACGACGTCCTAAAGCGTTACTCTTAACCGCCTTGATAACGATGTCACGGTAAACTTTGTCGTGTTCGTCCAAATAATGAACATCCCCTGTTGCAAGAACCGGCTTATTCAATTCCTTACCCAACTTGACAATATTCTTTAAAATTTCTTTCAAAGCGTTTTCGTCTTTAATAATCTTAATATCAATCAAGTGTTGGTATAAAGATCGTGGCATGACTTCCAAATAATCATAATATTGTGCCAATTCACGTGTATCGTCATAACCTTTTTGCATCATACTCGTAAAAACTTCACCATTCTCACAAGCTGACCCGACGATAATACCCTCACGATATTTATTCAACATACGTCTTGGTACACGAGCTGTCCGGTAATAATATTGTGTCATTGAATAGGACACGATTTTAAACATGTTTTTCAAACCAGCCTGTGTTTTAGCAATCAAGACTGCATGTGTTGGACGAGCTTGTTTATAAGCTTCTTCTCCACCAATATTATCGTTTAATTGTTCCACATTGTTGCTACCAAATTTATCTTCTAATTCAGCGAACAACTTGTACATCAAATAACCAGTCGTCTCAGCATCAGAATCAGCTCTATGGTGATGTTCCAAAACAATATTGTAGCGTTTGGCTAATGAATCCAACTTATGATTGCGGTATTCGGAATGCAATGTTCGTGACATTTCCAAAGTATCGATAACCGGCATTGCTAAACGTTCACGTCCCATACGAGTCAAAGCGGCATTCATAAAGCCCATATCAAAGGTAACATTGTGTCCAACTAGAATATCATCACCGATAAAGTCCATAAATTCGCCAACAATAACATTTTCATCAGGCTCATTCTCAACCATTTCAGTTGTGATACTAGTCAAATTGGTAGTGATTTCGGATAACGGATGACCTGGATTGATAAATTTATCAAATCGGTCAATAACTTCGCCATCCTTCATCTTGGTAGCACCAATTTCAATAATAGAATCATAAACGGCCGATAAACCTGTTGTTTCAGTATCGAAGATCACATATTCAGACCCTTCGAGTTTTTGATCTCGTAAGTTATAGGCAATTGGATTACCTTCATCAACTAAATCAATTTCAACACCATAGGCAATCTTAACTCCGAACTTTTTACCGGCATTATACGCTTCTGGGAAGGCCTGCAAAGCCCGATGGTCGGTAATAGCAATTCCTGTTTGACCCCAATCACTAGCACGTTTGATCAAATCAGTTGCACTAGGAATAGCATCCATCTGACTCATATTAGTATGTGCATGAAATTCGATTCGTTTATTACCCTCTTCAGCAGTATCTTGTCTCGATTCATGCTTAATGATGTTAATATCCTGAGCCATAATAACCAATTCACGTGAGAAATTATCCTCTTGCACACTACCACGAACTCTGATCCAAGCACCGGTATCCAATGAATCAAAGAAAGCTTCATCATCTTCACCATTTGAAAACTTCTTGATACTGAACGATGATGTGTAATCAGTTACTTTCAAAATCAACAGTGACCGACCAGATTTAAGCTTACGGACGTCAATATCAAAGACGTATCCCTCAACAGCCTTGCCACGATCTTCTTCAATAATATCAACCATTTGGGTTATTTCTTGATCATTAGGAATCTTGCGTCCAACTTTAGAAACATTTCCAACCGGTTTGGCGGCCTTCTTCTCACTGACTTCCTTGGCTTTAGCTTGAAACTCCTTAGCCTTCTCAGCCGCAGCGGCCTTCATAGCAGCTTCTTTTTCTTGTGACTTATTCTGGTCGATATTAGTTCGAATCTTAAAGTCAGGGAAACCAAGACTGCTGTACTCGGCCTGTAGTCCATTCAACAAATTACCATCGATCACTCCGGCCATAAAATCATTTGAGACATCAAAAAAGACGTGTCCATCATCCATATAAGGCGGTGTTTGACTAATTCGGCTAATAACCATTGGTGAATTTACACCACAATCATTTAAAACATAATTCCAATAATCCTTAATATCTTTTTCCCTTAACTCAGCTCTGGTGGTAGTTATCTCAAAATTAATTTGAGCAATTCCATCAAAACTAGCTTTCAGAGCTTTGACAAAAGTCAAAAATTCATCGAATGGTAATACGTCTGTGAACTCAAAAAAGAACGTCCAACGCTTACTACTCTTATGAACCTCTAGCTTACTCAATTTTCCGTCAGCAAAGGAATCAGTTGAATTTAAGAGACTATCTAATTTAATTTGCTTAACAAGTATTTCAAAAAGTTGTTTTGTATCTGACATATTCTACCCTTCAAAAATAAAAAAAGGCCTAAGCCTCATTACTGATTCTTAAGCAATATTTTTACTGAATTTACTAATTCATCTTTACTTACTTCAATTGTTTCGCCAGTACTTCTAATCTTAAGCTCCACAATATTATCGGCGGCTTTTTTACCAACAGTGATTCGAATAGGAATACCCATTAAATCAGAGTCTGCAAATTTAACACCGGGACGTTCTTTACGATCATCAAGTAAAACATCATAACCTTCATCTTGCAACAATGTTACGAGTTCGTCACTTAATTTTCCTTGAACATCATCATTGTACTTGATTGGAACAACGTGAATTTGGTAAGGAGCCAATTGTGCTGGCCAAATGATACCATTTTCATCACTGTGTTGTTCAATAATTGCAGAGAGCAATCTTGAAATACCAATTCCGTAACACCCCATAATCAATGGATTTGATTTACCATTTTCATCCAAGAAGTTAGCACCGAGTGCTTTAGAGAACTTAGTACCCAATTTGAAAATATGACCAATTTCAATACCACGAGTAAATTTGATATGACCATGACCATCCGGAGAAGTTTCTCCCTCTTTGATAACACGGAAATCTCTAAATTCGGGCATTTCATCAGTAATATCCTCAAAATTAGCATTGATAAAGTGACGGTCTTCTTTGTTAGGACCAACAACGAAGTTAGTCAAACCAACAAGTGAACTGTCAAACAATACCTTAACCTTGTCATCGATACCCTTAGGTCCGATAAATCCGGGCACACTGTGGAAAACATCTTTGACTTCATCAGGAGTAGCTTCTCGTAGGAAGTCTGCACCTAAATAGTTTTTAATTTTAACATCATTAGCTTCGTAATCGCCACGAATCATAACCATTACTGGTTCGTCGTCAGCCATGTAAGCTACGGCCTTCATGATTCTTGCGGGTTCAACTTTTAGAAGTGCAGCTAATGTATCAATTGTGTGAACATTTGGCGTGTCTACTTCTTCAACAGATTTCTTTTCTTCAGTAGGATTCTCATCCATCTTACTTGCAGCCATTTCCAAATTAGCAGAATAATCTGATTCATCAGAATATGCAATCGTATCTTCACCGATAGGGGCAATAGCAGAAAATTCCTTCGAATCAGTTCCGCCCATAGCTCCAGCATCACCAATAATTGAACGATAGTTCAAGCCACATGCATCAAAAATATTACGGTAAGCTTGTTCCATTTGATTGAAAACAACATCCAGTTGTTCTTTATTAGCTGTAAATGAATATGCATCCTTCATCAAGAATTCACGACCACGTAACAATCCATAACGAGGACGATCTTCATCACGATACTTCATCTGCATTTGATATAAAACAAGTGGCAATTTCTTGTAACTGTTCAAGCCTTCCTTAACCACACTCGTAAATGTTTCTTCGTGGGTAGGTCCTAAAACAAATTCCCTTTCGTGACGATCCTTCATCTTGAAAAGATTGTCGCCATATGTTTCGTAACGACCACTTTCTTTCCACAAATCAGCTGGCAAAATTGCTGGCATCTGCATTTCAACAGCGTCAATTTTGCCCATTTCTTTGCGCATTAAATCCTCAAGTTTACGAATTACTGACCAAGCTAATGGCAAGTAAGCGTATACACCGGCAGAAACCTGTCTGATGTATCCCGCTCTCAACATTAATTGGTGACTGACTGCTTCAGCATCTGAAGGAGTTTGTTTTAGTGTTGGAATATATAATTTTGATTGTTTCAAGTTCTTTTATCCCCCTATTTTATAAAGAAACGCTGGATATCATTCCATGTTACAGCAACCATCAGTAGTACCAAAATTCCGACACCTATCAAGGTGATAACATTTTCATACTGTTCAGGAATTGGCTTTCTTCTAATTGCTTCCACGATATTTAATAAGATTTTTCCACCATCTAAGGCTGGGATAGGTATCAAGTTAACAATCCCCAAATTCATCGATAACATTGATGTGAACAAAATAATATTGATCAATCCTGTTGAGGCCACTTTGGAAGTCATTGAATAAATCCCAACTGGACCTGACAACTGATTAATATTAAAGCCACCGGAAACCATCTTGCCTAAGGCGTGAAAAATTGTTAATGAGGTGCTCCAGCTATACGTAAATCCATATTTAATCTTACCAAGGACAGATGAATCTAATTTAGCGGTAATTCCAATCATGCCATAACTTTGACCTGATTGTTTTACTGTCTTGGGAGTTAATTTAATTTGTTCAGTTTTTTTACCATCTTGAACATTTAACGTTACTCTTTTACCAGGATTATTTTGAATACTCTCAGTCAAAGTAGCCCAAGAGTTCGTTTTCTTCCCGTTAACGCTAAGAATCTTATCATTCGCCTTTAACCCAGCTTTTTGAGCCACAGAGTTATTTTGAACTCCGCCTAGTTGATTAGTGCCAGTACCAACTGAACCCATCATAAAAGCCGCAAGAATGGCTGCTACGATAGCCAAGATAAAGTTATTGAATGGACCAGCAAAGTTGGTGATCATTCGTTTCCAAACAGAAACTGATTGCAATTGTACATCACGAGGAGCGATTTGAACCTCAGTTCCGTCCTCTTCAACAATCGTTGCATCATGATCAACTGAATATTTTTTGGTGACAGACTCGTCGCCGTTTTCGTATCCTTCAATGATTAAATCATCGACAAGGTCAGCTTTTGAGATTTGAACTGGAACCGCGTTTGCATCATAAACTTTACTTGAAGTTATTATTTTTGTTACTTTGTCGTCATCATTCAATACTAAAGATGACATAGTTCCGGGTTGAATCTCAGAGTCATCTTCCTGAGCACCAGCCATTCGAACATAACCACCCAAAGGCAAAAGTCTCAAGGTGTATGTCGTATGATTTTTTCTGTATGCCACAATTTTAGGACCCATTCCAACAGAAAATTCCCGAACTAAAATTCCGGATTTTTTTGCTGCATAATAGTGTCCAAATTCATGAACGACCACTAAGATTCCAAAAACGATTATAAATGTAATTATCGCGGTCATTTTAACCTCCACTAGCTGTTGTTTATACTAAACCAAAAATGTGTAACAAAGGTAGCACGATCAACATGCTATCGAAACGATCCAAAATCCCACCATGACCTGGAAGGATATTTCCGGAATCTTTCACTTTATAAAATCTCTTATAGGCAGACTCAATCAAGTCACCCATTTGTCCCATAATTGAGAGCACAAAAGCAATCATCAACATTGTTGTCATTGAATACTCTTGTGGAACAAAATACATGTAGACACCGGAAAGAATCAAAGCCATGATAATTCCAGCAATGGTACCTTCCCAAGTTTTGTTAGGACTAATTGAAGGCCACAATTTGTGTTTACCAATTTTTCTACCAAAAGTATAAGCAAAAATATCAGTTGACCAAACAACAATTAAGGCATACATCAAAAGACCTAGACCAGGAGCTGAATTTCTAACGGCTGCCAAGTAATGGAAACCAGTACCAATATAAAGCATCGATACAGCTGACACACCGGCATCCTCAAAGTTAAATTTGTTTTTAGTTAAAACTGTAATGATCAATAGGATAATCGAGAACACATAAAACAAATCTAACCGTGTGAAACTTTTTGGGAACCAACCATTGTAAAAAGCATCAGGCACAACTAAGGCCAATGTTCCTAAAATAGTTACCAAAAAGTCCATTGAAACGATGATTCTTTTACGCATGATATAAACTTCAAATACACCAACTGCAGCTAAAGCTACCGCAGCAACTTCAAGCCACACTCCACCAGCAAGCAATATGGGAATAAAGATTGCTAGAGCAATAACAGCAGTGATTACACGTTGTCTCATAATTTTCCCCCAAACTAACTAAACAGAACCGTATCGACGATCTCGTCTGTCAAATTCTTTAATATCCTCAATCAAATTATCAACTGTATAGTTAGGCCAATATGCTTTATCAAAAATCATTTCTGAATAAGCTAATTGCCACAACATAAAGTTAGAGATTCTTTCTTCGCCACTTGTTCTGATCAAAAGGTCAGGGTCAGCCAAATCTCCAAGTTGACCAGTCAATAAATGATTTTCAAACATCGAGTCATCGATTTTCTCTGGATCAATTGAACCATCAACTGCCTCGATTGCCAAACTTTTAGCAGCATGCACAATTTCAGCACGACCACCATAATTAAAGGCAAAGTTGAGGATCATTCCAGTATTATCCTTTGTGTCCTCAACTGCCTTTAATACAACTTTTCTAGTTCTGTCTGGTAAATGATCCGTAAATCCAGTTACCATTACTTTAATATTTTCTTTTATCAAATCGGGCATAAATGTTCCAAAAAAATCTACTGGCAAACGCATCAAGAAGTTGACTTCTTTGCTTGGTCGGCTCCAATTCTCCGTTGAAAATGCATAGAGACTCAAAACCTTTACTCCCAAATGACTGGCTGCTGTTGCAATCGTTTTGACATTATTCATGCCTTCTTTATGTCCAGCAATACGTGGTTGACCTTTTTCTTTAGCCCAACGACCATTGCCGTCCATAATAATTGCAATGTGCTTAGGAACAGATATTTCAGGATCCAATTGTCTCTTATTATCCTCTGCCATCGAGATTAACCTTCAGTGATTTCTTTTTCTTTGGCTGCGGCCAACTTGTCAATTTCTGCAATTGCATCGTCAGTCACTTTTTGAACATCTTTTTCCAATGTATGGAATTCATCTTCAGTAATATCGCTAGCCTTTTGTTGCTTCTTTAAATCGTCCATAGCTTCACGACGAACGTTTCTAACAGCAATACGACCACCCTCGGCCTCTTTACCAACTTGCTTAGCAATTTCTTGTCTGCGTTCACCAGTAAGTTGTGGGATAACCAAACGAATAACACTACCATCATTAGCTGGATTCAAACCAAGGTCTGATGAGTTGATAGCATGTTCAATGTCATCTAGTGATGATTTGTCATAAGGTGTGATCAAAAGAACACGTGCTTCAGGAATATTGATTGAGGCAACTTGGTTCAAAGGAACATCACTACCATAGTATGAAACCATTACATTACTCAAAATTGAAGCGTTAGCTTTACCAGCACGGATGTTAGCCAATTCACGGTTTAAAACCTCAGTTGACTTCTTCATGTTTTCTTTAGCTTTGGAAATAGCTTTATTTGTCATCATTACCACCCTTTATAATTGTTCCGATATTTTCACCTTGAACAACCTTTTTAATATTTTCAGGCTTATTCAAGTTGAATACGATCAATGGAATATTGTTATCCATTGACAATGATGAAGCTGTTGTATCCATAACACCGAGATTCTTATTAATAATATCAAGTTGTGTCAATTCTGAATACTTCTTAGCATTTGGATCTTTCTTAGGATCAGCTGAGTATACACCATCAACATTGTTCTTAGCCATTAAAATAACGTCAGCTTCGATTTCAGCTGCACGCAAGACTGAAGTTGTATCAGTTGAGAAGTAAGGATTACCAGTACCACCAGCAAAGATAACTACACGACCTTTTTCAAGGTGTCTGATAGCCTTTCTTCTAATATATGGTTCAGCAACTTGACGCATCTCAATAGAAGTTTGAACGCGTGTTGGGACACCAATATGCTCTAGTCCATCTTGTAGGGCCAAACCATTCATAACAGTGGCCATCATACCCATGTAATCAGCTTGAGCACGATCCATACCCATTTCAGCACCTGTTTCTCCGCGCCAAATATTACCACCACCACAAACGATAGCTACTTGAACACCTAAGTCGTGAACACTCTTAATTTGTTCAGCTATTTTTTTGATAACTGGGGGGTTAATACCAAATCCCTTTTCTCCAGCTAATGCTTCTCCAGAAACTTTTAAAATTACTCTTTTATACTTGATATCAGGCATAAGTACTCTCCTTTAATTTTGCTACTAAATATTTTAACATATTCGCTACACTAAAATTATCTATTCACTATTTTTAAATAAAAAACGCTCGGTTACAACCCTTTATACAAAGAAAAGGTCGTTTAATTCAAAAAATTGAATTAAGCGACCTTTCTCAAAAATAAATAAATTTATTAGTTGTTCATTTGGTTCTTTACTTCTTCAGCGAAATCTTCTTGTTTCTTTTCGATTCCTTCGCCGACTTCGTAACGAACGTATGAAATTAATTTACTGTTCTTTGAATCAACGAATTGTTGAACAGTCATATCTGAATCCTTAACAAACTCTTGATCAGCCAAACTAATTTCTGACAAGTATTTGTTCAAACGGCCTTCAACGATTCTTGGAATGATTTTTTCAGGTTTACCTTCAGCTTTTGTTTCTTCAGTAAAGATAGCCTTTTCATGTTCAAGAACATCAGCAGGAACTTGTTCACGACTCATGTACTTAGGGTTGATAGCAGCAACGTGCATAGCAACATCCTTAGCAGCATCTTCGTCTGTACCTTCAAGAGTAACAATAGCACCAATTAGGCCACCATTATGTAGGTATGAACCAAATACTTGTGCATCAGTCTTATCAAGAACTTGGAAACGTCTCAAGCTGATTTTTTCACCGATAACAGCTGTTAAGCCTGTGATAGCGTCGTTAACTGAACCTTCACCAAGACTTAAAGCTAATGCTTCGTCCATAGTCTTTGGTTCGTTTTCAACAATAGCTTTACCAACTGAGTTAACAAGATTGATAAACTTATCATTTGATGAAACAAAATCTGTTTCTGAGTTAACTTCGATGATAGCAGCCTTGTTACCTGAGATTTCGATATGTGTTAAACCTTCAGCAGCAATGTTTCCACTCTTCTTAGCAGCCTTAGCAATACCTTTTTCTCTTAACAAGTCAACAGCTTTGTCCATGTCTCCATCAGCAGAAACCAATGCCTTTTTAGCATCCATCATACCAACGCTTGTCTTATCACGTAATTCTTTAACTTGAGCAGCAGTAATTTTAGCCATTCGTAAATCCTCCAGTCGTATAAATAAAGCCATCTTACTCAGATGACTCTATTTTACGGATATTATTTTAATTATTTATTATCGTTATTGTTTGTTGCGTTTGCCAAATCTTCAATTGACTTGTCATCAGCAGCGTCTGTCTTGTTGTCATCTTTCTTGTCAGCAAAGTCAGCATCAGAAACAGCTTCTTCACCTTGCTTGCCTTCAACGATAGCGTCAGCCATCTTAGCAGTAATCAATCTTACGGCACGGATAGCATCATCATTTGAAGGAATGATAACATCAATAGGATCTGGATCTGTATTTGTATCAACCATAGCTACGATAGGAATATTAAGCTTCTTTGCTTCATTAACAGCAATGTTTTCCTTGTGAGGGTCAACGATGAACATAACATCAGGGATTCTTGGCATATCTTCGATACCACCAAGGAACTTCTCTAACTTAGCTTGTTGCTTTGTAAGCAAAGCAACTTCTTTCTTAGGTAGACGTTCAAAAGTACCATCAGTGGCCATAGCCTTGATTTCCTTTAATCTCTTGATACGTTTTTGGATTGTGTTCCAGTTAGTCAAAGTACCACCTAACCAACGATGGTTAACGTAATATTGACCTGCACGTGTAGCTTCTTCAGCAACAGCGTCTTGAGCTTGCTTCTTTGTACCAACGAATAGGAAAATTCCGTTATCACCGGCAACAGCCTTCATATAGTTGTAAGCATCGTCAATCATGCGAACAGTCTTTTGTAAATCAATGATGTAAATACCATTTCTTTGTGTAAAGATAAATGGCTTCATCTTAGGGTTCCAGCGTCTTGTTTGGTGGCCAAAATGTACACCGGCTTCGAGCAATTGTTTCATAGAAATAACTGACATAAATAGTTCCTCCTGGTTTTTACCTCCACTCAAGTCATGTCTGACTGAAACGCTTGCGCGCACCATCAATCAAATCGTTGAGTGTGTGTATTCAATACAGGTAAATATTATATGGGAAAATCATCATTAAATCAAGTAGTCTTGCCAATTTATTCCGTTACTTTTTAATAAAGTGATTTTTTGTTGACGACTTAGCTTCTTAATTGCGATTTCTCGCTTCAAGGCTGCTGATTTGTCAGCCAGTTCTTCGGAATACATTAATTTAACAGGACGCCTGATTTTAGTATATTTAGCACCCTTGCCTGCATTGTGAGTCGCAACACGCTTTTCAACGTTATTGCTGGTACCAGTATAAAAGGTTTTGTCATTGCAGAGCAACATATAAACGTAATATTTTTTATTTTCCATTAATGATCAAACTTGCCTCTTTAGTCAACTGACGATTTTTTTCATATATAATTAAATCTGGTTCAACACGTAAAGATGCCGCTTTAACCGTTTTGACAATATCTAATAAAACTAAGTTGGCGTCTTTAGTAGCAGTGGATCTGATGAATCTCACACGTTTGGGCTGTAATTTTTCTTTCGTCATAATGGTGAAAAGTTCACTTAAACGTTCAGGACGATAGACGACAAATGCATGTGAATTTTCTTTTAACAGTATTTTAATAGTAGAAAGAATATCGGTAAGATCCGTTTTTAACTCATGACGGGCAATTGCCAAAACTGGATTATCCTTAATTACAGTCTGATCCGAAATTTTAAAGTAAGGCGGATTGCAAACAATTGTGTCAATTGTATCGTGAGCCAAATATTGCTGTACGTTTTTTAGATCATCATTAATTGAATGAACTTGTTTTTCTAAGTGATTATCCAAAATACTCTGCTGTGACAATTTGGCGAGTTCCTCTTGTATTTCCACTAGATAGATTTGAGCATGCGTCTTAGCTGCCAAGGACAATCCAATGGCCCCATTTCCGGCGCATAGGTCAACAACTTGACCTTTTTTTACTGGTTTAGCAAAATTATAGAGTAAAATAGTGTCAAGGTTAAATGAATAAAGTTCTTTATCCTGATTGATGATAATTCCACTATTAGAAATTACATCTTGCGAATTAATCGACATATTGCACCTGCTTTATGGTATTTTAAATAAGTCAAAATTATTTTTGGGAGAATGATATTTTTATGTTTTATAAAGTTATCCGTGTTTTAGTGAGAGGTTTAGTATTTTTACTAAATGGGCACTTCAACGTAGTTGGTAAAGAAAATTTACCTGATAAGCCCTATATTTTGGTTGCACCGCATCGTACCTGGTGGGAACCAATCTTCTTTGCACTCGTCATTGCACCACGAGATGCAACTTTTATGGCTAAAAAAGAACTCTTTAAAAATCCGATTTTACGATACATTTTAGTCCATGCACATGCCTTTCCAGTTGATCGAGTTCATCCTGGACCTTCAGCTATCAAAACCCCAGTTAAAGCCTTAAAGAAAGAAGGTCGAGTTCTAATTATGTTCCCTTCTGGAACACGTTATTCAGAAGAACTAAAAGGCGGTGCTTCATTGATTGCCAAACTTTCTAAAGCTCCGTTAGTTCCCTTTGTCTATCAGGGGCCTCTAACTTTTGGTGGTTTGATGATGCATAAACAAATCACCGTGGGCATTGGACCTGAAATTGATTTCGATTTTAAGGCCAAATTAAACGACGAACAAACTAAACAAGTTAATGAGGATATGGAACAGGCTTGGAAAGATATCGACAATGAAATTGATCCAAGTTTTGAATATATTCCGCCTAAGAAAAAGTAGTTAAATATGCCATTTTGTTTCCAGAACTGAGCGTATTTTTTAATGGCAGTAGCATATAGAAACAGCTATTAATTACCACTACACAATAATAAGTAATTATATACCAAAAATAGCCTCAGAATCCTAATGGATTC
This sequence comes from Companilactobacillus huachuanensis, assembly GCF_005404815.1. Classification (GTDB taxonomy): domain Bacteria; phylum Bacillota; class Bacilli; order Lactobacillales; family Lactobacillaceae; genus Companilactobacillus; species Companilactobacillus huachuanensis. Next base: position 43,097 of record NZ_BJDF01000019.1, read on the forward strand.
TGAGGCTATTATTTTTATTAAATTAATTTTTTATTTGATTAAAGCGAGTTTTTACCAATATCACGTCGATAAAAAATATTATTTTGTTCCATTTTATCTAACTCACGATAAATCACATTTTGGCACGCTGACAGCGTTTGTGCTTGTGTTTGTACCAAATACAACCGACCGCCATTACTGATCAGACGATGGTTCTCTTTGCGAACACTGGCAAAATTAGTTGTCAGTGGACAATTTCTGAAGTCATCGGTACTTCCAAGATCACCTGACAATTGTTTGTTTGGATACCCTTGGCTGACCGCGAAGACCCCGAGATTTAAGCCATTCTTTTCCCAGTTAATCTCGCTAATCTTTTTATGATGAAGAATTTGTTCGATTATTTCTGACAAATCAGACTGTAGTCGAGGCAATACTACCTCGGTCTCAGGATCACCGAATCGAGCATTAAACTCAATTACCTTAATACCACTTTTAGTTAAAATCAAACCAGCATAAATTATACCAGTATACTTGATACCTTGAGTATAAAGCTCTTTTACAAATGGCTTAATAACCGTCTCAATAGCTGTTTGTTCGATTTCTTTAGAGATATTTGCTACTGGACAGACGGCACCCATTCCACCAGTGTTTGGTCCTTTGTCATCTTCAAAGATTTTTTTGTAATCTTGAGCTAATGGCATTGGGTAAAAACGCTTGTGGTCTACAAAAGCCATTAGTGAAAATTCTTCACCTTCCAAAAAATCTTCAATTACAACTTTACGAGTGTTGAACTTATGGCCATCCAATAATTCCGAAACTTTCTCGAGTGCATCTGCCTGATCAGGAGAAATATAAACGCCTTTGCCAGCTGCTAACCCGTCAGCTTTTATAACAATTGGAAATTCAGCTTCTGTTTTCAAAAAATCAGTAGCAGTTTGTAAATCAGTAAACTCTTGATAGTTTGCAGTCGCAATACCCGCATCTGCCATCAATTTTTTGGTAAACGACTTCGATCCTTCAATCTGTGCAGCCTTTTTAGTTGGTCCAAAAATCAATAATTTACGACTCTTGAAAAAATCGGCAATTCCATTTACTAATGGATCTTCTGGTCCCACGATCGTATAGTTGATCTCATTAATTTCAACAAAATTCGCTAGATGAGAAAATTCATCTTCATCAATCGAAATCGTCTTGATACCATTCAATTTCATCCCATCATTACCCGGAGCACAAAAGACAACGTTTTGTGGATTCTTAAGTAGTGACTGACAAATAGCATCTTCACGTGCGCCTGAACCGACCACAAGTATTTTCATCAAAAGACCCCCTCTTTTAGTGTTTGAAATGTCTTCTACCAGTGAAGACCATTGCAATACCAAATTTATCAGCCATATCAATTGAATCTTGATCCTTGATTGAGCCACCTGGTTGCACGATAGCTGTAATACCGTGTTCAGCAGCATATTGAACACAATCGTCCATTGGGAAGAAAGCATCAGATGCCATGATAAGTGGTGTGTGGGCATCAGCTTTTTCTTCTTGTTCGATTGCAATTTTAACTGAGCCAATACGATTCATTTGACCAGCACCAATTCCCAAAGTTTTGTCAGTTGTTGTAATAACAATGGCATTACTCTTAACATGTTTAACAACTTGTTGGCCGAACAACAATGCCTTCATTTCTTCATCTGTTGGAGCTTTTTTAGTAACAACTTTGAATTCATCCAATTGATCAACCGTTGTATCACGTTCTTGGACTAATAATCCACCCATAACGGAAACATATTCATGTTTGTCAGCTGCTTGTGCTTGTGAAAAATCGAGAGTCAACAGACGAATATTCTTCTTGGCTTCCAAAATTTCCAAAGCCTCATCGGTAAAACTAGGAGCAATAACTATTTCAAGGAAAATCTTGTGCATTTCTTCAGCAATTTCTTTAGTAACTTCACGATTTACTGCAACGATCCCACCAAAAACTGACATTGTATCAGCCGTATAAGCTTTATGCCATGCTTGATAAATTGAATCGTCATCAACACCGACACCACATGGATTCATATGCTTCAAAGCAGCAACACAAGGTTGGCTAAAATCAGAAACGATTCTTAAGGCTGCATCGGCATCTTTGATATTGTTGAATGAAAGTTCCTTACCATGTAATTGTTTTGCTGAAGCGATTGAATAGGCTGAAGGCATAGCACTTTGATAGAAAGCAGCCTTTTGATGAGAATTTTCACCGTAACGTAATTCTTGATGATAATCGTAACCAAGTACTTCAACATCAGGGAATTCATCCCCATTAAGGTCTGTCAAGTAGTGAGCAATGATACTGTCATATTCGGCCGTATGGCGGAAAGCCTTCGCAGCTAAACGACGTCTGAGTAATGTATCATCTTCATCTGACTTGATACTTTCCAAAACAGTTTCATAATCGCTCGCATCGATCACAACATAAACGCTCTTGAAATTCTTTGAAGCAGAACGGATCATTGATGGACCACCGATATCGATTTGCTCGATTGCTTCAGCTGGTGTTACACCATCTTTAGAAATTGTTTCTTTAAATGGATATAAGTTAACACAGACAAGGTCGATAGTTTGAATATTGAGTTTTTCCAAAGTTTTCATATGTTCAGGATTATCACGTTTAGCCAATAATCCAGCGTGAACTACTGGATGCAATGTTTTAACACGACCATCAAGGATTTCAGGAAATTTAGTAACTTCGTCAATTTCAGTAACTTTAACGCCGTTTTCTTGTAATTTCTTGTATGTACCACCAGTTGAGATAATCTCAAAGTCATTGGCAATTAAACCCTTAGCAAATTCCACAACACCTGTTTTATCGGAAACACTTATTAGAGCTCTTTTCATTTTTTATCTACCCCATTTGTTTTATTTAGTAAATCAAGAATCACTTGGCGATACATCTGATGCTCAGTTTGGTGAATTCTCGCTTCTAAACTGGCCTCTGTATCATTAGTCAAACGGATAACCTTTTCTTGCTTGATAATTGGACCTGTATCGACGCCTTCATCAATATAGTGAATCGTTACTCCAGTCACTGCATCCCCGGCTTCAAATGCCCGTTCGATCGCTTCTAGGCCTGAAAATTTAGGCAACAAGGATGGATGAATATTGATAATATGGTTTGGATACGCCGCTAATAAAACTGGTGTAACAACACGCATATACCCTGCTAACAAAATGTATTCAATATGAAGTGGCTCTAATTTCTCAATGATAGCTTGTTCATACGCGCCACGATTGGGATAATCACTCAGTTGGTTGACGAAAACTGGAATATTATATTTTTCAGCCCGTTCAATCACATGAGCGTTCTTTTGATCACAGACAACTAATTCAATCTCTAAACCGTCATTCCGTAATTCATCCGACTTAGCAATTGCTTCAAAATTACTACCGTTTCCAGAGGCAAAAATTGCTACTTTCATAGCTGATCCCCTTTCAAAATCAAACTTTCTTCCGATTTAGGGATAACTTCCCCAATCGTATAAGCAATGGTTTCTTTTTCATTCAATAGTTCTAGAACTTCCAACTCTTTTGAAGCATCAACAGCAATTACCATTCCTAGACCCATGTTAAAGATGTGATACATATCAGCAATTTCTAATTGACCATACTTTTTCAAAAGTTCAAAAATTGGTAGTTTGGGCCAAATATCAACGTTAATTGAAGCAGCCAGATTGTCTGGCAACATCCGCGGAATGTTTTCATAGAACCCACCACCAGTAATGTGTGAAATTCCTTTGATCAAACGTTCATCCAACAAGGGCACAATATCTTGAACATAAATCTTTGTTGGTGTCAGTAATATTTCACCAAGTGTTTGATCCGGGCATTCAGGTAAAACACTCTCAACAGTTAATTCATGATCCTGAAAGAAAATTTTTCGAACTAGTGAATAGCCATTAGAATGAATCCCACTTGATTTCAAACCAATCAACACATTACCAGCTTGAATATTTTCTTTCTTCAATAAGTCGTCTTTTTCACAAATACCTACTGAAAATCCAGCAATATCGTAATCTTTTGCATCATAGACACCGGGCATTTCCGCTGTCTCACCCCCAATTAAGTTGGCATTTGCTTGATTACAGCCGCTAATAACACCCTTGAGAATTTCTTCAATTTTGTTATCAACTTTACCAGTTGAGATATAGTCTAAGAAATATTGTGGTGTTGCTCCTTGTGCCAAAATATCGTTGACACACATAGCCACACAGTCGATTCCGATGGTATCCCATTTTTTAGTTTCAGTTGTTAAAAGCAATTTAGTGCCCACACCATCATCACTTGATACCAAAACTGGGTGCTTATAGCCTTCGGGAATCTCATAAACACCGCCGAAATTACCAATATTGCCATTGTGTGTATTCTGTTTCACAAATTTAGAAATTTTATAACCTGATTCGACGTTGACACCTGCGTCTTGATAGGGATTAGACATTAAATGCCTCCTTATTTTCTAGATTCATAATCGTAAAGATAAGTTGGATAGTCACCATTGAAATACGACATATCTAAGCCTGAATATGGTGCATCAGACTTCAAACCAATTGCATCAATTAGACCTTCTTCACTCAAAAAGTTCAACGAATCAGATCCAAAAATTTCATTCATTTCTGGAATTGATTTATGAGCTGCAATTAACTCGCTCTTTTCTTGAATATCAATTCCATAAAAACACGGATGCATAAACCTTGGCGAAGCAATACGTAAGTGAACCTCAGTTGCGCCTGCATCTCTCAGCAATTGCACGATATAAGCACAAGTTGTTCCACGAACTATAGAATCATCAACTAAAATAACTCGTTTGCCTTGAACAACGCCTTTAACAGCGGCCAACTTTTGACGAACACTCTTTTCACGCAATTCCTGAGTTGGTTGAATAAATTCGCGACCCATGTACTGGTTCTTGATCAAGCCCATCTCATATGGCAAGCCACTGGATTCTGCATACCCACTGGCCGCAGACAACGAGGAATTGGGCACACCGACGACAATATCTCCGGTTGCTGGAAATTCCTTAGCTAGATTAGCTCCCATGCGTTTTCTAGCCGAATGAACATTAACACCTAAAATATCAGAATCAGGACGGGCAAAGTAGATGAATTCCATTGAACAAATGGCTAACTTAGTATTAGTTGTCCATTGATCAATCTTCATCCCATTATTATCGATTGTAATTAATTCACCTGGTTGCACGTTGCGAATTAATTTGGCACCAACAGCGTCTAAAGCACAGGTTTCGCTGGCAACAACATAGGCGCCATTATCTAATTGACCAATTGAAAGTGGCCGAAATCCATGTGAATCTAAAGCGACGATCATAGCATCCTTCGTCAATAATAAATACGCAAAACCACCTTGAATTTTGTTCAGTGCTTCAACAATTTTTTCGTGAAATGTTGGTGCATTTGAAACCTTGATCAAATGAACTAAAACTTCAGAATCAGAACTGGACTTAAAGATATGACCTTTTTCTTCTAGCTCTTTTTTCAACGTCACGGCATTTGTCAAATTCCCGTTATGAGCTAGTGCTATCTGACTGTCTGTGAAATCAAATAAAAGTGGCTGAACATTCTCTATCTTATTTTCACCTGCAGTTGAATAACGAACGTGACCAATTGCGGAATCGCCGACTAATGAATTTAAATATTCTGGTTTAGAAAAAACTTGTGTTAATAACCCTAGATTACGATATGCACGAAGTTTCTTGCCATCATTCGAAACAATCCCTGCACCCTCTTGACCGCGATGTTGCAAACTGTGGAGTCCTAAATATGTTAGATAATTAGCATTTTCAGCACCCCAAACACCAAAGACACCACATTCCTCATTTAAACTTCTTACTTCATTAGGCACGTAATGGCCTCCTTCCAGTTTTTAGCCGCTACTGAACCACTCATTTCGACAGACTCATTAGCTGTAGTAACTTTGAATTCTGGTGTTGCGATAACTTTTCCTAAGTATTCAATATCAGTAGTCATTAATTTTTCAAAAGCTGATTTATTTTCTGGAGCAATGGTAACTAAGAAACGTGATTGTGTTTCTGAGAACATTTGAGCTGAACTTAAACCAGTTTTAATTTCAAACCCGAGTTCATTTTCAAAAGTTGATTCTGACAACGCAACTGCTAGACCACCTTCTGATAAATCGTGACAACTTTTAATTAATTTTTGGGAGATTGCTTGACGGATAAGATCCTGATGTAATTTTTCTTGATCTAAATCTAAATTACGCAAGTTTCCTTTTAATTTTCCAAATTGAGCCATTTGTAATTCTGAACCATTAAAGTCGTCTTGAGTCTGACCAACTAGATAGATCAAATCTTCAGATTCTTTAAAATCATTAGTTGTGACATTATCGATATCAGAAATCAAACCGACCATTCCAACCATTGGACTAGGGTAAATTGCGACATCGTTATACTCGTTGTAGAGTGAAACATTACCAGAAATTACTGGCGTATTGATTTTTTCACAAGCACTGGCAATTCCTTCAACGCTCTTGTCTAATTCCCAAAAAGCTTCAGGATTTTCAGGATTTCCATAATTTAAACAATCTGTGACACCAATTGGTTCACCACCACTGGCAACAATATTACGAGCTGCTTCCATAACGGCAATCTGACCACCAACAAAGGGATTTAAATAAACATATTTTGAATTGCTATCATTTGTCATTGCGATAGCTTTTTTTGTTCCACGGATTCTAACTACGCCACTGTCACTTCCGGGACGAACTAAGGTATTAGCTTTAACTTGTGAATCGTAAGTTTGGTAAAAATGTTTTTTGCTAGCAATGTTAGGGCGCTGTAACATTTCATTCCACGTTTCTTCCAAAGAGTCGATATCGGGAACAAACTGATAATCTTTATCTTCAATCATGCGCTGTGGTTGAATTTCTTCACGGTCATACTCTGGAACGTCTTCAGTTAAACTGTCGACTGGAATATCGGTTACCAACTGATATTGATGATAAATTTTATATTGTTTATCAGTTGTCACTTGGCCGATTACAACCGCATCAAGTTCAAAATGTTTGAAGAATTCCAAGACATTATCCACAAATTCTGGTTTAACACAGAGAACCATTCGTTCTTGAGATTCTGAAAGCATCATCTCGTAAGCATTCATCTCAGTTTCACGTTGAGGAACTTTATCTAAGTTTAAGATCAGACCCGAACCAGCCTTAGAAGCCATCTCAGCGGTTGATGATACTAATCCTGCGGCTCCCATATCTTGAATACCTAAAATCCATTCAGGGTGTTTCTCGATGATTTCTACGCAAGCATCCATCAATAGTTTTTCGATAAATGGATTACCAACTTGAACCGCCGAACGTTGTTTATTCTTCTTATCAGTAAATTCATCAGAAGCAAAGGTAGCCCCATGGATTCCGTCACGGCCAGTTTTAGCACCGACGTAGACGATTAAATTCTTATCACCACTAGCAGTACCATGTTTGAAATCAGTATTATTCAATAACCCAACACACATTGCATTGACGAGCGGATTATGTTCATAACAATCTTCAAAAGCAATTTCACCACCAACAGTCGGCAAACCAATACAGTTACCATAACCACCGATACCAGCGACAACTTCATTAACCAAATGTTTGGTTTGTCCGTCTTTTAAGGGTCCAAATTTTAAACTGTTCAAAAGTGCAATCGGTTGAGCACCCATAGAAAAAATATCTCTAATAATTCCACCAACACCAGTTGCTGCACCTTGATAAGGTTCAACTGCTGAAGGATGATTATGACTTTCTGCCTTGAAAACAACTGCTTGATTGTCACCGATATCCAAGATTCCGGCGTCTTCACCAGGACCTGCGATCACTCGTTCGCTCTTATTGGGCATTTTCCGAAGAACTTTTTTGGAGTTCTTATACGAACAATGTTCACTCCACATAACTGAGTAGAGCCCTGTTTCAGTGTAGTTAGGCAAACGCTTAAGAATTTTTGTACTGATCAATTCATATTCGGAATCAGTTAGACCCCATTGTTGATAAAGCTTTTCATCTTTGATTTGTTTTGCCGTAGGTTCAGTCATTAATTATTCACCTTTACTTGATAATTGATTATTGATTGAAATAGTTTCAGTCCATCATCAGATCCAAGAATTTTTTCAATCGCACGCTCTGGATGGGGCATCATGCCTAGGACATTCTTTTGTTTATTAGTTACGCCGGCAATATGTTCCACACTGCCGTTAACATTTTCAAGATACTTGAAAACTATTTGATTATTAGCTTCCAATTCAGATAAAGTTTTGTCATCACAGTAGTAGCGACCTTCTCCGTGAGCAATTGGAATATTGATAATTTCATTTTTTGAATATCCATTAGTAAAAGCTGTTTCATTATTGACAACTCTTAAGGCCACTGTTTCACAGATAAAGCGACTCTGTCCGTTTTGAATCAAAGCCCCTGGTAATAGGCCTAATTCAGTCAAAATTTGGAATCCATTACAAATGCCGAGGACAATCTTGCCTTCGTTAGCAAACCGAATAATTTCTTTTACAATTGGAGCGTGAACAGCAATCGCACCACTGCGCAAATAATCGCCGTAAGAAAAGCCACCAGGAATCAACACACCATCAAAGCCCTCTAGACTTTGAGCACGATAGTCAACGAGTTCGACCTGTTGTTCGATACCATCACGAACAGCATAATACAGGTCCATATCACAATTAGAACCGGGAAAATTGATGACGGCAAATTTCATTTATTCGGCCTCCATAATTTCATAGCGATAAGTTTCAATATTGGGATTGGCTAAAAGATCATCACAGATAGCGTCAACGTCTTTCTCAAAGTCAGAATAATCATCGGCAAAACGCAATTCAAAATATTTACCCATGCCAACATTTTCAACTTTGTTGTAACCCATAGAATGGATAGCCGATTTAATTGCTTCACCTTGAGCGTCTAATACGGAATCTTTTAGAGTGACATACACTTTAACTAATTTCATAATTTTCTCCTATTTGTCTTGTAGTCGTTGTAAGACTGTTTGATAAGTTTCTACTAAGTCGCCTTCGTGCTTGCGAAAAACATCTTTGTCCATAGAATGATGATCATTCTTGTTCCAAATTCGACAATTATCCGGTGAAAATTCATCAACCAGAATAATTTTCCCGTTGTATTTACCAAATTCCAATTTGAAATCTACGAGGTCAAAACCGGCATTGTCAAAAAACGGAATTAACAATTGATTGATTTTTAAGGTCTCTTGTTTGATATATTCAATATCATTTTTATCAGCAATTCCTAAAGCATGAATTTGGGATTCATTGATAACAGGATCATCCAAAGCATCACTCTTGTAATAAAATTCGATGATTGGTTCTACCAGCCTTTGACCTTCTTCGATTTGAAACTTGCGTACCAAAGATCCAGAAGTAATATTTCTTAAAACAACTTCTAATGGAAATACTTGAGTTTTCTTAACCAATTGTTCATGATCTGAAAGGTTTTTGACCAAGTGAGTTTTAATACCATTTTCAATCAAATAATTAAAAACAATTTGTGAAATCTGACAATCTAGAACACCTTTTCCCGGTAAGATTTCCTTTTTCTTGCCATTCAATGCTGTAGCTTGATCTTTGTAAACAATCAAAACCTCATCGTCATTCTCTGCTTGGTACACATTCTTGGCCTTACCTGTATAGAGCAAATTATCTTCTGTCATAAATTTACACATCCCAAATTGAATTATTTTCAATATCTTGTTTTGTATCTTGTAAATCATCACTCAAAATCGTGATATGACCCATTTTGCGATTATTCTTAACACTATCTTTGCCATAATCGTGGAAATGCCATTCTGGATGTCCAGATAATTCATTCTTGGCATTTTCTAAGTGTTGTCCGAGTAAATTAACCATTGCAGCAGGTTTCAGCAACTCGATCTTTGGCATGGCCAGATTACAAATACCACGGATATGAGCATCAAATTGTGAAATATTACATGCCTCAATTGTTAAATGTCCGGAGTTATGTGGACGAGGAGCAATTTCGTTGACGAAAACTTCATCCGTCTCTGAAATGAAAAATTCAATACACATCGTTCCGACCAACTCAAGTTTTTTAGCTAACGTCTCACCAACTTGATAAATATGTTGTTCAGATTTTTCACTAATATTTGCTGGACACGTACTGAGATGCAAAATATTGTGACGATGAATATTTTCAATAACTGGAAAAATCGATGTTTCGCCCTGACTATTAGCTGATACGATTACCGAAACTTCTTTTTTTAAGTTAATTTTCTTTTCCAACATACAAGGGCCATCCATTAACAGCTTCTCGATGTCGGCATAACAGGCCTGCTCAGGATCCTCAATTAATATTTGACCTTTACCGTCATATCCGCCTCGAATGGTCTTCAAGATTACTGGAGCACCCAATTTTTCAACACCGCGATGATATTCAAAAATATTGGTAATTTCAACGTGAGGAACAACTTTAAAACCACTAGCTTCGATAAAATTCTTTTCAGAGACCCGGTTTTGTGTTTCTTTCAAAGCTTTCGTACCTTGTGGAACTTGAGTATATTTTTTAACTTCATTAATGGCATTAGCATCAACATTTTCGAACTCGTATGTTAAAACATCACATTGCTTTGCCAATTCGATCAATTTATCAAGATCGTCATATTCAGCAACTATTTGACTATCCGACACTTGAGCCGCCGAACAATTTTCCTGTGGATCCAAAATGATAACCTTATAGCCCATTTCTTTAGCTGAAAATGACATCATCTGGCCTAATTGACCACCACCGATAATGCCAATTGTTGCCCCTGGCAGTAATGTATTATCCAATGTCTTTCCCACTTTCTACTGACTTATCGTGCATTGCTTGAACATAACTTGCTAAATTATTTTGATAAGTCGGGTTATTTAATGCACAAATCTTTGTAGCAAGAATAGCGGCATTTTTTGCACCAGCCTCACCGATGGAAACTGTTGCAACTGGAACACCAGCCGGCATTTGAACAATTGATAGTAGCGAATCCATTCCTTTAAGATACTTTGAAGGAACTGGAACACCAATTACTGGCAAACTTGTTGAAGCTGCAATCATTCCCGGCAAATGGGCCGCACCCCCAGCTCCAGCTATGATGACCTGATAATTTTCATGAGCATGATTGGCAAAATCCAACATCTCATGTGGCATTCGATGTGCCGAAATTACTTTTGTTTCAAAGCTAACTCCCAGTTCATTCAAAACATCGACTGTATTCTGCATGATCTTCAAATCAGAAATTGAACCCATAACTATTGCTACGTTGTGCATTACTTTTTCCACCTTTCTTGCTTTGGTATCCAAAGTTTATCAGGGATTGAAAATACTTTCAATGCTAAATACGCATTTTATTCATTTATTTGAGTATATCGTTCGTATTTACCGTTTACATATTGTCTTTAATATTTATAAAAATATTAATAGTTCGGATATAGCTATCAATTTATTTTTGAGGACAAAAAAATAAGCGATATACATATAAAAATATGTATATCGCTTAAATGACTTAACTATTTGTCATTCTTTTGTGAATTCTTCATAGTATTCATTAATTGATTAAGCTTCTTTTGTGAAGGCTTTTGGCCCATTTGAGCCATCATTTGTCTGATCATATCAGCACTGATTGGTGGATTGTCCTGGAAGTATTTCTTCATGTACCATCTGGCAGCGAAGAAACCACCGACCAAGCCAACTAGTAAAGCTATAACGCCAACAACTATTGTAATTCCCATTTATGTTCTCACCCTTTCCATACACTTACTAATATTACAAAAAAAGTTAGACAATTGAAAGTCTAATCGTCACGTAATCCTTTTTTCCGCTGAATTTCGCGAACTTTTTCGGGAGTAACTTCTTTTCCTTCTTTATCATAAACCTGTGTCATCTCTAATTGTGACTTAAAAGCAGCCCGAAAGTTCTTCAAGTATTCTTTGCGCAATTGTGCTTGTTGATCTTCCTCTTCCTTAGTGATGGTACCGTCTTTAGCCTTGTGAGCCAATGCATTAATTTTTTTGAGCAATTCGTCTTGTTCGTTCATTATTTCAATTCCCCTCGATACAATCGAACACTTGTTTGAAGTTGTATTCAAATTTTGATACAATCTATTTAAGATATTAACAATGAGGTGTTCTAATGTCAAAAGCTGAAGGCTCTAAACAGTCACAAATTTTACAATGTATTTATGATTATTTAGATGAACATGGATATCCGCCAACTGTTAGAGAAATTTGCGAAGCTGTAGATCTCTCTTCAACGTCAACGGTTCATGGTCACCTATCTCGTCTGGAGAAAAAAGGATTCATCCAACGTGACCCCACAAAGCCCCGTGCCATTGAGCTTACAGGTGCAGGTCTTAATTCAATTGGTATCAAATCCAAACAAATTCCTATTTTAGGTGCCGTTGCTGCTGGTCAACCTATTACTGCCGAAAGAAACCCTGATGGATATTTCCCAATTCCACCTGATCTTACTCGTGACTCTGGTGAATTATTCATGTTGGAAATTCACGGTGAAAGTATGATCAATGCTGGAATCTTTGATGGTGACCACGTCATCGTACATGAGCAAAACTTTGCTAATAATGGTGAAATCATCATTGCCATGACCGAAGATATTGAGTCTACATGTAAGAGATTCTATCAAGAAAACGGACATTACCGCCTGCAACCTGAAAACGATACAATGGATCCAATTATTTTAGATACAGTTGAAATTATTGGTAAAGTTGTTGGACTATATCGTTCACAAATATTTTAGAATTAAACCATCTGAATTTTGGGTGGTTTTTTTGTTTGCCGTCTCCAGAGCTGAGAGTATTAACCTGCTATGCGGACCGGTCCGAGCCTGGGGAGCGGTCTCGGACCTCGGTTTGAATCCTTGCACAAACCGCAAGTATCCAAACTCGCCCGGTGGTGTAACGGCTGAAGCCGTAACGCCACATCCACAGCCGGTTAATACTCTCAGCTCTTCCGACTCATTTCTTTTCTTATATGCAGATAAATTAGCGATAAATTTTTGATTCTTAAATCAATCAATAAAAAAATACAATTTAATGTTGCCAATTGACAATTTATCACAAATATTCGCATCAATTACATTTCAGAATTCAAAACAGGATGAAACAAGCTGAATATAAAAACTATTGAATATTTTTCAGCTCTATAGACAGGATGTACCTCACGTACTTCATCTTATCTATGTTTAATGACACGTACTCGATAAACTTCCTTGATTCCATCTAACGCAGCTATTAAAGCACTCTGGTCCTTTTCCTGCAAGTCATCTACGTCGATGATTGTATATGCCACTTTTTCCTTAGCCGCATTAGCCATATTTTCAATATTGATGCCTCTGTTGGCTATTTGTGTACTAATTTGTCCGACCATATTAGGTACATTTTGATGGATCACTGTGACTCGATACGCTGTTTCAAACGGAACTTGCATATTTGGCAAATTGACACAGTGTGTTGTATCCCCTTCTTCAAGATAATTCATTACTGTATTAGCCCCTTGAACCGCCCCGTTTGTTTCAGCTTCCAATGTTGAGCCTCCGATATGGGGTGTGATAGTAATTTTTTCTTGGTCAGCAATAATTGGTTCACCAAAATCTGTACAATAGTGACTGATTTTTTGATTTCGGATAGCTTTAACGGCTGCTTTATTATCAACAATACCGATTCTTGAATAGTTAAATAACACTGCACCATCTTTCATCTCAGTAATTTCTTTCGTACTTAATAAACCGATTGTTTCGTTATTCTTGGGCACATGAACGGTAACAAAATCAGCATTCTTAACTGCATTTTTAATTGAGTCTACTCGTTTCACACGATTATTGATTCTCCAAGCTGCATTGGCTGACAAATATGGATCATAGCCGATAACTTTCATGCCCAATGATAGAGCTGCATTCGCAACCAATGAACCGACATTTCCTAAACCAATAACAGCTAAACGTTTACCAGCTAATTCGGTCCCATTGAACTTGGTCTTATCCTTTTCAGTTCGCTGTGAAACGTCAGCTTCAGTGTGTTCATCTGAATAATTGTGGGCTTCAAATAAATTTCTGGCAGTCGCAATCATCAATGAAATTACTAGTTCTTTAACGGCATTGGCGTTGCTACCAGGAGTATTAAAAACGGCAATGCCCTTAGTAGTTGCGCGTCCCAAAGGTACATTATTGACACCAGCTCCTGCTCGCACAATTGTCTGTAAACTATCAGGTAATTCTGCTTGTAATAAATTGACTGATCGAATCAGATAGGCATCTGGTTGGTCGGTTTGATTGATTTCAAAATCATCAGTAAAGGTATCTAATCCTGCCTGTGTGATTGCATTAAAAGTTTTTACTTCATACATTAGTGTAGCCCCCTATAATCATTTTCAAATTTAGTTAGAAAGTCGACTAATTTCTCAACTCCCTCATATGGCATTGCATTGTACAAACTAGCGCGCATGCCGCCAACAGAACGATGTCCCTTAATATTTACTAAACCATTATCTGCCGCATCTGTTACCACCTGTTGATCAATTTCAGGATTGCCAGTGACGAAGACAACATTAGTTAGTGATCGGTCTGCTTTGACAACTGGTGCTGTGAACAATTTCGAATTGTCTAAAAAATCGTATAGTAATCCTGATTTTTGACGATTACGACGCTCCATTTCGGAAATTCCACCTTGATCTTTTAGCCATTGAAGAACGAGACCAGCTGCGTAAATAGCAAAGACTGGTGGCGTGTTAAACATTGAATCCTTCTGGGCAAACAATTGATAGTCAACCATACTTGGTAAGTTATTAACTTTTCCGATTAAATCATTCCGGACAATGACAACTGTTAATCCGGCAATACCCAAGTTCTTCTGAGCACCTGCCATGATTGCACCAAATTTTTTTATATCGTATTCTTGGCCCATGAAATTAGATGACATATCACCAACTAATTCAGTCGTACCAGTCTCAGGAACATTAGTATAGGCAGTTCCTTCAATCGTATTGTTAGTTGTTATGTGCAAGTAATCGTATGTATCGGATGATAGAGTCTTTAATATTGGTAATCTAGTATAATGATCAGCCTTGGTCGAATCCAACACATCAACCTTTACACCAACTCTTTTGGCTTCATCACCTGCCCGATCAGCCCAGTGACCACTGTCCAGTAGTGCAATCTTATGATATTTATTGGCTAGATTAAGAGGAGCGGCGGTAAATTGTAAAGTACAACCACCTTGAAAGAAAAGCACTTGATAATTATCTGGAATTTTTAATAAATCTCGCATATCACGTTGAGCCTTTTGGAAAATATTATCGAACAGAGCGGAACGATGAGAAATTTCCATAATACTCATCCCTGAATTTTTATATGAAGGTAGGTCGGCCTTAATTTGTTGGATAACTTTGGCTGGCATTGTTGCGGGACCAGCTGCAAAATTGTAAATTGTCATAATTTTCCACTCCTTGAATTTTTAAGATAGACTGTTGCCTATTTTATTAGCTGAATATTGAAAGACAAAAAAATTAAACTTTCAACCTTTAACTATTAGTAATTAGATAAAAAAATCCCCACAGATTGGAGTCTGTGAGGAGTCAAATGTTCTAAGAATTAAACGACCTCACAGATGTATTTTTTTACATACATGAGGATTATCAGATTAGCTAATAAGCCTACATGTATTCCGTGTAGACTTAGAGGAGACTGTTTGATTGTTTTGATTTAGTTTTTTCATATTAAAATTCCTCCAATTAACTTAAAATTACTTTAACATTATTATTTTAATTGTCAACTGAAATAAGGTATTATAATTTTAACTAAAGGTTGAAAGGTGAAAAACTAATATAACCATTGTTGTCACAGGCTTAGAACAAATTTATTTAAATACGCAGAAGTTTTCATTTTATTTGTACTGCCATGAAAAAATAAATTAGTTGGAAGAGCTGGCAGTATTCATTTGCAGCGAAAGTGGCGTTATTGCTTCAGCAATTACACCACCGGGCGAGTTGAAGATTCGCGGGTTTTGCGAGGCTTCAACCGAGGCTCGAACCGTTCCGCGCAGCATATGAATACTGCCAGCTCTGGAAACGGCATACTTAACTAAACTTTCAATCTTTAGATTTTAACTGAAGTGTTAAATAATAAATCAAGTGAAACTTAAAGGAGCCAAAAATGACAGAATTTTACTTTATTCGCCATGGACAGACGACTGCCAACGTCCTAAAAATGAAACAAGGTACTATCAATACCGAAATAACATATCTCAATGAAAATGGTAAGAATCAGGCACAACATCTTGCTGACAATTTTGACATCAGTTTTGCTGACCGTATTATTTGTAGCCCTTTGGAGCGAACCAAACAGACGGCAGCCATCATAAATAGAAAATCACAATTGCCAATTTCTTTTGACGAACGTTTAATTGAAATTTCTTATGGTGAATGGGACGGTCATCAAAATGCTGAACTTCGAAAACTCCATCCTGACGCCTACAATGATTATCTCAATGATGTTTTACCAATTTATGTTAAATATGCTCCGAATGGTGAGACTTTTGAAGATGTTATCAAGCGTGTGCATGAGTTTATTATAGATACGATGCAGCAATATCCGGATGAGAAAATCATCTGTGTAACACATGGTTTCACAGTTAAAGCCGTAGCATTGGATATTTTGAAACCACAGGATCCAATGACATTGCCAGAGCCAAGAAATACTAGTGTTTCTAAAATCATTGCCCTACCAAATTCTCAGAAATTTTATTTAGAATATTATAATCAAGCCTTTAATTAAAAATCCCATAATCATTAGTTTTAATAACGTAAAACTAGTGATTATAGGATTTTTTTAATTATTTAAATATTAGTACTCCAAATGATGGTTCAAAACTTGAAGAAATGCGATCAAACTTGACATTTGTACCCGGATACAAAACATTCAAGAACCAATATTTTGACCCGTTGCCTTTCTAAACGTATTGCATCACTCTTGAACAGTAAAAGCCACTTGGTCCTTTGACATTCCAAACATAAGGTTTACCGAATTGTTGTTTAGCCATTGAAAGAATCCAAACATCATCGCTCAATTCATACCAGATAACATTACCTGCTTGTTCTGTCGAAGCTACCTGTAACAACGTTCCCGTTATCATCAATAACTTTCTGTGATAAGTTCCACTCTGAATCATAGGTCAGCTTTGGTAAAGCTATGATTTTGAACAACTACCACAAAATCATACATCTGTTGTAACATTTTAATAACTCCTCAAAACTATTCTAATTCATGTGCTGCAACAATACTTCTACAAAAACAGCTAATTCTTTTTCTTCGTCTCCAGTAAATCGATTTAATGATGGTGAGTCAATATCCAAAACACCGATTTTTTTATCGGCTTTGGTTATTGGCACAACAATTTCCGAATTGCTGGCACTGTCACAGGCAATGTGTCCGGGAAATTCATGGACATTAGCTACACGATGAATCTGTTGGTCTGCAAAGGCAGTTCCAACTACGCCGTTGCCACTCTTGATGTGCATACAGGCGACCTTACCTTGAAATGGTCCCAAGTCCAATTCATCAGTCTCTTCGTTGTACAAATAAAATCCTGACCAATTCAAATCTTCATAGGTATCGTTGATCAAGGCACTGGCATTAGCCAAGTTAGCAATCAAATTATTTTCTTGATACAGTAAGGCATCTAATTGTTTGTTCATTAATGACATTTTCGTCTCTTCCATGAAAATCCTCCTAAAGTCTTATTTTCTCACAAACTACGGCTTTTTAATCCCATTTTGCCTGACAAAATAACGTGAAATTACTCCCCGCAAATCAAATTGAGCAATCAAAGTTGCCATAATTATTAAACTACCACCAATTATCAGGTGTTGAGTTAACGGTTCAACACGAAACAAGACGGATACTAAACTGGCAAATAACGATTCAGTCATCAATACCAAACCTGCTGTGACAGTATCAGTATACTTTTGACTCATTACTTGAATGACCTGAGCAGCAAATGTCGCCACCACACCCAAGTATATTACTGGGCCGATTGCCGCACTCCAATTGATCTGAGGTAAACTACCATAGTCAATTTTAAATGAATACAACGCCCCACAAAACGCCTGAATAAAGCCAAGTTGAAAGGCAATCACTTGTGGCCTAGCATTCTTTGTTGCATAGCCATAATATGTCATTTGAAATGCATAGAAAACGGCGCTTAATACCGTTAAAAAATCTCCGATGTGAAATTCAAATCCAGTCGAAATAATTCCGGTCAGAAAAATCATTCCTAAAACACACATTAAAATCGACAAATAGATTTTCAAAGGTGGCACTCTCTTGAAGAATAACCAGGCAATAAATGGCAATAAAATTACGTAAATTGAAGTTATGAACGAGCTATTGCTCGGTGTCGTATATTTCAGTCCGCTTGACTGCAATTGTACGACCACAAAATTAAAAACCGCACAGACCGCCCCAATTTTGAATTCTTTCCAAGTCATCGTTTTAATAATTTTTCCAAAAAAGATGTAGACCAATATTGCTGAAATCAAACCTCGTAAGGTATTGATAACTGATGGTGGCATTTTCGCAGCAATCGCCATCTTGATAAATGTATAACTTGTTCCCCACATGAATGCAACCAATAGAAGATTTCGATTGGCTCTAGATTGCACCATAAAACCACCCATTTCATTTTATAATTCTAATTATATTAACCTTTATTTTTGATGGGTGCAATATGAATTCAAACGATGCCTTTAGGTTCCACATACGTTTTCTATGGGGGATTATTTTCAAAATGACTGACTAATGTATATAGTCAATAATTAATTAGTCGAAGGAGCTGGGAAATATTTATGTGCCGTGGTTCAAGACCGTGTTTTAGCTCGGACCGCTCCGCACAGCTAGTTAATAACTTTATTCTAATTTCAGATTGGCTGACTTAAGTGCCTGATCAACTACCCACATAACATCTTCACTATGTTGCAATCTCTCGGCAACTTCTTTTAAGTCATTATTTTGAATAATTTTCTCAAACGCAACGAACTCCTGATACATTCGATGTGGATAAATATTGTGATCTACCTTTTCCAGCAAAGTTTTATCTTTATCATAAACATCAAATGAGCGCATCTCATTAGTTGGTCCGTTTACGACAATCGAGCCTTTGTTCCCTTGAACGACTGTTTTTCTGATTGGTGAAACTGAATCTTTGGCACCAATTGCCACGGCCTTGGAGTTTCCAAAATCAAGCATTAAAATACCTGACGTATCAATATTACGTTCGATATTTGGTAGATACTCAACTCCTTCAGGCCGTCCTAGTAATCCGACGATAAAGTGGATATTGTAAATGTTCAAATCCATTAAAGCTCCGCCACCCTTTTTAGGGTCAAATGCTGGCAAGATTTTACCAGCTTCGAAGGCATCATATCGTGATGAGTATTGTGAGTAATTACTTTCAATCAATTTTAAATCACCTAATTCCGGTAATTTTTCTTTCAACTCAACATAATTTTGTAAGTATTGATTGGTAATTGCTTCAAGTAAAACTAGATGATTCTTAGTTGCAATTTCTTTTAGATCCATAAATTCAGCTAATTTGACGGTGAATGGTTTTTCCGAAATAACATTTTTACCATTTTCCAAAGCTTTCTTAGCAAATTGATAATGTAAGAAATTCGGTACGGCTACATAAACGGTATCGAAATCGCTTTCTGCCAACGCTTTGTCAAAGTCCGTATAAACTGCCCCAATATGATACTCAGCTTTCAATTGTCCTAGGACATCAATACTATGTGTCGTTCCGATAATGGCCGTTAATTCAGTGTTTTTTAAATCCTTCGTGATCGTTAAAAAGTCATGTACAATATTTCCTGATCCAATAATTGCTAATTTCATCTTAATCACTCCTTATACTTTGTTCATCTTTATTAAAACACGGTAAAATGATATAAATAGCTCAATAGACGTATTGGTAATATTATTCCGAATATTATCAGCATTTTTTTTATAATTTGGAACATTTTTTCAAATATATTAACGGAGGTACAGCAATGACGATTATTAATCAATTAACTACGGCTGACCACTTCAACGGTTCTGAGAAACAATTGGCTGCGTATATTATAAAAAATAAAGAATCTGTCCTCAACCAATCAATTCAATCGCTTGCCACTGCAACTTTTTCTTCAACCTCAACTATTGTTAGACTTTGTCGAAAAATTGGCCTTAAAGGCTACAAAGACTTCAAAATAAAATTATCAGCTGAATTACAACAACACTATAATGATATTTCTGCTGTTAATCCGGATTTCCCGTTCACTGAAGATGATTCAAACAAGGAAATTGCCCAAAAATTGCTTGATGTCATGTACGATTCGTTAACTCAAACAAGTGAATTATTGACTAATGATTTGTTAGAACATGTCGTTCGTGACATTTTTCAATCACAAAAATTAGGCATATTTGCGTATGGTGATACTTATATCTCAGCCCTTAGTTTTCAAAATAAATTAATGAAGATCAATTTGAACGCTAATTTGCCCAGTTTAACGGAAGAGAGTAAATTTATGGCGGCTAACTATACTAAAAATGACTGTGCCCTCCTAATCTCCTATAGCGGTCAAAGTAAGGATACTTATCAACTTGCGCAAATACTTCGACTAAATGGTGCCAAAATCATTACAGTTACATCCGATAAAAATTCTAAAATAGCAAAACTGAGCAACATCGTTCTACCAGTAGCCAATATGGAAAGCAAAACTGTTAAAATTTCACCTTTTGCATCACAAGTTGGTATCGAATATGTTTTGAACACGCTCTACTCTTGCTTATTTGTCGCTAACTATGACGATAATCAAAGACATCGCTTAGCTTCAGAAAAGCTCTTTTCTGATTCACGTTTTTAAAAAAACAGGCACTGTAATCCCAAATTAGATTACAGTGCCTGTTTGCTATAATGCACGAACATCTTACTCTTTAAACTTGTGCAATTGCCTCAGAAATTGATTTTCCACCGGCCTTCATCATCAAAACCTTACCAATTGTATTCTGTTTATTCAAAATTTCTGCCAACACTTCGGCAACATCACTTAAAGAATTCTCAGTTGGTGCTGTCACATCAAAACTAACTTTGCCAGTTGCTGGTGTTTCTGTTAAAACACTTGGCTGCAAGATGGTATAGTTCAGCTTGGTGTTATTGATCAACCAGGCATCTGAAAAATACTTGGCGATATTATAATCAGTAATACCCTTCAAATAGCCTTCATCCCAACGATTCTGTTTCAAAGCAAATGCCGAACTTAATTGAATGAAACGCTTAATTCCTACTCTTTGAGAAGCCATCATCACTTTAACTGCCCCATTAAGGTCAATTTGCAATAAATCTTTGCCGCGAGAACCAGCCACAAAATAAACTGCTTCATAGCCTTGCATTAAACTGACCATTTGGTCGACTGAAGCATGTAAATCAAATTTAATAGCATTCATAGAATCAATTTTCTTACTATTGTACGTTCCTGTTACTTCATTTCCAACTGCTGTCAATTTTTCGACTAATAGTGAACCAATTCGACCACTTGCACCAATTACTAAAATTTTCATTTTCATATCCTCTTATCGTTTTATTTTTAAAATATTTTTCTCGTCATCACGCGTCGTTTTAAAATTATTGATAATACTTTCCTCTTCATACCCTAAAGCAACTCCCATCAAAAATTTCTGATTATTTTTTAGATTAAAGATTCGTCGCAGTTCGTCGGGATAACGCACCACCTAATAGGCCGGAATCGATTGAATCCCTTGATTAGCTGCACTCAACATTAACGTTTGGGCAAAAGCACCTACGTCGAAAATTTCCCAGTCATTCAATGGTCCAGTTACAGTCAAATAAACTAAGGCTGGAGAATTAAACAAGGTTGTTTGTGTCTCACTATATTCAACCATTGGTAGGGCATTATTTTGTAAATGCTTCACTAAAGCATTATTCCATTGTCCAATATTATTTCTGGCATAATTAGCCCACTCTGTCCGATGTGCCGTTTCCATATCTGAGTCACCGGCAATACCTTGATTACTCAATCGAAGATGATTATTTTTAATTTCCTGTAATGTATCACCTGTCGCAATAATGACCTGCCAAGGTTGTGCATTGGCCCACGAAGGAGCTCTTTGCGCTTCTTTAATGATTTCTCTCAATGTTGTTTCAGAAATTGGTTTGTCCATAAATCTGCGTGAGGAATGTCTTTCATTAACCACTTTTGTAAACTCCATCATATTCTCCTTTAGGTGTATCTTTGGTACACTGTTTAATAATTAATCTAAAGGTTGAAAGTTTGATGCATTATGCCGTTTCCAGAGCTGAAAGTATTCATATGCTGCGCGGTACGATTCGAGCCAAGAGACGGTCTCAAATCTCGGTTGAAGCCTTACCCCGAACCGGTAAGTCTCCAACACGCCCGGTGGTGTAAGGACTAAAGTCCTAACGCCACTTTCGCAGCAAATGAATACTTTCAGCTCTTCCAACTAGTGGAGTGTAGCTCTCACTTTTATATTCTGATATAATCAATTCAAAAAAGGATATATTTTATGAAATCAGATATCAGACCTGTTAAACAACACATCAATCTTTCCGATGATCAAGTTAGTCGTTTAC
>NZ_BJDF01000020.1 GCF_005404815.1 Companilactobacillus huachuanensis
CAATGTAATGAAATAAACACAATCTGCCTAACTCCAGTAACTGAAAATCCCTTGGAATCAGTATTTTAAAAAGTGGCTAACTTGTTCTTGCAATTTGCGATTAAATTATGTCTAGAGTTTTCACGACAAATAGTTACTATAAATTTTTCTTTTTTTAACTCTCGCATCTTAAGTAAAAGATTAAACTAACGCGTTATGCCAATTAACAATCTATTCTTAAAAATGACTTCAATAATAACTGAAGGTTGAAAGTTGAAAAATTAATCTAACGATTGCTATTACTGGCCTAGAGATAATTTATTTAAACAATCAGAAATCTTCATTTTATTGTTCCGGCTATTAAAAAAATAAACTAGTTGGAAGAGCTGAGAGTATTCATTTGCAGCGAAAGTGGCGTTATTGCTTTAGCAATTACACCACCGGGCGCGTTGAAGACTCGCGGTTTTTGCGAGGGTTCAACCGAGGTCCGAGACCGCTCTTTGGATCGGGCCGTTCCGCGCAGCATATGAATACTCTCAGCTCTGGAAACGGCATACCTAACTAAACTTTCAACCTTTAGAATAATAAATAAAAAATGCAATTAAATATAACTTGAAATGAATTCTAGGCATGGTGCTAGTTGATAATTAATTATAAATATTCGTTTCAATTATATTTTCAAAATTAAAGTTTAGAACAGGTTGGATATAAAAACAATTGAAAATATTTTTATTCAATTAGGAACGATTAACTAGTCGGAAAAGCTAGAAAATATTTGTGTGCCGTGGAATTGAATATTTTCCAGCTCTGTAGACGGAATTAGATAATATAACTACCGGCAACCCACTCATTTGTAGCGACACGATAATATGTCACCCCATCAACAACTTTTGTTTGATCTGTTTGCCACGAAGTGTTATTTCCTAAAGCACGGTTAGTAACAACTTTCATAGTTCCATCATCCTGCAAGGCCATCAATTGAACAAAATTAGAATTGCTATTATTCACTTTGATAACACTCATGCTACTAGTTGAACTTCCTTGACTGGCACTTGAATTATTATCTTTTAAGTATTGAGCAGCGACCCACTCATTAGTAGCAACTCGATAATATGTCACTCCATCAACAGTCTCGGTTTTGTCAGTTTGCCAAGCAGAATTATTACTCAACGCACGACTACTCAATGTTTGAACCGTACTGCCATCACTACTGATTGAAACTAATGGTACAAAACTACCAGAAGCATTGTTCACATTGATAACTGATGTTCCACTAACGACGGTTGAACTCGTTGAAGAACTAGATGATGAACTGGAAGAAGAAGAGCTACTTGTAGAAGTTGAACCACTATTGGTTGAACTTGAACCACTTGTAGTTGTTGAACCAGTTGTAGTTGTTGAACCAGTTGGTGACTGATAACTTGTAAAGAAACTATCATATAATTCAGAAACATCAAAGTTTCCATAACTACCACTAAAGGTATATGTACTTGACCATTGCCAGCCATGATTTGAAGTATACCAATCTTGGTCAGTTGGATCATATGGATATGAAGCAATCCAGCCTTGACTGACGCTCATAACTGAACCGACCCAAGAACCCATCGTGTAAATTGTTGAACGATAACCGTACTTGGCTACTTCATTCATAAATGCTGCGTTATCAGCGTCATTTTGTGATTCAGAGCTAGCACTCTGTTCAGAACTTTCAACATCGGCTACTAAAACAGCTCCACTAGGAAGGCCATCAGCTTGAGCTGTTTGTGCTGCATAATCAGCCTCGGCAATCGCTCCACTGACAGAGCTGTAATGCGCATAATGATAACCACTAATGTACATTCCAGCCGCCTGAGCAGTAGAAATGTTATTAGCGGCAGTACTATCTTTATACGAAGTACCTTCACTGATCTTCGTTACTACCGCTTTGACGCCGTAGTTATTGTTCATATCTTGAAAATTAGCAACGGTCATATCACCATTGTAATTCGACACATCAACCATATCGCTTCGGGCTGCATCAACCGTTGTAGCACCAAAGAATACAATCAACAAAGACATGAATGTAGTCAAAGCTACAATAAATCTTCTCTTCAAAACCATAAATCCCTCTCCCTTTTGTTGCCTTAACAACACATAAAAGTATAGGACTATCCTTTGGATAATAAGTCAAAGTCACACACCTGTATAAAAACAGTAATGGTTATGTTATTAAAATGTAACTAAATAGTAAAAATATAATCTATTAATTAATAAAATAAACAAGGAATGAATTCATAATTACGAATTCATTCCTTGTTTTTATAACATTTTTGCTCTTCCACTGATTAGTTTCATTAGAGAACTAATGAACAAATCGGTCGGAAAAATCGAGACAAAACATCTAAAGAAAACTTCTATTAATCTAGGCTTGCATACTTCTCAAGTGAACGAATCATTTGGGCTGTGAAACCAGATTCATTATCATACCAAGCAACTGTCTTTACAACTTGACTGTCCCCTGTACCTACGATCTGCGTTTGTGTTGGGTCAAAAATTGAACCATAACTTGTTCCGATTACATCTGATGAAACAATTTCATCATCGTTGAAACCAAATGATTCTGAATTCTCGGTATATTTCTTAACAGCAGCATTAACTTCATCAACAGTTACATCTTTATCAAGTGTTGTTACTAATTCAGTAACTGATCCTGAAATTACGGGAACACGTTGAGCATGTCCATCCAATTTACCTTTCAAATCAGGAATTACTAGTCCTAAGGCTTTGGCAGCTCCAGTTGAATGAGGAATAATATTTTGAGCAGCGGCACGAGCAGCACGAACATTTCCATTACGTTCTGGACCATCTTGTAACATTTGGGTTGCTGTGTAAGCATGAATAGTTGTCATTGAACCAGCTTTGATACCAAATTCTTTATTCACCGCATTGGCCAAAAGTGCAATACAGTTGGTCGTACATGAGCCGACTGAAGCAATGTGAACATCATTTGTCAAAATATCTTCATTAACACCATAAACGACGGTTGGCATTTGACCTGATGGAGCTGAAATCAAAACTCTTTTGGCACCAGCATCAAGATGGGCTTGAGCTTTTTCTGTTGACGTATAGAAACCAGTACATTCAAGGACGATGTCAACACCGTCATTATTTACCCATTTCAAATCTTGAGCTCGCTTTTCAGCATAAACAGGAATTCTCTTACCATCGACGACAATTGCATCATCTTCATTAGTGATTGAATCAATCTTAAAGTTGCCATGACCAGTATCATATTTTAACAAGTGGGCCAACATATGTGGTGATGTCAAATCGTTGATTGCGACGACTTCAAGGTCAGTTTTACCTTGATCACGTAAAGTTGCAATTCTTCTAAATGCTAAACGTCCAATTCTACCAAATCCGTTAATACCAATTTTTGTTGTCATAATATTTCCTCCTGTGATTTTCTCTTTCTCTTAACTTACAAACACAGTATAAGGTCAATTTGATATATAATAAACTACGAGAATACGAATGCAGCTATATCAAATAATGATACCAGGAGAAATAAATATGAATATTGATACCTTCAAAATGATTATCGCCATTGTTCAAACTGGTAGTATCTCTGGTGCCGCGCAGCAACTGGGCTATGCTCAATCAAATATTTCAGCCCGAGTTCATCAACTAGAAACTGAGTTACGAACAACTATCTTTTATCGAACTAATCGTGGCGTTATCTTAACTGACGCCGGTAAAAAATTTTATAATCGTGCTAGCAATATCGTTGACTTAACTGAGGACACCATTAATCAAATGAAGCATCCCACTAAGGTCGAAGGTAATTTGCGTATCGGGACATTGCAATCGGCCTCGGAAACTTTTCTACCACCTATTTTGACCAAATATTATCATAAATTCCCTAAAGTTCGTCTAGCAATCAAAACCGGAAATCCCATAGACAATGTCCAACAAGTCCTTGATTATGAAATAGATGGCGCAATTGTTGGTGAGAACATTGACAAGCGCGATTTAATCTCAATTCCATTAGTGACCGAAGAGCTGTGCCTGATATCGGCTAGTCCGAAAACTCCTGACTTAAAAACGGCTTCATTTCTAGTGTTCACAGTTGGTTGTGTTTATCGAAAAACTACCGAAGACTGGCTACATTCACAAAATCTTAATCTGCATCATCCAATCGAATTCAATTATTTGGATGCAATTATGGCAAGTGTCTGTGCTGGTCTGGGTATCAGTATCGTTCCTAAAGAAATTGCGCAATCATACGTTGATCGAAAACTACTATATATGACCGAATTACCAAAAGAATTTTCTTCAGTTCAACTAGATTTTATTTATCGAAAAGATCACTTTGTTAATCGTCCATTTGAAGAATTTATCAAGATGTTAAAAAATCACTCGGACAGTCAACAGCTCATTTTACAATAAGTATATTTGTATACAAACATACGTGCATATATGCATACAAACACACATGCATACATACATACATACATGCATGCATGCATTATCCTTAGTTAGATAGAGTCAACCAAGCATCAACGACCATCCTCAATAACCTTTTAAAAATTCTCGAGTCTTTTTACCCAAAAAAAATTTAATTTAACGTTATAATCTACTTGGCATTATAATACTTACCCAAAGAAGGTAGCATTTTATGCGTAGAGATAATAAGCGTAATAAAATTAAAAAGTATCCAGTTGTAATTATTATAGTTTTACTTTTATTAGGAACTTTTTCATTACTGTGGACTAAAAAAAATGCGGCCAATGCCTCAAAAAATACGGATACTACGATGACTCCTATTATTATGATTCCTGGTAGTGGTGCCGACAACAATGCTCTCGATGGTTTAATTTCGGCGGTGGATCAAAGATACAAAGAGAATCACAGTGTCCTCAAAGTGACAGTTAATACCGATAACTCCTTGACCTACAGTGGCCGTATTCAGCCCAAGGACAAACATCCTTACATTGTTGTTGGCTTTGAAAATAGTCAGGATGGTTTCGAAAATATTAAGAAACAAGCCAAATGGTTTAATATTGCCTTCCACGATTTACAAAGGAAGTATCATTTCAAAACCTTCAACGCCTTCGGCCATTCAAATGGTAGTTTAATTTGGACATATTTTCTTGAAGACGACTTCAACCAGACAAATACCAAAATTAATCATTTAATGACTATCGGCGCCCCCTTCAATCTTGAGGAAACTAAATCTAGCGACCACACGGAAATGCTCGACCAACTTATTGATGGCAGAAAAAATTTACCGAAAAATTTGAGTTACTATTCAATCGCTGGAACTAAACAGTATGCTAATGACGGTATCGTGCCACTAAGCAGTGTGGACTCCGGAAAGTACATCTATCAGGATCAAATTAAACACTACATGTTTATTACACTTACAGGTACCAATGCAGAACACTCGGACATGCTAACCAATCCTCAATTCATTACTCTATTCCACCAATTCATTAGTAAAGTACCAGCCAAGGTCAATAAACCGGTCAAAAAGTAAATTCATACATGTAAAATCAAAAAACTGAAGTAATCCTAAATTTGGATTACTTCAGTTTTTTATAGATTCTAACTTCAGGTTGAAAGGTGAAAAATCAATCTAACGATTGCTATTACAGGCCTAAAGCTAATTTATTTAAACAAATCAAAAGTCTTCATTTTATTGTTCCTGTCATAAAAAAAATTAGTTGGAAGAGCTGAGAGTATTTATTTGCAGCGAAAGTGACGTTAGTGCTTTAAATTACACCACCGGGCGTGTTGAAGACTCGCGGGTTTTTCGAGGTTTCAACCGAGGTTCGAGACCGCTCCTTGGCTCGGGCCCTTCCGCGCGGCAATTGAATACTCTCAGCTCTGGAAACGGCGCAGCATACTTAAATAAGCTTTCAACCTTTAGATTCTAATTAAAGAAATTATACGGAAACAGACCCACTTAAAATTCATTCTTAAAGAAATGTTCCAAAAATCTTGATAGACCATCATTGTCGTTCGTGTTGGTTTCATAATTAGCTTGTTTCTTAACTTCAGGAAGAGCATTGCCCATAGCAACTGAATATTTAGCCTCTTTCATCATCCCAAGATCATTCATCCCATCGCCAAAAACAAAAGTATGATCAGCATCAACATGTTGTTCTAATTGAATTCTCTTAACGGCCGTACCTTTATCAATCTTCAGTGGAATCATTTCAATATTATCAACTCCAGAAGATGACAAGTGCAACAATTTACTTTCAGCCAATTGATCACGAGCCTTATCCAATTCTGCTATATTACCACGGCTTAAAACAACCCCATTGGTTATTTCGGATTCAACTTCTTTTAATTCATCCAAATTTTGAATTTCTTTATACCCAAAGGCATTATCAAAATTACCAGCGTTCTGCGCAATAAAGTGCGGAATTTTTTCCGTAAAATATGCTTTTTTAGATGTAAATAACATCATTGGCAATTTATCAACCTGCGTAACTTGATATGCTAATTCAACTGCCTCATTTCCCAAATGTGTAATTTCTTGACCAGCAGGCCCATCAAAAACTGCCCCATTTGAGGTAATCATGTGGACATCTGGATTCAAACGGTCTTGAGTAATCTTAGCCAATTCATACATCCGACCAGTAGCGATATAAAACATCACGTCATGCTTTTGTAGGCGTTCGATCGTACTCTTTGTCCGTACAGAAATATGCTTGTGATCAGCTAAAAGTGTTCCATCAAGATCCATAAATACTAAATATTTTGGCATTGCTATCATCCTCGTGTTAATAAAATAATTATCTACTCTATTGTAGCAAATTATTGAAACCGTTTACTGCTTTCAGACCAATTAATCGCAGAAGTACGATATACTTAACTTACAAGCAATTTAATAAAGGAGCTACTACATTATGGTTGATATTGTAACTAAACTTAATGCGACTGACTGTTTTGATTATTTTGTTAACAATTTTGATTCACTTTACAAAAACGAGTCAACTTATTGTGCCAATCCCACGCTTGACCCCGAAATAAATAACCAAAACCTCTACGCGAATATGATGAACCTTTTCGGTAATATCATTCTTGAACAACCGGAGTTTTCACAATTTGAAGTGCGTTTTGCTCGAGGTGATGAGTCCTCAGAAGATTTTATCATTGTGACATTTGTGGACCCAGACGATTCTTCTGAAGTATCACTGGAAGTTAATCGTAACGATACGCCAGAATATATCGAAGAAACATTTAGACATGGACGGCAAACACTACGAACCACCTACGCTTCAGAGGTATTTGAAATCAAGAATATTAATCACAAATCTAAAGATTGAAAGCTAAAGGTTGAAAGTATGTCGTTTCCAGAGCTGAGAGTATTCAATTGCTGCGCGGAACGGCCCGAGCCAGAAAGCGGTCTCGAACCTCGGTTGAAGCCTCGCAAAACCCGCGAGTCTTCAACACGCCCGGTGGTGTAATTGCTGAAGCAATAACGCCACTTTCGCTGCAAATGAATACTCTCAGCTCTTCCAACTAGTTTATTTTTTAATGGCAGGAACAAATAAAATGAAAACTGCTGCTTATTTAAATAAATTTGCTTATGCCTGTAAAAACAATGGTTATAGGCCTAGCGCTAATTTATTTAAATACTAAAAAGTCTTCGTTCTATTACTCCCATCATAAAAAAATGAATACTCTCAGCTCTGGAAACGGCATACTTACTTAAACATTCAACCTTTAATCACGAATAAAAAAATTGGGATCCTTTCATTAGGATTCCAATTTTTTAGTTTTAAACTGTTAACTCAATTTGATTACCCTCGGGATCACAGACGACGCTCTCATAATAGCCATCACCTGTAGTTCTAGGACCACTGAGATGTTTGTAACCAGCAACAGTAATTTTTTCTGATAATTCATCAACTTTTTCTTTTGAACCAAGTGACATGGCAAGGTGCATATACCCTAATGGATAACCTTGTTCATGATGTTTATTCAAGTCGTCTCTAGTACAAACTTCCAATCTTGCACCATCTGGAAATGTTAAAAAACGTGATGAGAAAGTTGTTACTGGATTATGGTATTTCTCAGAAGACTTAGCCTCAAAAAAAGTTTCGTAAAATTCAACGGTTCTTTCTAGATCCCTCACAAATAAACCAACGTGTTCAATCTTCATGCAAAAACCCCTCTATTTCAATTTTCGATATTTAAATTTATTGGTATAGCTGACCTTTTGACCAGCATTCAAAATCGTATTTCCAAAATCAGTGTGATTAATGGCATCAGGTAACGTCATTAACTCCATTGCAATTGAATTATGATCATGGACACTTGCCTTTTGTGCATCAACTGGATTGGCGGTAAAAATAACTAACCCATTACGATCAGTATAGAAATCAATTGCTCGTTTGTCATCTTTTAAGGTTGCAGCTTTGTCATGAACAACATAGGCATCATCAAATTCAAATTTATCCAAAGGTTTCAACTGTTTCAAACCTTGACCAATTTTTTTGAAGTTTTTAAAATCATAAGCATTCGTAACTGCCAATAATTTACCAGTTGGTAATTTTTCCTCATTCATATCCAAAAAGCGTTTCGAATTGATACGTAATTGAGTTTGACGAATATTTCCATCATTGATATTAAAGTAGACGTGACAACTAGGATTGAATAAAGTATCTTGATTACTCCGTGCACTGTAAGTGATTGAAACTTCGTCTTCATCGTTTAAGGTGTAACGAATCTTCACTTTTAAGACACCAGGAAAGCCATCCTCACCTCTGACAGTACGTGTAAACAATACTGAATCGTCAGCATCAACTGTGGCATCAAAGTTTTGCATTTGCAGACCATGGTTACCACTGTGAATAATATTTTGGCCGTCGTTTGGTGTTAATTGGTAGTCCTTGTCATCAATACTGAAGTGAGCCTTGCCAATTCTACCAGCAACTCGCCCAATCGTCTTACCGACTTCATAGGGAGTTTTAACGTAGTCTGCAACATTATCAAAGTGTTCAATCAGGGAATGTTTTTCGCCATCTTCAACAACTTCAAAATTTTGCCATGTCGCAGCATAACTCAAGACACTGATACTCGTTTGATTTTTATTAGTTATTTTATAAAGAGAAACCTCTTGTCCATCAGTCTCTCCAAACTTTGTTTTTACAACTACCATTTACCCACCAGATCCTTACTTATTTAATACTTTTTTATTATCCATCGCTTTTTCGATATTAGCCAAAGTTACTTCTGACGTATTATTAAAGTTAATATCAGCATCTTTCAATACTGTTGGGTCACCGATACCAACTGAAATTGCACCAGAGCCATTGATTGATGTGACACCTGCTGAGGCATCTTCCAATCCAATACATTCTTCTGGCTTTAATTTCAAGCTTTCGGCAGCACGAGTATAGATTTCTGGATCTGGTTTACCATGCTTCAAAGTGGCAGGATCAACTTTTTCATCAAAATATTTTCTCAAATCTAATTTTTCCAAAACTAGTGGTGAATTCTTGGATGATGATGCCAATGAAATCAAATAATGATGTGCTGAAAGATCCTTTATAAAGTCTTCCATTCCAGGTAGAATTTCTGACTTATCCAATCCATTCAACAATTTCAAATAATTCTCATTCTTTTCTTCGGCATATTTAACTTTTTCATCTTCAGTATAAACATTCTCCTTGTGACCATACTTCAAGATGAGATTTAAGGAATCCATTCGACCGACACCTTTTAGTTGATTTCCCAAGTCTTCTGTCCAAGTTACGCCTAATTCATCGGCTAATTGGTGCCATGCTTTAGAATGATATGCTGATGTATTTGCGATAACTCCATCTAGATCGAATAAAAATCCTTTAATCTGTGCGAATTTAACCATATTAGTTTGCCCCTTTGATTAAAAAGGCGCCTGAATAACTATCCAGACACCTTCGTTTTACAATTATTTAAGCAGTTTTGATTTATCATAAACTTTAATTTCAAGCGGCTCTCCAGAAATGAGTTTGAAATGTGGTCCCTCGTTATCAACCGAAATTTCAATTACTCGTTCTCTAAAGACCTGTCTGAATGAATAGCTGTTCCATTTCTTTGGTAAGAAAGGCTTATAGCTCAAGGTTCCGTCATCGTGAACTCTCATACCAGCAAATCCTTGAACCATGGCCAACCAGCCACCAGTCATAGAAGTGATATGCAAACCATCTGCAGTGTCATTATTATAATTGTCTAAGTCTAGTCTAGCGGTTCTCTCATAGAATGCAACCGCTTTCTCCTCATAGTGCAAATCTGCTGCTAAAACAGCATGAATTGCAGGTGAAAGACTTGATTCATGAACTGTTAGTGGTTCATAGAAATCGAAGTTACGTTTCTTCTCACGTTCGCTGAAATCATCGATAAAGTCCCAAATTCCTTGTAGTACGTCACCTTGCTTGATATATGGTGAACGAAGAATTTTATCCCATGACCAGTGTTGATTGATTGGCAACTGATCACTTGGAATTGAGCTGACAGGTTCGATATCCTTATCCAAAAAGCCATCGTGTTGAACAAAAATTCCCAAATCCTCATCGAATGGTAAATACATTTTGTCTACGATATCTTGCCATTGCTTCATTTCAGCTTCAGTGACGCCGAGTTTAGCAAATTGTTCCTTAGAAACTTCACCCATGATCTCCAACGTATACTTAAGAGTCCATTTTGCTAGGAAGTTAGTATACCAGTTGTTATCAACATTGTTCTCATATTCATCTGGTCCAGTAACACCGTGAATCATGTACTCACCATTTCGTTTGCTAAAGTGAACTCGATCAGCCCAGAAACGTGACATTTCTGTCAAAATCTTGCTACCTTCATTGAGAACGAATGATTTATCGCCAGTATAACGAGTGTAATTGTAAATAGCAAAGGCTATATCTCCATTACGATGAATTTCTTCAAAGGTGATTTCCCACTCGTTATGACACTCGATACCGTTGAAGGTTACCATTGGATACAAAGCACCCTTCAAGCCTTGTTGCTTGGCATTAACATACGCACCTTCAAGTTGATTGTAACGATACATTAATAGATTTCGAGAAACTTCTGGTTTAGAAACTCCTAAGTAAACTGGAATACAGAAAGCTTCAGTATCCCAATAAGTTGCCCCACCATACTTCTCACCAGTGAATCCTTTAGGACCAATGTTGAGTCTTGAATCTTCACCAGAATAAGTTGTGAATAATCCAAAGAGGTTGAAACGCATGCCTTGTTGAGCATCAGTATCACCATCGATCTTGATATCGGATTGATTCCAGCGAACTGACCAAACATGTTCATGGGCGACATAAAGATCTTCATATGAAACCTTTGAAACCTTAGCACTGATACCTTCCAAGGCATCACGTAAATTGTCCAATTCCTTGTAATCACGTGATGTAAGAACGATAACCCGTTTCTCAATTGATTTAACTTCGTTAGGTTCAAGCACCTTTTCGAAAGTCTTACTTGTCTCAAGGTCAGTGATATTTTGATCTGTTTCAGCCAAGTCAGTTACATAGTTTACTTGCATTCCAGAAGTGAATCTCGGTGTACCAAAGTCGTTTGGCTTAGTTTCGGCAATCAAACTATCCTTAGTAATCTCAAGAACATTCCAGAAATGTTCATCATAATTAGCATCTTCATTCTTAACGTTTGCATCAAGTGACGAAATAACTTTAATATCGACATTTTTATCGGATAGATTTTCAAAGCTAACTTTTTGAACAGAAAGTTCTTTTTGAGCAACACTCAAGAATCTAATAAAGTTAAATTTAACTTTACTGCCATCTTTTTCAACGATGAATGAACGTGTTAAAGTGGCATCTTTCATATTCAAGTCTAATGTGAAGTCACTGATTTGATCTTTGTTTAGATCCAATTGTGAGTCATTAATTAGAAAATTCATTTTAATAAAGTTGACGGCATTTATAACCTTTCCGAAATACTTCGGATAACCATTTTTCCACCAGCCGACACGAGTCTTATCGGGATACCAAATACCTGCAAGGTAGATTCCGGGAAGACTATCACCTGTATATTTCTCCTCAAAATTGCCTCTCATCCCCATGTAACCATTTCCTAAGCTGGTTAAACTCTCTTGAAGACGTTTGTTCTCGCGGTCTAATTTGTGAGTTACAACGTTCCAAGGATCTACTTCAAAAATTCTTTGCATCGAGTAGTACACCTCCTATAAAAAAAGGTAATTAGGTAAAAATACCTAATTACCTTTCATAATCCTTAAAGAATCGTTTCGTCTGTATCTTTGTCAAAGTAATGTGCTTTTGTCATTTCAAAAGCCATTTGAACGTCATCACCAGGCTTGTGATGATCACGTGAATCAACTTTAGCAATAAAGTCGGTTCCACCGAGATTAGAGTAAAGAATTGATTCAGCACCTAATAATTCAGAAACTTGGATTTTAGCATTAATTACGGCATCAGGGAAAGCTTGAATAGCTACTTCTTCGGCATGAACATCTTCTGGACGAATACCGAATGTAAGCTCCTTACCAACATAGCCTTTATTCTCAAGAACCTTGTATTGACCTTCAGGTACAGCAATATTCAAACCTTGATCATTAACAATTTTTCCATCAACAAGTTTGACATCGAAGAAGTTGGTAGCAGGTGATCCAATGAATCCAGCAACAAACTTATTAGTTGGCTTACTGTATAGTTCAGAAGGTGTACCAACTTGTTGAATCATACCATCATTCATAATAACGATACGATCGGCCATAGTCATCGCTTCAACTTGATCATGGGTAACATAGATAAAATTACGTCCCAAACGTTGGTGCAATTGAGCAATTTCTGTACGCATTTGCACTCTCAATTTAGCATCCAAGTTTGACAATGGTTCATCAAGCAAGAACAAATTTGCATCACGAACGATTGCACGACCTAAAGCAACACGTTGTCTTTGACCACCAGATAGAGCAGCTGGCTTACGTTTTAGATATGGCGTTAATCCTAAGATATCGGCAGCATTGTCGACACGTTTCTTAGTATCTTCCTTATCATTCTTTCGAATATTCAATCCGAAAGCCATGTTATCAAAAACTGTCATATGTGGATACAAAGCATAGTTTTGGAAAACCATAGCGATGTCACGATCTTTAGGCGAAACCTCGTTCATAACCTTGTCGTCCATCTTAAAGTCACCTTTTGTGATGTTCTCCAAGCCCGCTATCATACGTAATGTGGTGGATTTACCACATCCGGAAGGTCCAACGAAGACAATAAATTCACCATCTTTTATGTCTAGGTTAAAATCACTAACCGAATAGTCAGTATTACCTTGATAGCGTTTGTAAATGTGTTCCAAGTTAATTTTTACCATTTTTAACGCTCCTTATATTTTCGACTTTCAGCTAACAAATACGTTTAATCTTACTAATCTAGATGTGTCCACCACACCTATTGTCAATTCTTTTTGGCTATTTGACCACCTAACAGCCGATAAGAAACGTAAGTGGAAAGCGATACGCTACATACGACACTTAGAAAAGCCAATTGCAAAATGAAATTCATTAAGATCAAGATTAAAAATACTATTACTGAGATAATAATTGGTAAAGGTTTTTCAACAAATAAAGCCAAAATACTATCAAATTTATGTGTTGCCAATTGAAATCCTGTGGCTACAAGAACCATGAAATATACGAAAGTAAAAATCAAGACTGCCATGTGCCATTGGGGAGAACCAACTGTTATTTTATTTAGCATAATGAAGATACTTGCTATAAAACCCAATCCAAAGTTGATACGATAGTTTTTTTGAGAATCAAACCATTGTTTAAAAAAGTATTTGAAGAAACTCACACTACCATTAGTCTGCCATTCTTGAACGGAAGCAAAGCTCGCAACCAATCCAGGAATCGTAAAGACCGAAATCATTAACCAAAGAATTATCAAAACAATACTATACGTAGTTGAAAATTTAAGATTGAACAAAACTATTGCAGTCAGGATAACCGAAAAATTGATTAAGAAGAATGAGAAATTGATGGTGAATAGTGACATCAACCAGTTCCCACTCGCGATTAGTCTCTGTCCATTTTTAGAGTTTAAGTTGATCACAATATCTTGTCCCTTCTATTTAATTACTTAACAGCACCATCAGTAACACCCTTGATAATCCACTTTTGAGCGAATAGATAAAAGATAATTACTGGAATGATGGAAAGTGTAATACCAGCCAAGGCTAAATGCCATTGCTTAGTATATTCACCGAAGAAATTGAACATTTGTAGTGGAATTGTGTATTGCGCTTGTGGCAAGACAAGTGATGGCAATAGATAATCGTTCCAGATAGCAATGATGTTCAAAATAGCAACTGTAACTGTGATTGGTGAAAGCATTGGGAAGATAACTTTAGTAAAGATCTGCCAACGACTTGCTCCCTCAATTTCAGCTGATTCGTCCATCGCAATAGGAATACTTGATAATGTACCTTGATATAAGAAGACTGACAAACTGGCGTCAAATCCTAGATACATAATAACCAAGCCCCACATGTTAAGAAAATGTACAGCACCAAAGTTTGCTGTCAAAGGAATCATAACTGATTGGAAGGGAATCAACATAGCTGAGATAAATAGCATCAAGATTGCGCCACTCAATTTACTATGATTTCTTTGTAAAGCATATGCAGCCATTGAGGAACAAAGAATAATCAACAATACACTACAGATTGTGATAATTAGTGAATTAGTCAATGAACCGATAAAGTTCAAAGCCTTGAAGGAGTTCACATAATTATCACCGGTACTTGGATGTGGGAGCGAAAGTACAGAAGCGAAGATCCCTTTTGGTGTTTTAAATGAGTTAGTCAGGATTAGATAAAATGGGAATAACCAAAGAATTCCTAGTAAAATTCCGACAATTCCAAAACCAACACGACCTTTTTTATCCATTAGAGATCCTCCTCTCTCTTACGGTTGTATGCTACTTGCAATAGTGAAATAGCGGCAACGATGATAAAGAAGATAATAGCTTTAGCTTCTGATAAAGCAAAATTACCAGAGTTATAAGCGGTATTAACGATATCCATAGCCAACATTTGGGTTGAGTTATATGGTCCACCATTTGTCAATGACAAGTTTTGATCATAAATCTTGAACCCATTCGATAGAGTCAAGAACATGCAGACTGTGAACGCTGGAGCGATCATTGGGAACGTAATCTTAGTGAAACGTTGCCAAGCTGTAGCTCCATCAATCTTTGCGGCTTCAATAATTTCATTAGGAATGTTTTGTAAGTAAGCAATGTAGATGATCATGATATAACCACTCATTTGCCATACTGTAACAATAACTAATCCCCAAAAACCAGTTGTTTCATCTGTTAACCAGTTTTGAAGCCATGATAGATGCATTGCATTACCCAAAGCTTGAAAGCCTTGTGTAAAGATAAATTGCCAGATAAATCCTAAAATCAAACCACCGATCATATTTGGCATAAAGAATACGGTACGTAAGAAATTATTTCCCTTGAATTTTTGTGTAACTAATAATGCTAATCCCAAGCCTATTACGTTCAGCATGATAACTGTGACAATTACAAACCCCACTGTAAACCAAAAGGCGTTAATAAACGCCTTGTCTTGGAATAATGTTATGTAATTTTGAAATCCTACTACTTTGGTAAACGTCAATCCGTCCCAGTTAGTGAATGAGTAGAACAAACCTTCTAGAACAGGAATGAATACTACCAAAGCTAACGCAACGAGGGTTGGTGTTAAAAATAACCAGAATGAAAGACTTTTGTTTTTCATATTCATTGCCCTCTTTTGTTACTTTTAATTATTTGCTGATTTTTGTTGTTTTGCCCAACCATCAGTCATATTTTGTACTGTCTTATCCCAGCTTTGTTTGCCTGATAAGTACTTTTGTAGATTTGGTTGTGCAACATCTGGATCCCATGAAGTACCAGTGTATCCTGGGAATGCCCAGCCTGTTGTTTCGTGACTTTGTGAGTACTTGAATACTACTGATGTCAATGGATCTTTCATCTTGTAGTTATCGTAACCCTTGTATGCAGGAACGAAGTGCAATGTATCAACAACATCCTTCTTACCAGCTTTAGATGTGTATAACCAGTCTAAGAAGTTCTTAGCAGCTTTTTGTTCTGCTGTAGATTTTTGACTATTAACAGCCCAGTATAGAGATGTACCAACTGGTAATTTGCCTTCTTCACCAGGTACGGGAATAGGAATCATACCAATATCGTTCTTAGCGAAGTTCTTATCAATACCTTCAACTGTTGGGTAAATCCAGTCACCTTGTTGAATCATAGCTGTCTTACCTTGTGAGAAGTATTGGTTAACTTGTGCTGAGTAATCCATTTGCATTACAGGCTTGATTGAGTAATCTTTTTGAAGATCAAGCATTGTCTTCATATCAGCATTCTTTGAAAATGCCATTGTCTTTGACTTGTAAAGTTTTTGAGCATTACCGTTGTAATCTTGTGCTACATAAAGGTTCAACAAGTGATCAGACATGATCCAAGCTTCCTTACCAGGAAGTGCGAAGACACCTTTGATACCTAATTGATCCTTTTGTGCATCCAATTGTTTAACAGCAGCTGTTAATTTATCAACTGTAGTCAAGCTTTCTGGATCGATTCCGGCCTTTTCGAAGACCTTCTTGTTATAAACGAATCCATAACCTTCAACGTTGAATGGTAATCCAACGGCTTTACCTTGGTCATTCTTAACAGCATCCAATGTTCCTGGTTGAGCTGCTTTAGCAGCCTTTGTGTCAGACAAATCGGCTTCGTGAGCCTTAAATTGTTTAACATCAGCTGGACCAGCTAAACTAAAGATTGTTGGTGCGTTACCAGATGAAATTCTTGTCTTCAAAACTGGATCGTATTGAGTACCACCACCGATTGATGTAACTTCAATCTTTACATTTGGATGACTCTTTTCGTACTCTTTCGCAATTTGCTTAAATTGCTTATTATTTTCAACCTTTCCTTGAAGAATTGTAATCTTAACATCCTTACCTGAGGATGAACTGTTACTGCAGGCTGCCAACATAAATGCTGCACCGGCTGCCAAAGCAATAACTCCGACGCGTTTACCTAAACGCTTCCAGAAGTTCTTCTTCATTACCAAAGCCCCCTATAAAAATAATATTTCTTTATTACGATTTCCATTATGTTTCGAAACCCGCTTCTTTGCAACCGCTTTCGTGATGTTACCGATAACAGCTTTTTTTCCTTAAAAAATTTAGGCAACAAAAAAACAGCCAATTCACAAACCAATTAGCTGCCTTAAATTGTTTATAAATCCTTATTCATTAGTCTTTCCTTGAATAACGATTGGATCATAATCAAGTTGAATAATACCATCTTTCACTTGAACCAAGGAATTATTAAGCATATTGGTATAACTGTCGCTTGGTAAAGCAACCGGTACCTCGCTTGACATCCCTTTCAATGTGAATAGACCAATTCTAATGATGTTACCGTAGCGATAAGTTACCTCAACTGTATCATTTTCTAGAGCGGTTACCTTATAAGAACCAGAAACTTGGATATCACTCTGACTCAACTCATGCATTCGTTCAATCAAGGCAGAAAGATCCATCTTGGTATCTTTCCAGTCCAACTTATCAGAATCAAACAAACTTGGTGTGTTTTTGAAGCCATACTCTTGACCAGCATAAACTAAGGTTGACCCCTTTTGAAATTCAGAGAAAGCAGTCCAATTGTACATATCATTTTCATTGATGAACATACTGTGCGCTCTAGGTTGATCGTGATTTTCTAACCCACGCATCTTAATATAATTCTTAGGATAGATGACGCTTTGAGTATTCAAAGCTTCCACATACTTTCTGAGTGAAATATTCCCTTTGACATATTCTCGCCATGTTTGGTCAATATCATAGTCATAAGTCATATCAAATGCACTGTAAAGTTCAGAATCCGAAGAAACATGGAAACCTTTGACTCTCAAACTTTGAATGTAGTCTTTACTTGTTGATTCAGCTAACCAGACAGTCTTAGGGTTAACCTTAGCAACCTCTTTTCGTGCTTCTTTCCAAAATTCGATTGGAACTTGTGGAGCCACATCACATCTGAAGCCATCAACAATTTTAGCATAGCGCTTTAGCGTTTCAATTTGATAATTCCACAATGCCTTGTGAGAATAATCTAGCTCTGCAACGTCAGACCACTCTTCATTCTTATTTTATAAATTGCCATCCTTATCATGCAAGAACCACTCTGGATGAACCTGTAGCAAGACAGAGTCACGTGATGTGTGATTATAGACAATATCCATCATAACTTTCATACCATGATCATGAATTGACTTAACAATCTTCAAAAAGTCCTGCCAAGTACCTAATTTAGGATCAATAGCACGATAATCTTTAATCGAATATGGTGAGCCTAATTTACCTTTGCGGTCTTTCTTGCCGATTGGATAAATGGGCATCAACCAAATATAGTCGGTACCAAGGTCCTTGATTCGCTGTAAATCTGGTTCAAGCGCCATTAAAGTACCCTTTTTTGTGTGATTTCTAACAAAAATGGAATAAATTTGAACTTTTCTTAATTTTATATCCGTCTGACTTGCCATTATTACACCCCTCTATTTTCTCGATTCCAAAGCACAACATCCCCAGGGACCTAATTCAATGGTACCGCCGGTTTTTTTGATTGATTCATTTGTTAATACACTCTTCCAAGCGGCCTTTGGCAATACAAAAGTCTTCTTTTGGTCAGAAAAGTTAGCAACAACTAGTCCTTCTGACTCAGTTGTTTTTCTAAGATAAGCATAAATCTTTGAGTCGGTAATTAGCAATTGATA
The DNA here is from genome assembly GCF_005404815.1 of Companilactobacillus huachuanensis. Taxonomy (GTDB): domain Bacteria; phylum Bacillota; class Bacilli; order Lactobacillales; family Lactobacillaceae; genus Companilactobacillus; species Companilactobacillus huachuanensis. The sequence continues at coordinate 18,805 of NZ_BJDF01000020.1, forward strand.
ATTGCCGTCAGTGAAACATTCGTGTTTTTTTACACGTAAAAGTTTTCGATAAAAAGTCATAACACTATTATCATCTATAATTTCTTGATCGACATTATTAGCATCAGTTTGAGCCCAATTCCATGGCTGTTGTGTTGAAAAACCACAATATTGTGAATCATCCCATTGCATTGGTCCACGGGCAGTCATTTCATCTTGATTATTCAAAAATTTCAAGATTGTCTCATCATCGTAGGACTTCAAATGTAAACTCTTAATCAAATCTAAAGCTCGCTGATCATCAAAATCAGCTATTTTTTGATACTTCAGGCCGTGCATACCGATTTCCTCACCATAATAAACTACGGGAATCCCACGTTGTAAAAATAAAAGCATGGCTAATAATTTTGTGACTTTATCATCCTTAACTGGTAAATTCAAACGATCCAAAACTCGACTAATATCATGATTACCCCAAGTCAGCGTCGGTAAACTGACGTGATCTAGGACACTCTCCCATGTAACATATGTCTGTTTTAAAGAATCTAATGACAACCGACGGTCCTGAAAAAATTTTGGAATATCCGCATTGCTGTCATCATAGACTTCCCCATAATTATCAGAGTTAACAACCACATCACAAACATTTCCATTTGGACGTGTGTACTCTGCAGCATCACGAGCCTTGGCTGAGGACGCCTCACCAAATAAGAAAGCGTCTGGCTTATACTCCTTAATTTCCTTCACAAAACCGGCCATATAGTCCTTCACAGCTGGAAGTTTTGCATAGAAGATATCATCAATAGGAAACTTCTCGTCAGTTATCAATGAATTTTGATCTAAGTTGGCCTTGGCAATATGAATAAATGCATCGAGACGGAAACCATCAACACCCTTCTCCAACCAAAATTTTGCAATGTCAGCGACAGACTTCTGTACCTCAGGATTCTTCCAATTCAAATCAGGCATCTTCTTATCAAAAAGATGGAAGTAATATTCATCCGATTTTGTGGGGTTTTTCTCCCAGACACTGCCACCAAAAAATGAACCCCAGTTATTTGGTTCATGCCCATCAACTGCATCGTGCCAAATATAATAATCTTTAAAAATGCTATTAGCATTATTGACTGCATCTTTAAACCATGGATGTTCATCTGATGTGTGATTGATTGGCAAGTCCAAAATAATATGTAAATCCAGCTTATGAGCCTCTTCAATCATCTCTGAAAAGTCGTCAGTATCCCCTAATATTGGATCAATGGCGAAATAATTTGAAACATCATAACCGTTATCAACTTGTGGTGAGACGAAAATAGGATTCAGCCAAATTGTATTAAACCCCATATCTTTAATGTAACCTAAACGCTTTGTAACCCCCTGTAAGTCACCGATGCCATCGTCGTTAGTATCTTGAAAACTTTTAGGGTAAATTTGGTAAATGATTGCTTTATCATACCAATTCACAATAAGCGGCCCCCTTCGTGTAAACCCTTACACATCAGTATAAAAAAGTAAGCCTCACGTAAGCAAGGCTATCTTCAATGTTATCGGTAACAAATTAATCGCGCAATGTCCCACCTAAACTAATTTTAGGTTCAAAGACCAATGCTCCTTGTTTGTCATTCGTATCAATCTTATCCAGTAAATTTTCGCCACAGGCACTACCCATCTCAATAATCGACTGTTTAATGGTCGTTATCTTAGGGGAAGCCACCTGATTTAAAAATACACCATCAAAACCAGTTACACCATAGTCATCAGGTATTTTTCCACCACAGCGAGTAATCCCTCGAACTATACCAATTGCTAAACGGTCTGAGGCACAAATAAAGGCTGTATTATTTGTAATGCTTTTCCAATTGTCACGAATAAACTCTTCAGCAAAATGACTGTGATTGCCAAATCGATGTAATTCAGGCATCATTCTTTTTTCTTGAACTTGTTGTAAATAGCCAGCTTCTCGTGAATATTCAAATGATTCCTTTGAATCAATTCCAACATAAATCAAACGCTCATAACCCTTTTTCAAGGCCAACTGTGATAACAAATAGGTTCCAGTCTTATTATTAGTATCAACATAATCGAAGCCATAACGATTTTCGCCAAAAATAACTACTGGTTTCTTCAAATTCCTGATCCATTCAACATCCTGCTCACGCATACCAGTGATTATATAACCATCGCAATTACCAATATCGAAGTTTTTGCGTGTTACGAGTTGCAACGAATATTGGTGTAAATCCAAAGTTTTAGCAATTCCAATCATTAAATTCATATAATATGGTTCTGTCGTATCGATATCTTCCAAAATACACAATTTAATAATACGGGTGCTCTTATTTACTAAGGCTTTTGCAATCATATTGGGATGGTAATCCAATTCGCGCATGGCTTGATAAACCAATTGTTTTAACTCGTCAGTGACCTTATCTGGATGATTAATGACTCTTGAAACCGTCATCTTTGAAACATTGGCTTTCTTTGCCACATCAACTAAAGTCGTCATGCATTTTCCCCTCCATATCACAAACTAATTATACCAATTTAATGCGTTTTCAAACCCATTTTTATAAAATTGTTAATTATTATTGTCAATTGCAGATTAAATACTCCAATAATAACGTGATCATCATTCCAGTAACTAGAAATATAAAAAGATTATATCTATTATTTTAGACTAGACCAATTTTAATATATACTCACATTTTCATTAGACAAAACGGACATCTGCTATATTTGATTAAATGTTTAAACAGGAAGAACATGGTATTGAAATCTTATTAAAGAGATGATAAATGTGGTTATTTATTTAATTGCTGTCACAGTTTTTATGATTCAATGTTTTATTATGTTCTTCATTTACCTTACTGAGAAGAAACCACCCAAACATGATTCTGTTGTCGATTCTAAATCGACTGTTCCTACTGATGAATTCTTTTACTTTATTTTGATTCCTTGTTTAAATGAAGGAAAAGTTATTCAGAACACATTGCAGAATGTTTTAAGGTTACCTGGGCGAAAGCATATTTTTGTCATAGACGATGACTCAGTTGACGACACTTTAATTAAAGTTAATAGTGTTTCCGGTCCTATTTCTACTATTAAAAGAAAACTTCCTACAGCTCAAACTGGTAAGGGTGACTCACTCAATACTGCAATGCCTATGATTAAAGTCTATATCCACCGTCATCACTTGGATCCCAATCGATGTATTGTCGGCGTCATTGATGCTGATGGTGTTTTGAGTAATAACAGTATTGATAAATTAAATGAAAGTTTTAGTAATTCAAGAACTGACGCGGTTCAACTTCGTGTCAAAATGAAGGCTCCAAAAAAAATTCTTCAAATTTTTCAAGATATTGAATTCTTTACTATTAATCATCTAACTCAGATGTTTCGGAGTTATTTGGGTGCTGTCGCCCTTTGTGGCAATGGTCAATTTTTCAGATATTCTAGTATAACCCAAAGATTAGGAGCTGCCCCTTGGGGTAACGCCCTGTTAGAGGATTATGAATTAACCCTACGGATGGAATTGAATGGTATCAGGATTCATTATATTGGCAATGCCTATGTTGACCAGGAGGCCTTGTTAAGTGTCAAAAAATTAATTCTCCAACGGGCTCGCTGGGCTCAAGGTGGTTTTAATTGCTGGAAATATTTCAAAAAAATTTTTACTTCCAGAAAAATGTCACCTGCTCAGAAATTTGATGCTTATTTCTTTTTCTTTCAACCAATTTTGAACCTATTGGCAGATTTCAGTATTATTTATCTTACTGCTAAATTCATTTTCATTCATTTAAACAATCCCGAATTTATGTCCGTCGTTTTTATCGTTTTGGCCGTATTGGGATTGTTCTTCGGAACTATGTTCACTTTGATTTACTTGCATCAGTTAAAGCTTCACAAGCATATCGGACAAATTATGAAATCCGATGATATGCTTAACTTTCGAGTTAAAATTAAAAAAGCATTTCTAGCTGTTGGTTTAATCTCCTATATATATATAATTTTGTTCTTCAGCTTACTGATTTCAATTTATCATGAATTGATTGGTGAGCAGACTTGGAACAAAACTAATCGAATTTAAAGAACTAAAGGTTTAAAGTTTAGGTAAGTATGCCGTTTCCAGAGCTGAGAGTATTCAATTGCTGCGCGGAACAGCCCGAGCCAAGGTGCGGTCTCGGACCTCGGTTGAAGCCTCGCAAAACCCGCGAGTCTCCAACGCGCCCGGTGGTGTAATTGCTGAAGCAATAACGCCACTTTCGCTGCAAATGAATACTCTCAGCTCTTCCAACTATTTTATTTTTTTAATTGCTGAACAAATAAAATGAAAACTTCTGTTTATTTAAATAAATTTGTTCTATGCCTGTAACAACAATGGTTATATTAGTTTTTCACCTTTCAACCTTTAGTTAAAGAACCAATTAAAATAAACCAGCTAATCCCTTCTTGGATTAACTGGTTTATTTTTTTGAACGGAAAAATATTGTACCCCAGCTTCTGCTGGTTGTTTCACTATTATTTTAGAATTTGTTCAATTGATTTTCTAGGGACTGAAGACTTTTGAACCTTCTCCCACGAAATAACTTGTTGACGTTTATCATTGTATGTAACTTTTAAATAGTTATTAGCTTTTATGGGTCGACCTAAAGCACTATCAAATTTGAGAAGTTTTTCAGTACCATTTTTATCATAACCATTTTGATTGTAGTAATATTCACGATAATCATTTCCAGAAGCATCTTGCTCGATAACTTCCTTGTATGACGCACCGACGTAAGTATAGTAATCATCACCACCATAATTTGGCACGAACCAGAATTCATAGCCAGCCAATGGTATTAATAAAATAATAATTGCTATTAAGCTAACCAAAATTTTCTTGCTCATAATCATTCCTCCATTACCTAAATGGAATGATAGCATAGCTGATATGGCTTTTGTCCTAACGGTTTTGTAAGGTTCGTAAGTATTTCAGTATAAAAACGTTTATATCAGGTTATCCAGCAACTAAAAGTGTTAGTTCTAGAGGTTGAAATCTGCCTGATAATTATCAATTTCATCGTGATATTTAACAGAAAGCGTCAATTTATCAGGTTTAGTTAGATTATAATAAAGACTTTGATTTGCATAAATCAATTGTTGATTCAAGCTTGTTAGGTCAAAATCAGATTCTATTTCATCAATTGTCACCGATACTGGTCCGAGATTCTTGATCATTAACTGTTGATGGTTGCGCTGACAGATTAAATAAGGCCGCGTAGCCTGTCGTAACATCCTATTCCGTAATTTCAAAGCCCCGGCAATTCGAAACAATGCAATTCCACTCAAAATAACCCCAACGACCAAAGTTACTGTAATAAAAATAATAGTAATATTAAAAATCATTTGTGATGTAAAACTCATTTTGACCACTTCCACTAATTTTTTATAACTATAGTATTTCACAGTGCAACTCATCTTACAATTATGTCACATAAAACTAACGGTTCAGTTATAAAGATGATTAGTTATTTACATTTAATCGCCAAGTAGAGATAATAGTATTCGATAGATGTCAGTGATGTTTATCAAAAATAAAAAAAGTACATGCAATAGTTATGTTGACTCCGTAACTAGAAATGCCGTCCATTATGTATGGACGGTTTTTTTGATATTAAAAAAATGTGCTGGCATAATCGAACTTGATTAGAGGTGAATAAAATGTCAGCATGGATGATTTTTCTCAGACAATTGCCAAGAGATATTTATTTTCCTAGATATTTGGAAATAATATTTATTTCCGCATTAGGCATCAGTTTACTTATTGTTCTCATTACTAAATTTATGAATAACAGAAGCCGTCGGACACATTGAGTTCGATGGTTTTTTTCTGACATCCAAACTCGCCCGGTTCGGATATGCCAAGTTATCGTTTTGAACATTATATTTGTGATATTTATTATCAGAATAATAGTGTATACTTGCTCTAATTTAAATAGAGAAGGTAAACACATGAAATCGAAAAAGTCACTCTTCATTATCCCGATACTTTTACTATTGGTTCTTGTTGGAACGGCATGTTCGTCTTCCAGCAGTTCATCAAATTCTAGTTCTTCGTCAAAGAAAACTACAAGTTCAAAATCATTTAAGAAAACTAATACTAACGACGCCAAGACTGATCCATCACTATCTAGTGTCACTAGCTCAGTTGAATCTGAGTTCAAGCAACTTTCTTACACCGACAAAAAAACTGGTGTGACTCTACGCTATGCTCTGTATGTACCTAAGAATTACGACAAAAAGACTGCCTATCCTTTACTGACATTTATTCCTGATGATTCAGTAACCGGACAAAGTACCGCTACAGGTATCACCCAAGGATATGGTGGTAGCATTTGGGCAACGGCTTCTGAACAAAAGAAGCATGCCAGTTTCGTCCTGATTCCCGTCTTTGAAACTTCAACTGTCTCCGGAGGAATGGGTCAATTTGGATCTACTGTTGTTAAGAAAAACGTTAATACATACTTAGATCTATTAAAGTCACTTCAAAAGAAATACAACATTAATTCCAAACGTCTTTACGGCACTGGTCAATCAATGGGTGGTATGACAATGTTTTATCTCAACTCAACACACCCTAACCTATTTGCCGCAACATTATATGTTTCATCACAATGGGAAGTTAGCCAATTGTCTGCTTTGAAGAATCAAAAATTCTTCTACATTGCTGCTGGTGGTGATGAAAATGCCTCAACTGGTCAAAGTAACGTTAAGAGTATGCTAAAGAAAGATAATAAGAAATATTCTGAAGTAACGCTCGACGCAACTGACTCGGCAGCCAAGAAGAATACCGCCGCTAATAAATTAATCAATTCAAAAACTAACGCCAACTTCATTACTTGGAAAGCTGGAACGGTACTAGAGAATTCTAATAAAGGCCAGGAGCATATGGCATCGTTCGATTATGGATATACAGTTCCTGCCGTTCGTGATTGGCTCTTTAATCAATCTAAATAAAATCCATATTCTTGGATGATAAAAATACAGACAGTAATCGTTAATTGATTGCTGCCTGTATTTATGTTGCTTACTTATTTACTAAAATTAATAATTGACAACCTATTGACCTAAATTTCATTCGCAAATTTCATTTTAAAAATAATAAATATAGAAAAAAACAGCTAATTCTCCTCTTCGGAAAATAAGCTGTAAATTCAAAAATCTAATTATCAAAGTATTTCTTAGCAAAATCAAGCACATTAACTTTGTATTTATCGCCAGCGACCTTCATTGAACCCGCATGAGCTGCACCCTTGACGATCCATAGTTTCTTTGGACCTTTAGCATAATCATAGTTTTGATAGGCATTCTTTGTTGGAACAAAGGTGTCTTTCGAACCATGAATTACGTAAAGTGGCACCTTACTCTTTTTCAAGGTGTTTTGAGTGCTAGCTTGGTAGAAGTTGTATCCCGCCAAAGCATCGGCGAAAAGACTTGCTGTTGGTACGATAGGAAAACTAGGTAAACCAAACATTTCTTTTAACTGGTAATCCAATTCACCAGAAATAGTGGAATAACCACAGTCTTCGACTGCAAACTTAACGTTCTTAGGCTTCTCACCTAAAGTATACATTACGGTAGATGCCCCCATACTGACTCCATATAGGCCAATTTGAGATTTTGAACCGATTTTTTGATTGATCATCTTGATCCAATTATTCATATCTTTACGGTCTTTCCAACCATAACCAGAATACTTCCCCTGACTCATGCCAAAGGAACGATTATCCGGAACTAAAACATTATATCCAGCTTCATGAAACATCTTTACAGAGGAACCCATAAATTTACTGGCACTTCCATATCCATGAACCACAACAACCGTCTTATCAGTTGTTCCTTTTGCTGGCAAATATCTGGCTTTTAACTTCAAGTTATCTTTAGAAGTTTGTTCCCAGATATCCTGTTTCTGATTGAGCAACCACCGATCATTCTTCTGTAAGTGACCACTAGCCTGCGTCGCATAGCCGTTCTTACTGAACGCATAATTGAACATATAACCACCAGCGGCAACATCTGCTACCACTGCCACCCCGATTGTTGCTAAAAGAGCTACTTTAAGATATTTTTTTACTCGCATCATTTACCCTACTTAAATTATTTCATCGCGTAATAATTCTAAGTAGTTAGCAAAATAATTGCAACTATTAAGTCTAGGCTTCTTCTTGAGAAAGCTTTTCATCACGAGCACGGTTAGCACTAGCATCCTTATGGAACCAGTGAATATGTGAATCAAAGAATGCAATCATATCGTTCATGAAATACATAATGTATGTTAAGAACATAACAGGACTAGCATCGCCTTGTGAAGCAGTGATTCCCCAAAGAACGATTGACATGATTCCTTGAAGTGTCCAGAAATAATATTGTTCACGGAAACGCAATGTACATAACAAAGCACCTGTGAAACCAATAGCGGCAGCAACAGAATCAGTAATGGGACGAGGACTGATGAACAAATGTGTATCCATCAAATATAATAATCCCCATGAAACTAAGAAGAATGCAATGGTATTGAGCCATTTCATACCAGTTAAACCATGGATATGCTTTTCAGCATCCTTAGCCCATTGTGGACTGATCAAAACTGGAATATCCAAAAGAATAATGTAACTAAGTTGTAGAACAACGTCTGAGAAGTTCTTAGCGTTGATAGCAACGAAGATGTAAATAAGTGCTGAAACTAATCCTAGGACACCGTTAAGTGGCTTAGCGTTGGTAATAGCAATGGTACATGTAAAACCTAGCACGGCAGCTAGCCATGTCCAAATTGCGATGGGTGTAATTGCGTGTGAAACTGTTGAAGCTGTAATGGCCCCCAAGCCAAACATTAATAGCATGTAACTTCTGAAACTCCAGTGTTTCATTTGTTCAACATACCATCTTGGATCGAAAATACTCATATGTTTCTTCTCCTCTAGGTTGAAATCAGAATGTATGATTGTGGCATTTATACTCTGAAACAACCAAACTGTATTTATCCCTCAAACTGTATTTATGAAAAAATATCAATTTAATCGACAGCTAAAATCATACCACCAATTGGATGATAAATGTTACCAATGATTTCAGATGTAATGACGCTATATCGCTGTAAAACGCTTACTATACCCACCACATTAACAATTGATCATTTGATACAATATGTTGTCTTTTTTATTTTTGTAGCACTATATATAGTTATAACGGCTAGAATTTTTCATAATATATTGCTATGTGATAGATAATTGGCAAAGGAAAAAGAGAAGCCATTTTGTGCTTAGAAATATTTTTTCCTAAGTACAAAAATGACTTCTCTTTTTGATTTCTAACTCAATAATGATATTACAGTATTTTTATAACCAAAATCTAGAAAGAATCTAACATTATTTGTTTTAATAATTGAAAGTTAATTATTTAAATTTTACCAACTAAATCAGCACCAGGTTTCAGAGTTTTTTCACCGGGATGCCAGTTAGTAGGACAAACTTTATCACCATTCTCGGCAACAAATTGGGCTGCTTGTAAAGTTCTAAGTATTTCTTGAGCATTTCTACCAATACCCATGGCATTAACAGTATATGACTTAATAACGCCCTCAGGATTAACAATAAAGACGCCTCGATAGGCTTGACCACTCTCTTCATCCAAAATATTGAAGAAGTCAGTTAATTGATGTTTTTGATCAGATAACATTGGGTATTCAATCTTTCCAATGGTGTCAGTCGTCTCAGCCCATGACATGTGTGAAAATTGGCTATCAACGGAAACTGAATAAATTTCGGCATTAGCAGCCTTAAAATCCTTATAGGAATCTTGTAGGTCGCTTAATTCTGTAGGACAAACGAATGAAAAATCAGCTGGATAAAAGAAGATAACTGACCATTTACCTAGCAGATCAGACTTGCTTACTTCTTTCAGCTCGCCTGTTTGATATGCTTCTAACTTAAAGTCTGGTATTTCTTTATTAATATAGTTCATTTATTAGGCCTCCCTAAATTATGTCTTAATTATATTCTAATTGCTAATATTATGCGATTTGTTTGCACAACTCTATCATAACAAATTTTAAAAATTAGTGTAATTGTTGTTCCGCTTCCGGTTGAAGAGGATTTGGAAGCTGCTGTGAGGGCCGGCTCGAGCCAAAGTACGGTCTCGAACCTCGCTTTTAAGACGAAGACCACGTCTCAAAAGTCGCCCGTGGTGTAATGGCTAAAGCCATAACGCCACCTTCACTGCTGCTCCCAAATCCTCTTCAACCTCCAGCTAATCTTTTTGATCTAGTTTTTTTTACAATTTAATTTGGACGATTCCACAAAAAAATGAATACAAACCGCTCTAGAAATAGGTATCCTTCACTAAACTTTCATCCTTTAGTGATGTAATATAAAGAACGAATACATTATTTAATCTATTATCTAAAAGTTGAAAGGTAAAAAACTAATATAACCATTGTTGTTACTGGCATAGAGTTAATTTATTTAAATAATCAGGAGTTTTGTTTTATTATTCCTTTCAGTAAAAAAGCAACAAGTTGGAAGAGCTGAGAGTATTCATTTGCAGCGAAAGTGGCGTTAGGACTTTAGTCCTTACACCACCGGGCGAGTTGAAGACTCGCTGGTTTTTGCGAGGCTTCAACCGAGGTTCGAGACCGCCTTCTGGCTCGGGCCGTTCCGCGCAGCAATTGAATACTCTCAGCTCTGGAAACGGCATACTTAATTAAACTTTCAACTTTTAGTCTATTATAGATTATCGAAAACCCATTACTATTATATAGAAGGATTGATTTTATGACTTATGACGAACAAATCACCGCGATTAAGAAGTTCTCTTTTGAAAAAATGTCTGGAGATGCTACCGGACACAATTTTGACCACATCCAACGTGTTATCAAAACGTCCAAACGAATTTTACAGACTGAGAATGCTGATTCTCTAATTACTCTGGCATCCGCCTACTTGCATGATGTCGCTGATGACAAATTGGTTGATGATCCGGCGGCTTTGGAACAAGAAATCAAGGAATTTTTGACGAGTATCGATTTTAATAATGAGCAAATTGCTGAAGTTATCTATATCACACATAACTTATCCTTCAGCAAATCGCTATCGAAAAATCCTCCTAAATTATCTTTGGCTGGTCAGATTGTTCAAGACGCTGACCGCTTGGATGCGATTGGAGCAATTGGTATCACGCGCGCTGTCTATTATGGTGGCGCCCATTCTGAAACTATTTATGACCCGGATATTGAACCTAGACGACAGATGAATAAGGCACAATATCGTAATTTGAATAATGAAACAATTATCAATCACTTTTACGAGAAATTATTGAAATTAACTGCTATGATGAATACCCCTACTGCTAAGAAAATTGCTGAGCAACGGCACCAATATATGTTGGACTTTCTCGACGAATTCAAGGCTGAATGGGATGCAGAAAAATAACAAACGAGGGAGAAATTAATTTTGGTATCATATGAAGATCAAGATAAACAATACTATGAACATATTCTCAGAAACCTTAAGGACCGTGGTGTCGAATTAAAAGATATTGCGGAAATCGTCATTTTTTTGGAAAAAGATTACGTTGCTGGATTAAATGAGGAAGTTTCAATCTACGCAATTAACAAAGTCTTACACAAACGGGAAGCTCAAAATGCTATTATGACCGGAATTGAACTCGATGTTTTGGCTGAAAAGGGACTTTTGTCTGCCCCAATGCAACGTATTATGCAAACTGATGAATCGACTTATGGTATTGATGAAAACATGGCAATTACTTTGGCCAGTCTTTATGGTTCAGTTTCCGTCACCAACTATGGCTATGTCGATAAATTAAAACATGGAATCCTTGGTAAATTAAATGATAAATCTACTGGTAAAATAAATGTCTTTTTGGACGATTTAGTTGGTGCTATAGCAGCTGCAGCTTGTGGTTGGTTAGCACACAATGAACGTGAAGTTTCAAAAATGTTAGAAAATTAAACGAAGTTCCCAAAAACAAATAAGACAGGTGATCCCAAACAACGGATTACCTGTCTTATTTGTTTTTATACCCGAAAGTTGAACATCTCTTGTTCCACTCTCTTCCTATCATTAAACAACTATTAATAAACTAATATCAGTATGCTCAGATACATAACGTGTTACTGAACCTACAAAGACTCTGGTAAAGGCACTTGTTCCGGTCTTCCCCATGACAATTAAATCAATACCATTTGCTTTTGGAAAACGAACCAATTGCTCACGAGGCTCACCGTTCAATAAATTAACCTTTGCGGTTAACCCTGTAGCCTTTACAACATCATGAGCCTTTTTCAAATCTTTGTTGGCAGCTTTCTCCATATCTTCAATCAATCCTGGTGCATACGAAACACCAACATTTATCGGCAAATTCTCTGTATTAACGACCGATACCAAATAGAGTTCTGAGTCAAACTGCTTAGCCAAATCAATAGCTGAGTTTAATGCATTGTAAGCGCTTTGGCTACCATCGATAGCCACTAATATTTTTTTATACATAACAATTCCTCCTATTCGTATCCTTTACCTAAATTTTACCAAGTTACGGAAAAATATGTTAATATTTAGACAATTAATTAATAAAGTTTTGTTATACTAGCTGTGAATAGTAAATAATTTTTATAGGGGATTAGTTATTATGCAGACTAAACAGAAACTGGAGCTCATTGAACAAGAATGTCAAATTAGAAATGACTTGAACAAGATCCAATTCACCCACTACTTTACCAATCAATTCATGGAGAAAAACACCAAATTCTTTTGCATTGAAGAATTCTTCGAATCTGTGGGTGTTACAAGTCAAAATGCTTTAGAACGCCTGCCAATCGATGCTTGGGAAATTCATGTCCAAAAATCGACCATTTTTTCATCATGGCAAGAAATGCTCGACTGTGCTGGTCAAGAATATGCATTAGATAATTTTTATTAATTGTGAAGTAAATTACTCTGACACAAAAAAGCTCACCATCCTTAAGGTAAACAATTAAGGATAGTGAGTTTTTTTATAGCATACTAGTTCATATAACCAACATGCGCCATCGATGGAACTTCATCCCAAGCCACTGGATAGCCAGCTCCATGAGCACAGAAAACGGAATCTGGAGTATTTTCTAAGTCTGATACTGGATCATAATCCGTTGCAGATATTATTTCTTCAGCATTATGACATGGTCGATATCCGTCCACAATGCTTTCTAACTGACCTTGCCCGTGGGTATATGAATTAACCGTCTGAGCGTAGCCTTGCATTTCAGACACCGGGGCAAAGCCAGTGATAGTGGTCAAATTTAATCCAGCCTGTTCTCCAGAAATATTGGGAGCATCGAAAGCACCACTCATCTTCTGGATATCATTCATGCCCCGTCCGACCTGATCTTGGGTTACCTCTAATCTGAAACGGTACCAAGGTTCGAGTAATTGACAGTCATTATTCTGCTTTGAAATCATTAATCCTTGTCTCACAGCACGCCAGGTTGCTTCACGAAAATCACCACCAACTGAGTGAACGTTACTGGCACGGCCATTGATCAGCGTGATTTTCATATCCGTAATTGGAGACCCAGTTAAAACACCCAGATGTTCTTTCGACTTTAAATTCGTCAAAACTTGATGTTGCCAATTACTTGCCATGACATCCAAACTGCAATCAGTATCAAAAACTAATCCACTCCCCGCTGGTAAAGGTTGCATGAGTAGATGAACCTCTGAATAATGACGTAATGGTTCAAAATGGCCGACACCTTCAATATTTTGAGTAATTGTTTCCTTATAAAGGATGCTGCCTTCCCCAAAATCGACGTTTAAATTGAAGCGCTTTAACAATAATTGTTGTAAGATCTCCAACTGAACTTCACCCATAACTTGAATTCGAATTTCTTGTAAATGACTTGACCATGATACATGTAACTGTGGATCTTCATCTTCCAATTCGCGTAGAGCAGTTAAACAAGTATGAATATCATTTTCTTTAGGATTCAAGGCATAGTTTAATACCGGTTGAATCGTTGGTTTTAAACTATTCTGCGCTTGACCAAGTCCTAGGCCAGGATAAGTATCAGTTAGTCCTGTAATCGCACAGACCCCACCTGCTTTTATTTTTGGCTCGGTTGTAAATTTAGCACCATCGTAAATTCGAAGTTGATTGGCCTTTTGATTCTTAACTAAAACTGCTTTATTGGGCAGAACCCCACCTGTCACCCGCACCCAAGTCAATCGTTCACCTTTATCATCATGTGAAATTTTAAAAACTTTTGCCGCAAAATCCGCCTGATAACCCGGTTCAGTCGTCCAATGTTCCAGACCTGCTAGAAAATCATCGACACCTGCAACTTTCAGGGCTGAACCAAAGTAACATGGGAAAATTTGACGGCTTTTAATCATCTTTTGAATAGTTTCATCAGAGATTTTTCCTCCATCTAGAAACCTCTCCAGAACATCATCATCTTGCATGGCAATTTCTTCATAGGATTTTTCAATATCTGAACCATTAAAAACTACACATCCAGATGCAAGCTGTGTTTGTAATTGCTTGATAACTACAGTTTTATCAACATCATCTGCATCCATTTTATTCACAAAAATAAACGTCGGAACTTGATAATATTCCAACAAATGCCAAAGAGTTCTGGTATATCCTTGCACACCATCAGTTGCGGAAATAACTAAAATTGCATAATCCAGAACACTCATGACTTGCTCCGTCTGTGATGCAAAATCCACATGTCCCGGAGTATCCAATAAACTTAATTTTAAATCGTTATATTTAAGATTAGCCTGGTGGGAGAAAATTGTAATACCACGTTTCTTTTCCAATTCATCGGGATCTAAAAAAGCATCGCCTTTATCAACTCGACCCAATTTTCGCAGTTCGCCCGATCGGTAAAGCATTGCCTCAGAAAGTGTTGTTTTTCCAGCGTCAACGTGTGCTACAATCCCCGCTACGATTTGTTTCATAATGATCTCCCCTCCAGAATTAATTCACGCTAATTAGTTTATCACAGACAGCAGAATTCTATATTAAATGACAATTTAATTTGATATAATTAATTTTATAAAATATCTTTATAAGGGGATTTCATAATGAAAAAGGGAATTATTTCTAGTATTATTGCATCTGGTTTAATATTAATTGGCTCAATTTTTCCTGCCATTGCTCAAGCTAGCACAACCACCACTAGTAATATCGATATGAACGCAACCGGTGTCGTGACGACTAATAAAATGGCCTATCTCAATGGACTGCACGGAAATGTCTTTTTGAACATTACTGATCGTGGTTTAGCACCCAATACAGCTTGGTATTACAATCAAACAGTGATTGGCGCTGACGGATTGAAATACTATCGTGTAGCTACAAATGAATGGGTCGCATCGAATTATTTAGGTAAAGTGACTGTCAAAAATGCCACAGTCACAACACCAGTTAAAACTCCTAATGTAAACACAAGCAATGGGAAAATCGTCGGTAACTCGGATTCTAAAATTTATCATCTTCCCGGACAACAAAACTATAAGATCAATGTTAAAAACGTGGTCTACTTCAATACCGAACAAGATGCCATCAATGCTGGTTATCAAAAATCTAAGAAATAATGGTAATGAAGTAAAAATAACTCTAATTTAAATCCAATAAGACAGGCAATCTAGAACTTAGATCGCCTGTCTTATTTTTTGAACGTTTGAAAAATTAGCATCCTTGTACCGCCGTTTTTTATTGAAAATTAGCGATTAAATGGATCAGCCATAAATGTAGCGGGTAAAAAATATAAAATAGATATTTTAATTGCGCACCATACTTCCCAATTCTTCCGTTGTAAAAATGCAATATAGGAATAATCAAAATGAAGAAAATATTACTGGCATTCATTGCAATACCATCGAAAATCATTAGTGGACTGAGATCCGAACTTTGAAAAACTGTAGGCAGTTCAACCACAGCCATCAAAATAGCCAAGAATATATACCACAAGTCACGTTTTTTCACGTTCTTATATGTTAACTGTGTGATCAACATAAATGGTAAAATCACAAAACTGCCTTCAAAAATAGGTAGGCATCCAAGTATTAATACTATTATGGACAGAATTCTCAAGTTTCGACGTTTTTTCCCATCTTCTTGTCGATTATCCCATAACCAAATCACCAGTGCTCCAATTGCAAGGGTCAAAAATATATTGTCGCCCGTAATAGACATTAGATATTGCTTTCGTAAAACAAATAAATTCATTAGATAGTTGCCAAGAGCCATGAAAATTCCCCAACCAATTAAACGACCAACATAATTTCTACGGCTGTGGGTATAAAACATCCCTTCAACGACTAAATAGGCAAAACCAACTGCTACTACTCTCGTAATAATATGAAAGAAATCAGCTAAATATGGTGATATAAAAAATGTAATATGGTCTAAAACCATCAACCCCATTAAAATGATTTTAAACGTTTCTCGATTCATCGCCTTCGATGAATTATCAGGTGTGAATTGCTGCATATATTAATCTCTCCTTAAGGTATTATTCACATTATTAAGAAATTTTTTACAAATGTAAATATACCTAACATAACTGTTAGTGCTATATTACAAATTAGTAAGAAAAATAACGGAGTTGATTAAAAATGTCCAAATTCCACAAGTTTTTTCATTCAAATGGTTATTATGTCACAATTGCTCTTGCTGGACTGGCTTCATTGACTATTCTGGTACTGAGCTATATTCCTGGATTCAATGTTTCTCGAACACCTTACTTAGAGATTGATATTGCAACATTATTAATATTCTCATTCGATTATTTTGGACGCTTGTATTTAGCAAAAGATAAATCAAAGTTTTTCCGCCACAATATTGTCGATTTATTAGCAATCATGCCCTTTAATACGTTATTCAATGCCTTTAGAATTTTCCGAATCATCAACGTAATTCGCTTTACAAAAATTTTTACATTGGTTCGTTTTATTGGAACTGCTGGAAAAATGCAGAAGAATGCTAAGAAATTTCTCAAAATCAACGGGTTTATTTACCTGATAATCATCAGTGGAATTATTCTGGTCACAGCTGCAATTACTTACTCTTTGGCTGAAGGAGTGTCATTGAGTAATTCATTCTGGTGGGCAATCGTCACCGCATCAACAGTCGGTTATGGCGATGTGGCGCCCAAAACACTCGTTGGTCGTCTTGCTGCTATCTCGCTAATGATTATTGGTATCGGTTTCATTGGAACCTTAACCAGCACAATTACCAATTACGTAACCACTGAAAAAACCGCTAAGAATGAGGATAAACTTGATAAGATTCTTTTAAAATTAGATAAAATTGAGAAAGAAAATCGTAAATTAAGAAAAGATGTCATTGAATTAAAGGGTAAAGAATACCTTGATGACCGTCAAAACAAATAATTCTTTAACTACCTACGAAAAAATCCATTGCCCAATTGCAGTGGATTTTTATTGGTTTATCAGTGAATTTTCTTTAAACATTCAATAATTCGTCATATCAAATTCGAATGGCATCACTTGCCCCTTCTCGGCTATACTGTACTCAAATATTGAGGAGTGACCAATGAAAAAACAAATAATGCCACTATTAGGACTGCTTCTAACAATTATACCGATGAGCAATACTACAACAGTTAAAGCTGACACGAACCATGAGGTTAAGCTAGTTAAGGCCTATAATAAATTACGAAAAATTAATCAAAAATTAAGCCATCAACTATATGAACAACAGCAAATTGAAGCCAATGATTCAAATCATTGGTCCAAATTCGTGAAGAATATCAAGTTTCTTAATAACAATCAAGTTGAGGTTTACGTTACGTCTAGTTTTAAAAAATTAAAATCAACCCAACGTGAGAATATTGTTAATCAGGCCCAATTATTTACCTTGAGAATAGCAGACAGTTGGAAAAATTTTGATAAAACTACTTATATGGACGGACTGGCTACTATTATTTTCTGCGATGGTGGGTATGTGGGTAGATCAAAATATTTGGATAATAAGGAATTTACTTGGAATAAATAAGATATGCCGACTATTGGGCCGTTGATTTTTTAGCTAAGGTTATCCTCTTATTATTAAATTTATCAGTCTTTTATACTTGGACACATACATTTAGTAATACAGTAAGTTATTCTGTTTATCTTTCCTTGAGGAAAACCATAATCATAAATATCCCCTCTCTCCTAGATACAAGATGAAACACGACATCTTACAGTGATTTTGCTACAATCAATCCGACATTTTGGATAAAGTTTATACATTTTACACGTTCATTTTCTGATTTAAAGCCAGTTAAAACAGCACAGTCAAGAAAAACGTCATCTTTTACAAATCTGGCAATATCATGTTCTGCATTAGATAATTCACCAGTTTTATTGTATGTGATTCCGGAGAATGGAATTTCAGATATTAAACCAGGAAGCTTATCCTTATTCAACGAATGTCTTAGTGCCTCTTTTATCGTATAGCTAACCTTTGAATTGGAGTCAAATAACTCTCGCCAGGGTCTTATAAATTCGTTTAAATTTATTAAATTATCTTTTGGTGAACTCTCCATCATATATCTTTTAATTTCAACATTTGTATAATGACTTTCTGTCCAATTTGATAAATTATGTAATCCAAAATACTTGATAAGTTCATTAGTGGCCGTATTGTCCGAGGCATTTAGCATTAAATACATTAAGTCATGAACCTTCCACTTATGGTTCCATAGCCCTCGAATGACTCCAGCACCTCTTTCAATATTGTCAGGATCCACTAAAATCATTTGATCCATAAATGTGGAATCCCTTTTCTCATATTCCAATGCATACCTAGCAATGATTATTTTAATCAAACTAGCTGAGGGGAAAATTTTATCAGCATTATATTGATACAATATATTCTCGTGATTATCCGTAACCAGAACTGAACAATCTATACCTGCTGAATCAACTCTATAATCTAACTTATTTATAAGGTTATTCTTTAACAAAGTCCATCACTCCCAACGTCCATTTTGCATTGGTAATAATTCATCTTTTTTAAATTCAAGATTTTTATTATCGATCATAAAGATTGAATCAAGATCCGCGTATACAACATTAGAATGAGTCGAGGCAAAATCTACTGCCGCAGCAATGCTTATTGGAGATTCAATCATACAACCAATCATGCATTTGATTCCAAAGGCCTCGGCAATCTTATTAATACTTTCAGCTACACTAAGGCCACCAGTCTTCATCAGTTTTATATTAATTAGGTCGCAGGCATGTGCCTCAATTACATTTATGGCATCCTTCAATGAAAAAACACTCTCGTCGGCCATAATTGGATATGGTGAATTTTCAGTCACTTCTTTCATCCCGTATAAATCATATCTGGTTACAGGTTGCTCAATAAAATCAATTTTTATATTTTTACTTTTCCATTCATTCGCTGCTTCAATCGCTTCCTTGACTGTCCATCCTTGGTTAACATCAACACGAAAGGTAATATTATCAGTCAATGACTCAGATAAATTTTCAATTAATTTAACATCGTCATAATATTCACGTTCACCTACTTTTATCTTCAACGAAGTAAAACCTTGTTTGATTTTTTCCTTAGCATTTTTGATCATTTCCTGGTTCGAGCCAATGCTTATGGTGTAATCAGTTTTCACCGGTAAATTGTCTTTATCACCAAGCAACGTTGTTAATGATGTCTTAAATAATTGACTCCTTAAATCGAATAATGCAATTTCAAGAGCAGCTTTAGACGGATAATTTCCTTCAACAGAATTTTGTAATTCATCAATAAGATTATTCCAATTGTCTAATGAATTGCCCATGATCTTGGGACTTATTATATTTGTGATAATATCAAGCATACCTTTCAATGAGTCCCCCGTAACCATCTCATTAGGTGTACCTGAGCCAATAGCTGATAACCCATTATCCAAAATCACCTTTACCTTAACAGCTTGCACACTATCTACTTCATGTAACGCTGTAACAAAGGGCTTATTCAACTTTATTTTAATAAGACTGCAATCTATTTTGTCTATTGTATTCATTGTCCAATCACCTCCGGACGATTAAAAAACAAGCCAATAGCTAATCTTCTTGTATCTAACCACTTCTTATCTTGGCGATTCGGATAAACTCTATTAGTCAAGCATACAAACCCTCGTTTCTGTTCTAGATCCAAAGCAATTGAAGTTCCGGTAAATCCTGTATGCCACAGTTCTAAATGCTTAGGATTCCATTGTTTCCATCCCAATGTTCTCCCATCTTGATAATTCTTACTAAACAAATTAATTGTTTTAGAATCTAATATTCTTTTATGGTTAAACTCTCCATTGTGTAAGTACATTTGTACAAATTTATTCATATCATTAAGCGATGAAAATAAACCAGCATGACCACTAACTCCATTAAGTGAAAAAGCTTTATAATCACTAACTTCTCCTCTAAGTAATCCACCACGACTCTTCTGATATTCAGTTGGAACGATTAACTCTTTTGTTGTTGCGTTCGGCTTATATGTAGTATGAATCATGTCCATTGGCAAAAAAACGTTCTGTCTTAAGCTTTCGGAAAGATTTCCATCAATTATTTCTATAATAAAACCTAATAAAATATAACCAATATCGGAATATAGTATTTTTTTTCCAGATTCATTTATCAATTTACTATTTTTAATTGCACCTATTAATTGAGATTGATTCATATCATGTTTATTTTTTATATCAGCCGGTAATCCTGAGCTGTGCATCAACAACTCCTTAATCGTAACCTCTCCAAAAGTAGTATCTGGAATATATTTATCCAGGTGATCTGTCAATTTTATCTGTCCCTGTTCCACTAATTGTAAGATTCTAGTAGTCGTTCCTACTACTTTTGTTAAAGATGCTAAATCATATAACATCCCAGGTCTGAGAGGGGTTCGATTAGGCATATTTTCTTGATATCCAATATAATGGGTACTAATTTCATCTTCCGATAATAGAGAATAAGAAGCTCCTGGAATATTCATCTCTCTAACAGAATTTTTTATTAAATTATCAATAGCTTCATTGTTATCAATCAATTCTTGTCCCTTCTTATACAGAAAGAGCACTTCAATATGAAGTGCTCTTTTATTATGATTTATATTTTAAAATTCATTGTGATAACACTTAAAAATTAACGTTATTTTCTATTCTTCAAATTAAATCTAGATATGGAAAATTCTATCTGCATATTTATCTTCAAGAGCCTCATTGAACTCTGGACCACCATCAATATTTGCACTCTTATAAACTGGTGGATTATATCCTTTAGATACCATGGTTTGAATAGCTTCATAAATAACTTGTTGTAACAATAAATCCGCAGCGACTGATGATGTACCACAAACCTTGGAATCAAATCCATCAACAGTTAAGGCTGCATCGCCAAATACGGAATGATTATCGAGAACGACGTCACCATATTGATACAACAAAGTTCCTAGTGATGATCTTGATGTTGATTTTTTAGAAGACTCTAGCGCAGTAAGTACAATTATTTTAATGCCTCTCTTTTTTGCATATTCAGCCATTTCCAAAATTTCTGGATTACGTCCTGAATTTGAAATTAAAAAGAGAATATCATTTTTTCGTAAATCAACTCTGTGCATAAGAAGTGTACCAACTCCTTCACATTGTTCATAATCTCCACCAGCTGGATCTTGAATCACTTTAGATGGAATAAGACCACCAGCACGGCCACTAATCTCAACTGCTGCTGAGAATGAATGTCCACCACCATATGCTTGAGTAACTCCTCCATTCATAATTCCTTCTGCTACGATTTCAGCAGCTTTATGGATATTTTCAGCCTCGTCTTTTTCAAGTACTTTTGCTAATTTACTAATCTCATCAAAAAATTCCATAACTCTCTATCTCCCTAATTAGCCTAAAATTTTAAATGCTCCCAAAACAATTGATAAAACAAGAACGAATATAATCATCTTTGTTGAAGTTACGTTTTTCTTACCTAGAAGCCAATATACTAAGGCTACTAACAAAACTGGTACTAAACTTGGCATGATCTGATTAAGCATACTTTGCATCTTCAAAGTAACCTTACCTGATCTATAAACAAATGGAACATTTGCTTTTACAACTGTAGGGATCAAAGCTCCAACAACCGTAACACCCAATAAAATTGCAGAATTAGTAAGCATATTAAGTTTGTCACCAAACTCACCAACTAATTTAGCACCTTGAACATATCCTAATTTTAATAGTGGATAACGCATGAATAGCAATCCAATATTTACTGCCAACCATAGTAATGCGCCAAAGACATTACCTGACAAGGCCATATAAGCCCCAATTGATCCGAAAATAGTTGGAAGGATTACACCAAAGATAGTGTCACCAACACCTGCAAAAGGACCCATTAATCCTGTTTTTAATCCAATAACTGCCTCTTTGGAACTAATTCCTTTATCCTCTTCAATGGCCATATCCATACCAATTATCAATTGACCGATAAATGGATTTGTATTGAAAAATTGATTATGTGTTGCCATCATTGTCTTCAAATCATCAGGATCTTTATATAATCTTGTTAACTCGGGCAAAATAGCATATAGATATCCAGACGCCATCATACGTTCATAGTTCCAACCTATTTGACTTCCCCATAGCCATCTACGATTGGCTTGATGCAATTCTTTTACTTTTTGTTTATCAATCTTCGTATTCGTCGTCGTCATCGTCACTCACCCCATCAGAATTACTATTAGTTGCTGTTGCTAATTTTTGTTCATTTAATTTTTCGTTATTCTTATAGTATGCAATTGCCATAGCCAATCCAACTAAAGCAATACCTAACATTGGAACCTTAATATATGCAGCGAGAACAAAACCGATAATCAAATAATTAACATATTGTTTAGTTGGTAAGTATCTTAATAGAATCGCAATACCTACAACTGGTAAGACACCACCAGCAACACTAAGTCCGCTAGTTAACCACTTTGGCATATCTTTCAAAATAATTTGGATAACACTATTACCTAAAGTTAACATGATGAAAACTGGAATTGCTCTAGATAATGACCATGGAATACTACCATACAATATATTTCTCGATACTCCCGGAACATCGCCTTCAGCAATTTTTGAATCGACACGATGTTGAAAATAAGTATTGGTAAATCTAGCTAAAACATCCAATTGAACCATTAATAAACCAACCGGAACAGCCAATCCAATCGCAAAGCTCAATCCTTTACCCGAGGCTACAGCAAATGCTGTACCTACAATTGCCCCTGTCATAAAGTCTGGAACACTTGCACCACCATAAGTACCTACACCTAATACCATGAGTTGTAATGTACCGCCGACAGCTAGTCCAGTTTTAATATCACCCATGATAATCCCAGCAACGAGACCGACTAAGAGTGGATAATTACCAATCAATACAAGTGTCAATTGATCAATAATCATCCATCCTGCTAATACCGTAAGAACAAGAATTTGCCAAATTGCTATATGCATTTATTTTTCCTCCAATAACTTCATAAATTTTTGAGGATTTTCTGAAGGTACCATCTGTGCAATCAAAGAAACCCCATGTTCATTCAAATAATTAAAATCTTCGATATTTTCCGGAGTAACAGCAACTGATTTCTTTACTTGTTTTGACCCTTCCTTTGTAGACATATTTCCAACATTCACAGTTTCTAATGGGACACCATTCTCTACTAACATTTTTAAATATTTAGGTGTCTGGACAATCATAAATACACGTTGATCTGAATATTTGCTACTTAAAATTCTTTTTGCAGCACCTTCAGCTGTCAATATACTTAACCTAACCCCAGCAGGAACCGCTGTTTTTAATGCCATTTTTTGAATATCATCATGAACAATATCATCACCAACAATCATGATTCGACTTGCTCTTAAACTATTGGTCCACATTGTTGCAACCTGTCCATGAATCAATCTCTCATCTACACGAATATTAATAATTCCTAAATCTTGCATTTTGGACATTAGTCTTCCTCCTCTTCATCATTCCCATTTGATTCCTCAATAACAACTTTGCCTGAATAATCAAGCTTTGATTGAAATACAGAATCAATATTCTCACCCATTGCAAGAAATACCAGATCACTCAGTGAAGTTCCTGTATAGATGTCTTTAATACTATGTTTAGCCGATAACATAATGGCCGCATTATTAGGTGTTCCTGATTTAAGATCAGTTAGAATCGTTACGTCTTTATAATCTAACTTTTTATTTTTAATAATTTCTTCATAATCATGTTCAACACCTTGTATATTCTTTTCACCGTCAAATGCATACCCATAAAAATTATCGATTTTACCTGTAATCATTCCACAACTTTTTATTGCTTCAATTGCATATTCTCCATGAGAACTTACGATATAATTCAATAAAACTCACCCCCATATTTAACGTGTTAACGCGTTAACTCTTGATGGCTTTAATATAAACCATGGTTAGTCGAATTGCAAGCGTTATCATAAAATTCATTGACTTAACACGTTAATTCTCTTATTATTATGATAACAAGAAAAAGAAGGTGTTCATCATTCAATCAAAATATAAATTAATTACAGATGATTTGATAAAAAAAATTGCCACCGGCTTCTTTGAGAAGGGTGACAAATTTTATAGTGAAGCAGAAATAAGACAAGTCTATAATGTTAGCTCGACTACGGCAGTCAAAGTAATGGATAATTTAGTACGTCTTGGAAAAGTTGAAAGATTCCAAGGCAAAGGTACCTTTGTCAGTAAGAACAACACTAATGAATTACTAATGGTCTCAGACCTACCATTGAGAACTGAATTGGTCAAACGCATAGAAATACAATCTGTAAGCGAAGAATCAAATCCTAAAATATTAGATAAATTACATATCAAAGATTCTTATTACAAAATCACACGTATTTATCACATAGGAAATGATAGTATTTCCAATGTGAATTTTTCCTATATTCCTAAGGAATTTATAAAAGTTAATCATTTTAAAACTCCTGATGATTTTTCATCAATTTATAAACTCTATTTTGAAGATTTCAAAATCAACGCATATAATCTCCCATTTAAACAGGTCAATTCAATAAAGGTATTACCAAAAGATTTTTTAATTAAATCTTTCGATCCGGACGGGTATTTAAAATACTCATATTATCAAGAGAGAACCACATTTTTGCCAGATGGTAAGATATTGGAATTTATTTCCGATTATATGAATCCAGAGCTTTTCGCTCAAAGTTTAAGTCGAGACTCATTATAATTCGTCAAAAATACTTTCTATTACCCTTCTATGCTTTAACTATATATTTACAGATGGGGATGCATTAATTATGTTAAAAAAAGAAGAATTACTTCCTAGTATTAAAATTAAAAACTATGAAGATATGGGACTTGGACTTTTCATTCACTGGGGTCTTTATTCATTAAAGCAGCAAGGAGAGTGGACGGAGCTGATCCATAACCTCGATAAAAGAGAATATGAAAATACAATAAAAGATTTTGATGCTAAAAGTTTTGATGCTAAAAAAATAGTAAAAGCAGCTAAATCAATGGGTGCCAAGTATATTGTCTTAACGGCTAAACATCACGAAGGCTTTTTTCTCTATAATACACAAGGCTTAAGCTCTTTTGATATCACTCACGCACCAGCTAAGCGCGACCTGATAAAAGAATTTGTTGAAGCCTGTCGGGATGAAAATATTAAGCCTTTTATTTATATGGCAACATATGATTGGCATAATCCTGATTATGTTAAGAATTTCAAAAAATATCTTGAATACCTTAGAGAATCAGTAAAGATTCTTTGTACTAACTATGGGGAAATTAGTGGTTTTTGGTTTGATGGAAATTGGAATAAAAAGAACGCAGATTGGGAACTAGACAAGCTCTACAATATCATCAATTATTATCAACCAAATGCCATTATTATCAACAACACTGGCTTAAAAAAACAAGGAAAATTGGATAACCGCAATGTAGATGTACTTACCTACGAACGTGGCAACCCAAGTTATATCGATCACACGGGAAACGGTGAGAAATATGTCGCAGGTGAAATATCCCTTACTTTAAATAAACATTGGGGTGTTGCAAGTAATGATATTAATTACAAGTCTCCAAGTGAAATTATAACAACAATTGCCAAGTCTCGATGTCTGGGCAGTAATACCTTAATAAATATTGGATTAAATGGTGACGGGTCAATTCCCAATATTAGCTCAATGTATATGAATATCATTGGTAAGTGGATAAACGTATATGGTAATTCAATTTATAATGTCCGGCCGGTAAAAACTAAATCCAGCAAAGAAAATCTAGGATTGGTCCAAGATAATCAAGGTAACCTTTATGCTTTTATTAATGGTTTAACAAACGTAGGAAATGATAACGTTGTTTTGGGTGGTGAAGGCTCCCATTTAAAATCATTTACCAATATACACAAGCCTATTTCTTCGATAACTTGGATGGACGATAACGAGAAGTTAAAATTTATGCAAGATACCGAAACTGGAGCATTAACCTTTGATGCTTCAGGGTTTAATTATGGAACAAATTGGATCATAAGAGTCGCTAAAATACGTTTCAAATAATTTATTTAATTGAAATGTTATCCGTTTTATATGAAAAGGGGTCTATTTAAATGCAAGAAAATACAATATTAACTGTAGATGTTGGTGGAACTAAAATTCTTATAGGTGAAGTTAGTCCTTCAGGCGATGTATTGACTAAAATCAAGTGTCCTTCCGATATCTCTACCCAAGAAAATGCTATGAAACAAATATATCAAGTAATTGACGAATACTTAGAAAATCATCAAATAGGTAATATTATTGCTATTGGTATTGATATGGTTGGTAGGGTTAATAATCTTGATGGAATATGGTATGAAATTGATCCTGAAAATGCACAGGTTATCAATGTCTCAAAACTTATTAAAGAAAGATACCGACTTCCCTGTTTTATTATTAATGATTTAGCTGCTGCCACAGTTGCAGAAAAGGAATTAGGGATAGGGACAGAAACAAAGAACTTTATCTATTTAAGTATTGGTACTGGTATTGCTGGAAGAATCGTTTTTAACGGACAAATTATTCTTGGGAAAGATTATGATGCCGGTGAGTTTTGTCATATGGTGGTTGACTCAGGAAGCGATGTCCAATGTATTTGTGGACGCTACAGTTGTGTAGAACCACTCGCTTCAGGATTAGGGATGTCCAATAGAGCTCATGAATTAAAAAATAAGTACCAATCAATATTAGATATTCAAACTGGAAAACGTGTTAACGGTAAAGAATTATTCGATGCTTATGATTCTAATGATCCCCTTGCTTTAGCTGTTGTCTCCCAATCATTAAAGGCTACTGCAAACATGGTTATGAATTTAACAAAGGCTGTTAACCCTAGAGCAATTCGCTTTGGAGGAGGCGTCCTTACAGGAGGTTGGTATATAAAACACTTGCAGAGGTACTTAGACCCCACAACAATGCGTTTTGTTAAATATGGAGTTAAAAATTCAGATCTAGATGCTAATCTAATTGCTTTACAGGGTTGTGCCCTTCATGCAGCGCAACGTCTATAAATTTGAATCTTTTAAAACGAATGTAATTTACTATATGATTAAGAAAAGAAAAAGAACCCAATCGCCGGATGCAAATATTCCGACAATTGAGTTCTTTTAATTTCTATCCAAAAAAATCAATTAATTACTGAGAACTAAAACGCATTGAATCAGTAAATGAACAAATTTTTTAAAATTTTATATTTTTTCATGAAGGGTGTTTGATTTTAATAAAGAAGATATATTTTGATTAAAAGATAAGTAAATTCTTTCATTCACAATAACTTATTGTTTTCTAAATAGAAATTAATCCGCAAATTGCAAGAACAAGTTAGCCACTTTTTAAAATACTGATTCCAAGGGATTTTCAGTTACTGGAGTTAGGCAGATTGTGTTTATTTCATTACATTG
>NZ_BJDF01000021.1 GCF_005404815.1 Companilactobacillus huachuanensis
CTCTTGGACTTATAGATATGTCCGAAAAACTTGAGCTTATTCAAAATACCTAATTAATGAACCGCCGTATACGGAACCGTACGTACGGTGGTGTGAGAGGTCGGTACATAAGGTACCTCCTACTCGATCAGCAATTGAATACTCTCAGCTCTGGAAACGGCATACTTAACTATACTTTCAACCTTTAGTAAGTTAATATTAGTTTTTCATAATATCTCTAAAAAAATCAATTGTAATATCAAAAAGCGGCTTGAGAATTGCCAAGATCATCAATGACAGATCAACGAACAGCAACTTAATCATCCAAGCAACCGACATGGTTGTTGTAAAGTGGAAGTAGAGGGCAAACAAGCCCAAGAATACCGCGACGAATGCGAAAATATAAATAATAACTAGTCCAATCAATTCTTCCGTTCTGTTTTCTGTGTGATCCATAATAATCTCTCCTTTGAAGCCGAGCGTAAATTTCCCCATTAACACCCCACACTTTGTATACGCTTACATTATATCATTTTTGGTAATTAAAAAGTCATTGGAATTGCACTAAACACTGCTAAATAGGGATGTTGACAGAATCTTTCAACAAAAAAAGTTCGTTGACCCTCACCGGATTAACGAACTTTTTTATAGATTTAAATATTTACTTTCGATATAGTAACCGTCGCTTAATTCAGCCCAAACACTGTAGTTATCGAGTTGAACAATTTTATTAACGAAAACATCTTGACCACCACGATAGCGTTTATTATCCATATCGCCATAAGGTGTCTTCCAAGCGGTAATGTATTGATCTTGATAATACATTACTCTAACTGAACGCTTGATTGCCATATTATCAATAACTGAATACGTATAACTAATATTACTGGCAGTCTCAGCTAGGGGACTATTTAACATTTCTTGACGAGGGGGTGTCTGTTTGATGATCCGTGTTTTGATGCCTTCGGTACTAGGAATCCAAATATTACCACCTAAGTTATACCAGAATGTCTTGTTATAGGTTTCTTGAACGGCACGATAAACTTTCCAAGTAGTTCCGTAAGGTAATGTCTTTTCTAAGGGAACTTTGTTAAGAGGTTCACTGAAGACGTGCACATTATTGGTTGTTTCTACGAAAAGATTTTTGTTGATTTTAAAATCTTTAACTGGCAAAACATTGTAGACGTATTCTTGTTCCTGAACCCGTGAAGTAAATTGACCCTTGGCACTTCTGGGCGAATGAACTAAGAAATGGTTAGCTTCTTCAAGTGGCTGCGTATCGAATTCACGATTTAAGTCACCTTCAAGATACTGTGGATCAGAGATTAATTTTCCGTCAGTGTTACGGTGATAAACGATTACCGGAGCTGACAATTGATTAGCATAAACTAAATAGATTCCGTCAGAATTAGGGATGAACGTCTGTTGAAAGTTTGTGACTGATGACAAAACAAAGCCGGGTATTTCCTTCCAAGGAATATCTAATTTGTCTAGATAATGCCCCTTGATCATAGTGGAGTCAGAAATATCCTTGCCGAGGGAGTCAACATAGTGAACCTCGATTTCAACATCATCGCGAGCTAATTTTTTTATTTTAGGTGAGAGTACATTATTTTTCATAGTTCTTTCCCCGTTATGGGAGAAGTCGTGCATATTTTTCTTTCCCATAAAATTCCCTTCTAACATTGAATTTAGTGTAATTCTAACATGAAAAAAATTCTCTAATTAGCTTTATGTAGGTATCTTAAAGATACTTAAAGGAAACCTAATAAAGAGTAAAGAAATATTTAAACTTTTTAGTAATAATTTGGAAGAAAACAGGCTTAACTAAAACAAATGTCAAATATTCTTTCTCAACATTTAAATCATTTTAATTAAAATATAATTGTCCAAACTGATTATATTGACAAATTGTAAAGTGATATAATTCTTATACTAAATAATGTAAGGGGTTTAATGATGAGGAAATCACAAAAACGTTGGTTAATAATATTACTATTTATTTCCATATTGTCTGCCTCTTCGTTTAATCGCAGATATAAAAAGGTAAAAGCTGACGAGGCGGAAGTTACTGAAGTAACCCCATATAAAAAGCCTAGTGGTAACGCAAATTCATTTCTAGGTATTCCTACTAGGAGTGGATATATTTTACAACCTGATGAAAAAACTTATATTCAAGTCAATCAGACAAAGACAATCAATGCCGATGCTAGACGTTCCTTGGCGTCTCAACTTCTAGGGGTAGGTTTTCCGATTCGTAGATATCAATGGTATAAATCAACGGATGGTAAGACTTGGTCAGAAGTGCCAAAGAAAGAGTCTGGTCGAGAGAAAAAGCTGCCACTTACACCGACCGAAACGGGAACCACATATTATCAAATGGAAACTTATTGGGGAACGTTATTAGGTTGGGTTAGATCAAAACAACTATATTCCAATGTTGCGACAGTTTATTCGGTTCCTGATCCAGTCGATGCTACGAGTGTTGAAGTAACGACCGATGATGATTATTTATATAATTCAGTTAACGATATTGTCAATATTGAAACATATGCCCATGCTATTCCAACTCCAGAGAATTTTACTGGTACAGTATCATGGAGTATTGATAACACCAACTTAGCAACAATCGAAGAAGATACCGGTCTAATTACCGCTAATACGAATCGTCTTGGTGGGGTTGTTACAGTTACTGCAACGTTGCATAATCCAATTGGAGACGATATTACCGGTTCAACTGAAGTCTTGATTGGCGGTGGACTGGAAGATCAGACAGTAAAAGCCGGGAAGACAGCTACCTTTGACCTCCGTGGTAATATTGGTGATCTAGATGATGAAGATGAGGATTCTGATGGAGACAGTGATTATACCGTTAAATGGTATAAAGAAGATCCAATCACACACGCCAGAACTCAGATTTTAAAGGATCAACCACAAGCACTTTCATATACCACTCCAGAAACAACTTTAGATGATGACGGGACGATTTTCTTAGCCATTATTCAAGTTAAATATAACGGCAAAACTTATTCCTACACAACGGAAGATGCTTATTTGCACGTCTTGCCTGAGGGTGGCCCAAATCTGGAATTGCATGATACCCTGACTAACAAGACTTTCCAAGACAAAAATGATACTGATACCGTGATTTTTGGCGTTAATAATGATGATTTAATTAGATATAATGATACAGTTACGAACGAAAGTACCTCAGGAACTTTGAGCGATGCTGACTATACATTGCCTTTGCGCAAAGGAACTCAAGTTGCCAGTGTTAAATTAGATGGCACGGATACAACAAATTATAAATTAGTTGATAACGATGATACTAATAGCACGGATTTAGTGATTTCCGGCTTGAATTTCAAAATCAATGAGAGCCATGATATTGAAGTTGATACCACGGTTACCGGAATTGATTCGAAGACAAGTTATACGTCAGTGCCATATATAACTGGTAAAAATGACGATAATGAAACATATCAAAAATTTGGAACTGAAGAAACTCTGAATTATACAACTAATTCAGTAGTCGTTAATAAGGTAAATGATATCGATTATGGAACCATCAATTCCATTAGTGCTGCAAAAACCCTATCACGTCCAGATGAGTTGAACTTACCAAATAATATGATTGAAATAGAAGATATGCGCAGATTCAAGAAGCCTTTGAAAGTGTCAGTTTCCCAAACGACACCATTACAGACTGATTCAGGTGATGTCTTTGCTGGACAGTTAAGATTTTACAAAGATGGCCAATATACCAACCTCCTAGAACAATCAGCTGTGGTTGCTGAAACAAAAGAAGATGAAGAACTTGTTTCACTTGGATGGGAGAAAGAAAACGGAATATTGTTATATCTCGAATCTAAATGGAATGTTGCAGGTGTCTATAAAACCCAAGTCAATTGGACAATTTCAGATAGTGTTTAATCAGGTAGAGGCCAATTGTATTACATAGTAGAAACACAAATGATCAATTATCTATCAAGTATGTAGGTAATTGGTCATTTTTTTGTTCGGAAGGGATGGGAGCAAGACGACAAAAAAGCTCGACCAAAATCCCTCAGGACTTGATCGAGCTTTTATAATCAGCACCACTAAATTTGGCAGTTAAACTACTCTTCAGTATCAGGTGCACTATACTTAGAAATTTTAATTTCATCTTTATCGAGATGTGCTTCTAGTTGCTTATCCTTAGCGTAATCCAAGTAATAATCAGCAACCTTATCTTCAATTTGTTCCTCAATCACACGACGGAGTGGACGAGCACCCATCTTAGGATTGTAGCCCAAATCTACTAGTTTATTCTTAGCATCTTTTGTTACATGAATGCTTAGTCCTTGATCAGCAATCATCTTGTTAGTGTCAGCCAACATGAGATCGACGATCTTCAATAGATTATCTTTTGATAGTGAATTGAATTCAACGATACCGTCAAATCTGTTCAAAAATTCTGGTTTAAAGAATTCTGACAAACTATTGATAACTGAATTAGTTGTTCCAGCCGATTCAGCACCGAATCCAACGTTAACTTCTTGTTGCATGCCTTGTCCGGCGTTAGAAGTCATGATGATGATAGTATCCTTGAAACTAACAGTTCTACCTTGAGAGTCTGTTAAACGGCCGTCATCGAGGATTTGCAAGAACATGTGCATAACATCTGGATGAGCTTTTTCAATTTCGTCTAGCAAAATCAAACTGTAAGGATTACGACGAACTTTTTCAGTCAATTGACCGGCTTCTTCGTAACCAACATACCCTGGAGGCGAACCAATCAACTTAGAAACTGAATGTTTCTCCATATACTCAGACATATCGAAACGAATCATTGAATCTTCAGAACCAAATAGTTCACGAGCAAGTTGTTTAGCAAGTTCAGTCTTACCAACACCGGTAGGTCCTACGAATAGGAAGGAACCGATTGGACGACCAGACTTGTTAAAGCCAACTCTGTTACGACGAATAGCTTTGGCAACATCACCAACAGCTTTGTCTTGACCAATAATGTGACTCTTAAGGTCTGGTTCCAGATTCTTCAATTGTGATTGTTCGTTAGATTGAAGTTCACCAACTGGAATGTTAGTTTTCTCTTCAATAATCTTTTCAATCTCTTTATCAGTTACGGTATTTTGACCAGCGGGTTCATCTTTATTGCTGTTCTTCATATCTTGGAATTTAGAAACTTGATCACGATAGTAGGCAGCTTTTTCGTAATCTTCATTACGAAGGGCAGCTTGCTTTTGCACTTCGGCATCTGAAATCTTGTTATCTAAGTCTTCCATATCAACGTGATTAATTTGCAAATTCTTCTTTGATCCGGCTTCATCAATCAAATCAATGGCCTTATCTGGCAAGAATCTGTCTTGAATGTAACGAGCTGATAATTCAGCAGCTGCTGTAATAGCGTCATTTGAATATTTTACATGATGATAATCTTCATATTTAGGTTGAAGACCTTTTAGGATTTGAACAGTTTCGTCAACCGTA
Source organism: Companilactobacillus huachuanensis (assembly GCF_005404815.1). Classification (GTDB taxonomy): domain Bacteria; phylum Bacillota; class Bacilli; order Lactobacillales; family Lactobacillaceae; genus Companilactobacillus; species Companilactobacillus huachuanensis. The sequence goes on from NZ_BJDF01000021.1 coordinate 5,470, forward strand.
GGCTCGTTAACTTGAACGGGTTGGAGACGACGTTCCAAAGCTGAATCTTTTTCGATTGTCCGATATTCGTTCAAAGTAGTTGCACCGACAAGTTGAAGTTCACCACGGGCTAGGGCAGGTTTCAAAACATTACCCGCATCCATGCCGCCTTCAGCATTACCAGCACCAACAATTTCATGAATTTCATCGATAAATAGGATGATATCAGTTTGTTTTTGAAGTTCGTTGATCAATTGTTGCATTCTTTGCTCGAACTGACCACGAACGCCGGTGCCTTGAACTAGTGAGACAACATCAAGTCTTACGACTCGTTTGTGTTGTAATTTTTCAGGTACATCACCGTCGACGATTTTTTGTGCTAGACCTTCGACAACGGCTGTTTTACCTACACCAGCTTCACCAATTAAGACAGGATTGTTCTTAGTTCTTCTATTTAATATTTCAATTACTCGACTGATTTCCTTGTCACGACCAATTACGGGGTCGATTTGTCCTTTTTTAGCAAGGGCAGTAAGATCGACACCATATTGATCTAAGACTCCGTTACCTCGAGGTTTACGGCCATTAGTTCCACCGTTACCCGTTTGAGTTTGAGGACCTTGTTGCTCGAAAGCATCAGGTTGTTGTGCGCCATTCAAAGCGTTGAACAAGTCTTCGAAACTAGAAAATCCACCGTTTGGATTTTGTGCCATATTATTCATACCTTCGTTAGCTTGATTTCTTAACTTTTGATAACAGTCTTGGCAGAGATTGATTTCCGTCCGTTGACCATTAACACTCGTATATAGATGAATTGTTGCTTCATTCTTATGACAATTTTGACATAACATTCGCACCCCACCTTTCCTTTATCAAAGGATACAACGGTAGTATATAATTAGCACTCGGGTAATGCAAGTGCTAAGTCTTGAATTTTTTAAAAATTATTAAGTTAATGGTATAAAAATAAATTTTTTCAAATTTATGTGAAAAAGAATGATAATATAAACGCTTTCAGGCTCTAGTGTTGTAAGCGTTAAACGTCTTATCACACTTGACTTATCTCAAGGTTTTTTGGGCAAAGCCCTTGTGAAAATTTGAAGATAATGGTAAATTAATTAGTGAATATTTGTAGTACAGCTACAGAATTTTATAATTATATGGTGAGGTATTTATTATGGAAAAGAAAGAATTTCACATTATTGCAGAAACAGGGATCCACGCACGTCCAGCTACTATGTTGGTACAAGCAGCAAGCAAATTTAGCTCAGATATCAATATCGAATTCTCAGGTAAATCAGTAAACTTGAAGTCAATCATGGGTGTTATGTCACTCGGTGTTGGCCAAGGTGCTGACGTTACAATTACAGCTGATGGTGACGACGCTGCTGATGCAGTTGCTGCTATTGCTGATACTATGACAAAAGAAGGTTTGGCAGAATAATGGTTAAAACTATTAAGGGAATTGCAGCCAGTGATGGTATCGCTACTGCTGAAGCATACCTTTTAGTTCAACCAGATTTGTCTTTCACAAAGAAAAGTGTTTCAGATGCTGATGCAGAAGTCAGCCGTCTTAAGGATGCTATTTCAACATCAGATGATGAACTAACTAAGATTAGAGATATCGCTAAGGAATCTCTAGGTGAAGAAGAAGCTCAAGTCTTTGATGCTCACAAGATGATTTTGGCTGATCCAGAATTTACGGGTGCAGTTGAACAAGAAGTTACTGATAAGAAAGTTAATGCTGAACAAGCATTACAAGATGTCTCATCAAACTTCATTGCCATTTTTGAAGGAATGACAGACAACCCATACATGCAAGAGAGAGCAGCCGATGTTCGCGATGTTACAAAACGTGTCATGGCTCATTTGTTAGGTGTATCACTTCCAAACCCAGCATTAATCGACCACGATGTCGTTATTGTTGCACACGATTTGACACCTAGTGATACTGCTCAATTGAACAGTTTTGTTAAAGGTTTCGTTACTGATATCGGTGGTCGTACAGCCCACTCAGCTATTATGGCACGTTCTCTTGAACTACCAGCTGTTGTTGGTACTGATACAATTACAACCGATGTTAAAGAAGGTCAAAAAGTTATCGTTGATGGTTTGAACGGTGCTGCTATCATTGATCCTTCAGAAGACGACATCAAACATTACAATGAATTGGCAAAGAATTTTGCTGACGAAAAAGCTGAATGGGAAAAATTAAAGAACGAACCTTCAGTTACAGCTGATGGCAAACACTTTGATATTGCTGCTAATATCGGTACACCTGATGATTTACAAGGTGTTATTGACAATGGTGCCGAAGGTGTTGGTTTGTATCGTACAGAATTCTTGTACATGCAATCAGAAAGCCTTCCAACCGAAGAAGATCAATTCAAGGCCTACAAGAAGGTTCTTGAAGGCATGAAAGGTAAGTCAGTCGTTGTCCGTACTATGGATATCGGTGGTGACAAGCATTTGCCATACTTACCACTTCCTGAAGAAATGAACCCATTCTTAGGCTACCGTGCTATCCGTATCAGTTTGGATAGACAAGAAATCTTCAGAACTCAACTAAGAGCTTTGCTACGTGCATCAGCTTTTGGTAACTTACGTATCATGTTCCCAATGATCGGTACTTTGCAAGAATTTAGAGATGCTAAGAAGATTTTTGAAGAAGAAAAATCTAAATTAGTTAAAGACGGTGTTAAGGTTTCTGACGACATTCAATTAGGAATGATGATGGAAGTTCCAGCCGCTGCTGTTCTTGCAGACCAATTTGCTAAAGAAGTTGACTTCTTCAGTATTGGTACAAACGATTTGATTCAATACACAATGGCTGCTGATCGTGGTAATGAACATGTTTCATACCTCTACCAACCATATAACCCTTCAATCCTAAGATTGATCAAGCATGTTATTGAATCAGCTCATAAAGAAGGCAAATGGGCCGGTATGTGTGGTGAAGCCGCTGGTGACAACACAATGCTTCCATTGCTTTTGAGTATGGGTCTTGATGAATACTCAATGAGTGCTACTTCAGTACTTCGTGTAAGAAGTTTGATGAAGAAATTGAGTACTAAAGATTTTGCTACATTGGCTGATCGTGCTGTTAACGAATCAATTACTAATGAAGATAACAAGAAGCTTGTTGAAGAATATTTGAACAAGTAATAATTTTTAAAAGAGACTCTGCAGAGATGCTGGTCTCTTTTTTTGTTTTTTTACACTTATTGGATGAAAAAATAACTAGAATATCATGGATATATTGGGCTTATTATTGCGGGTTTATGATTGATTGCAAAGATTTAAATTAAAATTTTTATACACATATATATTCTATTGACAGTGTTCTTGTTCTGAAAAACATGTAAGAATATAAATTATATTCATTAAATAAACACTTAAGGAGGCTATTATTTGTGATTAAAAGCAGCTTAACAAAGGATGATTGGAAGCATATCATGCTACTGTTAAAAAGAAATAATGTTTTTGATTTTTTGAATAAATATATCAGATTCTGTCAATTTTTAAGTATTCAACTCTATATACTCTTCATTGCAATATTTCTTTTTAACAAGCCTAGCCTTTCAGTTCAATTAAAAGTCATATATATAGTGGAATGTTTAATTTGTATGATTATTTTCCTTTTTATTTCTGAATTTATCGGATGGTACATATACATAAATGGAAATGTGTCATTTTTAAGTAAGAACAATCCGGTCATCTTTTTCTTACATGAAATGAATATTGATGCTGCCAAAAAAATAGAAGGATTTCACTCTTTGACTGATATCAAATTTATTGAAGAAAGATTGTTAAATAATTCAGATTACAATAAATTTGAATATATAGTTGATTCTAAGCATTTTTTTATTTTAATTCGCCCTATAAGTCGTAGGAATTCTATAACAAAGCAGCATTTTGCAATTATACCTATTAGAAAAAACAAAAATAATCTAAAGTTATTAGATTCAATTAATTCTATAAATCAATTATTAGGTTATACAATTCCTAATGTTATAAAAGTGAATGATTTGAATTAGGTAACAGATTTAAATTAATGGCACCCCCTTTCTAAGTTATGATTGATTTTAAATTTTGAATCTTCTTTGACTAGTCATAATATCGCTTGTTGTTATTCCAAAGTAAAATACCTCACCAATATACTTGATGAAGTATTCATAATTTATATTTTTTTATATTTTATATGCGAATCAATAATAAACGAATAATATAATTATAGAAAATCCAGAATATAAAACATTTTTCTTCATTTATTTATCTCCTTATCTCGCTGAAAATGTTGTAATGTAGGTGTTTTTAACCCACTCATTTGTTGCTACCCGAGAATAAAATTCATTATTAATTTCCCTATATTGATCTGTGTACCAAAGCGTCCCATTTGATAATGCTCTATTTGTAATAGGTTTTGGTGTGCCATCGTTACTAAAGCTATAAAGCCTACAAAAAGTACCATTACTGTTTGTTACGTTTATAACACCTTCTAAATAGAATATTTTGTCAATATCTTTTTGCTTATTTATTTCGCCATTTTGTGAATTATCTGTTTGAATGTTAGGATTATTAGCTGTTACGATATTATTCAAATCAGTTTGAGTTGAGTTAGTAAACAAGTGTTGATCAGGAGTTGCAGTTTCTAGGTGAGTTGGGTTGGAATACTTATCGTATTGATGTTCGTTTAAATTTGGCTTATGGATTAAAATACCGTCTTGGTAAATATATCCGCCGTGAAATTGCTCAATATAGTTTTGAAGTGCCTTTTTTCTATCTTGTTGAAGAAATTCATCAGTAAGTTCTGCAGCATTTACCGTTAAAGGCAATATAGCTGTGTGACTAAAAGTTGATATTGAGATAATAGAACAAGTGGTGACCATAAGCTTTTTCACTAATTTATTAGAGAACAAGCGACTGGAAAGCTTTCTTTTATTTTTCATAATGATAATCTCCTTTTTAATTTTGGTTATGTATATTTGCTTTTAGCATATCTAGGAACGAGACAAAACAAGTTTTGTATATTAGGTCTTGTCCTATTGTGATTGTACATAAATAAAAAATTTGATGATACGGAAAAAGACCGTTTTTACAGATTTTTCACATCCCTATTAAATGTTCATTTTTAATAGGGATATTTTTATGTCTTATCGCTTTTACTTAAGAAAATCCATTAATTTTCTGTCAAAATGAATCGTTGTTTTTGTTAGCTAACTGCATTTCCAAATATAGTTATATATTTCATTGTTTTTAGCTAACATGAATTTTTACGTGATGATATTATGGAACCACACAATAGTGAAAGGAAAGAACATTTTATTCAATCCAGAGTAAGGTTGATTCATAAGTATCGGTTGAGGAGGAGTTATGTATGTTTTCTATAAATTTCATTCTAGGATTAGCATTGTATTTTTTGGGGATTGTCCTTTGCCTTATTGGAATTTTCAAAGTAATAAGAATAAAAAAGGTTTTTCTTAATACGTATAATAAGTCATTATATAAGTTGGAAGTATTGTCATACACTTTAGCACTACAAAAAAAATATCCAGAAAAACTTTTATATATGGAGCATTTGTATAAAGTTGCTGAAGTATTGAAAGTGTCACTTTATATTGGAATAGGAGTAACATTATCACTTATTTATATGGTCCTTGAGTATGATGATTCTACAGGTATACGCTTGATATCAGTTTTTTTTTCAATATTCATTATTATATATATGTATATATGCAAAAAATTGATACATACTAAAAAAGATATGCTGGATTTTTTCTTTATTCAAAATAATGAAAATAATAAGCAAATATTAAATGCAGGGTTGGTTTATGCAGATGATGCACTAAACAATTATGGATTCATATATGTGGGAATATTAATTGTCATAGTGGGGTTAAACGTTATATGAATTTTTATATAATGTGATTTGTGTTTTAATGCCAGTCACATTTTTTATGACTCTCACAACAACATTTGCTCGAGCTGGCGGGAGTATGGGAGGCAGTTCCACTAGTAGCAGTACCAGTTCAAACGATGATTATGATAATTACCGTGGATACCGTAGTTATGGTAGTTATGGTGGCTATGGTAGAAATCGTTTTTCATTGATCGATGTTATTTTTTTAGGTTTTATAGGATTTTCATTTTTACATACTTAGCGACATAATCGTCGAGAAAATTATAAAATTCCTGAAACATATGATGTACTTACTCCAGAATTGAATGCTCATTTTGAACCTTTTTTCTATAAGGTAGAGGATGCCTGGACTAAAAACGATTTGGAAACTTTAAAGACACTGATGTCACCATACTATTACACGAAACAAAAGAGAATTATCAATGGATATATTCGTGGTCATAAAGTAGATCAACTTGATGGTTTGGTAATAATTGATTTGGAACAAGTCATTACACAATCAGATGAAAAAGTTCAGGTCATTGTGACTGCCCAAGCACGGGACTATTTTCAATATGATAATAAACCTGATAGTTATAATCAGCAGATTCAAGAAGATACCAATATCGAACGTTTTAAAGAAATTTGGACATTGAATTGGAAAGATGAAACTAATCTGCAACTTTGCAATATTAAAACAATTGGTTGATTTAATAGAATAGGAATTTTATTAGTAATTATTGCTATTCCGTTGTTGATTGGAGTAGCCGCCGATGTTTTGATGATGCTTTTTTCTTGGCTTATTCTGGATACAAAGTTGATAATTCAAAATTCTTTGATAAAAACTTTAGATCCAGAAAATCATAATAAGCTATCAGAATTTGTAAACGCTAATCAACCTTCAGACATTAAAAAGAGACCAGCAAATTTTGCTAGTCTCTTTTTAATGTCTGAAGGTTGAAAGGTGAAAAAGTGATATAACCGTTGTTGTTACAATCCACCATGTAACAGCGTAGTTAGGTATTGATCGGCCTGATCCTTACTAATATCAGGTTGCTCAAACAGGCACCATTCCAACATGACCACAATCAAATCACTATAGAACCGAGCCAACAGTTTTGTAGGTATACGTTCAGAAGTGCTAGGCAAACAATTTTCCACAATGATTTTATTAGCTTCATGTTTCAAATAATGTGCAGTATTATGCCATAAATGTGAATCAGCGCCGTTGTTATGCTTAATGTTCTCCAATAGTGGAATATGTTCGTGGAAGAAATCCAACAGCAAATTAAAAGTCTGAATCAAGCCATCTTCATTTTTTGCGACATTGGGAAGTTGTTGTAAAATATCATGACCAATATATGACCAGAGATATTCCAGTAAATCCAATTTGTCATCAAAATAATTATAAAAAGTTGCACGTGGGTATTCACTTTTTTGGCAAATATCGTTAACAGTTATTTTATCAAATTCCTGCTCAGCTAAGGATTCAAACATAGCAGTCCGAAAGGCTTTAAGCGTACGCTTTGCCCCAAGAGTCAGGTGGTTGTTAGTATCAATTTTCATTATTTGTTTCTCCCCAAAAGAATCATGTCTATTAAATGAGTCGGAGGTCGTCAGGGAAGTACTTGAGACAGCAGAGACCTTGATTCGCACCGGTCACTGAGCAGGCTCAAGTACTTCCCTGACGACCGGAGACAGAAACCTTATCCTTATTCTAGCATAGTGTAACCGTTTTACTGATACTGTATTGTGTCTATATTTTTTCAAAATAGTAAAAGTGTCTAAATATAGGCTAATATACAAAAATTGTCTCTTGTATAAATACTCTAATGATTTTATGATTGTCACAGTATTTTCAGAAAGTATTTATGTGATATTCATGTAAGGAGAAATAGGGCTATGCAAAAGAAGTTAAGTCGCTATATTATAGCGTTGGTCGGCTGGATCATTGTGGTGGTCATTGCACTTGTGGCAATGCCAAATGTTTCACAGCTGGTTAGGAATAAGGGAAACTTCACTTTACCTAGTTATGCCGAAAGTCAGAAGGCTTCCAATATTGAAAAAAAGGCCAATGGTAATAAGTCTGTTCGGACGTATACGGTCGTTTTTAAAAATAATAGTGGTAGTAAGCTTTCGTCGTCACAGTCGGATAATATCAATGACAAATTAAATGAATTGAGTAATAAGAAATTGCTCAAGATCACGAATGTCATGGGTCCAAGCGATAACGCTGAAACTAAAAAGCAATTGATTGCTAAAGATAAGACGACACAATTGGCTCAAGTAACTGTTAAGAAGAACAATTACATTGGCCAGCAAGTCAAAGATTTACAGCAACAATTGAATGTTTCGGGCGTGCATACTTATGTAACTGGTGTCGATGCGTTGAATGATGCCTTTTCAACTGTAACTGAAAAGGGGATTCAAAAGACTGAAGTTATTGCGGTGATATTCATCTTTATCGTTTTGATATTGGTCTTCCGTTCTCCAGTTGTGCCACTGATTTCCTTACTGAACGTTGGGGTAGCGTTTGTTACTTCATTGAGTATCGTTATGAATCTTGCACAAAAAGTTAACTTTCCAATTTCCAACTTTACCCAAGTTTTCTTGGTCGTGGTTTTATTTGGGATTGGGACTGACTACAATATTTTGCTTTATAATTACTTCAAAGGAGCGTTGGCTCGGGGACTATCGGCTAAAGAGGCTTCACATGATGCCCAGATTCACGGTGGTCGAACGATTCTTTACAGTGGATTATCAGTTTTCATCGGCTTTTCAGTTCTAGCATTAGCCAAATTCTCGTTCTATCAAAGTGCCGTTGGTGTTGCCATTGGTATTTTGGTTCTACTAGCAGTTTTGTTAACGCTCAATATGTTCTTCATGCAGACGTTAGGTGCAAAAATGTTTTGGCCTAGCAAGGTCAGTGCGGAAGGTGGTAAAAGTCGAATTTGGTATGGCCTATCTAGATCAGCTTTAGCATACCCAGTCGTTATGCTAGGAATTATTGCAATTTTTGCAGCGCCATTTTTCATCAATCAAGATTCAACTTTGAATTTCAATAATGCTGATGAAGTTCCAGATAGTTATCAAGCTAAGGCCGGTTATCAAATTATTCAAAAACACTTTAGTAAAGGTATGTCAGCTCCAGCTACAGTTGAAATCGAAAGTAATTCGAAGATGACGACTCAGGCCAAATTGGCAGCCATTGATGATTTGACAACTTATTTACAAAAAGAACCTGGTGTTAAGACCGTCACTTCTGCAACTGAACCTGGTGGCAATAAGATTCAGAGTATGTATCTCAAGAATCAATTAGTAAGTATTACCAATGGTTTGACGACTTCAACCAAAGGGCTCGAACAAATTAAATCTGGTTTGAATTCGGCTAGTTCGCAATTGCAGAGTTCAAACATTAGTGGTAGCACTGCTCAAGTTCAACAACTTGCTGACGGAACTAGTCAATTACAAAGTGGTGCGCAACAATTATCCAGTGGAATCAATGAATATACTGCTGGCGTTTCAAGTATTAATAGTGGCGTGCAGAGTGCTAATAGTCAGTTACCTGCTTTGACAAGTGGTGTTTCTACATTAAATAGTAGTTCGACACAACTTGCTTCCGGAATGTCACAGCTACAATCACAGGTTAGCGCTTTGTCAGGTCAAGCTACACAATTATTAACATTGATGCAAGCTTCTGGACAAGATAGTACGGCAGCGGCTGGTGAAATTTCACAATTACAAAGTTCAATTAGTCAATTGAGTGCTGGCTCAACAGCTCTTTCATCCGGAATTTCTCAATTATCTGGTTCAATGCCTGGTTTAACTTCAGGAATGTCAACTTTAGCCAGTGGTACCAATACTTTGAATTCAAGTAGTTCAACATTAACTTCTGGTGGACAAAGTGTTGCTAGTGGGGCAACGACGGTCAACAGTGGTGTTCAGCAAATGAATACTCAGTTGAAACAAATGTCAGCTCAAGTTACACAACTAGAATCTGGATTAACTTCAGCAAATGATGGCTTAGATACTTTGGCAAAGGGTAACACGACGATGAAGACCTACTTGGACGGATTGCGGACATCGTATGTTGGCGACACATTCTATTTACCAAAAGATACGATTAAGAGTAAAGCCTTCAAGCCAGCACTTGATGCTTATATGAATGATGATCGAAAGATTGCTTCATTAACGATTGTCTTCAAGGGTGATCCTAATAGTGACACAACATCTAAGGAATTAAAGACGATTCAATCTGATATGAAAGCCAAATTAAAGCATGGTCCACTCAAGAATGCAAAGGTAGCAGTTGGTGGACAAACTTCTCAGAATAACGATTTGAGAACATTAGCCAATGGTGACTTTGGTCGGACCGCAACAATTATGACCATTGGTATCGGTATTGCTTTAATTGTGGTAACGGAATCAATTTTACAACCGATGACAATTATTGGAACGTTGTTGTTGGCATATGAAGTTTCAATGGGATTAACACGACTCTTCTCGAAATTTGTACTTGGAATTAATATGTTGAGTTGGAATACACCATTCTTTACCTTCATTATGTTAATGGCATTAGGCGTTGACTATAGCATCTTCTTGATGATCCGATTTAAAGATGAACCAATGCCGGATTTGAAAGATCGGATGTTAAATGCAGCAACGTCAATCGGAACAGTTGTTATTTCAGCGGCAATTATTTTAAGTGGTACGTTTGCGGCGTTAATGCCATCTGGTGTTACAACGTTGATTCAAGTAGCACTAGGCGTTATCTTTGGTTTGATAATCTTAGTTATTATCTTGCCATTGACCTTGTCAGCCTTGATTAGTTTGACTACTTGGCATGATAAGCGAATGTTTAAGGTTAAGAAACCTAAAGAAAATAAGGAAGCAGCTGCGGTTGATTCTAAAGAATAAAATAATAGCTTGTTTCATCTTATTGGGATGAAGCAAGCTATTTTTGGTGTTGGGGTATGCCGCCTCTGGCTGACGGGGAAAAACAGTTCTGCTATGGGGACCGGTACGAGCCAAAGAGCGGTCTCGAACCTCGATTTTGAACTTCGCAAAGTACACGAATTTCAAAAATCGTCCCGTGGTGTAATGGCTAAAGCCATAACGCCACCTTCATTGTAGACTGTTTTTCCCCGTCGGCCGGAGGCTAGTTTTTGGATATGATGTTTTATTATTATGAAATCTTGGCATTTATCGTTTGAAATGGGCTTTTAGTTATTTCCTATAATAATGAAATATATCGACAATATTTTATTGCTAGAATATTTGGTAACCATCATACTATGGATGCAACTTGTCGATGGTGGTAGCTGACTCTGAGTAAAGCGAGGTGAAAACTATGGAAACATAGTGAATAACTTTTATGAAAGAGATTAGCTGTTGTATTATTTAATAGCGCTCATAGTTTTGCTAGGTGTTATGAGAACAGTCGTTAAACAGTCCAATGGGCTGTTGTCTGATCTGACACACCTAGTCAGGGCATGGAAAAGATTTAAAAAGACGCTAAAAAAATAAGCCATCAAAGACTTTGACAGGTCGTTGGCTTATCTTTTAGTCGATTAACTGGCTACCACTTTCGTGGAGTTGTGGCGGCGGGCCTTCTGTGGTGGTCAGTCGCCTTTTTAGTACAGTGATATTGTATCAGGTTAGTTTGATAACAGCAATAAAATAGAAGCATATTTTGGTAGTGAATCGAGGTGAAAACTATGGAAGCATAGTGAATAACTTTTATGAAAGGAATTAGCTGTTGTACTATTTGATAGCGCTCATAGTTTTGCTAGGTGTTATGAGAACGGTCGTTAAGCAGTCCAATGGATTGTTGTCTGATCTCACACATTTAGCCAGGGCATGGAAAAGATTTAAAAAGACGCTAAAAAAATAAGCCATCCTTGACCTGACCGTCGATTGGCTTATCTTTTAGTTGATTAACTGGCTACCACTTTCGTGGAGTCGTGGCGGCAGGCCTTCTGTAGTGGTCTGCCGTCTTTTTTAGTACAGTGATATTGTATCAGGTTGGTTTGATAACAGCAATAAAATAGAAAAGTTATTTCGATATTAGTAAAATTGAATTGTCGTCTAACACAATATGTTTCAGCTGGAACTGGACACTAATCATGGCAGTGATTTCACAAAGTATGTTAACCTAGAATAAGAAATTTTCATGAGAGGGGTTTTATGAAGAACAAAGTTGTTCGTAATTTCTTAATATTCATTATCTTCTGGTTGGCAATCATGATGGGGATGAACGCCATGCACAAGCAACCACTATTTTACAATTTTCCATGGGAAGTGTTGTTGATTTTCCTATTAGCGTTGATTCAAATCGTAACTGAGTATCAACGTAAAATCGTTTGGAGCATTTATTTTGTAGTTTTCTTTATCTATATGTTACTGGTTGGAGGCTACACAAACTGGACATCGTTAATTATCTTTGCCATAATGTCAGTCTTTATGACCGCAATTACGTATTATATTGGTAATCAATTCAAAAAAGGCGAACCGAAAAAATGAAAAAACTATTCTGGCTAATTGTGACCTTGAGTTTACTATTGATGGCAGGTTGCAGTGCTAAAAATAATGACACTAAGCAGCAGGAACAACAGCTTCAACAGATGATTCAAAAGAATCAAAAAGTTTGGAATAAGCAAAAAAAATCGGCCGTTAATATTGATCATAAAGGTTATGCACCGTTCATTTCACAGGTTCCCGTGGGTTACAATGACGAAGATATGACGCTGTCACATTTTAAAAATGGCAGTAAGTTAGTTGTCAAAGCTCAGGTTGTCAACTTGGAGCAGGAACGTAAGTCTTTAGTAACTGAAACCAAGGCGACTATTTATATTGAAAAGGTTATCTCTGGTAATAAAGCCTATAAAGGTAGAACCATTAAAACTGAGTTTTCTGGTGGTTTGAGTACAGCCAAATATCAATTGACTTCGATTGAGGGTAATTATGTCGGAGCAAAATTTGGCGTGAAAGATCCGAAGACACCAGTTTATCTCAGTAATCCCAATATCCCAATGCCAAAGATTGGTCAAAAAATAATTGTTGGGCTCAATAAATTTCATTCTGAAAATGAGACTGAGAAGAAGATGTATCAAAAGAATGGTTTAACAACCAAGAACTTTTTCGTCATAAGTAATCCTGAAGTTACTTATTGGGTTCAAAAAAATGGAGAATTTCAGTTAAATAATCCAGCCTTTTATAAAGATGAGAATAAGCAAGAATATCCTAATTTAAATAAGATAACTAATTATTTTAATAAATAAAGGTTTAGAGTTTAGTTAAGGATGCCGTTTCCAGAGCTGAGAGTATTCAATTGCTGCGCGGAACGGCCCGAGCCTGGGAAGCGGTCTCGAACCTCGGTTGAAGCCTCGCAAAAACCGCGAGTCTTCAACACGCCCGGTGGTGTAATTGCTAAAGCAATAACGCCACTATCGCTGCAAATGAATACTCTCAGCTCTTCCAACTAATTTTTTTATGGCAGGAACAATAAATGAAGACTTCTGATTATTCGAATTGAGTAGCTCTAGGCATGTAGTAATAAAAGGTATATCAAATTATCACCTTTCAATTTTCAGCTATTGAATTTAAAATTCACAATAATATTAATCAAAAAGAGAAACTGAATATTTTTTTATTCAGCTTCTCTTTTTGATTAAGGGGAGGTTCGAACTTGCATGAATTAAAAATTAGAATATAATTAATTTTAAACATCATAAATTAGAAACATGAATCTTAATTTGATTATCGATCCAAGACTTTATGAACTAATCACCTATATCCATATACAAAACTAATGTTTCTAATTATTTAAAAGAATCATAATATTAAAAATATTATAATTATATTCTAATTTAAGAGGGCGCCCCATGGATAAAATAAAAAAACAAATTTATTTAGCAACGTCGGCATCATTTGTATCAGGTTTTGGAAATGGTATGTTCTCATTTGCAATTGATCTATATGTTTTACGAAAATCTTCATCGCCTTTATGGTTTGCCGGGACGCAAATAATTTCACCATTGATTGCCTTCTTTCTATCAAGGAAGATAGGTAACTTGATAGACAAATATCCTCATAAAACTATTCTCAAGTGGGCATATTTGTGTGAGTTCGTAGTAACCATGTGTTATTTCTTCCTATTACAACTGAAAATCGTTATGTCGAAGAAGTTTTTGATAACTTTGGTTGTACTTGTTTTTATAAATATCCTTAATTTAGTCGAACAGACGGCTTATCAGTCATCGGTTATTAACTTGGTGCCGGGAGAAAAAATCCAACGATTGAATTCCTTACAACGTTTGGCTTCATCGTGTTCCCAGATTTTTTCACCAGCACTCGGAGCAGCTATATATTCGTTGTTAGGAATCTATAATATGATATCAATCAGATTGGTTACAGTAGTTGTTTCCCTATTTTTGATATTAGGTATAGACTTTCAAGCATCCGTCGAATCGGAACCAGATATTGAATCAGATACTAACGAAAGTCATAATTTTAAAATATTAGAAATTTTACGTGGAAATCGGGTCTTATTGTACGCAATTACAATGTCCATAGGAGTGAATATATTTTTAGCAATCTCCAATATTGTACTGCCATTTATGATGGTGCATGTTTTGAAATTTACAAACGGGCAATATGGATTGCAACAAACAATGGTCGGAGTTGGATCTATTCTGGCGGGAATCGTCCTATCATTAACGAAAAATATTAAAAATCCCATTCGTATGAGCATGTTTGCAATGATAAATATCTCCATTTCATTAATGATATTTGGAAGTACTGGAATTTTAAAGACACCACATTTAATTAATCTACTAATTTTCTTCGTTGTATCAATTATTATGGGTGCATCATTAGTATCAATGGAAATACCGATGAGTACATATATGCAGTCTTCGATTCCTAAAAATATTCAAGGAAGAATTTTCTCATTCGTCTTTGGGGCTTCTCAAATAGCAATGCCAATTGGAACAATTATCGGAACAGTTTTAGTATATAAACCCTTTATGCTTCTAGTGATTAGCGGAATCCTGATGATGATGTTTGTATTGATTAATTATTGGCGGAATGGGAAAGTAGAATAATATTTAAAGGTTTGGTAAGTATGCCGTTTCCAGAGCTGAGAGTGTTCAATTGTTGCGCGGAACGGCCCGAGCCTGGGAAACGGTCTCGAACCTCGGGAAGCCTCGCAAAAACCGCGAGTCTTCAACGCGCCCGGTGGTGTAATTGCTGAAGCAATAACGCCACTTTCGCTGCAAATGAATACTCTCAGCTCTTCCAACTAATTTATTTTCTCATGGCAGGAACAAATAAAATGAAATCTTTTGCTTATTTAAATGGATTTGTTCTATGCCTGAAATAACAATGGTTATATTGGATATTCAACTTTCAAACCTTAGTCAATATTAAAAATGAATGATTAATTAGTCGGAGTGAGAGAGAGGTTTTCCACCAGCAGTGATAGTGGTGTTAGGTCGGTGATTTTCCGGCCTTACAGCAGGTGGAAAACCTCCCTCTCACGGAGACGGCCCAACAATTTAAATTAGTATTAAACCTCATCTGAATATCAGGAATAATTCATTTATAGTTATATAATTACTGTGATTACATTTAGATGGAGGGATTATTTTGAAAAAGAGTACATCATTATTATTCAGTGGACTTCTAGTTTCAGGTATGGTTTTAGGCGCTGTTACAACACCAACAACAGTTCATGCTGACAATACTGCAACTACACAAGCTGCAGCAACTGTAACTAACAATGTTAGATTTGTTGACCAAGATGGCAATTTTATTGCTAATAAGAGTTTGCAAGGTGTTAAAGGTGCAGCTATCACATTTGCTCCAGATGGCTATGCAACTCCTACAAACAACACAAATATCTTTGGCGATGACAATGCCACCGTTACAGCAACTGTAAACAAGATGGTTTCTGTTAAAGTTAACTACGTTGATCAAAACAGTAAGCTTGTTAACTCTGAAGTTGTTAATGGAGGCGTTGGCAATACTGTTAAGTTAACTGATTTACCAGCAGGCTGTAACTGGGTCAACGATGCTGAACAAACGATTACATTAGTTGAAGGCAAGGAATACAACGTTCCCGTTACTAAGAAAGTTTTCAATACAGTTATCTTCAAGACTTCTGATAATACTGAAGTTGGCCGTGCTGAAATCTTTGGTGACAAAGTTGGCGATGCAATTAATTTAACAACAAGTCAAATTCCTGCTGGCTACAAAGCTGATACAACTAGTTTGACATTACAAACAGACAACAATACGCAATTCATTACCGTAACAAAGAATGCTGAAGCATCAACAGGCACTGTTACAGTCAATGATAAAGCGGCACAACTTTATTCAATTTATGGCAATGCTATCACAGGCCGTACATTGGACGCTAAATCATCATGGAAAATTTTTGATACTAAAGTTATCAAAGGTAAGACATATTACAAAGTTGCTACCAACGAATGGGTTGAAGCTAGTGATGTTACCGTTAATAACGATACAACAGATGGCGTAACACCATTTACAAGTAACGTTACAACCGGTGGAGTAGTTTCAACATTGTACGACAAGACTGGTAAAGCATTATCAGGACGCGCCTTGGGTCCAAACACCGCTTGGAAGACAGCTGGTAAGATGGTTTTGAATGGTAAAACTTATTATCAAGTTGCAACAAATGAGTGGGTTGATGCAAGTACCGTTACCGTTGCTGGAGAAACAACAACCGATACAAACGTAACACCATCAAAAGGAGTTGTGACAATCAATTCAAACGTCGCTAATCTTTATACAAAAGGTGGAGTAGCAATTACAGATCGTGCTTTAGGACCTGGTACAAAGTGGCAAACAGCTAATAAGATGACTCTTAACGGAGAAACTTATTATCAAGTTGCAACAAATGAGTGGGTTAAGGCAAGTAATTTAAAGTAGAGAGTGGAGCAGGCCCGGGAATTTCCGAGCATTTGCGTAGCTTCACGAATTATCCGCGTACCTTGCGGATGATTTGGGAAGCTATGCAAAGCGGAAGAAATTGGCCTGCGGAACTCGTTTTAGAGCCACCGCATATATAATTAACCAAAAAGGCATCAATCCAATTGTAAAAAATTGAATTGATGCCTTTTAATATATTAACTGAAGGCTGAAATAAGTTTCAGATTTAATTTATTTAAATAACAATAATTACAGGTAGACATTACTATTATAAAAAAATTAGTCGGAAGGGCTGAGAATATTTACCTGCTGTGGGAGTGGCGTTACGGCTTTAGCCGTTACACCACCGGGCGATTTTGGAGACTTACCGGTCTTTGGTAAGTCTTCAAACAACCGAGGTTCGAGACCGTTTCTCAGGCTCGGACCGGTCCGCATAGCAGGTGAATGTTCTCAGCACTGGAGACGGCGGCATAGTATTAAACCTTATAAGAATCAGCCACCCACTCCTGAGTAGCAACTCGATGGTAAACAACTCCATCAACAACTTTCTTCTGGTCAGTATACCAAACCGAATTATTACCCAAAGCACGATTTCCGATGGGAACAACTTGATTATCAACATTGATACCAACTAATGGCACGAAAGAACCGTGAGCATTATTAACTTTGATAACATGATCACTTTGACCATTAACATCACCATAAGTTTTCAAATTATTATAGTAAGTTTTGATTAAATCATTAAATTGATCCATATCATAACCCCAAGTACTGAAGTAATAGACAGGATCCTGATGAGTAGTTTCATGCCAAGTATTGCTGACTTGGGCGTGAGAGACAACTGTTTGACCAGGAATATCTGGTAAATTGTATTGAATCAACTTCGAAGCAATGTAATAAGCATCATTTGAAAGCGAACGAGCAAAAGCATCGTAGGAGTTGACCCGACAGAGTTCAACTTGAACGTAACGAGCATTGGCAGTTGGACCGGCACCCCAGACAGCATAGTCGGTATTATGAATATTGAGAATCTCACTGTCATCGACAAAAGCGTGAACGTAGGTTTCCAGAGTAGGCCAGTGAGCATTGAAACGGTCTGTAAATTGTTGAGCCGTAACATTAGCCTCTGAAGTTTCATGAACCACGATACCCTCAGGATGACCAATACCCTTGCGGTAACCAGTCCATTCGCTGAAAGTTCCTTCTTGATTTTGAATTGTAACCGGTTTGATTTTGTTAGAAATGATGTAATCGTTAATTTTTGATGCAGCTTTGACGGTTGTAGCATGAGTCAAACTAAGTACTGAAAATAACATTATAAAAAATGTGATTGAAAATAATTTCTTTTTAGTGATAATGATTCCCCCTATAAATACCAATATTAAGGGTAACATAGTAGGAACTAAGGGGATTTTACATAATTGTTACAATGAAAAAATTACAGAAAAAAAGGAAGGTAACTAGAAGTCATCTTCCTAACATATTAGTAACTAAAGGTTGAAAGTTTAGGTAACTATGCCGTTTCCAGAGCTGAGAGTATTCAATTGCTGCGCGGAACGGCCCGAGCCAGAAAGCGGTCTCGAGCCTCGGTTGAAGCCTCGCAAAACCAGCGAGTCTTCAACACGCCCGGTGGTGTAATTGCTGAAGCAATAACGCCACTTTCGCTGCAAATGAATACTCTCAGCTCTTCCAACTAGTTTATTTTTTTAATAACGGGAATAAAATGAAGATTTCTGATTATTTAAATAAATTAACTCTAAGCCTGTGATAGCAATGGCTAGATTGATTTTTCACCCTTTAACCTTCAGTTAGTAGGCTTGAGCGGTTTTTTTAGAACGCAATTTAATGGGATGAAGAGCATGTAAAGCATTGTATAGTCCCAGACTACCAACAACGGCAATCACTGGTAAAAATTCGATTCGATAGCGACCTTGAACTTCAATTAACAATTGAACAACCGCAAAAGCCATCAGTGGTAACAATAATAGATATAAATTATCATTAAATTTAGTTTTGAAGAGTGCAAGCGATCCAAGCCATGAGAAGGTTATCAGAATAATTGAACCAACGTATGCCAAAAAATTAATTCGATCTACTGTTTTGATGGAGTGAGTCATCCGTATATTGGCGGCGTCAGTTGCCATTGTTCGACTGGACCAAAGTCCTTGTGTCTTGTGAATGAAGAGTGGTACCCAAGCATGGTTTTCATTGAGGTAAGCAATTTCTTTATGTAACTGAGCTTTCTCAACTTTACTCATTTGTTTACGAGTTTTGTCAGGATTGATCAATTTATCCATGTCTGGCGAGTAAGTCCCGTTAGATTGGTAATTTAAACCAGTAACGAATTTCCATTCAGGGTCATTGTTAGTTAAGCCATAGGCATTGATACCACTAGCTTTGATACCCCAACTTGAGAGTGAAAATAGCACAAAATAAATTATAAGTGTTAATAAAACTTTTAGTGTGGCGTGATAATCCTTGTTCTTTAATAGTAGATAAATCAATGCATAGACGACGATACCCGCAATAACAACTGGTCCAATCGGACGAATCAAACATCCACCAGTTAAAGTTATTCCCGCTAAAATGTAATATTTTAATTTGTTTTGCATTATTAAATAGAAGGTAACTAGGTAGAACAACGAACCAAGATATTGGTTACTTGCTTGACTGTTTAGAGCAAACCAGTCGAGGTCAATCATCAAAATGAGAATTGAAAGACGTGCCATTTTGATATTGTTAAATATTTTCACAACGAATAGGTAGGTGAAAAGTAGTATCAATGCTTGATAAACGACATTGAGAAATTGAATAGCAAAAATATGATAACCAAATATTTTAGAAATAATCATAGCGTATACAAAGTAGCCCGATTGATAAGCATATTTTGAAAAATAGTCATTGTCAGTTTGATAAAGTGGATCCCCAATTTTATAATCCAATAGTCGATCCCAGAAGTTACCGAAATCACTGAGTTGGATCGATGGGACCTTAGAGATCCAAAAGAGTGCCATTATCATAAAGACTAATAACATTGAAATGACTACGAGCCAGTTGAGCGTGTGGTCATCTGTTTTGATTCTCGTTAATCCATAGCCAATTAGGATAATCAGCATGATAAAGACCAGACCAATAACTACATTGTGAACATTTTGGAATAGAAAATTATGGTAGTAGAAGACCAGCATCAGTAGGAATGCTGCGGTTGTGAATATGGCGACGCAAGCTAGAATTGTTTTGTTGATGATAGTTTGGAATGTTTCGATAATGTTTTCCCCCTTAAATGACAAAAGCAGCCTATGAACGGGCTGCTTTTTGTTTTAAAAAATTAGTAGATTATTTGCCATTACCGAATTGTGTGTATTCCTTAGGAACGTATTCATCAGTAGCAATTTGATACATAATTTGACCATTGATCATGGCTGCACCAGATGTCTTCCAAACAGAACCAGTTTTAAGAACTTGGTTACTTCCGGAAATTGATGAGCCATCCAAGTGATAACCTAGAACACCATAACCTTGGGTGTAGTTGATAGTAACAGTACCATCGGCACCAACGGTAGTATATTTCATAGGGATATATTCATTAGGAGATACTTGATACATTTCTTCGCCATTAATTACTTTTGAACCAGCAGTTTGCCATTTAGTTCCGTCAATGAATGTCTTGTTAGTTCCACCGATTGAAGCACCAGAATCATTGTAGGCAAGAACACCATAGTTTTGGACGTACTTAATAGTGATTACTGAAGTATCAACAGCATTATGTGGATATTCTGTTTGATTGAAAGCTTCTTGATCCCAGCTTGTTAAACCATCTGAAGCAATAATATTGTTCAAGACTGAAGCGTAATTTGTGGCGGTAGCATAACCGTCAGCTTTTACTCTTGCTGTGGCGGTTTGATAATCTTTAACACCAACTAAGTTGCTATATCTAGGTGTTGTCCCTAACAAAGCATTGTGATCTTCAATACTTTCTTGGAATGAGCCATATGTTTTGAAGGTGGCTGTAATGTAGTAAACATTTCCGTTAGCATCTTGTTCAGCAGTTCTCCATGATTGTCCGGGAGTTCCTTTGATACCAAAGAGGTTATTGAAAGGAGGTTGAGATAATCCACTTGTACCATTACCTGATTCAAGAACAGCTTGAGCAGCAGTCAAAGAAGGTAAAATTTTGTATTTTGTCCATCCTTCAATGGCACCAGCTTTGATTTGTGATAAGAAATCAGAATCAGCAAGTGAAGGTAAAAACCATGAGTTTATATTAAATCCTGAATCATAATATCCAGGTCCCATCTCACTATTAGTTGAAACAGCAGTTTTATCTTCTTGGGTATCGGTTGTATTGGAACCAGTATTGTCGGATGTTGTGCCTGTAGTAGATGCTTGGTTGTTGTTGACAACTGTGCCATCCTTTTTATCAGTAACGGTTGTCGTTGCAGCTGTATCCCCAGTTGTTTCAGCAGCATTAACAGTTGTTGTAGCAATGGTTGAGCTAAGTGCTAAACCTACTAGAGCAATTGAACTGTATAATTTCATTCTTTTATCCATTTAAAACAAATCCCCTTTACTATTGTTAATAGATTATATACTACTACGAGATTTTAAATAATAAAATGGGATATCACCAAAAATTCTAACTGGTAAAAGATAACTTGAAAGTATAAAAAAGGCTGCACTCGTATGAGTGCAGCCGGAAGTTTACCTATTAAGATGTTTTCTTAATTCAACTAATTTTCTACGTGAAATGTCACAGGAAGAACCATCTTTAAATACCAGTTTGGAGCGTTTATCGTCGATAGATTCGATGTTGGCAGGATTAACCAAAATACTTTTGTGAGCACGATAAAACTTCGGCAATCTTGCTGCAATTGATTGTAATGTATCTGGCATGTTAGCGGTATCCTTACTAGAATGCATGATAACACTATGTTTGTATTCCAATGATTCAAAATAATTGATTTGATTAGTTGGGATAACATAAGGTTTAGGACCAAATTCAAAAGTGTCAACATTACGTTCAGTTATTGGAACCAATCGTTCTATTGCAACATCTAAATCTTGATATAATTTTTTCTTGATGGCTTTAAGACCGATTTCTTTGGAAATATAATCTAAGGGTTCAACCTTGCGGTCAAAAATTAGGGTCATCAGTTCCTCATGGGTAGTGATAAAAACGATTTTGGCGTTCGAATCCAACTTTCGAATGCTAGTTGCTAAGTCAATGCCCTTGATTCCAGAATCTGGAAACTCTATATCAAGTAAAAAAAAACGAATAGCGTCATTCTGATTATCCATGTAAATATTAACGTCGCGAGGATTACCGGTTGAAATGGAAACCTTCATTTCAACTCCTGGATGTTCATTGATATAACTCTTTATTATCAAATTATAGTAAGTTCTGAGTTTATCATTATCTTCACAGATTATTATATTAAGTAACATTATTTGCCTTTCGATATTGTTATGATAGTTGAATAATAGCCGTTGTCGTTTTCAGTTTGGATTATAAAGTCTTTATTTGAATCTACAATATCCATGAGTGATGCGAGCCCTAAACCACTGTGATTTTTCTTTGTAGTATAACCCGATTTATAAACGTTGTTTGTATTGATAGAATCATTGGACTTTACGTTATTTTTTACAACAAATTCAAGGTAATTATCAAATGAAATGAGCGCAAAATCGAGCTCAGGGTTGTCAGTTTCGAGACAAGCATCAATGGCATTATCCAATAATATTCCTAGAATTCTAGTTATATCAACGGAATAGTTAGATGGTATCTGTGCATCTTTGTCTACTTCAAAATCTGTCTTGATATTTTTACTCTTTGCTTGCATTAATTTTGAAATCAAGATTCCTTTGACTAATTTATCATCTAATTTATACAAAGCAGTTAGATGATTATCGGATTCAATATTGATCTGCTCATAATTTAACAGTTTTTCCACAGATGATTTTAAGTCCTTGTCATCCTTGTTGTTGATGGAAGCGGATAATGATAGCAATAAATTTTTATAATCATGTTTAAATTTACGCAGCTCGTCATTACTTTTTTCTAGTTCCTTAATGTAAGTATCACGTTCTGATTCTTGCTTTAGTTCTAAGTTTGTTCGTATTCCTTTTACATGACTATAAATAAACATTGAGGTACTGGTACTAATAAAAATAATTGTTATAAAAATAATAATTACAGTTAATTTTAGATAAGTTTCATCCATATTTATATATTTTGTGAGGCTATCTAAAGATAAATAAAATATGTTTAATATAATCAATGACACTAAAATCGATATTTTAACTAGCAGATCGTTTAGAAATTTGCTAAAATCAAATTTCTTGAGTGTTATTTTATAGATTGCTAAAAATGTAAAAGCTAGTAAGTAGTTCAAAAACGTAAGTAAAACAAACAATATTATTGATTGAATTGAAGTTTTAGGATTAGACAGGGTAGGAAGAATACTAAGTATTAATATAGATCCCATTCCTTGCGTAATTGTCACCAGAAATAAAGAGAAAGCCCAACTTATTAATTTGTCTATTACCTTATCTTTTGATTTTATACATAAGAAGGAAGCAATAATAATAAGGAAAGAGCTTAAATTTGGAAAACTGGAACTAAACACATCGAATACTGTAAAACAAATACAAATAATAACCGACAGTATATAGTTTAAGTGATTTTTTGATTTTGGTAGAATATGAAAATAGATTATAAATAAAAGAAATGAGCTTAGAAAATCATTTATTATCCATGCAATATTGTAAAATGGTATTGCCATTAATACCACTTAATACCCCAATGATTTCCGCCACCAATAAGAGTTTCAAAAATATTTAACATAATTATAATTCCTCCATTAATAATATATTTATTTAAACAATACTAAAAATTGTAACATAAAAAAACTTGTATAATATAGGAAATGTATAAACGGTAAAATATATTCATGAATGGTATACTGGGTATTAATTTGAATATTCATTGTTGAGGTAGAAATATGTTTTTGGGATCAGTAATTTATGATAAAAGACGTAGTTTGAATTTAACTCAGGGAAACCTGGCTAAGGGTATTTGTAACCAAAACACCATTAGTAAAATGGAAAAGCATAGTATGACGCCACAGATAGAAGTGTTGGTTCAAATTTGCCAGCGTTTAAATTTGACGTTGAATGATGTTTTCAGTGACTTTTCCGGTGATATTGAGCAGGAAAAGGTTTTTGTTTTGGATGATATTGAAGAGAGTATCCTATTAAAGGATACTTTTAGAATTGATGACAAATTATCTTTAGTTGAGAATGATATTAGCCCAAAGGATAGAGTCCAATTTAATTTTGTTAAGGGGCTCCTAGAATTCTTTCGGTCGGATTTTGAAATAAGTACCTTCAATTTGGATAAGGTTTTGCAGGGCACAAAATTAGATAATGATGATATCTATACTTTGATGTCATATTTGGTTAAAGGGATGATTTGTCTTGAACAAAAGCATTTGGACATGGTCGCATATTATTGCAAGACGATATCTGATGCGTTGCAAGAGAATTTGAATATTGCCAATGCAAATGTAATAGAAGTGCTTTTTTTATGCAAATCTTTGGGCAATATGTATACCGAAATTAATCAACCTGATTTTTCGATTGAGGTTTCCAAACGTGCGATTGAATATGCTAATGAAAGACATTCATCATATTTTATTGATGAGTTAAATTATAATATTGCTTTGGCTTTTAAATACCAATCGGATCAAGTTGAAGAGTATGAAAAATATAAGAATATTGCTTACTATTCTGCTATCTCTTTGAATCATCCTGATTTTCAAAAGTTAATTGAAAATGATAATGTTAAATAAATAGTTAAGATTCATATAATTGATAGTGGTAATAATCTTCCAAGTGTATAGTGGAAATCGTTAAAGGGAATTCTTACAAAGGGAGAGTTTACTATGCAAACGTTGGATCAATCGAAGTCATATTATCGTCGAATTACAGTAATCGATATTGTAACTTTGTTGATGATAATCGGCTTGATGTTTATTGCAAATGGATTTTTAATGTCATTACTATTAATAATTGTTTATCCATTCAGTCATTCAAAAGTTTTAGTATCGGATATTAGGGATAAGGATATTAAGATTTGGGTTCGGAAGATGGACTGGGACTATTATTGTAAGGAACATAGGATTGGTCGACTGATGCAGTATAGATCCCAAAGTACGGTTCATATGAAACAGGCTTAGCAGACTTTCGGGTCTGCTTTTTTTTATGCTCTGAAGGAGTATAATTAAGTTAATAAATCTTGTAGGGGGATATATATTATGAAAAAAATGACAACGTATTTAGCAATGTTTGTTGGTTTATTATTTGGTGCCGTTAGTTTGGCAAATACGACTACAGTTAAGGCTGATTCACCATTGCCCGCTGGTCGCTATAGTTTTGCTGTAACTAACAAAGCTCAAACAACTGATATGCAGGGTAATGTCACTTCAACGGTTTTGGACGCCGGTTCTGTTTGGAAAATCAACAGTGAATATACTCATGGTGATCAAACATATTTCCAATTAGCACCCAATTTGTTAGTAAATCAGAACGATGGTTATATGTATCTTCCAAGTGTTGGTACTTTAACGATTAGCAGTAAAACTGTTGCACCACTGTATGATCACAATGGAAAGTTAATTACAGACCGTGCCTTATCACCAAAATCATCTTGGTACACAGATAGAACAATTTTTCGCGATAAAATGACGTTTTACCGTGTCGCTACTGATGAGTTTGTTTCATTAGGTGATGCATTGAATTAGAAATAGGGATTCATAAAAGAAGCGGACTCTATGTCTGCTTTTTTTTATCTTCAAAACCCTATAATTATGGTGATAAATATTAATGGAGGTCTTTAATATGAAAAAGATTATGATGTATTTATCATTATTAATTAGTTTATTATTTGGAACATTAACATTAGCAAATACAACGACAACCAAGGCTGATTCGACGTTGCCCTCAGGTCGGTATGATTTTGCAGTTACCCAAAGGTCCCAAACGACTGATATGCAAGGTCGCGTGACTCCAATTGTTTTGGACGCAGGAACCGTATGGAAAGTTAATAGTGAGTTCTATCACGGAAATCAAACATATTTTCAATTGGCACCCAATGTTTTAGTTAACCAAAATGATGGGTATATGTATCTGCCGGAGGTTGGAGATTTAACAGTGATCAGAAAAACTGCAGCACCCTTATATGACCACAATGGCAAATTAATTACTGATCGCGCATTAGCACCTGGAAGTGTTTGGTATTCAGATAGAGCAATTTTTGTTGACCATATGTCATTCTATCGAGTTGCTACTAATGAGTTTGTTTCAATTGCTGACGTTAATTAAAAATTTGAAATTATAAAAACAAAATTGGTATAGGTTCAATGATTCGGAAACGAATCGTTGGACCTTTTTTATATTAAAAATAATTTTACTTGTTGAACGCTTACTGTGACAACCATATGTTCGTGTCAAGAGAAAAATTTGCTGTTATCCACTTGAAATTTTCACCGTAGTTTAAATTGAAAAAATCATTGCTAAGTCTGTAAGTTCGATATTAGAATAGTAGTTGCGACTTTGATTTATCGCTTTGAATCTGAAAGGATTCATTAAGTTACAAATGGTATTTTTTTGATTTAAATTGCCGAAATGACGGTACTCAGAATAGTCTGAAAATGTAATTAATAATAATTAGCCACTACATATTGTTATTGAACTCATTTGAAGGTACTATATATTGTATTAGAAAAATGTGTGGAGTGATTATTAATGGATGTAATTAATAAAGTTATTTTATCTGACGAATTCGTCAATGAAGTTAAGAAGACGATTAAGCCCCACTGGGGTGAACTAGGCTGGGTCACATACAAACGTACCTATGCGCGTTTTATCGACAAGCTTGGTCGGACTGAGAATTGGTCCGAAACTGTTAAACGTGTGGTCGAGGGAAATATCAATCTTGATCCTCGTTTGAAAAATTCTAATTTAACTGATGAACAATATGCCGGATTAGTTGAAGAAGCAAAGAGTTTATACAAATTGGTCTATGGTTTAGCTGCCACTCCTTCAGGGAGAAACCTCTGGATTTCTGGAACTGAATATCAACATCGTAACGGGGATGCTCTGAACAATTGTTGGTTCGTTGCTATCAGACCACAAAAGTATGGTGACAGTCACATTGTCCCTAATTATCTTCAAAAAGAGCAACTCGCTGTTTCAATGCCATTTTCATTCATGTTCGATCAATTGATGAAGGGTGGCGGTGTCGGCTTTTCTGTCGTTCCTAGCAACATGAAGTTGATGCCTGTAGTTGATAACAAGGTTGACTTAACTGTGCTTATTGGCAAGGAGAGTGCCTCATACAAGGATTCTATTGCCACTGGTGCAATTGACCGTGATGATTGGTTAGCAAAGCATGATATTGCTGACACCCGTCACTATACATTGCCAGATACACGTGAAGGTTGGGTCGTTGCCAATGCCAATATGATTGATACTCACTTTGACGATACTAATGATGGTTTCAAAGATGTTGTCCTTGATATTACGAATATTCGTGCCAAGGGTGAAAAAATCAAAGGTTTTGGAGGAACTGCTTCAGGTCCAGTACCTTTGATTGAAATGTTCTTTGATATTAATGAAGTTTTGAATAGTGCTGTGGGTCGTAAGTTGACTTCAGTTGACTGTACCGATATGGGTAATTTGATTGGAAAAACTGTTGTTGCTGGTAACGTTCGTCGTTCGGCTGAATTAGCTTTGGGCGGTTCAACTGATGATGACTTTATCACTATGAAACAGGATCAAAAGAAACTTTATCACCATCGTTGGGCTTCCAATAATAGTGTGGCCGTTGATTCAGAATTCAATCGTTATGCTCCAATCGCTGATTCAATTACTCACAATGGTGAGCCCGGAATTGTTAACCTTGAATTATCACGTAATTACGGACGTGCTATCGATGGTTATCAAGCTGGAATTGATGATGGCGTTGAAGGAACTAATCCTTGTGGAGAAATTTCATTGGGTAATGGTGAACCATGTAACTTGTTTGAAATCTTCCCATTGATTGCCACTCAAGAGGGTTGGGATTTGAAAGAAGCCTTTGCATTAGCTGCCCGTTATACAAAACGTGTTACTTTTAGCAACTATGACTGGGAAATTTCACGTAATGTTATTCAAAAGAACCGCCGAATTGGTGTCTCAATGTCAGGTATTCAAGACTGGATTTTGACCACTTTCGGAAATCGTGTTGTGACTGGTTTTGAACCTACCACTGATCCTGAATCTGGAGAAACTGTTCAAAAGCCTATCTATGATCAACGCGTTGTGAAGGAATTCGATGGCTTGTATCAAACTGTCGTTGAAGCTGACAAGGAGTACTCTAAAGAACTCGGATGTAAGGCATCAATCAAGCACACAACTGTTAAACCATCAGGTACAGTTGCCAAATTGGCTGGTGTTTCCGAAGGTATGCATTTCCATTATGCTGGTTACTTGATTCAAAGAATTCGTTTCCAAGATTCCGATCCATTGTTGCCAGCTTTAAAAGCTTGTGGATATAAGATTGAACCAGATGTTTATACCAAACATACAATGTGTGTTGAGTTCCCAGTTAAAGCGGCCAACGCTGATGACCCTAACTTTGCATCTGCTGGATCAGTTTCGATTGCTGAACAATTTGCGACTCAAGCTTTCTTACAAACATATTGGTCCGATAATGCGGTTAGTTGTACTATTACATTCCAACCAAATGAAGCCGACCAAATAGCACCATTGATGTACCAATACAGACATGTTACAAAATCAACTTCACTCTTGCCATATAGTGGTGCTGACTTTAAACAAGCACCTAAGGAACCAATCGACAAGAAGATTTATCAAGAACGTGAGTCAGAAGTTAACGAAAATGTTGCCGCTGTCTTTGCCAAACAAAATGACAATCACGATAAGAAAGATATCGAATTAGTTGATCAATCAGACTGTGCCGGTGGTGCATGTCCTATTAGATAACTGTTCAATGCCGCCTCCGGTCGACTGTGATGATGTAGCCTGCTATGCGACCGGTGCGAGCCAAGGTCTCGCACCTCGATTTTGAGCTTCGCAAAGTACGCGAATCTCAAAATGCGTCGGTAGTGTAAGAATGGAAAATCGCCATTCTAACGCTACTTGCACAGCTGTCTACATCATCACTGTCGACCTCCGGCTAGGTTATCTTGATATTTGAATGTAAAATTAAAAGTAAGAAACTCATGATAGTTAGATTTATTTCTAATCATCATGAGTTTTTTTGTTGTTCTAAGAATTTTTTACCTTGCAAGCGAAGTGATTAAATTTATTTACTAATTTGTTTGAATAGCAAAAAATTACAATGGGACATTCTTATTATTACAAAAACTAGTTGGAAGAGCTGAAAGTATTCATTTGCCGCGAAAGTGGCGTTAGGACTTTAGTCCTTACACCACCGGGCGTGTTGGAGACTTACCGTTTTTTGGTAAGGCTTCAACCGAGATTCGAGACCGCCTTTCGGCTCGAATCGTACCGCGCAGCATATGAATACTTTCAGCTCTGGAAACGGCATAGCCCATATAATATATTATTCATAAAAGCGTTTACAAAAACTGGTTAACATAATTATTATAACGTGTAATAATGATATTAATGACATAAGTGTGTTTACACAAATTTACCCGAGAGGAGCTGTCTTTATGTGTAGGCGGGGAAATATTCAGCGGTTGATGCTTTTTCTAATGGCACTAATGGCTTTTTTGTGTTTTGCTCAAAAAACTACTGTTGTACAAGCATATTCTGACGGTGATGTTTTGAATAATCCACCGATTAAAGGTCTATCGGTAGAAAAATACTTTACTCCTGGTGATTTCACAGGCAATAAAGCCAGTATTATTTCTAATACTAACGCTGACCAAATTGTTGGTTTAACTAATGGTGCCAATCAGACGAGTGCTATTTGGAGTAACAACGATGATAATTATTTGAATATCGATCAGAAACAGACGCTCTCCATGTGGGTTTATTTTGGTAGCCCAGATTATTCCAAGGGATGGTCTATTCCTGATGGGATGGCTTTCGTACTTCAAAATGATGGTCCTAATGCAATTTCAAATATTAATGGTAATGTAAATTCTGGCGAAACTTTGGGTGTCTGGGGATCAGATTATAATTCGTTGACCGCTGTCGGTGATACTAGAGTTGGTGGTGTACCTACGGTAAAAGAACAGGCCATTCAAAATAGTTTTGCGATTGAATTTGATACATACACTAATCACTATAATAATGGAAAACCAGTTAGTTATTTTGATTATAAAACTAATGATACAGTTGCTGATTTGCCTTCAGCAAAAGATGCTTTTGACTACTTACCATATAATCATGATACAGGGGATAATGCATATATATATAATAAGAAAGATGACCAATATTCACATATTGCTTGGAATTATCCTGCTAGAACATCATCTTATGAACAATTAAATACTGCAAATCCACCAAAGTCTGGTTTTCTTGGTATAACTTCTGGTAAGTCAATCATAGCGTTGATTCATCATATGGGAACTAATAATGCTGACGAAAATGGTAACAATGTATATCTTCAAAAGGAATCGACAAATAGTCAGAATCCGGTAGATTCATGGCGTCATGTGACAATTCAATATACGCCACCTGCTTCGGGTAGTAACAATGCCACGTTGACCTATAAGGTTGGTGACAAGAACCCCGCAACCGGCGCTGCTCAAAAGCCAATGACAGATGTAACCATAGATAATTTGGATATGACTGCTTTTAACATGACTGCCGGTGAAAATAAACTCAGATATGGATTTACTGCTGCAACCGGAGCTGGTGCCTCTACAACTAGTGCTGCAATTTTTGAAACTATGCCTTCTTTGGTTAACGCTGAGGTCAATGCCTATACAGTGGATAAAACCACTAATACCAGAGTTTATCCACAAGCAAAAGACGAATATTCGCCAGCTTTGCCAAATCAAAATGATAATTTGATTGATACTGAGTCATTGGCTATGACTGAAGCTAAAAAGATTCATCCCGATGATGATTTATCATTGAATTACCTGTTTCACTATATAACAGGTGAAAAGCCAGCTTCTGGTATGACTGAAACTATTAACATACCAACGAATGTTACGCTTAAAACTGACAGTAGCGGTAATATTGGTAAAATTCATTATATTAGTAAGAACAGTAGTATCAAGGATAAAGATGTCGATGTTCCAGCGTCTGACTTAGTAAATGGGGTTCTGACATGTAGTATGGACAACGAAATTGGTGATCTTACTGGAGATAACTGGGAGTATGCTCGAGTTGAGTTGAATGCTACAGCAGATGAAATTCCATCAGGTTCAACCAGTTTGACCGTTCCAGCAACAACCGCCAAATTCTCGAATGAAAACTACGAAGCTCAAGCAGTTTCGACGGCTTTTGATATTGTAAAGCCGGCTGATACTTTGATTATCACAGCAACCTCTCCTTTACAAACCGACCTGCAATTAGGTCAAGGCACTACTTTGACAGGGGACGTTTCACTTAAGAGCGGCGATACGATCAGTTCCACCGACGAGATGTCTATTCGAACAACGCTTGATGATAATGAACCGCAAGTCAGCAAGGAAACTGGCACTGCTAATGACAAATTCAGTATTCCTATGATGGCAGAAGATTTGCCTGATGGCCAACATACTGTGAGAGTTCAGGTAATCGACAATAATTTTCAAACTGCTGATGGGACAGATACCTTAACTTCGAATGAATTGGTCTATGAAATCAACGTGTCAGCCAAAACAATCGTCGTTACACCGGACAAAACTGAGGTTGCAGTGACTGACAATGAGCCAATTACGCTTGCCGGAACATATCAGCATTCAGATAATACTTCGACAACCGCTGAAGATGGTAATTCAACTATTTACTATACAATCACTAATCAAGACGGAACCAAACAAGATCCAGTTACAACAAAGAGAACTAATGACGGTAAATACAGTTTTACTTTGAAACCATATGCCTACGATAAGACTGCAGACATGGCACTTTCTGATTACACAGGTAATACCGGTCTAAAAGTGGGAACGAATATCGTTGAAATCACAGTTGTTGACGCCGATGGGCATAAGTCCACCTCTCCAACAGATGTTACGGTCAATGTACCCGATATAACACCAACCTTGACAACTAGTGATCCTGTCAAAAATATCATTCAAGGGACGGAAATTGAACTTTCCGGTATAGTCGGATATGATGGCGATTATAAAGTGACACCAAGCAAATTAACGTGGTATATCAATGCCAATGGGCACAATACAATCAACAGTTACAGTGGTGATACACCAGCAGCAACACCGCAAGAACAAGACTTTACCATTGATCCGACAGCTAATGGGATGACCGATGCTACTAAGCAATATACCGTTTCGATTTACTATACCGATCCATATGGCCGTGAGTCAGCACCACAAAGCTATACAGTGAATATTATTGAAAAAACGGCCATGTTGGAGAGTACAAATTATAAATTTAAGAATATCAATGCAAATTCCGGACAGCGATTAGTAGGACGTGATGGAACGTGGGACTTACAAGTAAAGAGTGTCATGACACCATGGACCTTGACTGCTAAGGCCAGTAAGATGGTGATGGGAGCTGACAGCCCCAATCCAGTTGACCTCGATGGTCATTTGATATTTATTTCAAAAGACAGTATCATGCATAATTTGAACGAGCAAACATTTATTCAAAGTGATTCTGATGTACCTGGTAGTGAAACAACCAATATTGCGAAGAACTGGCAAGCAAATCAAGGCATATTATTGGACGTTGATTCCGGAATCGTAGCAGGAAAATACGATGGCGAAGTCGAATGGACTTTGGTAAATGGTGTTTAATAGTAGGTCTCTAAAGGTTAAAAGTATGCCGTTTCCAGAGCTGAGAGTATTCAATTGCTGCGCGGAACGGCCCGAGCCAAAGAGCGGTCTCGGACCTCGGTTGAAGCCTTACCACAAACCGGTAAGTCTCCAACACGCCCGGTGGTGTAATTGCTAAAGCAATAACGCCACTTTCGCGGCAAATGAATACTCTCAGCGCTTCCAACTAGTTTATTTTTAACCTTCCAACCTTAAATTATAATCAACTCCAAATTTCTATTAGTATTTATACGAAATAGATTAGTGGTATCACATTTGATGAAATAGAATGTGATACCACTATTTTTTGTTTATTTTTTAAAAGTTAAAATTTAAATTTTTGAACAATCATTATATAAGTAATAGAATCAGTGAAAATGATTCGAGGTGATTATTATTTGAGCATTATGAATAAATTAATATCGCGGTTTCAAACACTGATGTATCAAGGCTTATGGTCAAATTAATCAATTCTATATAATTACCATAACTTCGAATAAAATTTGGATTATTTCCAGTTCATTACCTTTAGATATACATAAGGTATTTCAAATGATTCATAGAGACAGTCAACCAATCAGAGGCAAAGCAAAACATTAGCCAGCGGGTGAGAGATAGTCTTCCAGCAGTGCAAGTGGTGTTAGAGCTTTAGCTCTTACTCCACTGACGTATTTTGAGATTCGCGAACTATGCGAAGCTCAAAATCGAGGCGCGAGACGAGGCTGCTGAAAAACTATAGTATTTTTTTAATAAGGATTCATGGAATTCAAAAATGGCACGTTAATTGATGTTTTCAACCAATTAGCGTGCCATTTTTTCTATTATTTACTTATTTTCTTTGCTTTTTTCCTTTAACAATTGTTGGATTCGTTTCATATTCACACAAAAAATCGT
>NZ_BJDF01000022.1 GCF_005404815.1 Companilactobacillus huachuanensis
TAATAGATCGAGGACTTAATCGAGTAAAGAGTTTACAGCAGTTCGAAGTGATTCAAGATTTAATTCATTATTCTTAATATCTAGTTTTCAGGGTACGAGTGTCATAGTAGAATACAGTGTAGTGACGATAGTGAGAAGGATACACCTGTTCCCATGCCGAACACAGAAGTTAAGCTTCTCCGCGTCGAAAGTAGTTGGTGGGAAACTACCCGCGAGGATAGAGAGTCGCTACGCTGTCTCATGATGGAGGATTAGCTCAGCTGGGAGAGCATCTGCCTTACAAGCAGGAGGTCACAGGTTCGATCCCTGTATCCTCCATATCATGAGCCGTTAGCTCAGCCGGTAGAGCATCTGACTTTTAATCAGAGGGTCGACAGTTCGAACCTGTCACGGCTCATTTGCAACATATATATAACACACCATGCGGGTGTGGCGGAATTGGCAGACGCGCTAGATTTAGGTTCTAGTGTCCAGTGGACATGAAGGTTCAAGTCCTTTCACCCGTATTTCAATATTGTTGTTGCGATATTGTGTTCCATTTAGTAGAATATGAAAGTAACGTTTTATGCCGACTTAGCTCAGTTGGCAGAGCACCTGTCTTGTAAACAGGGGGTCGGAGGTTCGAATCCTCTAGTCGGCATAATGCGGAAGTAGTTCAGTGGTAGAACATCACCTTGCCATGGTGGGGGTCGCGGGTTCGAATCCCGTCTTCCGCTTTCATTATAGTAACGCCGGGGTGGCGGAACTGGCAGACGCACAGGACTTAAAATCCTGCGGTAAGTAATTACCGTACCGGTTCGATTCCGGTCCTCGGCACTATAATGAATATGCACCTATAGCGCAATTGGATAGAGTGTCTGACTACGAATCAGAAGGTTGTAGGTTCGACTCCTACTAGGTGCATTAGTTTTATTTTCGGGAAGTGGCTCAGCTTGGTAGAGCACCTGGTTTGGGACCAGGGGGTCGCAGGTTCGAATCCTGTCTTCCCGATAGGCAATGTATGTTGTCAGTATTATAGTTTTTGGCGGTGTAGCTCAGCTGGCTAGAGCGTCCGGTTCATACCCGGGAGGTCGGGGGTTCGATCCCCTTCGCCGCTATTTTTCCGGACCTTTAGCTCAGTTGGTTAGAGCAGGCGGCTCATAACCGCTCGGTCGTAGGTTCGAGTCCTACAGGGTCCATCGTTTTATAATGGACCTTGCATTTTATTAATGTTATCGCGGGATGGAGCAGTCTGGTAGCTCGTCGGGCTCATAACCCGAAGGTCGTAGGTTCAAATCCTGCTCCCGCAATTTGTTTTAAGTAATTATATTTGGTTCCTTGGTCTAGTTGGTTAGGACGCCTGCCTGTCACGCAGGAGATCGCGGGTTCGATTCCCGCAGGGACCGTTAGCAAATCGATATGTTTGCTATGGTAGAAGTAGTCGCAAAGTGATATGCGGGTGTAGTTTAGTGGTAAAACCACAGCCTTCCAAGCTGTTGTCGCGAGTTCGATTCTCGTCACCCGCTTTGCCACTTTTATGGGCCTATAGCTCAGCTGGTTTAGAGCGCACGCCTGATAAGCGTGAGGTCGATGGTTCAAGTCCATTTAGGCCCACTATATCTGGAGAAGTACTCAAGTGGCTGAAGAGGCGCCCCTGCTAAGGGTGTAGGTCGCGCAAGCGGCGCGAGGGTTCAAATCCCTCCTTCTCCGTTAGATATGACCCCTTGGTCAAGTGGTTAAGACACCGCCCTTTCACGGCGGTAACATGGGTTCAAATCCCGTAGGGGTCATTGATGCTGTTGCATCATTATAGTTTCGTTTTTTAAGCAATGGAGGATTACCCAAGTCCGGCTTAAGGGAACGGTCTTGAAAACCGTCAGGTCGAGAAATCGGCGCGTGGGTTCGAATCCCACATCCTCCTTAGTGGGTAACAGTTGATTTACTTTTTTATTATCGCGGGATGGAGCAGTCTGGTAGCTCGTCGGGCTCATAACCCGAAGGTCGTAGGTTCAAATCCTGCTCCCGCAATTAGCTTTAAATAATTATTTGGTTCCTTGGTCTAGTTGGTTAGGACGCCTGCCTGTCACGCAGGAGATCGCGGGTTCGATTCCCGCAGGGACCGTTAAATGGCTCGGTAGCTCAGTTGGTAGAGCAATGGATTGAAGCTCCATGTGTCGGCGGTTCGATTCCGTCCCGCGCCATTTTGGAGGGGTAGCGAAGTCTGGCTAAACGCGGCGGACTGTAAATCCGCTCCTTCGGGTTCGGTGGTTCGAATCCACTCCCCTCCATATTTTTTAGGGATATAGTTTAAAGGTAGAACTACGGTCTCCAAAACCGTCGGTGTGGGTTCAATTCCTACTATCCCTGTTTCTACCTTTTATCATGGCGGTATTGGTGAAGTGGTTAACACATCGGTTTGTGGTACCGACACACGTGGGTTCGATTCCCACATACCGCCCTTTTTTATTGGGTTATAGCCAAGCGGTAAGGCAATGGACTTTGACTCCATCATGCGCTGGTTCGAATCCAGCTAACCCAATTGCTGTAAGAAATGAATATGGCGGTATAGCCAAGTGGTAAGGCAGAGGTCTGCAAAACCTTCATCACCGGTTCAAATCCGGTTACCGCCTTTGGTTATGCTAAAGTAATTGGGGCATGACAGTTAGTAATATTATGCCGGTGTGGCGGAATTGGCAGACGCGCAGGATTCAAAATCCTGTTTCCACTAGGAAGTATCGGTTCGACTCCGATCACCGGCATTATAGGGTATAGTAAACTTATACCAATCTAGGTTATCACTTAGCTCTAAACATTGTTAAATCAATGTTTAGAGCTTTTTTTGTGCCTTTAAACTAAGGCTATTCAATTCTAAGTTTTTACACAGTTCTGCACACTTTTTGAAAGTAATGCACAATTCTTGCACACTTGATGTAGTATGTTGCCAAATGGAAACAACCAGATTTGTAATAAACGTGAGTAAACATCCAATGACTGATGGTATGGAAAGAAGAATGTTTTCAATTGATAGTGCAAATTTTTTCATACACTTATGAAGAAATTTTTTTAGAAACAGAATATCGTCAATCCCTAGTGTTTTAAGAATCATTTACAATCCGATATTGTCAGCAAGCATTGAAACAACTTTCTTGTTGAAATATTTTTGATTCAATCCAGCGTCAATCTGTTTATCATCAATTCTAGTTTTTCCATTTATGAATCCTTGTATGCTTATTTTACGGTTCTTTTTGATGGGTTGCTTAGATTTAGTTACGATCAGAAAATATTGATCACTGCTTTTGATAGGGGTCAATATCAGATGATATTGATCGTATTCATCAATTGCTAAATCTTTGACGTAAAAATTCTTTAAGGTCACATTCATGAACAGATTGACACTACTATACTGGTCCATAGATGTGAGATCCAATTCTTTAGAAATATCAGGATACTTTGAATTAGGTTTTAAATTAGATTTGTTTTGAGCAGCCTCCGCTTGAGCTTTAGTAGCATAACGTAATGGATTAGTGGTATTAACTATAGTACTGGTTAAAATCGTTAGACCGGTTAATAGAGCAATTCTTTTACGATTCATAGTGGTTCCTCCTTAGAAAATTCACCTCTTAATTATAATTCTGAGAAATCAATATTTAACAGCAAAAAGCATAGTTAAATATTGATAGATTTTAAATTTATATTTATTGAATGGTCAATTTTTATAACAAAGTAAATTGAAAAAACGTATTAAAAGGCTATCTAATTACAAATCAATTTGCTACTATTATGGAGCACTAAAGATGATACGCCACAAATTTAAGATTGGAGTGCAAAAACTTGAATGTTATAAAAAATCGCGTGATTCAGACGGTGTGTAATACATTAACAACACCAAGGTTTGAACGTTTTACAATTTATGAATTGTCGAGTAAATCCGATATAGACATTCTTACTATTTATACTGAGATTGGTTTTATGGAGGATGTTTATAAAACTGTTTTTGAAGAAATAATATTGAAAAATGTTACGGAAAATAGTAAGACGTTTGAAGATATAATTAATAATTTCATTAATTATGTTTCAAATAACAAGATTTTTTGTTTAAACCTATACAAGGAAACAGAAGAGAAAATCGTTTTCCAAAAAATAATCAAATTACTCAATGATTTGATTATAAATTATTGTGAGGACACTGATTCTAAGGATAGATTGTATCTAATTGTTGGCTATATTAGAATATTTCAACAATGGTCTACAGAACGATACTATATATTAAGTGCCGAGGTTATTGAGGAAATCAGAAAAAATCTGCTGTTGAATCATAAGGAAGTTTTTGGCTAATCTTTGAAATGTTTTTCAAATAATAAATAAAATAAAAGGGGATATTATCGATGATAATTTTACAAATCCCTGAAGGTAATGATTTGGAATTAAATCATTGCCTTTTTTTATGTGCGTTAACTCTTTTTAAGAGTTCCTAACTTGACTAGATTTGAGTAATTCTGTAAATCATGTATTATATATAATGAGGTGAAAAGATGTTTAGATATGCAAAAGAAGAGGATGCAGATCAGATATTGCCAATTTTGTTCCAAATCTTCGATGAGATGGAATTAGATGTTTTTAAAGAAGTTGGCGATGAGAAGATGGCACAGGTTATCAAGGAAGGTTTCTTCCAACCTGGCTATCGTTATGGTCTAGGAAATATCCTTGTAAACGAGATCGATGACAAGGTTGTTGCAATTATGGTCGGTTATCCTGAAGAACTAGAGGATGGCATCGACGAACCATTGATCAAGATTATGCACAAATATGGCATTAAAGAGAAGAACTTGTTTGGTGATAAGGAAGCTTGGCCTGGTGAATGGTACTTGGATTCATTTGCGGTTGCTCCAGAATTTCAAGGCAAGGGAGTCGGAACAAAAACTATGGAACACTTCATTGACGTAATTCGTGATCGCGGTGAAAAAATCTTGAGTTTAAACGTCGATGTAAATAATGAGCCGGCCCAACATGTTTATATAAAGACTGGTTTCAAAAAGGTTGGCCAATTATATATTGGGAGCCACTTATATGATCATATGCAATATGATTTAACTAAATAAGACGTTGTCCTAGATAAATATATCGTCTCT
The DNA here is from genome assembly GCF_005404815.1 of Companilactobacillus huachuanensis. Taxonomy (GTDB): domain Bacteria; phylum Bacillota; class Bacilli; order Lactobacillales; family Lactobacillaceae; genus Companilactobacillus; species Companilactobacillus huachuanensis. Next base: position 5,109 of record NZ_BJDF01000022.1, read on the forward strand.
AGATATGAGAGAATACAACTACAGACGATTAATAAAAACGACAAATACTCAGTTTATGACTGAATATTTGCCGTTTTTTGCTTTAAAAAGTGTTTGAAATTTGGATGAAACAAATTTTTGTCCAAATATATCTGTAACGGCTATAAAGCATGATATATACCAACGAATTCATTTCTTGATAATTTCTTAAATTGATTTGAAATTGTGTAGATTAAAATTTAAGCTTGAAATATTACTAATTAATACCATAACGAAGATTTACTAAAAAACTTGTCTAGTTTTAATATAGTAGTCTGATACTACCGGCGACCAACTTGTCTAGTTTTTTAGGTGAATCCCGCAAAAGCAGTAATGTAAGCGCTTTCTAGTTGTGGTAGTGTAGGAGTTGTTGGAGGGCATATGAAGAAGTATTTGACGATATATCACGACTTATTAAGTGATATTCAAACCAAAAAATACCAATCTGGAGAAATTCTTCCAAGCAATCAGCAATTGGTCATGCGTTATCATGTATCCCGGGAAACGGTACGCAAGGCTATTCAGTTATTAGCTGATGAAGGATATATTCAGACGATTCGAGGAAAAGGCAGTTTGGTCTTAGTTAAGAAACGCTATCTTTTCCCAGTATCATCAATCAAAAGTTATAAGGAAATTGTTGACGAAAGTGGATTGGATTCAGTCAACCGTGTATTGAAAATTCAAGATCATGTTTTGGTTCCGGAACGGCTGCGTTTTGGATCGCCAGAGATGTATTCCCAATTAATTGTTCGTGAACGAATAGTTAATGGGATACCAACGATTCTTGATTATGATTACATTAATGAAGATGTTTCCAAAGATGTTCCAGAAGCGTCGGCAAAGGAATCGTTATTCGGTTATTTTGAAAATGAGCTGGGTTTGACAGTTGATTATGCGGTTAAACATTTGACAGTGGAAAATGCTGAATATGATGATTGTGATCTCTTAAAAATTGATCAAGCAATGCCGATGGTTGTCGTTCGTAGCGAGACCCATTTAACGGATAGTCGAATTTTGTCATATACCGAATCGAGACACAGAGCGGATAAGTTTAGCAGTGTTGAATTTGCTCGACGGCATCATTAGATACCAACTATAGAGAGGGGAAAAAATTATGTTTGGATTTAATAAACATGAATCAACGGATGAATTGATTGCACCTATTGATGGTGAAATTGTAAATCTGAAGACAGTCTCAGATCCTGTTTTTGCACAAGGGATGATGGGTGACGGTTTTGCAATCAAACCAGACCTAAACAGTTCCGAATTACTCGCACCAGTGAGTGGTAAAGTAACTGTCGCGCAGGGACATGCAGTTGGTATTGAACGTGATGATGGGTTGCAATTTTTGATTCACATTGGAATTGATACAGTTTCCTTAAAGGGTGCACCATTTACAATTTTTGTGAAGCAAGGTAAAAAGGTTATGGCGGGGACACCTTTAGTTGATATTGATTGGAACCAAATCACAACCAATAAACTTGATCCAACTGTGATGGTTTTGATTCCTAATTCTAAAACAAATTTGGAGTCTTTGAGTGTTACTGAAGAAGCAGTAACTAAGAATCAACCAATTGGACAAGCAACCGCAAAATGATATGGAGGGATTGAACAAAATGTCAAAGAATAAAGATTATTCGGCTTTAGCATCAGAGATAATTGCTGGTGTAGGGGGAGCTGAAAATATTAATAAAGTTATTCATTGTATTTCTCGTTTGAGATTTTATTTAAAGGATGAAAAGAAAGCTCAAACCGAAAAAATTACTGCACTTGATGGTGTAGCTGGAGCTTTGTATAATGCCGGATTGGGCCAATATCAAGTCGTAATTGGACCTGCTGTAACGGATGTTTATGATGAAGTTATTGCTCAATTAGGTGAAGGATTTGCTGATGAGGATGCTACTGAATCAGCTGTTGCTGAAACGGGTGCCGCTGCACAAAAAGCTGAACGTCCAACGAACCTTTGGGGATGGATTACTAAAGCCTTCCAAGTTTTAATTGGAACAATTACTGGTTCAATGATTCCAATTATCGGCTTGTTAGCTGCTTCTGGTATTTTAAAAGGATTTTTAACATTATTCACATTTAACTTAAATTTAATTGATACCAAATCAACAACATACATTATTATTAACGCAATGGGCGATTCCGCCTTTTATTTCTTACCTATTTTGGTTGGATTCTCAGCAGCTAAACAGCTACGGTCTGATCCAATCGTTGTTGGTGCAATTGCCGGTGTTTTGGTTCATCCAACAATTGCGGCTCTCTGGGCTGCACCAACAAAAGGGATGGCAACTTTCTTAGGTATTCCAATGAACGCTGAATTCTTTGGCTTACCAATTCATATCCCACAGTACACGTATTCAATTTTCCCAATTATCTTTGCTGCTTGGTTAGCTAGACCAGTTGGTAATTGGCTCAAGAAGGTTCTACCTTTAAGTCTTCGTTCAATTTTACAACCATTATTCACATTATTTATTGTTGCAAGTGCTGTTTTAGTAATCATGGGACCAGTTATTTCATTGATTTCAAGTGCTTTGGCTGCCGGAATCAACATGCTTGTTACAGCTAATGAAGCTGTTGCCGGATTAGTGATCGGTGGTTTGTATCAAGTTCTAGTTATCTTCGGACTTCACTGGATGGTTGTGCCTATTGTTTCAAATGATATTGCTATGACCGGACACTCTGTTCTAAATGCTTTGATCAACTTTACTATGATTGCTCAAGGTACTGGTGCTTTGGCCGTTTGGGCTAAAACAAAACGTGCTGATATTAAAGGTTTATCATTAGCTGGTGCTTTATCAGGATATGCCGGTGTTACTGAGCCTGCTATGTATGGTATTAATTTGAAATATGGTCATGTTTTCTGGATGTCAAATATTGGTGGTGCTGTCGGTGGATTTATTGCTGGACTATTAAAAGTTGATATGTTTGGTTTTACTGGTTCATTGATCGGTTTCCCATCATTCTTCTCAAAGACAAACCCTAATAATATTTGGACCTTTGTAATTGCTAGTGCTGCTACAATCATCGTCTCATTTATCTGTGTATACTTCTGGGGCTTCAGCGATGCCGACTTGGATAAAGTTAAGTCAGCTCAAAAGAAGAATGTCTTTAAAGATGCTACAAATAAATAGCTAAGGAGTCTTACTATGACTGAAGATTGGCAAATTACTTATCGGGATACGCCAATTGGTGTTAAATCTTATGGACAAGAATCAATTCTCACGCTAGGTAATGGTTATTTAGGATGGCGGGGTGCACCTGTAGTTAGTCGTTATAGCGCTGATCATTATCCCGGTCTATACGTAGCAGGTGTTTTCAATCAAACTAAAACCGAAGTAAATGATCGAGAAGTCGTGAATGAGGACCTAGTTAATTTTCCAAATCCACAATTATTAAAAGTTACTATTGATAAAACACAATTGTCGGTACCTTACAGTGATAGATTGGCTCAACTAGATATGGAACATGGTACTTTAGTTGAAAAATTAACCTTCCCAATTGAAAAAGGACAGCTGTTTCTAAAAACAACTAAAATATGTGATCCCGTCAATTATCATCAATTTGCATTAAAAATCGAGTTAAGTTTGGATTTTGATGCTGATGTAAAAGTTGAATTATTAATTGATGGCAAAGTTCAGAATAAGGATGTTGCTCGTTATCGTAATTTTAATAGTCAGGAGTTTGCTGTAACCAAAACGTCAGACCATATGTTACAAGGCGAGACATTACAGTCAGAAATAAATTTTGTGCTTGGAGCAAGGACAACAAGTGATACAGCTGAGTTTGTGACTAAATATTCTGATGATTCTGTGGTCGATCAAGCTGAAATTCATTTACAAAAGGGTCAGCCATTAGTAATAAATCGAGTTATGGCTGTTGCTACAAGTCATGAGACATCTGATGTTTTGAATATCGTTGAAGAATCACTCAAGCAAAGCAGTTTCGAGAATATTTATCAAACAAATTTGGATCATTGGCAAAAATTTTGGCAGAAGTCAGATATTAAATTAACAACCGATGATATTGATATTCAGAAATTAATTCGCCTACATATTTTCCAACTCCATCAGGCAGCTTCAGAACTATCTAATCCTCATTTCGACGCTTCAGTAGGTTCTCGTGGCCTAACCGGTGAAGGATATCGTGGACATATTTTCTGGGATGAATTATTCATGGTTCCATATTACTCAGCTAACGAACCATTGGCGGCAAAAGCAATTATTCAATATCGAATCAATCGTCTAAAGGCTGCGATGGAAAATGCACGTTTGCAATTGGAACATGGTGCCATGTATCCTTGGCAATCAGCTGGTATCGGGGATGAACAGGCACAATTTATTCATCTGAATCCAATGACGAACTCTTGGTATCCAGATAATTCACGATTGCAGCGCCATGTGTCTTTGGCAATTGTTTATGATCTTTGGAGTTATACTCAAATTACTGGTAAGAATGATTTACTCATCAATAATGGTGGCTTAAATTTGTTATTACAAACAAGCAAATTTTGGCTAAATAAAGTAGAGTATGATGGCAACAAATACCACTTGTCGGGTGTAATGGGTCCAGATGAATTTCATGAAGCTTACCCTAATACGAAGACTGGTGGCTTGTCAGATAACGCCTATACCAATTTGATGTTGGCTTGGTCGTTATCATGGTTACTAGACTTAAAGAATACAATTTCTGAGGCATTCGAAAAATCTTGCCAGGAGTCAGACTTCGATGACGATTTGTTGGCAAAGTCTCAAGAAGTCAGTCAAAATTTAGCCGTTAATGTGACTAGAGATGGTGTTATTGAACAATATAATCACTACTTTGAATTGCAGGAGTTGGATTTGACAGCTTATGCAAAAAAATATGGTGACATTCATCGAATCGATCGAATTTTGAAATCAGAAGGTAAGTCATCCAATGATTATCAGGTCGATAAACAAGCAGATACATTGATGATGGTTTATAACTTGGGACCTAAAGTCATGGCTTCGGTAATCGAAAAATTAGGTAATAAGTTGCCTAAAGAGTGGCTATTACAAAATTGTGATTACTATTTATCTAGAACAGTCCATGGTTCGACCGTTTCTCGACCAGTTTATGCCAGTGTTGATGCAGCATTAGGGGATGTTGATGCCGCTTGGAAGAAACTCAAGGTGGCAGTGAAATCAGATTATGATGATATTCAAGGTGGTACCACAGCTGAAGGCATACATACCGGGGTGATGGGAGCTGATTTGACAGTTATCATGCGTGACTTTGCTGGTGTTAAATTAGAGAATGGTCAATTGAATATAAATCCTCAGTTACCAACGACTTGGACAAAATTAGCGTTCATGCAAACATATCGTGGAATTCAATATCACTTTGATTTCCATGATAATAAGTTATCAATTACGGCTAATCACGATTGTACGATCAAAGTTATGGATAAGTTAATTTCGTTGAAAGCTAATGAATTGTTTGATTGTCAAATTAAAGAAAATATCTGAGGACAATAAACAGAGTGGTCAAAATCATGTTTAGTTTTTAGATTTTGAAACTTATCAGCTAGTAGTTTAATTAGGGACAAAAAAGAAGTCGTTTATTCACTTGAAGAAACTAGTCAATTTCAAAAGTGAAAGGCGACTTCTTTTTATCATAAAATGCAAAATATTTTAAGAATCAATTTTCTAACTGAAAGTTGAAAGACAAAAAATTAATATAACCATTGTTGTAACAGATCTAAAGTTAACTTATTTAAATAATCCACAATCTTCATTATCTTATTGTTACTGACATAAAAAAATCAAACTAGTTGGAAGAGCTGAGAGTATTCATTTGCAGCGAAAGTGGCGTTATTGCTTTAGCAATTACACCACCGGACGTGTTGAAGCCTTACCGGGCTTTGGTAAGGCTTCAACCGAGGTTCCGAGACCGCGCTTTGGCTCGGGCCGTTCCGCGCAGCAATTGAATACTCTCAGCTCTGGAAACGGCATACTTAACCAAACTTTTAACCTTTAGTTATTTAAATAATCAGATGAGATCCATTCAATGTTATTATTTTTAACCACATTTGATATCGGATCAGCTGGTAGAGCATCTGAAATGATGACTTTATATTGTGTTAAGGTGTTCATCTTAAAAAAACTTTTCCTGAAAAATTTGGATTTATCAATTAACAGAATTGTTTCTTGTGATTTGTCCATGATACTTTTTTTTGAGAACGCTTGATTCATATTAGATTCATAAACACTATTTTGATCAATACCACTGGCGGAACAGAAGGCAATATCAATATTAAAGTGATTGATGATTGGATTTTCGAATTCACTATTTAATACTGAGGAAGAATTGTGCTGGATCTCACCGCTGGTAATAAAGGTTCTTAAAGTAGTATTTCCATTAGTTGCCAGTGCATTAGCAACGTTTAGGCCATTCGTTACAACAATCAGATTATCGATATTCTTGATTAATTCACATAATTGAAAAACAGTTGAACTGGAGTCTAAGTAGATACACATTCCAGGGCCAATGAAATCTCTAGCAATTTTTGCTAGAGATTTTTTTTCTTGGATATGTTGTTTTGAACGTAAGATAATATTTTGCTCAATGTTATTAAAAGTATTTAGGATAACTTCGCCACGCTCTCGTCTAATTAATCCCTGTTTTTCTAGATATATTAAATCTCTTCTTAATGTTGATATACTGCAGAATGTTTCACAAGCTAAATCAGTGGTACTTACTCTTCTTCTTTTTTGAACAATTTCAGTGATTTGCGTAATTCTGTCCTGTCTATCCAAAGAAAATCCTCCCCAATAATGTACAAATTTTTCATAATCAGAATAACAACTTTTTGAACAATAGTGAACTAATAATAGACAAAAGTTGAACGAAATTCATTATCTGTTCATTTCATGTAACCGGTTCCATTATGATGTTATATTTTTTATGGAAATTAAAAACAAGTGAAATGGAGGGAGGACATGACAAACGTACTAGCTATGGACTTTGGTGCGTCTTCCGGTAGAGCCATTGTTGGAAGGTATGAAAATGGGAAAATTCGACTAGACGAAATGTATAGATTCGAAAATGTTCCAATAATGTTTGACGATAAATTATCGTGGGACATTAATAAGTTATTTTCACAGATTGAACTGGGAATAAATAAATCGCTAGAAAAATATAAAGTTACTAGTTTAGGAATTGACACTTGGGGCGTTGATTTTGGTTTGATTGATGAATACGGAGATTTAATTGGAGTGCCCATGCATTACCGAGGGGTTGATACTGATAAGATTCTTGCCAGAGTTTCAGATTTTATCACCTTACAAGATTTGTATGACAGTACTGGCAATCAGATTATGAAAATTAATACTTTATTTCAGATTTTATCTATTCGTGAGTATTATCCCGACCAATATTTCAGAACAAGAAAAATTTTGATGATATCTGATTTATTTAATTATATGTTGACCGGTAAGATGGCCACTGAAAGAAGTATAGCTTCGACAACGCAGTTAACTAATCCATATTCAAAAGATTGGTCGAGAACAACGGTTGATAACTTTAATATTAATTCTCAGTTATTACCGAACATTGTAGATGAAGGAAATCAACTTGGGTATGTTAAGAAAAGTTTTAACTGTGGTGATATTCAAGTTATAAATGTCTGTCAGCATGATACAGCTAGTGCAGTTCTCAGTATTCCAGCCAGTGGTCCTTTTTTATTTATATCATGTGGTACATGGTCATTAGTTGGAACGGAATTGAACCATCCTATCTTAAATAAAAAAGCCCTTGAATATAACTTGACGAATGAAAGTGGATTCAACAAGACCACCGAATTTTTGAAAAACTGTACCGGATTATGGATCGTTCAAGAATTGAAACGAAATTATCACGAAGATGGAATCGAACTCTCCTATGAGGAAATTACCAAAATAGTTGAAGATATTACCGCTAAAACTTGTTTGATTGATACGGATGATGACTTATTCAATGAACCTGGTGATATGCGCAAACGAATTTCCTCGTATGCGACTGAAACTGGTCAGAAAATTCCTCAAGAACTTGGTGAATTTTTCAAATGCGCGTATGAGAGTTTAGCAAAAAAGTATAACGAAACGATTAAAGAAATTGAAGATGCGACCGGAGAGTCATATCAAGATATTCATGTTGTGGGTGGTGGTTCTAAATCGGATTATTTTTGTCAGTTGATTGCTAATGTTACTCACAAGAATGTTTTATCTGGTCCAGCTGAAGCAACGGCATTAGGGAATGTACTTATGCAATTAATTTCCTTGGATGAAATAGAGAATGTTGCCGCGGCACGGAAAATTGTTGCTAATTCAGTTGATATAAAGAGATTTGAACCTTTGAAAAGTAAATTAATGGAGGAATAAATTCATGAATTCATATCCAAAAATCGGTATTAGACCGACTATTGATGGACGCCAGGGTGGTGTTAGGGAATCTTTAGAAGAAAAAACAATGGATATGGCTAGGTCAGCTAAAGAATTAATCGAGAATTCATTAAGATATGCCGACGGAACGCCAGTCCAATGTGTTTTAGCCAGTAGGACGATTGGTGGTCGTGGTGATGCAGGAATTGTTCAAGAAGAATTTATGGGACATAACATAATTGCAACATTATCCGTAACGCCAAGCTGGTGCTATGGGACTGAAACGATGGATTTGGAGCCTAATACAATTAAGGCGATTTGGGGTTTCAATGGAACTGAAAGGCCAGGTGCAGTTTACTTAGCTGCTGCTATGAGTGGTTATGCCCAAAAAGGTTACCCGGCCTTTAAGATTTATGGACATGATGTTCAAGATCTTAACGATAATTCGGTTCCTGAAGATGTCAAAAATAAAATTCTTACTTTTGCTAAGGGTGCCATTGCTATTGGTCAAATGAAAGGGAAGTCGTATGTGAATATTGGAGCCTCCTCAATGGGAATTGCAGGTTCGCAAGTGGATAGTAATTTCTTCAAAGATTATCTCGGTATGCCGGTTGAGTTTGTTGATATGACTGAAATTCTCCGTCGAATCACATTGGGAATTTATGATCATGAAGAGTATGAAAAAGCACTTAAGTGGATCAAAGATAATTGTCACGAAGGATTAGATATTAACGCAGGCAAAGATTTTCCAGAAGTGATTACAAAATCAAAAGTAGTCCCTGCTGATAAGGATTGGGAATTCATTGCTAAACAAGCGATTATTATTAGAGATATTTTATTCGGTAATGAACGATTGGCCAATATTGGCTGGAAAGAAGAATCTCATGGTCATAACGCTATTGCTGGTGGATTCCAAGGTCAACGGCAGTGGACAGATTGGTTGCCAAATGGGGATTTCACTGAAGCAATGATGGCCTCAACATTTGATTGGAATGGGACTCGTCCAGTTACAGCTTTTGCTACGGAAAATGACACTTTAAATGGGGTATCAATGCTTCTTGGAACACTACTAACTAACAAAGCTCCAATCTTCTCAGATGTAAGAACCTACTGGAGTCCAGAAGCAGTCAAAAGAGTTACCGGTAAAACTCTGACAGGTAGGGCTGCAAATGGATTTCTACACTTAATTAACTCTGGTGCCTCTGCATTGGATGGAACGGCGGCCGCAAGGGATGATCATGGAAACAGGGGTATGAAAGAGTTCTGGAATATGACGCAAGCTGATCAAGATGCCTGCCTCGCTGAAACTGACTGGTGCCGTGCAAATTATGAGTATTTCCGTGGCGGTGGTTTTTCATCACACTTTAAGACGGCGGCAGAGTTGCCTGTGACATTGATCAGAATGAATCTTGTTCGCGGAATTGGACCATCTTTACAAATTGCTGAAGGATATACGGTTGTTTTGGATGATGATGTTCACAAAATCTTGGATGAACGAACGGATAGAACTTGGCCAACAACTTGGTTTGCACCAAATCTGGGCGCAAAAGGATTTGAAACAACTTATGATGTTATGAATCATTGGGGTTCAAATCACTGTGCATTCGTTCAAGGTCACATCGGTGCTGACTTGATTACGATGGCAAGTATGTTGAGAATTCCGGTAGCCTTGCATAATGTTTCTAGTGAAAAAATCTTTAGACCAAGTATGTTTGATGGTTTTGGAACTAAAAACTTGGAAGCTGCCGACTTTGAAGCATGTGAAAAATTAGGACCATTTTACAAAAACTAGTTAGTGAGGAATGACAACGATGTTAATGGAAAAGGAACGCGAGCAATTAATTGAGTATGGTAAAAAATTAGTTGAAACTGAATTAACAAAGGGTACTGGCGGAAATTTGAGTATCTATGACCGTCAAAATGGTCAGATTGCAATCACACCTTCTGGTATAGATTTCAATAAGATAAAAAAATCTGATATTGTGATTTTAGATATCGATGGAAATGTCATTGATGGCGATACCGTTCCTTCCAGTGAATGGCAGATGCATTTGAAAGAATACCAAGAACGGACTGATATAGATGCGATTATTCATGCCCATACAATTTATGCAACTGTCTTGTCAGTCTTACACACACCACTACCTGCATCTCACTACATGATTGCGGTTGCTGGTAAGGATGTGAGAGTTGCCAAGTATGCAACTTATGGCAGTAAAGAATTGGCTGACAATTCATTTGAAGCCATGAAAGATCGTAAGGCAGTTTTCTTAGCCAATCATGGATTATTAGCTGGATCATACAATATTGCTAATGCTTTTAATATCATCGAAGAAATTGAATATTGTGCAAAAATTTATTGCATTGCAAAAAGCATCGGTACTCCAATCATTCTTCCTGACGAAGAAATGGAATTAATGGCTACGAAGTTTGAGAATTACGGACAAGTTAAATAACGTGTCGTATCCTAGCTCTTCCGACTAATTAATCGTTATTAATTGAATGCCAAAGGTTGAAAGTTTAGTTAAGTATGCCGTTTCCAGAGCTGAGAGTATTCAATTGCTGCGCGGAACGGCTCGAGCCAAAGAGCGAACTCGTTCCTCGGTTGAAGCCTCGCAAAACCCGCGAGTCTCCAACACGTCCGGTGGTGTAATTGCTGAAGCAATAACGCCACTTTCGCTGCAAATGAATACTCTCAGCTCTTCCAACTAATTTATTTTTTAATGGCATGAACAATAAAACGAATACTTCAGATTATTCAAATGTTCTACATTCAGCCTATTTTAAAGGTAAATTTTGAAAATTTAATTTGCAAAATATAATCGAAATATAATTGATACAAATATTTGTAATAAATTATCAACTAGCACCATGTGTTAAATAGACACTTTTCAATAACTTGAAGGGGGTTGTTGCGGAAAAATTTGAGACATACGGATTTATAAGGGAGATCTACTAAATGTTAAATATATTTCATGAACGAGGAGAGGGAAAATGCAAAGTAGTTTGGATAGAAAAAATGTAGAAACATCTAAGAAAATAACCCTAGGTATTTTATCTATTTCGTTTTTAATGTCAGTTAGTAATGCTATATCAGGTACGATTCCATTAATGCAGAATTATTTTTCAAATGTTTCAAGTTCTAACATCGAGTTATTGGTTGTTATTCCTACCGGTGGTGTGCTTCTAGGTACTGTGATTAGTGGTGCTATCGGTAATGTTATTGGAAAAAAATATACAGTTCTTTTAGGTTTAACGATTGCTCTGATAACCGGTGTCATACCAGCTTTCTGGGCCAATTATTTCACGATTCTATTATCTCGAGCAATGTTTGGGGTAGGATGTGGTATCTTTACGCCACTTAGTGTTTCATATATTACTGATACATTCTCCAAAGAAAAGTGTCACAAATTGTTAGGTTATCGTAACGCCATTGGTGCTATCGGTGACTCGATCATGTTATTTATCGCTGGATTCTTGATAAAGATCAGTTGGAATACAACATATTTAGTTTTCTTCTTCCTATTGATTCCTATCGTTTTGATTATGCTCTTTGTCCCTAAGGAACTGGATAATTTCGAAGCAGTTACGGATGAAAATGGTGAGACTGAGGTTGTCGAAAAGACGTCAAATGTGAAACCATCGACGAACTTCAAAGTTATTAAATTAGCAGCAATCTTCCTATTCATGTGTATGTTTTACAGTGCCATTTCATTGAAGTTTGCAAATTATGTGGTTGACAATAAAATTGGTACTGCTGCTACAGCAACTTATATCTTCGGTTTTTTAACACTATGCTCAATTTTCTCAGGATTACTTTTTGAAAGAATTTCCAAAATTTTTGGCAAATGGACAGTTGTTTTATTCGAAGCAATTACAGCAGTGGCTATGGTTGCTCTAACACTATCAACATCAATTCCAGTGTTACTTGTTTTGATTCTTGTCTGTGGATTCAGTAATGGTATTATCAATCCCGCTTTAACTGCCAGAATGGTTGATTATTCTCCAGAGAATTCTATGAACTTAACAACGTCAATTATTATTATCGGTATCAATATTGGTTTCTTAACTGCACCATACGCTTTCCAATTGATTTCAACTGTTTTTGGAAATGCTACTCCACAGTTTATTATTCTAATTTCAGGTTTATTCTATATTGCCCTTGCACTTTACGATATATACACAGTTAAAAGAGATCGTCTCACACTGTAAAATTACGAATTATTATTAAGAATAGTTGGAGGATGTAAATAATGAATGAAAATATGAAATGGTTTAAAGAGGCAAAATACGGCATGATGATTCACTGGGGATTATACTCATTACTTGCAGGAGAGTATGACGGCAAATCGTCTAGTAATTATGCTGAATGGATTCAGTCAAAACTTCAAATTCCGAATGCTGAATATGAAAAATTGACTGATGCCTTTAACCCAATTTATTTTGACGCTGATAAAATTGTTAATTTGGCTAAAGATGTTGGTATGAAATATTTAGTTATTACCACAAAACATCATGACGGATTCGCAATGTATAAGTCAGAAGTTGATAAATATAATATTTTTGATTCAACACCATTCCATCGGGATGTTATTAAGGAATTATCTGAAGCTTGTAAAAAGGCTGGATTAAAATTCGGTATTTACTACTCACAAGATCTCGATTGGCACGACTATAACGGTGGTGGATATTTATCAAATGATATTGAAACCGCCGGGACAACTTGGGATAACAGTTGGGACTTTACTGGCGAAAAAGATTACAATCTCTGTTTTGAAAATAAAATTATGCCTCAAATCGAAGAGTTGATGACTAACTATGGCGAAATTGCAACTGCTTGGTTTGACGTTCCGATGACACTGACAGAAGAGCAAAGTAAGAGAATTTACGATACTGTTAAAAAACTTCAACCAGATTGCCTAATCAATTCTCGTCTAGGTAATGGTGAATATGATTATGTTTCATTAGGTGATAATGAAATTCCAGATACAACGGAAGTTGAAGCAAGTGATGAAAAGGTTGATTACAATGCTGTTGACGGTTTAAAACCTTCACCAAACGGATTGTACGAGACTGCCGGTACAATGAATGATTCTTGGGGTTTCTCATATCATGATCAGAACTGGAAGAAACCTGAAGATATTTACAAATACAAGAAACATTTAAATGACTTAGGTATTAATTATCTTCTAAATGTTGGATTGGATGGACTTGGAAGAATTCCAATGGATTCAATTGATAATTTGAAGGCTGTTAAGGGTTTGGAAAATAATTAGTTAAGTATGCCGTTTCCGTTTCCAGAGCTGAGAGTATTCAATTGCTGCGCGGAACGGCCCGAGCCAAGGTGCGGTCTCGAACCTCGGTTGAAGCCTCGCAAAAACCGCGAGTCTTCAACTCGTCCGGTGGTGTAATTGCTGAAGCAATAACGCCACTTTCGCTGCAAATGAATACTCTCAGCTCTTCCAACTAATTTATTTTTTTATGGCAGGATAGATAAAACGAATATTTCAGATTGTTTAGATAAATTAACTCTGAGCATGTAACAACAATGTTTAATTAGAACTTTTTGGTTTATACCTAAAAATTTATCAAATTAAAGCGACTTTTGAATCGAGCAACTTTTAGGAATTGATTATTAACTACAAATTAATTGACACAACGAGATGAAAAAGAGGCGTCCAATTGGATGCCTCTTTGAAGTCAAAAGTTAATTATAATAATTTTTGTAAAGGGATGTGTGCTATATGACGTATGCAATGATTGGGACTTGGAGAATGGCCTATGAAGGATTATGTAAGGGAATGGATCTTTTGAGTCAGAATGGTAAGAGTGCTGACGCTGTTGAGACTGCCATCAAAGAAGTGGAAGATTATCCGTTCTTTAAATCGGTTGGATATGGTGGGCTGCCTAATGCTAATGGGTTGGTAGAAATGGATGCTGGATTTATGAATGGCGATACATTTGAAGTTGGTGCGGTCATGGGCATCAGCGATGTGAAAAATCCTATTTCAATCGCAAGAAGTTTGAGTCATGAACATTACAATAGCGTGCTAGTTGGGACTGGTGCTTCTCAGTATGCAACTCTCAATAATTTTGAACGGAAGAATATGCTGACGGAACGCGCTCATAAGATTTGGGAAAAACGTCGCAAAGAAATTATTGAAAAAAATCTTTCGCCATATGATGGTCATGACACCGTAGGAATGGTGAGCCTAGATACTTTTGGTTCACTTTCCGTTGGAACTTCAACATCAGGATTATTTATGAAAAAGCCTGGAAGAACTGGCGACACAGCATTGGTTGGCGACGGCTTTTATGTGGACAGTGAAATTGGTGGTGCAGCCGCGACTGGCCTTGGTGAGGACATTATGAAAGGGTGTCTCTGCTATGAAATTGTGCGTTTAATGGGCACTGGAATGACGCCACAAACTGCCTGTGATAAAGCAGTTTATTCATTCACAAAAAAATTAAAAAGACGTTATGGAAAAATTGGAGAATTCTCTCTGGTTGCCTTGGATAAAAGCGGAAATTGGGGAGTTGCAACAAACGTTGAGTTTACGTTTGCGGTTGGAACCGAAGCAGGTAAACCAGCTATCTTCATCGCCCACCCAGCAGATAATGATCAGACTAAGATTGAACCTATCACTCAGGAGTGGTTGGATGCTTATTCTAAAAGAATAAAGGCTCCAATAGATTAGGAAACGGTGTGGAATATGCAAGAACAGGCGGAAAAAAATTTAATCCCCATTTCTACAAAAATCACCAATAATGTAGTTTTGAAATCAATGCGTGAGGCCTTATCAACACTGACTCCCATGATAATGATTATTTCCTTATTTATTCTGATTGGAAATTTTCCGATACCTGGCTGGGCTAGCTTTTGGCAGAGTCTTTTGGGCAATAATTTGGTCGAAACACTTTCCTCATCATTTGTTGGCATATTCAATTTTATTGGATTGTTGGTTTGTGCTGTGATGGCAAATACTTATGGAAATAATCGGGGATTGAAAGGTATTACACCATGTTTGGTTGAATTAATAGCTTTTCTAATTCTGATTCCAATGTCGAATCAGATTGGTAGTGATGTCTCGACGGTCTATTTTGGACCTAACGGAATTTTCATTGGTATTTTAGTTGGATTAAGTAGTGTTGAATTATACCGTTTCAGTCTTAATAAAAAGTGGAATATCAAACTTCCAGATTCTATTCCGCCAGCCGTTGCCAATTCTTTGACTGAGTTGTTGCCATTTGGTTTTGTTATTTTGATTTTTGTAATTGTTAAAACCATCTTGGGCTTAACGGGATTTCAATCCGTTCATAATTTGATATTCATCCTTATCCAGATGCCACTAAAAGGTTTAGGGAATTCTTTGATTTCAGTCGTTCTCTATAATTTCATTGCTTCATTTCTGTGGATATTTGGAATAAATGGACCGACGATTACAAATAGTTTTTGGTCGCCTATCATGTTTTCTTTGACACAAGACAATTTGAGCGCCTTTCAGGTGGGAGAGAAAATCCCACATATTTATACACAACAGTTTATCGATATTTTCACAACGTATGGGGGCGGAGGCAGTACACTTTCACTACTAATAGTTGTTGTTTTAATTAGTAAGTCGAAAAGATTAAAAAGTCTGGGTAAACTTGCTTTGGTTCCCGGAATTTTTGGAATAAATGAACCAGTTGTTTTTGGTATTCCAGTGATATTTAATCCAAAAATTGCAATTCCATTTGTGATTGTTCCAGTAGTAAATACAATAATTTCTGGATTAGTATTCAGTTTTCATTGGGTTCCCTATACGACTGGTGTAATGCTACCGTGGACAACACCACCGATTATTTCTGGATGGTTATCGACTGGTAGTTGGTTGGGTTCAGTTTTGCAGCTTTTTGAAATTGCATTGGGGATGTTAGTTTATTATCCTTTTGTAAAATCCTTGGATAAACAATATATTTTGGAAGAGGAGTAGGGTTTTATTTGGATACGCCGTTATGCCGTTTCCAGAGCTGAGAGTATTCAATTACTGCGCGGAACGGCCCGAGCCAAAGGGCGGTCTCGAACCTCGGTTGAAGCCTCGCAAAACCCGCGAGTCTCCAACACGTCCGGTGGTGTAATTGCTAAAGCAATAACGCCACTTTCGCTGCAAATGAATACTCTCAGCTCTTCCAACTAGTTTATTTTTATGTCAGGAATAATAAAATGATGAAAGATAATGAGGACTTCTGATTATTTAAATAAATTAACTTTAGTTTTGTTACAACAATGGTTATATTAATTTTCTAATTAATGCGTAATGCTAATTTTTAAATTATATTTGCTAGCTGTCTTTATACAATGAGTTAAATGTAATTGTTTAAAGTTTGAATGAATTTGATGATATTTATTGATCTATTTTATTTATGAAGCAATAGTCGGAAGAGCTGAGAAATATTTGTGGGCAGTGGAAGTGGAGTTAGAGCTTCAGCTCTTACTCCACCGGACGTGTTTGGAGACTTACCGGACTTTGGTAAGGCTTTAAACCGAGACTTGAGACCGTTCTTTGGCTCGAGATGGTCCGCACAGCCAGTGAATATTTCTCAGCTCTGGAGACGGAATATTTAATTACCATAGGACAATAATTCAGATATCTTTCCCAAAGGAGTATTAAATTGAAAACGGTTAGAAAAGATTTTAATTCGTTGTTTTTAGAATCTAAAGATGAGTTCTTAAGTTATCTCCAGCAACTTGTTTCGATACCGAGTGTTAAAGGAAATGAAACTTACAATGCGCCTTTTGGAATTGGTCCGAAACGAGCTTTGGAATTCATATTGGCATTGTCGAAACAACTGGGTTTTAGAACGGGGCAAGTTGACAATTGTGTTGGGTGGGCAGAATATGGTCCGACTGAAAAAGAATGTAGCGAGTATTTTGGCGTTTTAGGACATATAGATGTCGTAGATGTGGTCAATGATTGGCAATATGATCCATTTGATGTGACCTTAGATGAAGGATACTTATATGGTCGAGGTGTTTTAGATAACAAGGGACCGATAATGTCGACATTATTTGCGCTGTATTTAATAAAGAAGCAGGGATATATTCTGAAAACAAGAATCAGAATAATGTTTGGCACGGATGAAGAAAGTGGCAGTAGGGATATTCCTAGGTATTTGAAAGTTGAGAAACCACCATATGCCGGTATTACTCCAGATTGTAAATTTCCTATTGTTTACGGCGAACGTGGATTAGTTGACTTAACTATTAGTAACATTATTACGGACGATTCATTAAAACAGATTGATGATTTGGATGGAGAATTCGATCATAGCTTTTTACCAGATCAGGCATCTGTTACATTGGACGGAATTAAAACGGTTTTTAAAGGAAGCAAAGCACCAAGCAATGCACCAGATTTGGCCGATAATGTATTACCAAAATTGGTTGAATATTGTAAATCACTTGATGGTCAAACTGGAACTTTTTTTAAATGGATAAATGAAAAAATCGGTAATCAAACAAATGGTAGTGGTTTGGATTTAGATTATTGCGATACCGAATCAGGAGAATTACAACTTTCGTTTTATGAAATTAATATTACTGAAAAGGGAATTCAATTGAAAATCTCGATACGCTATCCAATTACAGTGTCAGAACACATTTTGTTGGCACAGTTAGAGACGCAACTATTAGCTTCAATGGAGTTGACGATAAATCGCAGGTTTCCATCAATAGTAAGGAATAATAAATTAAACTTTATTAAACAATTTTCTGAAATTTATGAGCAAGATACTGGTTTAGATGGAACACCAGTGACGACAACAGGTGTAACATATGCCAGAGCAATGCCAAATATAGTTGCATTTGGGCCATCTTTTCCCGGTCAAAAGGGAATTGCCCATAAAGGCAATGAATGGCTAAAAATTAGTGATTGGCAATTAATGACAGAAATTTACTTTGATTGTTTTATTGCCGAACTTTGTTAATGTTCTCAGGTATTCTGGGGGCTTAGGTAAGTATGCCGTTTCCAGAGCTGAGAGTATTCATTTGCTGCGCGGAACGGCCCGAGCCTGGGAAGCGGTCTTGGACCTCGGTTGAAGCCTCACAAAACCCGCGAGTTTTCAACGCGCCCGGTGGTGTAATTGCTAAAGCAATAACGCCACTTTCGCTGCAAATGAATACTCTCAGCTCTTCCAACTAGTTTATTTTTTTATGGCAGGAACAAGTAAAATGAAAACTTATGCTTATTTGAATAAATTTGTTCTAAGCCTGTAACAACAACGGTTATACCAATTTTTCACTGTCCAACCTTCAGCCGTTCAATTTAAACTTGGACTAGAATGCATTTATAGAGTTTAAATTATCTTTTTTTGATGCTAACGAAAAATGAGTTGTATCATCACACCTAAGTATTTTAAAGTGTGATGATACAACTCATTTTTCATATAATTAAAAACTATTTTTCCTAATAAAAATAAATTAGTCGGAAGGAATGATAATATTCACCAGCTGTGGGTGTGGCGTTAGAGCTTTAGCTCTTACACCACCGGGCGCGTTTGGAGACTTTCCGGTCTGTGGAAAGTCTTCAAACCGAGATGAGAGACCGCATTTCAGGCTTGAATCGGTCCGCATAGCAGGTGAATATTATCGTTCCTGGAGACGGCAAACCCTATTCACATTTATTCTTAAAATTATTCAAATAAGTCATCTTTGACTTCATGCCTAAATTATCTAAATCGGCTTTCGGAGCTAATATAGGTAACTTGATATATTTATCCAAAAAGATTGCTAAGAGGGTACCCATTGGACTATCATCAAAGTTTTCAAATGAAAGTTCCAATCCAGGATGTCCTTGGCTTAAAATTGTTGGTTGAACTCTGAGAATCTCTTCGCCACCCTTAGTGACATGGTATTTGGAAGCGACTAGGTTACCGACGACGTTCCAATTAGCTTGGCTGAGATAAACATATTTTAAGTCGATCATTGGCAAAGCATTGATAGTGGCTTTTTCTTCGCCGTTGATTTCGATTGAATAAATTTTTAAAAAATTATTTTTAAGCTTTATTTCACCAATTAACGTATTTAAGCGATTATATAATTTAATCAAAAAAGGATTGTCTTTATCACGTGAAGCAATAAAGGTCGTTTCCTTGTTCTGATTTGCAACGACAAGAATATTACCAACTGCCAAATCTGCTTTTCGAATATAAAGTTCCATCAACTAACCTTGGTTCTGATTATCAGCTATAGTTTGCTCAATTATTTGAGCAACGCCATCGTTGATATTACTGTCAGTTTGAACTTGTGCAATTTCTTTGATTGCAGGGATGGCATTAGCCATGGCAACACCGACTCCAGCACTCTTGATCATTGAGTAGTCGTTTAAATTGTCACCGATAGCCATGATTTCTTCTGGTAAAATATTCTTGTTATCGGCGTATTGTAAGAGGGCAATTCCTTTTTGTGCGTCGATACTGTTAACCTCTACGTTGTTAGGTGAAGATGAAGTTGGAACAACATCCTTGATGGTCTTGGTAATTTCTTTTTTCAAAGGTGCAAGAATTCTATGTTCATGTTCGTTAAATGCAATTAATTTCATAATTTGATAGTCATCATTATTGAGAACACCATCGTAATTATCAACGAAGTTCATTGGCATCATTTTGACACGTTCTTGTGTGTCCTTGAGTGCTTGTTTATAAGATGTTCCAGGATTTAATTTAACGAGTAAATTAGCCAAGTTAGTAACTCGTGCCTCACGGTCGTTTGAAAAAATACCTTTGTCAGTGATGACCTCGAAATAAACATTGTATTTGTGGAACAATTCAATAACTTTGTTTTGAGCCTCTCTAGAAAGGGGATTACTTGAAATTAACTTTTCTTTGGGGTCAAAGACTTCTGCCCCATTTAAAGTGATGAAACCAGGATGAACATGATTTTTCAAAAATGGTTTGGCCTCACTCAACCCACGTCCAGTCGCAATTAGAAATTCGATACCGTTTTTTTCAGCATCTTTGATTGCTTGGATATTACGGCTGGACACCTCCATCTTCTCATTTAGTAATGTACCATCCATATCGGATGCGATTAATTTAATCATAAAGTTTCCTCCGAATGCGTTATGCTATAAATGAATGTTACCATATTTTACGTAGTTTTATATCAAAACAGGTAGGTGTAAATTTGAAAAACTTAATAAAAAACGATTGGCAGGAAGTTTTAAATAGTGAATTTGACAAACCGTATTATGAGAAGTTACGGGAATTTCTTGTAAACGAGTACAATACTGAAACTATTTATCCAGAAATGCATAAAATTTTTCAAGCTTTTGATTGGACCTCATTTGCTGAAACCAAAGTTGTGATTTTAGGACAAGATCCCTACCATGAACCCAATCAAGCAATTGGTTGTAGCTTTGCAGTTGCACCTGGAATAACGATTCCACCGTCATTGCGTAATATTTATAAAGAATTGCAAGATGATCTTGGTTGTACACCAGTTACTCATGGTTATTTGAAGTCCTGGGCTCAACAGGGAGTTTTATTGTTGAACTCGGTTTTGACAGTTAGACGTGGTCAAGCTAATTCGCACAAGGGACAAGGCTGGGAAGAATTGACCGATTATGCGATTCATGCTTTATCAGAGCGTGGTGGAGTTGTCTTCCTATTATGGGGCAATGCGGCCAAAAGTAAGATTCCTTTGATTGATGAAACTAAGAATACAATTATTTCATCAACTCATCCTAGTCCATTTGCGGCTCGTTATGGCTTCTTTGGCTCCAAGCCATTTTCTAAAGCAAATCAAGCACTTTTAAACTATAATGAAGAAGAAATTAATTGGCAATTACCTGAAAGTGCCGATGAAACGGAGGAAAAGTAATGGATTTATTTGACAGCCTAAAGAGTAAAATTGACGGGAAAAATTTGACAATTGTTTTCCCAGAAGGTGAAGAACCTAGAATTCTAGGTGCCACCACTCGATTAGTTAAAGAAAATATTTTGAAACCTATTTTAATTGGTAATCAAGCTGAAATTGAAAAGATTGCTGCTGAAAAATCATTTGATATCACTGATGTTGAAATTATTGATCCTAAGAAATACGCTGATTTTGAAACAATGGTTGAAAAATTCGTGGAACGTCGCAAGGGTAAGAATACTAAAGAACAAGCAGAAACAATGTTGCTAGATAACAATTATTTTGGCACAATGCTAGTTTATATGGGCAAGGCTGACGGAATGGTCTCTGGCGCTATCCACTCGACTGGTGACACGGTTCGTCCTGCGCTTCAAATCGTTAAAACTGCTCCAGGTAACTCTAGAATCAGTGGATCATTTATTATGCAAAAAGGCGACGAACGTTATATGTTTGCTGACTGTGCTATCAATATCAATCCTAATGCTCAAGAATTGGCTGAAATTGCCGTTCAAACAGCACAAGATGCAAAATTATTTGATATTGACCCTAAAGTTGCTATGCTAAGCTTTTCAACTAAAGGTAGTGCTAAGAGTGACGATGTTACCAAGGTGGCCGAAGCAACAGAAATTGCTCACAAATTAGCTCCTGATTTGGCATTAGATGGTGAATTACAATTTGATGCCGCCTTTGTTCCAAGTGTCGGAGCTCAAAAGGCTCCTGGTTCTAAAGTTGCTGGTCAGGCTAATGTTTTTGTCTTTCCAGAACTACAATCAGCTAATATTGGCTACAAGATTGCTCAAAGATTTGGTGGCTTTGAAGCTATCGGACCTATTTTGCAGGGTCTTGCTAAACCAATTTCTGATTTATCACGTGGTTGTAATGAAGAGGACGTGTACAAATCAGCTATTTTAACGGCCGCTTTAGCACTTTAAGGAGAATTTATGCTTGAATATCAATTAACAACTCATTCATATGAGGATACGGAAAAATTAGGCGAGAAGATTTCCAAGCTGTTACAGGCTGGTGATGTTGTCGTTTTGAATGGTGATCTTGGTGTTGGTAAAACTACTTTGACTCGTGGGTTGGCTCGTGGTTTGGGAATCAAGCGTAACGTAAAGAGTCCAACTTTTACATTGATTCGAGAGTACAAGGATGGTCGCGTACCACTCTATCACATGGATGCATATCGTTTGGAAAGCAGTCCGGATGAAGATCTAGGTTTTGACGAATACTTCGAAGGTGACGGCATTACCATTGTCGAATGGCCACAATTTATTAAAGATGAGATCCCTGATGAACACATTTCAATCAATATCAAACGTTTGTCTGATACTGACCGAGAAATTACCTTTAAGCTGCACGGTGGAACATTTAATGACCGTGGTTTCGGTGACTTAGCATGAGTGAACAATTAAAATTACGTGAAGCAATTCCTAATGATGCCCAAAGTCTGTTAGATTTTTTGAAAAAGTCTAGTCAACAGAGTGATTTTATTTCATATGATGATATGAAGGATGTCAAGGTTTCTGATGAGGAAATTAGCTTAGATGCAATCTACCGCTCTGAGTACGACGAATTAATTGTGGCCGATTTTGATGGTCAATTTGTTGGGTATTGTCGGTTAGAAAATTCCGATGACAATAAAGTCGAATTTGGTGTCGTTGTTGATAAAGAGTTTTGGAATAACGGCATCGCTTCATATCTCTTAGAAGATGCTCTCGATTGGGCATCCGATGCACCTATAAAAGAAATATTTTTGGAAGTATATAAAAATAACCCAGTTGCCATCCACATTTATCAAAAATATGGCTTTACAACTGAGTCTGAAACTGAAAAAACATTAATAATGAAAAAGATGGTTTAGCTTGTTAGCTTAACCATCTTTTTTATTTGTTCTGTTCCGAATTGCTGTTCAGTTCGTAGAAGAATCTCCGCACAAGCTACACTATCTGCCAGAGCATTGTGGTGATTTTTCAAGTCAATATTCAACTCATCAGAAACGGTATTTAACTTGTGATTAGGAAATTGCGGATAAAATTTTCGACTTGTTCGTAAGGTATCGATTGTTAAATACTTTGGAACCATAATCCCATAATTTGATAAAGTGTTTTTTAGAACGCTGTTATCAAAACTGGCGTTATGGGCCGCAACCAAGTGACTGTTGTCGAATAGAGGACTGATATGAGTCCAAACTTGATCAAATGTTGGGGCATCGGCGACATCTTCAGGTTGGATATGGTGAATCTGAATATTTCGAGGACTGAAGTATTCGCGTGGATTGATCAGTGTGTAAAAACTGTCGACAATTTGACTGTCACGAACTAAAACTAGAGCCAGCGAACAGGCACTGCTACGACTACCATTGGCAGTTTCAAAATCCATAGAAACAAAATTCATTAACTATTCTCCTTTAATATCTAAATCTAATTCAATCGGACAGTGATCTGATCCGAAAACATCATTGAGTATATCGGCGTTATTAATTAAATCTTTGCCATTTTGAGAAACAACAAAGTAGTCAATACGCCAACCGGCATTATTCTTGCGTGCATTGAAACGATAACTCCACCATGAATATTTGATTTCATCGGGATGAAGCAATCTGAAACTATCGATAAAGCCACTATCTAAGAGTTCCGTAAATTTATCTCGTTCTTGATCGGAAAATCCAGGGTTCTTGTGATTGCTCTTAGGATTCTTCAAATCAATTTCTTCATGAGCAACGTTTAAGTCACCACATAGAACAACAGGTTTATTAGACGACAATTTTAACATATATGCTCTTAAAGCATCGTCATAACGCATCCGATAATCAATTCTTTTTAAATTTGGTTGTGAGTTTGGGGTATAACTGTTGATTAAGTAAAAATCAGGGAATTCGAGCGTGATAGTTCGACCTTCATCATCAAATTCTTCAATATCAAGACCTTGTTTGAAGCTGATAGGTTCTTGTTTGGTAAAAATGGCGGTTCCTGAATATCCTTTTTTTTGAGCATAGAAGAAATATTGATGATAACCATCCAAATCAAGGTCAATTTGGCCTTCTTGAAGCTTGGTTTCTTGAATACTAAAGACGTCAGCATCCAATTCTTTGAATATTTCAGCAAAATCTTTTTTAACCACGGCACGTAAACCATTGACGTTCCAAGATATAAGTTTCATAAAATCACCTCGCAAATATTATAGCATTATTGTTAGGCTTGTTAATTCGTTATGTATCTAACTATGTGATAAAATTATACAGTAAGTCTTAGTAGCAAAAGGATGATGAATGTTGAACTTTCCAGTTGAAAAATTACCAAATATTGAATTTAAATTAGATGAACCTTTAAGTAAATATACCTTTACCAAAACCGGCGGTCCGGCTGACGTTTTAGCATTTCCTAAAACACGTGAAGAACTTGTTGAAATCATTGACACAGCTAGAGTCAACAAAGTTTCTATCACCGTGATCGGCAACGCCAGCAATTTGATTATTAAAGATGGTGGGATCAGAGGCATTGTAATTATTTTGCCTAACTTCCACAAAATCGAAGTTTCCGAAACCAGCGTTACAGCCGAAGCAGGCGCTACAATCATCAACACAACGATTGAGGCCCAAAAAGCTGGTTTGACCGGTATCGAATTTGCGGCCGGAATTCCTGGAAGTGTCGGTGGTGCAGTCTTCATGAATGCAGGTGCCTATGGTGGAGAAATCACTGATGTCTTTGAATCGGCGGAAGTTCTGATGCCAGACGGTCGAATAACAACATTAACACATGAAGATATGCAATTTGGCTACCGTCACAGTATCGTTCAGGAAAATGGGGGCATCGTTATAAGCGCTACGTTCACACTAAAACGTGGCAATAAAGATGCCATTCAAGAAGAGATGGATCGATTGAATGCGTTGAGACGTTCCAAGCAACCATTGGAATATCCTTCATGTGGAAGTGTCTTCAAACGTCCAAAGGGTCATTTCACAGGTCCGTTGATTATTAAAGCTGGACTTCAAGGTAAGATGGTCGGTGGAGCCCAAGTATCAATGAAACACGCCGGTTTCATAGTAAATATCAAACATGCAACAGCAACCGATTATTTGAATCTAATTCATTTGATCCAAAAAACTGTTAAAGAAAAGTTTGATGTCGAATTAAAAACAGAAGTCCGTATTATTGGTGAAGATGTCGATTCAAGTCGTCACTGATTTAGTTATTTTGAATATTGTATTATTTTGACCAGACGAATGAATTGATCTGGTCATTTTCTTAATTAATCGATAAATCCCGTTTTTTAATTGTTATATAACTGAAATTTTAAAAAACAATTTATTACAGAATAACTAGTGGAGCATAGCTCTCACTTTTATATTTTGATATAATCAATTCAAAAAAGGATATATTTTATGAAATCAGATATCAGACCTGTTAAACAACACATCAATCTTTCCGATGATCAAGTTAGTCGTTTAC
>NZ_BJDF01000023.1 GCF_005404815.1 Companilactobacillus huachuanensis
CATTGTTAGTGTCGGAACTCCAATGATACCTGATTTTTTCGTCTTGGTGTTTTTTTATTCAATTTTTTTCAAGTGGCTAACTTGATTATAAAATTTGCCATCCAGAATTAATGGCAACTGATAACCAATTTATGGCGGTAGGTGCTAAGGGTGTGGTTCATAATAATGAAGCAGTTCAGGTTATTATTGGACCTGATGTAACCAATGTACGTGAAGAAGTCGATGATTTAATGGAAAATGGTGGTTGGGAGGAATTCAACAACCAAATTTCGAATGATACACCTGTCGCGGAAAAAGAAAATGAAACAGAATTTGCAACAAATGAATCTCAATTATTTGCCCCAGTAGATGGTAAATTCATTAATATTGAAGAACTAAAAGACGATGTTTTCTCTCAAAAAATGTTGGGAGATGGTTATGCAATTGAACCAAGTAATGGCGATATTTACGCCAATGTCGAAGGAACAATTGAATCAGTCTTTCCAACTAAACATGCCATTGGTATTAAGAGTTTGAGTGGGGCGGAAATTCTACTACATTTAGGTTTAGACACAGTAGAACTGAAGGGTAAACCATTTGATATTTTAGTTAAGGAAGGTGATAGCGTTAAAGAGGATACTAAGATAGCTACAATGAATATTGATGAAGTTAGAAAAAGTGGTAAAGACCCAGTAGTTATCACGGTCGTAACTAATAGTGATCAATATAAATTGAATAAGTTTAAAGAAAATAGTGGTTCAAAAGTTAAACATGGTAATTCAATTGTGCTAGTTTATAAGGGTTAAACACATAAGTGGTATAAAAAAGAGAGTGTGATAAATTCTGGTCAAATTTTGAGCATTCAGACAAAGAGACACTGTAATCCAATTTTGGATTGCAGTGTCTCTTGTAGTTTAAGCGGTAAAAGCTATATCTCAGCTCTGAAAACGGCAGACTTCAATAAAATTTTTATGCCCATTTGTTCAAAATCAGTTTTCCAATTTCTTTCCAGTGTGACTCAAGTACAAAGTGCCCACCATCTAACAGATGAATTTCCACATTTTTGTCATCCTTCTTGAAGGTTTCAGCTCCTTGATAAACAAAACTAGGATCATTTTTACCCCAAGCTGCTAAAATTTCTGGTTGGTAATCACGGACATATTTTTGGAATCGTGAATAATTTTTAACATTATTTTGATAATCAAAGATTAAATCCGATTGTCTTTCGGCATAATCAGGTGTCTCTGTATAGTGAATATCCAAGGTATATCCATCAGGTGAAATGCTGCCCTTTTTCTCACCACCAGTATATTGGCCAATAATGGTTTCAGGTTTAAAGGCAGATTTATAACTTTCACGCAATGCAGCTGTCGGATTATCCCAATAAGCCTGACGATCGGCCCATTTTGCTCCCAAACCTTCTTGATAAATGTTACCGTTTTGACTGACAATACCAAGAACTTTTTCTGGATGACGTGCAGCTAATTCAAAGCCAATTGGAGCACCGTAATCAAAGACATACATGTAAAACTTATCAATCTGTATTTCTTTGATAAAATCATCAACATAATTTGTCAAATTTTCAAATGTATAATCAAAATCAGTATGCAATGGAGCTTCTGATTGTCCAAAACCGATAAAATCGGGAGCAATTACATGAAAATCGTTTTCTAACATGGGCATTAGATTACGGAACATGTGACTGGCTGTTGGGAAACCGTGTAGTAATAAGAACGTTGGTTTATTAGCATCGCCACTCTCACGGTAAAAAATATTTAATCCATTTACTTTGACTGTTGAATATTTCATTTATTTATCCTCTTGTGTTGTTTATTTAATTTACAAGTTCATTGTAATGCGTTTGAGACATATAATGAACTACGAAAATAAGAAAATGGTCATCTCAAAAACAGATAGGTAAGAATAATATGAATATTGATGCATTAAAAATGTTTGTGACAATTGTTCAAGAAGGCAGCATCTCCAAGGCGGCTCAAGAAATGGGCTACGCACAATCGAATATTTCCACCAAAGTACATAATTTGGAACTGGTATTAAAGACACAATTATTTTATCGAACGGCTCGTGGTGTGACGCTAACAAAAGCTGGAGAATTGTTATACGGACAGGCTATTAAAATTATTAAGCTTAATAGTGAAACTATAAATAAACTGCAACATCCTCAAAGTGTAGTTGGATCATTAAAAATTGGGACACTTCAAACCGCAGCGTCTACCTTTCTACCTCAGATACTGTCAAATTATCATCAGAGTATTCCTGATGTTGAATTATCAATCCAAACCGGAACGACTCTGGTCAATACTAAAAGGATATTAGATTATCAACTTGATGGTGCAATTATTGGTGGTCGCATTGATGAAAAAAATTTGATTTCGATTCCTATTATGACTGAGAAACTTTGCTTAATAACGGCCAAAAATATGCCGTTAGACATTGAAAAGGACTCCTTATTAGTCTTTCCAGTCGGTTGTGCCTACCGAAAAGCATTGGAGAGTTGGTTGGATTCTAAGCAAACCATGATTCATCATCCGATTGAATTTAATTACTTGAATGCAATTATTGCTAGCGTCAGTGCTGGCCTAGGCATTAGCGTTTTGCCGGAAAGAGTTGCCCAGCCATATTTGGATACTAACGTTATTCAAAAAATTGATTTGCCAAAAGATTTTTCTTCCTTACCAGTTTCGTTTATTTATCGTCAAGACTATGTTATTAATCCAGCATTTACTGAGTTTATCAAAGAAATTAAACGGTTTTTCAACTAAAGTTTGGTTATGAGTAAAAGGTTGAAAGTCTAGATAAGTATGCCGTTTCCAGAGCTGAGAGTATTCAATTGCTGCGCGGAACGGCCCGAGCCTGGGAAGCGGTCTCGAACCTCGGTTGAAGCCTCGCAAAAACCGCGAGTCTCCAACGCGCCCGGTGGTGTAATTGCTGAAGCAATAACGCCACTTTCGCTGCAAATGAATACTCTCAGCTCTTCCAACTAATTTATTCTTTTAATGGTAGGAACAATAAAATTAAGATTAAAGATTAAGATTTCTGATTATTTAAAAAATAAATAAACCGCCAATCATTAGAAGATAGATCTGAAGGCTACAATCCACTAGTCAATTATTGTTTCGAGTACAATTAACAACCAAGTTTATCATGTTCGAATTCGCTAATCTTCGGGATTAAAATTAGCCTTCTTCTTTCAACCTTTAGTTAAAAAATATTGAATTCAAAAACAGCGACCATAAGAAATTATCGTGATTTCTTGTGGTCGCTGTTTTAGTTTGTAGAGCTTTTTTAGTTGCTGTTAGACAATATATTTCTTGAGATTCCGAGATGGTATCAATTAGATTGTGTATCTAATGATGAGTTCAAAACTGTTCCGTCAGAATCATTAGCTTTCATACGTATATGAATTAAATTTTGTTGTTGAGGATTATCAATCTTAGTCGAAATGTCGTTGAATTGATTACTGTTAGTTACAACCATCATAACTGTAGTATCGTAACCGGCCTTTTTGATACTATCTAAGTCGAACTCAATCAAATCAGTGCCAATTGAAACTTTACTACTTTGTGTAACAAGTGTTTTGAAGAATTTACCATTCAACTGAACGGTATTGATACCAATGTGTAATAATAGTTCGACGCCATCGTCACTAGTTATACCAATTGCATGGCCAGTTGGAAAGACGGCACTAACAGTACCATTGACGGGTGACTTTAGCTGTCCTTCAGTCGGTTCGATAGCGATACCGGTTCCCATAGCACCACCTGAGAAAACAGGATCATTGACGGTTTCCATAGAAATAATTTTTCCGGCAATTGGTTGTTTAATATCAACTTCATTTTCAGTAATTAATTTTTCGGCTTTGCTATCAGAATCAGTAGTAGGTTTTATTCCGAATAGGTAAGTTAAAATTACGGCGCCAAAGAATGCGATTAATAATC
The DNA here is from genome assembly GCF_005404815.1 of Companilactobacillus huachuanensis. Taxonomy (GTDB): domain Bacteria; phylum Bacillota; class Bacilli; order Lactobacillales; family Lactobacillaceae; genus Companilactobacillus; species Companilactobacillus huachuanensis. The sequence continues at coordinate 3,939 of NZ_BJDF01000023.1, forward strand.
CAATTATTTCTGCTGTGAATCCTTGCCCCAAGTATGTTGGAATAGCTAAAAGACTAGGGAATGTAAACGTTGAGGCGTGAACCTGATTAGCACCAATGACCGCACCACCAATGCCTGAGGCAACCATCGCACAATAAAATGGTCGTTTGAGCTTTAAAGTTACACCATAAATAGCGGGTTCAGTAATCCCAAATAGTCCAGTGATAAATGCGGAACCAGCTAATGTCTTCATTTTTGGATCTTTGGTCTTTAAGAAGACGCCCAATGAAGCACCTGCCTGAGATAAGACTGCAGCACAAATGATAGGAAGCCATTGATCATAACCTTGATTAGCAACATTATTAATCATGAGGGTGATCAATGCCCAGTGAACACCGAAGATAACAATGGTTTGGTGTAGCGCTCCCAGAATGGCACCTGCAAACATTGGAGAGAAGTTATAGAGCGCAGCAAGCATAGCTGCTAGGATATTACTAATGCTTGATCCAACTGGTCCAATAATAATCATTGAAACTGGCAACATCACAATCAAAAGAAGTAACGGTGTTAAAACGTTGCGCATTGACTCTGGAAAAATCCTGTTTAGCAATGGTTCAACGTAGGAGAGTCCCCACACAATTAATAATATAGGAAAAACGGATGCTGTATACGTTACAGGCATAATAGGAAGGCCGAAGAAGCTTAACGAAATGCCTTTAGAGGCAGTTGTTGCCAAAGTAGGATAAATCATGGCTCCGGCTAAACTTACTGCGATAAATTTGTTTACTTTTAGTTTTTGAGCGGCAGTAAAGGCCAGAAACAAAGGTAGAAAGTAAAATACAGCATCACTAGCAGCATACCAGAGTTTATAAGCTCCACTATTGGCAGATAACCAGTTCATAGTTGTTGCTAAGGTAAGTAAACCTTTGAGAATTCCGGCACCTGCCAAGGCACCCAGAAAAGGGGTAAAGACAGCTGAAACAAATTCCATCAATGCGTTGATAGGATTTTGTCTCTTTGCTTTAGTATCAACTGGTTTGATATTGTTACTTAAATTTAATTGAGAACTTAAAGTGTCAAAGACGTCTTCAACCGCATTGCCGATGACGATTTGATACTGACCAGCACTTTGAACGACGGTAATAACACCGTCTAGGGATTCTATAGTATTGGTATTTGCTTTTGATTCGTCTGCCAATTTAAATCTTAAACGAGTGGCACAATGCCACACATCATTAATATTTGTCTTACCACCAACGTTCTGAATAATGTTAGCAGCTAAGTTTGTATAATCCATTATTAAAACCTCGTATTTAACTAATATTTTCTTTCATAACTCTTTGAATATGTATTGTTAGAAACGTCAATTCATTGGCTGAAACCGTGACATTTAATTGTTGCTGAATATAAATTTGGACCTTTTTGGCAATTTCAAAGGCCTTAGGATAGGAGTTTGAAATTGTTGTGAGTAGTTCAATATTGTCGTCACTATTACCAGCTGATTTATCGGTATCATAAATTCTTACTAAGAGAAAATTTAAATGTGTAATTAATCTGCGATAACTTACTGATTTATCATCAATAGGTCGGCTCATTCGATATTGAATGATGTTTAAGATGTCACTAGTTATTTTGAGATTTTTATTGACGTCAGAGTGGTTGTCTGTCGCTCCTTCAATAAATTTTAAACCGATGAATCCAGCCTCATCTTGAGGCAATGTAACTCCGGTAGCCGTTTTAATGATTTTTAGTGCATCATAGCCAATTTGGTATTCAACTGGATAAATTTTCTCGATTTGCCAGAGCAAATTATTTTTAATAATAATACCTTGTTCTTGTCTTTGAACTGAAAAGTGAATGTGATCTATTAAAGCAATTAGAACGGACGAATCGAATTTGGTATTAAGTCTTTTTTCTGCCTCTAACATTATTTCGGCTGAGATATTAAAATATATCTCTGGAATTGCATTGATTAAATCTAGGAAACCATTAAAGTGGGAAAATTTGGAAGCCATAAATATTTTTTCGATTTTGCTTTGATCAACATCATCGCCAGAATGCTTATGGAACGCAACGCCTGCACCCAGTACAATGAACTCCTGATGATCTGACTCTGCTAACAAAACGTTATTATTAAATGTTTTTTTGACTTTCATAATTTGAATGTTCCTTCCGGTTTGATAGTTCTCAGTCTATCATTAATCCATTGGAATCAATGACATCCTTATACCAATAAAAACTATCCTTAGGAATTAATTGTCCCGACCCATTACCTTCGTCATCGTAATCAACATAAATGAAACCATATCGTTTTTTCATTTCAGCCGTTCCCGCACTGATAATATCGAATGGTGCCCAAGAGCAGTAGGCAAAGATATTAGCTCCATTAGCTATGGCTTGCTTCATAGCTGCCAGATGTTCTCTGTGATAGGCAATGCGGTAATTGTCATGTATTTTTCCATCAGATTCTATGACATCATTAAATCCTAAACCATTTTCAGCAATCATCATGGGAACACCATATCTATCCCAATAACTAGACATACATATGTAAAGCCCATTGGCATTGATTGACCATCCCCAAGCATTTTCCTTTAAGTACGGGTTATCTACCAGTTCTGGTTGACCAGATTTTTCGTTAGCTTTAACGGTGTGGGACCAGTAGTAGGAGACGGCCAGAAAATCAGCAGGATTATCTTTCAAAATTTTTTTATCTTGATTAGTCATTTCTATATGGATTTGATTATCTGAGAAAAATTTTAAAGCGTAAGCTGGATAGTATCCACGAAGTAATACATCGCTGAAAAAGTACTGCATGCGATTGTAATTGAACGCTGCTTCAACATCATCAGGTTTGCAAGAGAATGGGGTTACTAAGTTATCGGCTAGCATCAATCCGATTTTTAGTTGAGGATTAATAAGTTTTGCCTTGGCTTTGACTAATGCTGATGCGACAAATTGATGATGAAGTGCTTGATACTGATCTTGTAAATAGTTTCCGTCGTGTTTATCGATAATCCCTAGTGATGCAAATCCCTCACGATCAAATAAGTTTATTTGATTCATGACAATCCAGTAGCTGACATACTTTTGGTATCTTTTTATTATGATTTCACTGTATTTAACAAATAGATTGATGATTTGTTTGTTTTTCCAACCGCTGTATTTTTCCACCAAATGTAATGGCATTTCATAATGAAAAATAGTAACAATGGGTTCAATATTCTTCTTTTTCATATAGGCGAATAACCGATCATAAAACTTCAATCCAGATTGATTAGGTTCGGATTCGTCTCCATTGGGAAAAATACGAGTCCATGCTATTGAAAGTCTTAATGTATTGATATGCATTTCGGATAATTTGTCGATATACTCCGTGTATCGTTCGTAGAAATGGACGCCATTTCTTTTGGGATAATAATAATCACCATTTTTATATTGTTCATAATGTTGTTGATCAATATTATTAAAATGTAAATCGGTTGGTTTAGCATTGGCAAAGTAGGGCTGGATATCAGCCGTACTTATTCCCTTTCCACCGGTATTAAAGTCACCCTCAGCTTGATTAGCAGCAATCGCTCCGCCCCAAAGAAAATTATCTTTGATATTATTATTCATAAAAAACCTCCTGTGAACGCAAAAAAAGCCCCTCAGGGATAACTGCACACTTTTCCCGTAAAGAAAAAGCGTACGGTCATGCCCTGAAGGACTAGGTAACATTCCGTATTTACTTGTTGAAGTTATAATATAATGCGCTTACATAAATGTCAAATCTATTTTTTGAAAATGATAAATTCACGTCGATTCAATTTTATTTTCAGTAATGGGGAATTTTAATTGCCAACTAACCGTCTCTGATGTAGCAACTAAATACAACTCTATTCCTACTTGTAGATAGTAATTGATAAATAGGACTATTGAATTAATCTTACAAGTCTAACAAATAATTATAAAGTCGTTCTTTTGAAGTCAACAAAGTGTCGGATATATCACGCTGCTCCAAAGAAGCCAATCGTTTACCGAGGATATCGACTAATGATAAGGCCATCTCTGGATAATTTTTTAGAACTTCTTTAAAGGCATTTTGTTTTAGGTAACAAATTTCAGTTGGTTCAACTGCCTGAGCAAAATTGTGATGTTCATGATTAGTAAATAGTGCTCCCGTCAAATCAACTTCACGTGACCTTAACATATAAAGTGTTCGTTCGCGGTCATCATTAGCATAACTGTAAACTCGCACACGACCTGAATCAACAATCATCAGTCGATCATTGGGTTCACCTTGAGAATAAATCATTTGCCCAGCGGGAATCTTTAGCTGATGAACAGATACTTTGGCTAATGCTTCGATAACATTTTGCGGAGCACCTTTAAATATGGAAACTTGTTCAACGCATTGAATCGGATCGTGAGTCATAAAAAATTTGCCCTTTCTTGACATATGTCAATTCTAATTCGGTAGGTTCAGTATACAATTACTATCGTAATCAAGACAGTAATAAGTGGAGGACTTAACATGACTGAAAAATATAGTGCAAAGATTGTTTCATTAAATGAAGATAAGATTGGTACTGCAGCACATGGAAGTGCTACTTTTGAAATTGAAAATAATGTCATGAAAATTCATATTTCAATGAAAGATACTCCAAAGAATACCCAGCATTGGGAACATTTCCATGGCTTTCCAGATGGTAAAGAGGCTCAAATTGCTACAAAGGCTCAAGATGTCAATGGTGATGGATTCGTTGACTTACCAGAAACAGAAGCCGTTTCTGGGACGACTATGGTCCCATTCGATGCGGCTCCACACGATATGAATGTTCCAAATGATACATATCCTGTATCAGATATTAATGGAAGTTTCGAATACGAAAAAATTGTTCCGTTAGATAAATTACGTGCTAAGTTTAAGGAAGTTTTTGGAACTGACGATTTGGAATTGGATAAACGTGTTATTTACGTTCACGGTGTACCGGCAGATTTAAAATTGCCAAATACAATTGCCGGCGCGATTGGTAAATATGATCAACATGTAACGTTACCAATTGCTGTGGGTAAGATTGTTAAAGATTAGGAGAAAATGAATATGCCATTAATGAGAATCGATATGATTAAAGGTCGTGACAAGAAAGAAATCAAGGATATTTTAGATATTTCCTATAAAGTTGCGACGGATGAATTACATTTATTACCACGTGACCGTTACCAAGTTGTTACTCAGCATGAACCAGAAGAAATGATTTTCTGGGATGTTGGTTTGGGTTTAAAAAGAACTGATAAAATTTTGTTGTTCAGTTTAACATCAAGTCCGCGTGAACAAATTGACAAGGAACACTTCTATGCCAGCTTGGTAAAGGCTTTGCATGAAGGCGTTGGCATTTCACCATCTGATGTGATGATCAATATCACTAGTAATACGAAGGCTGACTGGAGCTTTGGCAATGGTGAAGCACAATTTTTGAATGGTAAGCTTAATTAATTATTTCACCTCGGATTCTAAACGATAGAAGCATGAACTGGGTTTTATCGGAATCACTCCCAATATAAAAAACACTTTCAAATATTTAGACGAAAAAAGTCTAATGTTTTGGAAGTGTTTTTTATTTTAGGCTGTTTTAATTTCAACACGTTTTTCATCAAGAATCTCACCTAAAACTCGATCAGCTACAATACCAATTTGGCCGGCATTGCGGTTCTTAGGGCAATCTTCTTCATAAGAATTAGTTGAATCTTTCATAACAATAATTCGGTCGGCCATGCGGGCGGCTTCTTCAACATCGTGGGTAACGAGGATAGTTGTTAGATTTTGTTTCTGACAAATATCGAGAATTAAGTCCTGCATTTTTCTTCTGGTTAAAGCGTCCAAGGCTCCCAAAGGCTCATCTAGTAACAGAATCTTAGGATGACTCATCAAGGCTCTAGCTAGGGCGACACGTTGTTTTTGACCACCAGATAATTGAGTTGGATAGTGATCGGCGTAGTCCTCAAGTTCGACTAATTCGAGTAATTCCTGAGCATGCGCTTTAGTGTTTTTATCCTTTGAACCAAAGGATAAATTGTCTAAAACGGACATCCAGGGGAGTAGTCTATCTTCTTGAAACATTACGCGCATTAACGTTTTCGAATCAGCTTGATCAATTGTGACTGACCCGGTTGTGGGCCGCTCTAATCCAGCAATTAAGCGTAGGAGGGTACTTTTACCACCGCCACTCATTCCGACCAGGGCGATGAATTCACCTTGTTTGATATCGAGGTTGACGTCGTGTAAAGCTGTTAGATTGTTATACGTTTTATTAATATTTTTAATTGAAATCATTGTATTATTTAATTCGTTCATTAAGCATTACTCCTTCCAGTATTTTGCCAATCAAGTAAGAGACTTTCAAAACTCTTAGCGATTAGGTCCGAAATTTTTCCAAGAATGGCATAGACGACAATACATAAGACAACTGTCTCCATGTCGACGAAATCTTCCGCGTTGTTAGCCATATAACCGATACCTGAACTGGCTGAGATTGTTTCGGCAACAATTAAAGTGGTCCACATAACGCCTAGTGCGTAGCGAATTCCGACTAAAATCTGTGGTAAAGCGGCCGGGAAAATTATTTTGAAAAACATTTGTTTTTTCGTTAATTCGTAAGACCTTCCCATTTCAATCAAATCAGGGTCGACGGAACGAATCCCGTGGAAAGTGTTGATATAGACCGGGAACATGGTTCCAATAGCAACCAAAGAAATTTTGGCGGATTCATTGATTCCTAACCAAAGAATGATCAGGGGAATAAGGGCTAAATGAGGGATATTCCGAAACATTTGAATTGATGAATCGAACAATAGTCTACTTGTGTTAGATATTCCGTTGATGAATCCGAGTAGTAGTCAAATTCCACCACCAATCAAGAGGCCAACAGTTGCCCGGTAGAGACTGATACTGAGGTTCTTTGGTAATTCTCCAGATACGGTCAATTTAACGCCGTCTTGGAATACCGCAATTGGTGATGGTAAAACGGAACTTGAGAGCCAACCTAAGGAACTGCTGACTTGCCATAACAAAATTACGATAATTGGAATTAAGAATGGCAAAATTTTATCGACTGGGATAGTGAATTTCTTTCGTTTAGTCGTTGAGAGTGCAACTGGCTTTTCCATAGATTTAGGCCCCCTTGAGTTGTTGAGTTACTTCCTGAGCTAGAAGTGTACGTTGAATTTTCCCGGTAGCATTTTTGGGTAGTTGAGTACTGAAAATATACTTAGTGGGGCGTTCAACAGGTAATAATTGCTCATTTGCTAATTCATTCAACAACGCCAATTGGTGACGATGATCTTGGCTAAGTTTTTTGGGAACAATGACAGCGGTGACGGTTTCACCATAAATTAAATCAGGTGTACCAATAACGGCCATTTCACGGATAAATTTCAAATCGTTCAGACAATCTTCGACGGCTAGAGGATTAATATTTTCACCGCCACGGATAATCATTTCTTTGATACGTCCGGCCATGTGTAGATAGCCTAGATCATCTATGGAACCGAGATCGCCAGTCAGCAGCCAGCCATCATGGAAGGCTTCGGGTTGAGGGTCAAGATAGTGTGTGATGATATGTTCACCTTTCAAAGCAATCTCGCCAATTTCGTTTGGACCAAGTTCTTGATGATTACCATCTAAAATTCTTATTTGAGTACCTTTGATGATACCAACTGTACCTTGAACTGGTCTTTCCAAAGGATTCTGAGCAATTTGGCTAGCAGCTTCAGTCATGCCATAACTTTCAATTAATGGGATGTCGAAACGTTGACCAAATCGTTGGTGAATACTTGGGAGGAGAGGGGCTGAAGCAGTCCGGAGAAACCGAAGCCTATTTTCTCGAGGCTGTTCGTCACGCTGCAATAAAATGGCGACGATGGCTGGGGTCAAGGAAACCCAAGTTACCATCTCACTACTGACTTCTTTCCAGAAAAGGTGAGCACTGAATTTTGGTCGAAATAGTAATTGCCCGTGAGATAGTCGTGTAGCCAAATTTGAAATTACCATTGCGTTGATGTGAAACATAGGCATCAAGATTAAAGTGCTATCTTCTTCAGTTAATTCCTCGCTGTCGATGACATTAAAAGCAGCAGCTAATAATTGGTGGTGCGTTAGTCCGACTCGTTTAGGTTTCCCAGTTGTTCCCGAAGTGTGCATGATTAACGCAAGTTGGTCATCATTTGGTGTTTCTAAGGGATGTGTGTGATGTTCGTTGCGAATAAAGATTTGTACTTCTGGTTCATGTAGGGTGGTCAAACGAGGCTGATTGGTGAAAAGGTCGTTTAAAACTTCCAATTCAGTCGTATCAGCGTCTAAAATAATTGCTGAATAATGGTATTGATCTTCAAGTTCACTGATTTGAATTTCATTAGTTGCGGGATTGATAGGTTGAATAATAGCACCAACTTCCCACAAACTTTGAATTGCTAAAGTATAAGTAACTGAGTTAGTTAAGCTGACAAGCACGATATCATTGTGACCGATACCTTTGTTTTGCCAATAATTTTTCCAAACATTTTCTTCTAAATTAAGTTCACTGCCGGTGTACCAGTGTTGCTTTGCATCTTGCATCAAAGGACGAGTAGCGCCAGCAATTAGTTGTTGTTGTAATCTTTCAGTAAGTTCTGACATAATTTTTTACCAGATTTAAGTGGGATTGGGGGAGGGTTATTACTTAAATCGATGTCCTTTCGATTGAATAACCATAGTTTACAAGGTAACCGTGTTAGCAACTACTTGGTTTCGATAAGGTTTATATAAGAAATTCTTAGAGAGCGTAGACAGGGCGTTCAGCTCCCGAGCATTTTCGTAGATATGTCAATTACACGCTGGTTTTGCGTGTGATTGACATATCTATGAAAAGCGGAAGGAGTTGCCCTGTCGTAGCTCGTTTCAGAGCCACAGCATGTATGAAAAGCGGAAGGAGTTGCCCTGTCGTAGCTCGTTTCAGAGCCACAGCATGTATGAAAAGCGGAAGGAGTTGCCCTGTCGTAGCTCGTTTCAGAGCCACAGCATGTATGAAAAGCGGAAGGAGTTGCCCTGTCGTAGCTCGTTTCAAAGCCNNNNGCATGTATGAAAAGCGGAAGGAGTTGCCCTGTCGTAGCTCGTTTCAGAGCCACAGCATGTATGAAAAGCGGAAGGAGTTGCCCTGTCGTAGCTCGTTTCAAAGCCACAGCATGTATGAAAAGCGGAAGGAGTTGCCCTGTCGTAGCTCGTTTCAGAGCCACAGCATGTATGAAAAGCGGAAGGAGTTGCCCTGTCGTAGCTCGTTTCAAAGCCACAGCATGTATGAAAAGCAGCTTCATAATTTAAAAAAATTTTTGATAACTTGTATTTTGCTGACTTTTAAAATGAATCTAAAGGTTGCAAGGTTAGGTAAGCGTGCCAATTCCAGAGCTGAGAGTATTCAAGTGCTACGCGGAAAATGATAGCCAATAGTTTACTTAGTATTTACGTCTTCTGTACATTTGGCTGTTAGGTAGTAGACGAGGACAACAAAAAAAGCAAAAAGCCCTCAACCACCAAGTGTGATGATTGAAAGCTTTAAATAGTAGCTACTATTTTTCCAATTGTTTTACGTTCGGATAATTTTTCTAATCCTTTACCGATATCTTCGAAATCTATAACTTCAGAAATAACTGGATCTAATTTTTTCTCTGAAAGTAGCTTTGCTAAGCTTTCGGCCATGATTGCCAAATCGTTGAGTTGATTATCATAGTTTGATTGATGAACGCCACCGAGGTTTAGTCCCATTACACTTTGTCCCTTAGCCGAAAGATTGTAGCTAGTTAATGGTGTTTCCAAAATGCAAATTAGGGCACCGTTATATGCAAGTCGAGACAAGTCAGCTTTACTATTGCCAATGTCATTAATAATGATGTCGACTCCGTTATTGTCAGTGATTTCGGCGATCCGTTGATCGATATTTTCGTGGCGATAATCAATAATGTGGTCTGCACCTAACTTTTGAGCGATGTTTTTTTTCTGTTCAGATACAGTTGTGATTACTTCTAGCCCCGCTAATTTTGCTAATTGAATGGCAATTGTACCGACTCCACCGGCACCTGCATGGATTAAAATTGTTTTTTTGCCAATAAGATTCATTTTGCGATGGATAGCTGCATAGGCTGTTAGTCCACTGCATAGGACTGCTGCGGCTGATTCATAGCTCACATTATCAGGAATATGAGCAACTATGTTTGCTTTAGCCTTGGCATATTCAGCGAATACCCCTTGTTTTGTTAAATCATTGTGAAAAAAGACACGGTCACCAATTTGGAAATTGCGATTGTTGATTCCCTTGATTTTTACAATTTCACCAGCAGCATCTAGTCCTAAGATGTGAGGGTATGTCCAGTTAGAGTCATGCTCCTGAATCAATTTAAAGTCAACCGGATTAAGACCTAAGGCGTGGACTTTGATTAGAATTTCATTGTTGTTTAGTTCGGGAATTGGCATATCTTTAAGAGTTATGTCTGAAATATGGGTTTGATTATTGTTGTCGAGTACTAATGCGTTCAAAAGATTACCTCCAGTTATTATATGATAATAGAAAAATTTAACGGAATAAGCATATCACAGATACAGATGGGACCGTTTACATGAAATTTTATAAATGGTATAGTTTTAACTATGTGCTACATAATGAGCTGTAATCTCTATTTTTAAAGAAAGGTCTATATGGGTAAATGAAAAAGAAGTTCACAAGTCAAAATGAAATCAAATCAGAAATCATCAATTTATCAGCAATTTTAAGCCTGCCAAAGGGTACTGAAGTTTTTGTCAGTGATGTTCATGGTGAATATGATGAATTCACTCATATTATGCGGAACGGATCAGGTAATACGAAACAGAAAATAGCCGAATTATTCACTGGTCGACTAACTCCTGCTAGTCAGAAAAAACTGGCCTTTTTAATTTACTATCCATCGGAAATATTGGCTAAAACTAAGGTACGTATGCATGATTCTGATGAATTAAACCAGTGGTATATGGATACTTTCAATAATCTAATTGAGGTTTTGCGTTATACCGCCAATAAGTATACTCGTTCAAAAGTTAGAAAATCCATTGCTCCGGAGTTCGTTTATATTACAGAAGAATTGCTTTATGCGGATTTGAATACTGAAACTAAGCAATATTATTATCAAGATATTATGACGAGTATTGTTAGTTTACATGAGGCTGATGATTTTATTATTGCTACATGTCACTCGATTCAACGTTTGGTAGTCGATCACGTCCATATTATTGGTGACATTTATGACCGTGGACCACATCCAGATTACATTATTGAACATCTGGCACGTCATTGGCAAAATTTTGATTTTCAGTGGGGCAATCACGATATTTTATGGATGGGAAGCGTTGCTGGATCCAAATTGTGTATGCTAAATTTGCTGCGGATTTGTGCACGGTATGATAATTTATCTATTTTGCAAGATTCTTATGGGATTGATTTGCATTCAGTAATTGCGTTAGCTACCAAGTATTATCAGTCTTTAGATTCGTTTAATCCAAAATCTGATACTGGAGAAATCATTTCCGTTGAGGATAAAATTCAAGATAACTGTGTTCAACAGGCAGCAGCCATTATGCAATTCAAGTTGGAAGGGGCTGCCATAAAACGTAATCCAGACTTCCAAATGGAAAATCGTTTGTTATTAGATAAGTTGTCTCCAGATAGAAAGTCGATTATTTTGAATGGAAAATCGTATCTATTACAAGATGGTTGTTTTCAATTAGTTGATATTGATGATCCGTATGCTTTAACTCCAGAAGAAGCGGCCGTGATTGATGATTTGATTCAACAATTTATTAATTCTCAGAAATTAAATAAGCATATTAAATATCTAGTCGATAATGGTTCAATGTATCTCAAATATAATGGTAATTTATTGTTGCATGGCTGTATTCCGGTCGATAAAAATGGTCAGTTACAAGACTTGGTCATTAATGGTAAATCCTATGCAGGTAGGCAATTGTTTGATTATTTTGACCAGATGATTCGACAAGCTTTGCAAAATCCAACTGCTGAAGATTCTTTCAATACCGATATTATTTGGTATTTGTGGACTGGAAAAATGTCGCCATTGTTTGGTAAGGACAAAATGACTACGTTTGAACGATATTTTATCAATGATAATGAGTTACGAGTGGAAAAGTTGAACCCGTATTATTCATTGCGAAAAGAGGAATGGTTTGCGGATCAGTTGTTGCAAGAATTTGGACTGGATATTGACGAGGGGCACATAATCAATGGTCATACACCAGTCAAAGCAGGAACTTCACCAATTAAAGCCAATGGTAAAATTTTTGTAATAGATGGTGGAATGTCAAAGCCTTATCACAAGACGACTGGAATCGGTGGCTATACTTTATTATCCAATTCTTACGGACTGCAGTTGGTAACCCATGAGCCGTTTACAACACGTTCCAAGGCAATTGAAGAGATGAAGGATGTAGTTTCAACTAAACGTGTTATTGAGCAGTCAGTTAAACGCAAGTTTGTCGCTGAAACAGACATTGGTAAAAAAATCAAACAACAAATGGACGAGTTGATTGGTAGGTTGAGTTAGTTTACTGCCGTCTTTCAACCTTCAGTCATTTTAATTGTTAAATCATATATAACGCATAGTGCTAGTTGATAATTTATTACAATATTTGCTCCATTGTATTTTAAAATTTAAAAACGATTAATTAGTCGGAAGGGCTGGGAAATATTCGTGTGTTAAATCCGAGACTGCATTTTGGCTCGGATTGTTCCGCACAGCAAGTGAATATTTCCCAGCCCTGTAGACGGCATATTTAACAAGCACTACAAGTTATATAAAGAAATTTTGAATAAGCAAAAAAGCCCGACTCAATAAGAATCAGACTTCATCAAAGCTAATTTCAAAAATAGAACCTTTGGGTTGATTATCCAAAACCACAATGTCACCATTGTTGATCTTAATCAGTTGGGAAACGATTGATAATCCTAAACCGCTACCTTTAATTTCAGTAGAGTGGGAAGTGTCAACTCGATAAAAGCGTTGGAAAATCAACTTCTTTTGATCATCCGGAATTCCCACACCCAAATCTTTAACTGATAATTTCACTTTGCCATGGGATTTTTCCAAAGCTAGTGTAATCGCCGTTTCTTCAGGTGAATATTTGTTGGCGTTGTCCAATAATGCGACGATAATTTGTTTCAATGTGTCAGTATTACCTGAAATATTTAGACCAGGTGTAATATTCAGCTTCAACTTGTGTGCCAAAGTTTTTTTATACTGGTTACCAATTTGCTCGGCAATTTCGGATAGATTAACCTTTTTCAAAACTAAGTCGGCCCGATCGGCACGAGATAAGTGTAAGAGGTTAGTGATTAAATTTTGCATGCGGAGGGACTCTTCATCAATAAATCCCAATGATTCAGGGATAACGTCGGGATGTTTGTCACCATGGCGTTTGATGAGATTGATATTACCACGAATGGCAGCAATTGGCGTTTTCAATTCATGTGAAGCGTTGGAAACGAAGTCTTTTTCATGTTGCAATCGTTGATTTTGAGCGTCCAGTAACTCGTTGAAAGCATTACCTAGTTCCTTAATTTCTTGAGGACTATCAGGGACTGTCAAACTAGGCTGATCAGCGTCCGGATCCTTGATAGTACTGCGAGTTTCTTTAACCAAATCAATAGTGGGGGCACTTAACTTGGCAGCCAGTTGTTGTGCCCACCAAGTTCCAAATCCTAGTGTAACAAAAACGATAATACTGATGATTATCAATAATAATAGAAGACTATTGATCAAACGACTCAAACTTGTCCACAATTGATAGGTCGTATCGGCATCCTTTCTCGTATAAAAGAGAAAGAAACCATAGCCTTGAACATAAACGATATGTTGACCAGGTAAAATCAAAATTTTTCGTTGATTGATAAATTTCTTAGAAGCGGTAGTTGTCATGATTTCTTGACCAGTTCGGTTGGAAGCCGCAGTGATTGACGATTTATTAGTTTTAACTCGAATGACTGTACCTTGTTTAGTGTGTCGATTATTCTGATTGCTCCATTGAATAAATCCGGGAATATCATCAATATTTGAACGGTAAAGACTCATCATTTGACCGTTGGCTTCGTGGACGGTTTGAGAATACTGTTGAATTCCGACAACAACTAAAATTATTGCACTAATTGATAGTGTGATGATGATAACAAGCTTGCGAATGGCACTGTTGATTAATTCCTGATAGGATGGGGATTTTTTAGCATCCGTCATTCTGCTACATCCTCAATTGAATAGCCAACGCCACGAATAGTTTGAATCAAAGCCTGATTATTTTTACCATCGACCTTATTTCGTAAATAACCAACGTAAACATCGACCACATTTTGTTGTCCAAGAAAATCTTCACCCCAGACATTGTCGAGCAATTCATCGCGTGTAAAAACTTGTCCAACGTGTTGAAGGAAGAATAACAGTAGGTCATATTCTCGACGAGTTAACTGAACATTTTCGTCGTTGCGAGTAACTTGATGTGATTTAGTATTCAGAATTAAATCAGCAATTTGATAAGTTTGATCTGGTTCAGACAAATTCTCAGCTCGTCTTTGAATAACTCGGACCCGTGCCAAGAGTTCCTCAATTTCAAAGGGCTTTGTAATATAATCATCGGCACCATTGTCGAGACCAGCAACCTTATCACCGATATAATCACGGGCAGTCATAACGATTACTGGGACTTGATCATGTTTACGAATTCGACGGAGGACCTCCATACCATCCAATTTCGGCAACATCCAGTCGAGTAAAATTAGTAGTAATTCATTCTGATGTTTTTCATAAAGTTCCATTGCTTCAACACCATCATTTGCAATAATGACATCAAAGTCCTCAAATTGCAGTTCTTTACTGACGTAACTGGAAAGACTACGTTCATCTTCAACAATTAAAATTGTATTTTTCATTAACAAATCTCCCGATAATTTATTGTTAGTACTGAAGGTTGAAAGTTTATTTAAGTATGCCGTATGCCGTTTCCAGAGCTGAGAGTATCCAATTGCTGCGCGGAACGGCCCGAGCCAAAGGGCGGTCTCGAACCTCGGTTGAAGCCTCGCAAAACCCGCGAGTCTTCAACGCGCCCGGTGGTGTAATTGCTGAAGCAATAACGCCACTTTCGCTGCAAATGAATACTCTCAGCTCTTCCAACTAGTTTATTTTTTTATGGCAGGCACAATAAAGCGAAGATTTCTGAGTATTTAAATAAATTAGCCCTAGTCTTGTAACAATAATGGTTATATAAGCTTTTCAACCTTCAGTTTTTAGTCTAAAGGTTGAAAGTTTGATGCATTATGCCGTTTCCAGAGCTGAGAGTATTCAATTGCTGCGCGGAACGGCCCGAGCCAAAGGGCGGTCTCGAACCTCGGTTGAAGCCTCGCAAAACCCGCGAGTCTTCAACACGCCCGGTGGTGTAATTGCTGAAGCAATAACGCCACTTTCGCTGCAAATGAATACTCTCAGCTCTTCCAACTAGTTTATTTTTTAATAGCGGAACAATAAAATTAAGACTTCTGCTTATTTAAATGAATTAGCTCTAGGCTTGTAACAACAATGGATATATTGATTTCTCATCTTTCCACCTTCAGTTAGTAATATAATCCACTGTTATATATTGCTGGTAACATCTGGCTAGAGTATTTTTATTTGATATTTAATTGAAATCTTTTAGTCATTATAATAGTAAACAGACCTTAATACTAACTAAAAAACAAACTAAAGCGTAAAAATTACTAATTATGCTATACTACTAATTAGCGAAAACGTTAGGCTAAAGTTCATTTACATTTGAGGTTACCTTAATAATATGAATATTTGGCAAATATATTAAATAATCCGGAATGATTAATTGAGACAACAGTTAAGGGTGATACTGAATGGAAAAAGCAATTGAGATTCTTAAACAAAATAATTATAAAATAACTAAACAACGAACCGATTTGATTGATTTTCTAAAAAAATTTACAGTTCAGTACGTTTCAATCAATGATATTGCTAACTATATGCGTTCCCTTTATCCAGGGATGAGTAATAATACAATTTATCGGAACTTAAAGGAATTTGCCGATATTGGATTGGTTGAATATCAAGAAAAGGATAAGACTTTGGTGAAGTATCAATGTGATTTTACACATCGTCATCATCACCATTTTGTCTGTAAAAATTGTGGGAAAGTCACGGAACTAAAGGCTTGTCCGATGGAGTTCTTCGCTAATCAATTACCGGGATTTACGATTGAAGGTCACGCAATTGAGGTTTATGGACTCTGTGCTGACTGTACAAAAAAATTAAAGGCTTAAATTTGCCAAAGGCATAATTTTGATTTTACTGAAATTATGTCTTTTTTTTCTGCAAAAATCGCTTGTTAAATATATCGAAACGATATATACTTAGAAACCGAAAGATAGGTGACAAGAATGTACGAATTATTTATTTTAGGTCAATTGATGGATCATCCGATGGCAGGTTATGCCTTGAGAAAGGCTTTTACCAATATTGTTACTGATGATCAGTCAATTAGTTTTGGAACGCTTTATCCTTTGTTAGATAAGCTAGAACAGGCTGGAGAAATTAGCTTGAGCTTTGAAGAGACAACTAATAACCGACCTCAAAAGTTAGCAACGATAACTGTCAGTGGTAAAAAGCGTTTCTACGAATTAGCTACGGCTACAACACAAATCAATAAGCAGTCTCAATTGACCTTTTTAATGAAAGTACATTTCTTACATTTGTTAGAACGAGAACAACAAGTTTTTATTTTGGAAGATTTTCAAAAGTTTACGGGGACAAAACTGCAACGGCTAAAAAATCTTGAGGCTGAACTGAAGGTTAACCCACGGATGGTGCCAGAGGATATTTCTGACGCATTATTGGTCAAACAATTGCAGATTTTGCGTACCAAAGCCCAATATGATTGGGTTACTGAACTTTTAGAAGAAAGAAAAGAGGCTTAATTTATGGATAGCTTTGCTAAAGATCCAGAGATTCAAAAGCACCGCTGGCTGATTTTGGTTGCCGTTTGTATGTTTACTTTTATGTCAACTTTGGATGGAAGTATCGTCAATATTGCCTTGCCAGTGATGAGTAAAGATTTAAAAATTCCCATGAATCAATCAGAGTGGGTCGTTTCTATTTATTTGATTGTTATTTGTGCATTATTATTGTTATTTGGAAAACTCGGAGATGCTTACGGTAAAATTCGGATTTTCAAAATTGGTTCAATTTTATTTACAATTGGTTCACTATTATGTGGATTCAATTCGGGATTAATATTCTTGTTGGCTGCTCGATCATTACAAGCTATTGGTGCTGCAATGACTATGAGTACGAATAACGGAATTATTACTGAAGTATTTCCATTCAGCGAACGTGGACGGGCATTAGGAACAATCGGTTCATTCGTCGCCTTGGGAAGTATTGCTGGGCCTGGTATCGGAGGACTGATTTTGGCCCACTTACCATGGGGTTATATCTTCCTGATGAATGTGCCTGTGGGTATCATAGCCATTTTATTGGGTATGAAAATTTTACCTAAAGATATTACTTTATCAAAGCAAAAAATTGATAAAACTGGTTCAACTTTATTTGCTTTAGTTATGGTGACATTATTCGCTGGAGTTTTCTTAGGACAAGAAATTGGGTTTGCTTATCCAGCAGTTTTAGTATTGTTTGCAGTTGCTTTAGTAGCATTCGTTTGGTTTATTCGGACAGAATTACATGTTGAAATCCCAATTTTAGATTTAAGAATTTTCAGGAATGCTAATTTTACGATCAGTATTCTATGTGCATTTTTAATTTTTGTAGCAAACTTTTTCTTTAATGTTATATCGCCATTTTATCTTGAGAATGCTCGGGGTTTAGCAGCTAATTATGCTGGCTATGCCTTGATGACATTTCCAATTGTTCAGGTAGTTGTGGCGCCAATTGCCGGTGCTATTTCAGATAAAATTGGCCCCGAATTACTAACGTTTATCGGCTTGATTTTAATTTCAATCAGCCAAATCGGCTACATTTTTGTTGGATTATCGACACCATTGTGGATTTTCATGTTCTTTGTCGGATTAGTTGGATTTGGTAATGGTGTTTTCCAAGCTCCAAATAATTCAATCGTTATGAATTCGGTTGAGGTCAAAGATCTTGGAGTTGCTGGTGGAGTCAATGCACTAGCTCGTGAATTAGGAATGATTATCGGTATCTCAGTAGCGACAACAGTTTTGTTCTCTTCAATGAGTCATACGGCAGGTCACACAGTTACTTCTTATGTACCATCGCGTCCGGAATTATTTATTTCAGGTATGCATGTGGCATTTATGGTTTCACTGGCTATTTGTTTAGTGGCAACAGTTATTACTGGCGTTAGAATGTTAAGAAAATAAATATTATAGGTAGGAAATCACCGGTCCATGCTTAAATTTGGGTACGAGTTGACCCTGAAAACGGCACACTTACCTAAACTTTCAACTTTATTATTTAGAAACTAAAAAGAGAAGTTATTTTGCACTTAGTAAATTTCAAGTGCAAAATAACTTCTCTTTTTTTGTTGAATTTTTAGAATAACATTTATAATTTCGTATTCGAAACTTATGATTACAAATGCTCAGTGGGATTGATGAAGAGTGGATTAACTAAGAAGAATTCACGCCCAATTTATGACGAACAATATAGTTTTTGGATCAAGGACAAATCAGGTGATTATGTGCTGAATAATCCAAGGGCGCGTGCTGGTTTGGAAGATTTAACCAGGTCTATTAATCAGAAGTATAAAAATTGAAAGTTTAGTTAAGTATGCCATTTCCAGAACTGAGAGTATTCAATTGCTGCGCGGAACGGCTCGAGACCGCTTCCCAGGCTCGGGCCAGTCGCACAGCCAATGAATATTTCTCAGCTCTGGAGACGGCAAGCTACCACTACCACAATGCGTTTAATGTGTTAATTTCCAATTTTTATAACTTAAACCACCAAAATAGGCTAAGACTTCAAAGGTTGAGATGAAGAATGTCACGGGCCAATTGGTAATAAAAGCTAGGTAAAGTCCTATCCAAACTCCGGCTAATGATAATCCCACTGAAACTAAAATCATCTTTGGTACAGAATGAACGATATATTTTGCCGTTGCAGCTGGCAGTGTTAAGAGGACGAAGACTAACAATGAACCAACGATTTGAGCGCCAATACTGACGCTTAATGCCAAAGTTATAAGAAAGATGATCGACAATAAGCGCGTCTTTAAACCCGAAGCCTGAGCTCCTAAATGATCGAATGAATCAAATGCTAATGGTTTATAAAATATCAAAAAGATGAAGATAACGAAGAGTGCCAGAATCAACAGTTGTTTAACTTCTGGGGCACTGATTCCAACGATACTACCGAAAAGGATATTTGTTGCATAACTGCTTGATTGAGCTGATAACGATAGAAAGAGAATTCCTAATCCAATAAATAATGACGATATAGCACTGATTGAGGCCTCTCTTCTGGATGCTTCACCACTCAAACTTCCGACAGCAATCGAACTGACAAGTGTGAAAAGAATCATGCCAGCTAATGGTGAAATACCCACAAGGATACCAAATGCGGCTCCAGCAAATCCAATTTCTGATAGGGTGTGTGATAAGAATGACATGTTTCTTGAAACTACGAAAACACCTACCAATCCGGCGGTGATAGCGATGAAGGTACTGGCAATAAAAGCCTGCTGCATAAATTCATATTCAAACATAGTTAACCCTCCATCTCGAACATTTTTTTAGAAACTTCAGCGACATCAAGTTCTTCAAGTGTTTTATTTTTGAAAAGTAATGCGCGTTTTGTATATTTTTTAGTTAGTTCATAATCGTGTGTTATGAAAATAACGGTTAATTGATATTTTTGATTCAACTCTTGAACAAGATCCATCAGCTGCATTTTAACTTCGACATCCAAACTGGCAGTTGATTCGTCAAGAATCAGAATTTTAGGTTCATTCAAAAGCGCCTGAGCTAAGTAAGCCTTCTGTTTTTCACCACCTGAAGCTAACCCTAGTGGACGATTTTTTAGTTGAGTCAGGTGAGTTTTTTCCATAATAGTGGTAATCAGTTCGTTATCCAGTTGACGTTGCTTAGGACTAAAAGTGAATTTGAGATTTAAACGGATAAATTGCTCAATGCTGAGTGGATAATCGAGGTCGATATTACGAAATTGAGGCACATAACCAATGGTTTGCTTTGCTACATTCAACGTGCCACTAGTTTTTGATTCTAAGCCCATCAGAATTTTTACCAGTGTTGTTTTTCCGGATCCGTTCGGGCCTATTAAACTGATGAATTCACCGTTGTTGATTCGAAAATTCAAATTTTTAAAAATTAATTGTTTACCGAAACTTTTAGTTAAATTCTTTGCTTCAATCATTGTTTTATTTCACCTTGTAAAATCTTATTTAGAGCTTGATATTGTGATAGCATCCATTGTTGATACGTTTTACCTTTTGGTAAGGTTTCCGTGACATTTAAAACAGGAATGTTATTTTTTTTTGCTAAAGTGACGAGATTATTGACAACTTTACTGTCAGTCTGAGTATTTAAAACTAGAAAAGCAATTTTCTTATTTTCAATTCCTTGATGCATGGACTTGATAACAGCAGGAGTAGGGTCGGTGCCATTTTCAATAGCCTGTTCGAATTTTTGATTAGTGACAGTTAGTCCGAGTGTTTTAATGGAATAATCAAAAACGGGTTCAGTAACGTAAACATTTTTGTTAGATAACTTGTTAACAGTATCTTTTAACTGACTCAACTCTTTTTGAACTGGTTTGAGTGAAGCTATGTATTCTTGGGCGTTTTGTTCAAAATAAGCTTTATCTTGAGGATACTTTTTAGCTAAGCGGTCTGCTAAATATTTCGCATAATCAGGCATGGTTTCGGGATTGTACCAAAGGTGAGGATTAACACCGGTTTTTTGATGCATGACATTTTCACCAATCTTGATTTCAGTACCGCTTTTCTGGAGCTTATTCATCCATGAGTCATAACCTAAACCGTTGGCTACAGTGACATCGGCCTTGCTGACAGATTGGGCGACTCTAGTTGTAGGTTCGTAATCATGCGGGTCAATGGCAGGATTATTAATAATAGAAGTAACGTTTCCCTTATCACCAACAATCTTTTTGGCAACTTCAGCATAAAAATCAGTGGTTGTAACGATGTTGATTTTTTGTTTAGATTCGGAAACTTTTTTATTAGAGCATCCTGAAATTATTAATACAAAAATTGCTAAGGTTAGAATGATTCCTAAAGATTTTTGTTTCTTGAAGTTCATTGTGTTCTCTCCTTAATGATAAATAATACTATTTAACCCTAAACTAAACTCATAAAAAAGTAAATAGTAAGTTTTACCATTTAAAACTGAGCAAAAAAATAAGGACTGCTCTGATGGGCGGTCCTTACTGTTTATTAATATAGTTTGCTAATGCTACGATATGTTGCTTAATATCATCACGGACATCACGATATGCTTGAGTTACTTCACCTTCAGTACCAGGTGTCAGCATTGGGTCAGCGATAGGCCAATGCAACCAGCGAGCACTGGATGGCAGTATATTTTTATCACGAGCTTCACCACTCAAAGTAACTACAACCGTCGCTTGATTTAGAAAGAGATCATCAATTCTTTTAGATGTCTGTTGTGAAATATCTATACCATCATCTGCCATAACTTTTACGGCCTTGGGATCGAGATCTTCAGCGCGCACGCCCGCACTTTCGATTTTCCAAGTTGGTAGATACTTTTTGGCGTATCCTTTGGCAATTTGACCACGACAAGAGTTGCCGCTACATAGGAAGTAAATACTATTAGTCATTTTTAATACCTAGTTTGATTTGACATTCTGGGCAAAGACCGTAGACTTCCATGTGATTTCCGGAAATCATGTATCCAGAGATTTCAGCGGTTTTTTCTTCAAGACGTTTCTCAGTATCGCTAAAGCCAGGATACGTAACGTCTACGATTCGTCCACAATTGGTACAAATGGCGTGATAGTGGGGTGAGCCGAAGTAATCATAGTGAGTACTACCGTCACCGTTTTGCAATTCAACGACTAAATGATGGTCAACAAAAGTGTTCAGAGTATTATAAATCGTAGATGACCCGATATTAGGCAATTCCTTGCCGAGGGCATCACGAATCGTCTCCACAGTAGGGTGATTATGATGGCTAACTAAATAGGCCAAGATAATATGCCGTTGTGGGGTAACTCGCAACTTATGGTCCTTTAGAACTTGGAGTGTTTCTTCCATTACAGCGTTACTAGCCATGAGCAATCTTCCTCTCTATCTAAGAATCATTACAAGTTAATTATATTACTAAATGTACGACAATTCCAAAGAAACTACCTTTTTTCATAAAAGACGGTTATTTGTTTACTTTACTGAAAACTAGAGTTATTATGAATTCGTTACTAAATGAGAACCATTCCAAAGTAATGCACGGTTAAGGAGCGAAACGTTATGGTCAAAGAAAAGAAAAAACAAAGCTTAGCTGAAAAAATTAATGTAATGCGTGCCAGTGTTATGGGAGCCAATGATGGGATTGTTTCTGTTGCCGGAATCGTTGTCGGAGTTGCTAGTGCCCAGAGTAATAGTCATGCTATTTTTCTAGCGGGAATCGCCGGAATGCTAGCTGGAACCATTTCAATGGCAATGGGGGAATGGGTATCTGTCAGTACCCAACGTGATACTGAGAAACGAGCCTTGGAAAAAGAGTCAGCGGCATTAGATGGAAATTATGACACTGAATTCGGTTTTATTCGTGATAAGTACCAAGCAACTGGAATTTCAAATGAATTAGCGACTAAAGCTACTTCGGAAATGTTGAGTGACGAACCATTGGATGTAGCAGTTCGTGAACGTTATGGTTTCAATCCTAAGGAGAAAACTAGTGCGATTGCAGCGGCTATGGCCTCAATGATTTCTTTCCCAACTGGTTCAATTTTGCCACTTGTTTCAATTACCATGTTTCCACAAGATATTAAAATGATGGCGACTGTGATTGCTGTTATTATCGCACTTTCAATTACTGGCTATACAGCGGCAGTTTTGGGTGGAGCTAATCGAATGAAAGCAGTTATTAGAAATGTGGTTTCTGGACTGTTAACTATGTTCGTAACTTATGCAATCGGTTCACTGTTTGCACATTAAGGGAGAGAGAATGATGAAATCTATGACAATTTCTAAACCAAAGAAGCAAAAGAAGACTATGGCCGAACGTTCCAATACCTTGCGTGCTGGTGTTTTGGGCTCAAACGATGGTATTTTAACAGTTGTCGGGGTGTTATTTTCAGTTGCCGTAGCAACAACCAATCAATTCGTAATTTTTATCGCAGGTCTATCTGACCTCTTAGCATGTGCTTTTTCAATGGCTTCTGGAGAATATGCTTCAGTTAGCTCTCAAAAGGATACTGAAAGAGCTGCAATTGAAAAAGAACGTGAGCTGATAAAGACTGACTATCAATCTGAGTTGTCGGTTGTAGCAAACTACTATGTTGAACGTGGCGTTACACAAAAGACTGCTAATGACATTGCATCAGAGTTGATGAAAAAGGACGCCTTGGGGACAGTTGTTCGAGTTAAGTATGACTTGCAACTTGGACACTATATGAGTCCTTGGGATGCCGCGTTTTCTTCATTAGTTTCAGCAGCTTCCGGTGGTATTTTCCCACTAGTTGCGATGACATTATTGCCATCCGCTATTAAATGGCCCGGAACAATTTTGGCAGTTACTTTGTCAGTTGCTCTGACAGGATATTTAAGTGCCAAATTAGGTGATGGTCTTGTAAAGACTGCAATGATCAGAAATATTATTGTCGGTTTGATTACTATGGCAATTCACTATTCAGTCGGATTGATGCTTTGATTTCCGCTTCAGTAGCTTTCCTAAGTTGTCTGGTGCTAGTTAAATATCCCGTCTACAGAGCTGGGAAATATTCACTAGCTGTGCGGACCGGTCCGAGCCTGAGAGACGGTCTCGAACCTCGGTTTGAAGCCTTGACATAGTTCGTCAAGTCTCCAAACACGTCCGGTGTTGTAATGGCTAAAGCCATAACAACACTTCCACGGCACACAAATATTTCCCAGCTCTTCCGACTAAATAATCGTTATTAATTGAATATAAAAATATCGCAATATAAAAATATTCGATTGGTTTTATATCCATCATATTTTAAATTCCAAAACATTATTGATGCGAATATTTGTGACAAATTATCAACTCGCACCATGCGTATTTCAACAATTATTTTTAAAGCTTTTGCGTAGATTATTAAATATTAACTGAAGGTTGAAAGGTGAAAAAGTGATATAAATAGTGCTCTGATAGTCCTAAATGAAATTTATTTATCAATTTATTTAAATAGCAAAAGATAACAATCAGACATTCGTATTATTAAAAAACTAGTTGGAAGAACTGAAAGTATTCATTTGCCGCGAAAGTGGCGTTAGAGCTTTACTCTTACACCACCGGGCGTGTTGGAGACTTACCGTTTTTTGGTAAGGCTTCAACCGAGATTCGAGACCGCCTTTTGGCTCGAATCGTACCGCGCAGCATATGAATACTTTCAGCTCTGGAAACGGCATAACTCATCAAACTTTCAACCTTTAGATATTAAAATAAAAATGAGCTGTATTACACCTAATTATTTGATTCCTTAAGTGTGATACAACTCATTTTTTGTGATTTGCATATAACCAAAATCCCATTTAACTTGCTACTTTGTTTTTAACATTAGATCTAATGATTTTTGCAAATCTTCCAATTGCTTTGCATCTTTGCAGTCGGTATTTTTACGGATATTTTGGGCGATGACTAGCTTCATTGCCTTATCAACGCTTGATTTTACGGCTGACAGTTGCATCAAAACGTCATCACAGGGTTTATTATCATCCATCATTCTGAGGACGGCATCGAGCTGTCCACGGGAACGTTTTAAACGGCTGGTGATTTTTTTTGATGCCGCCGCTGATTCTTCGGGTGTTTGAGACATTTCTACCTCCCAAATTTGCTTTATTGTTCCAATTATACCCATGCGGGTACCGGGTAGCAAATAATTGATTTATTTTTCTTAAAAAGGCTTTATAAACAAAATATTTGCTTTCAATTACCCTAGGGGGTATATTATTTTACATAGAAATGAGAAGGAGATTTGAATGATGGCTAATATTACAGAAATTTCAGATAAGACATTCAATGACGAGACAAGTAAGGGACTAGTTATTACAGATTTTAACGCTGACTGGTGTCCTCCATGTAAAATGATGAATCCAATTTTGGAGAAGCTATCATCAACTGATGAACTTGGTGGCAAGATCAAGTTCACCTCAATGAACGTTGACCATAATCCGGATACACCTAACAACTTTGGTATTCAGGGAATTCCAACATTTATCATCAAGAAAGATGGTAATGTTGTAGGCCGTATGGTCGGTTATCAACCAGAAGCAAAATTCCGTATGGAACTAGAGAAGTATATGAATTAGTTTGGTGTTTGGTTCACTGTCGCCGGAGATGACAAGTGATAGAGCCCGCTATGCGACCGGTTCGAGCCAAGGTGCGGTCTCGAACCTCGATTTTGAGCTTTGCAAAAACCGCAAATCTCAAAATACGTCGATGGAGTAAGGGATAAATCCCTAACTCCATTTGCACAGCAGGT
This sequence comes from Companilactobacillus huachuanensis, assembly GCF_005404815.1. Taxonomy (GTDB): domain Bacteria; phylum Bacillota; class Bacilli; order Lactobacillales; family Lactobacillaceae; genus Companilactobacillus; species Companilactobacillus huachuanensis. The sequence goes on from NZ_BJDF01000023.1 coordinate 29,658, forward strand.
CTCTATCACTTGTCATCTCCGGCTGTTTTTTTGGTGGTGGCAGTTTTAATGGTTATATGTAATTTAATTTTTATTTTAAATGGTTATAAGTCAGATGATTCCATTGTTGGAGTGTCTGGCTTTTTTGGTATGTTGAATTAATTGGTGAAATCGAAATTCGAGACCGTCTGTTAGGCTCGAATTGATCCGCATAGCAAGTTAATGTTCTCAGCTCTGGAGACAATTCTCAAAAGGTGGTATATTTGACGGGAGAAAACGGTTTCAAATATATATGTAAAAGGGATGGTAGCAAATGTCTAAATTACCTGGAACGCTTAAATATATCAGTTGGTTTGAAGGCGAAATCATTACAATCGATTTTGGACGTTCAGTTAACTTTGATCCGAAAGCTTATCCAGAGTTAACCAAAATTGGACGGTGGATAGCTTCAGACGATCAGTCGAAGTATTATTTGGCTTATAAGATCGACAGCATTTATCCAGATAAAATTATCAATCATCTATTGGGGACATTGAATTTGAATGGTTATGAACTGATTCATAGTTCTGCTACATATGCTTAATAATCCAAAATAAAAAGCCGCAAACTGCGACTTTTTATTGTTTTTATGTATTGTTTTTAAAAGTTAGTTAAGCTTGCCGTTTCCAGAGCTGAGAGTATTCAATTGCCGCGCGGAACGGCTCGAGCCAGAAAGCGGCCTCGAACCTCGGTTGAAGCCTCGCAAAACCCGCGAGTCTTCAACGCGCCCGGTGGTGTAATTTAAAGCACTAACGCCACTTTCGCTGCAAATGAATACTCTCAGCTCTTCCAACTAGTGGAGCGTAGCTCTCATATTTATATTTAATCAACCTTCAAGTTTTGGATAAAGTGAATGTAATTTTATACGTGCATCTGCAGTTGTGAATTGCCAATCTATTGATAAATTTTTAGCATTACGTTCACTACACCATGCTGCTACTTCTCGTTTTAATTGTTCCATTTCTGGAATTCGCCTG
>NZ_BJDF01000024.1 GCF_005404815.1 Companilactobacillus huachuanensis
CAGGCGAATTCCAGAAATGGAACAATTAAAACAAGAAGTAGCAGCATGGTGTAGTGAACGTAATGCTAAAAATTTATCAATAGATTGGCAATTCACAACAGCAGATGCACGTATAAAATTACATTCACTTTATCCAAAACTTGAAGGTTGATTAAATATAAATATGAGAGCTACTCCCCACTAGTTTATTTTTTTAACGACAGTAATAATAAAACGGCAAACGAATACTTATGATTATTTAAATAAGTAAGCTCTAGACATGTAACGAGAACGGTTATATTGTTTGTTCACTTTTCAACCTTTAGTTCCTATAACTGAGGGTTGAAGTTTTAGTTAAATATGCCGTTTCCAACTAATTTATTTTTATGGCAGAACAATAAAATGAAGACCTCTGATTATTTAAATAAATTAGCTTCAGAACCGTAACAACAATAGTTATATTAATTTTTCACCCTTCAATCTTGGAACTTATAATTAAAAACCTAAAATAATTAAATTTTCTTTTATTCCAAAATATCAGAACTCGCAATCCTATACTGTCATTGCTATACAGCAATGATTAAAAATTAAAAAATAGGTCAATTTTGTCAATAAAAATGCTTACAATAAAATTGATAATTTGCATAAGAAAATTATATTTGTTACGGTTATGTAGGCCGCTGTTATTTACATTGTTTAAATAATAGCTTTTTTATTTTCATATAATGCATACTTCACAGCAAGTATGCATTTTCAATTCCAAGAATGGGGGATTTAATGAGTACTCAAAAAAGTACAAAAGTAGAAGTCAAAAACTTAACAAAAATTTTTGGTAAACATATTAATAAAGCCAGAGAGTTAAGCCGTCAAGGAAAAGATAAAACAGAAATACTTAAAGAGACAGGTGCCACGATTGGTGTGGATCAAGCAAGTTTTAAAATTTATGATGGTGAAATTTTTGTCATCATGGGTCTATCCGGTAGTGGTAAGTCAACTTTAGTTAGAATGATCAATCGTTTGATTGAGCCTACTGAAGGTGAGGTTTTGATCGACGGTGAGAACTTGATGAAGATCGATAAAAAAGAGCTTCGTGAAGTTCGTCGTAAGAAAATGAGCATGGTTTTTCAAAATTTTGGATTATTACCTAATCGAACAGTTTTGGAAAATACTGAATATGGATTGGAAATTCAAGGAGTCGATAAGACGACACGTGAACAAAAGGCCAATGAGGCCCTTGAGACTGTTGGGATCACCGGCTATAACGATGAGTATCCTGACCAATTATCAGGTGGTATGCAACAGCGTGTGGGATTGGCTCGTGCTTTAGCCAATGATCCTGAAATTTTATTGATGGACGAAGCTTTTTCAGCTCTTGATCCGTTGAACAGAACTGATATGCAGGATCAGTTATTGGATATCCAAGAAAGATTACACAAGACAATCATCTTTATCAGTCATGATTTGAATGAAGCTTTAAAGATTGGTGACAGAATCATGATTATGAAGGATGCCAAGGTAATTCAAACTGGTACTCCAGAAGATATTTTGACGCATCCAGCTAACGAATATGTTGAAGAATTTATTGAAAATGTTGACCGTAGTAAAGTTCTTACTGCCGGAAACGTAATGATTCGGCCAACCATTGTTAATATCGAAAAAGCGGGTCCACGTTTAGCCTTGAAGATGATGAAGGATACTGAAGTTTCAACTGCTTATGTAGTTGATAGTCGCCGTAACTTACTCGGAATCGTCGATGCTAATGATGTGATTAAACTGGTGCGAGATAAGAATGGCGATTTAACATCGATCGTTCAAACAAAAGTTCCAACAACTTCGGAAGATACGCCTATCTCTGATTTGATGGATGATATTTCACAAACTGGAATTCCATTTGCTGTTATCAACGATAAGAAGCAATTATTGGGAATTATCGTGCGTGGTGCTGTACTTGGTGCCTTAGCAGGGAATGAGGTGAGTGATTTTGAATAGTCTAATTTTAGGAAGTATTCCACAATTACCATTAGCTCACTGGATCGACAATTTCGTCGACTGGTTGGTGCAATTCACAGGATTTTTCAACGCAATAACTAATTTTATCGGCTCAATCAATAATGCCTTTCAATGGGTCTTTGACCTAATTCCAATCTGGTTATTTATCGTTTTAGTTTTAGCGTTAACATTTTATGTCAATCGTGATAAACAAAACTGGGGCTTACTGATATTTGAGCTTCTCGGTTTATTGATGATTTGGAATTTAGATTTCTGGCGTGATATGACGCAAACATTGACGTTAGTATTGACGTCTAGTCTGATTGCCTTGGTAATCGGGATTCCATTGGGTATCTTGATGGCTAAGAGCCACACAGCTGAAATTATTTTAAAACCAATTCTTGATTTCATGCAGACAATGCCAGCTTTTGTTTACCTGATTCCAGCGGTTGCATTATTTGGTATTGGGATGGTTCCAGGTATTGTTGCGTCTGTTATCTTCGCTATGCCACCAACGGTTAGAATGACAAATATGGGTATTCGAGAAGTTCCTAATGAACTGATTGAAGCTGCCGATTCTTTTGGATCGACTGAATGGCAAAAGCTATTTAAAGTTGAATTACCGCTTGCTAAAACAAGTTTGATGGCTGGGGTTAACCAAAGTATGATGCTTTCATTATCAATGGTTGTTATCGCCTCAATGATTGGTGCCATGGGCTTAGGAACCAAAGTTTACTTTGCCGTTGGTAGAAATGATGCTGGTAATGGATTTGCTGCAGGTTTGGCTATCGTTATCCTGGCAATAATTTTGGATCGTTTGACACAATCATTAACGAGATCACACAGAAAATAATAGGAGGGATTATTTGAAGAAACAAAAGTTTATTAAACTTTTCTTACTAGCTTTGCTGATTATCCCAATTATTTCCGCCTGCAGTTCTCAAACTGCTCCATACAATAATAAAGAAAAATTGGGATCACAGGTCAACTATACGATTACCGGTATTGATGCTGGTGCTGGTATCATGTCATCAACACAGACTGCTTTGAAGTCATATGGATTGGACAAAGATAACTGGCAATTACAGACTAGTTCGACAGCTGCCATGACTAGTACTTTGGACAAAGCTATTCAAGACAAACGTCCTATTGTCGTTACTGGTTGGCAGCCACATTGGATGTTTACTAAATATCCAATCAAGTTTTTGAAGGATCCGAAAAATGTCTATGGTAAGGCTGAACACATCAACACTATTGTTCGTAAAGGATTAAAAACAGACAAACCAGAAGCATATAAAATTTTAGATCGTTTTCATTGGACTCCGGCTCAAATGTCAAAAGTTATGTTGAAGGTCAATGACGGAATGGACCCTGAGAAAGCCGCTAAACAGTGGATCAAGGCCAATCCTAAATTGGTTGGTGAATGGACTAAAGGGGTCAAAAAGGTTCATGGTCAATCACTGAAGATGACTTATGTGGCCTGGGATTCTGAAATTGCTTCAACGAATGTGATTGCTCAAGTTTTGAGAAATCAAGGTTACAAGGTGACGATTCAAGCGATGGAGATTCAACCAGTTTGGGCCTCAATCGCAACCGGAGCTGCTGATGCACAGGTCAGTGCTTGGTTACCTAAGACTTCGGGCCTCTTCTATAAGGATTACAAAGGCAGGTTTGATGATTTGGGACCTAATTTGAATGGAGCTAAAGTTGGTTTAGCAGTGCCAAAATATATGACTAATATTAATTCCATTGAAGATTTGAAAAATAAGTAAAATAAATAAAAATCGGAATAAATTCCGACTTTTTTTGTATCAAAGTTATTGTTTCACGTAGTATTGGAATATTTTTTGGGGCTTTATATTGTATATATCATATGAAATAACATTTATATACAATACGAACTTCTACAAGAATTTATCGAACAATGACATGACATAAACTAGGGTATATAATAATTGTATCTTAATAATATATAAAATATTTATATAGGGGCGATGGCGTGGATATACAGACGTTTATTGATAAAAGAAAAGAGCTTGGTCTCTCCCAGAAGGAATTGAGTAACGGAATCTGTACACAGGCAACTTTGAGTAAGTTTGAAAATAACGGTAAGATACCATCACTGAAAATATTAATTCAATTGTGTAATCGTCTAGGTTTATCACTAGATAGCATTATTGGGGTAACCGATAGTAAGAGCCAACAAGTAATTAAACAAATGAATAAAGCTGAATTTAACTTAATTATTCAAGAGTATGATGATTCTTGGCAGATTATTAATGCAATCAACGTTGATGACTTAGAACATGATAAAGATGCTCTGATGCAGTATTACTATTTAAAAGGTTATTTAAATGTTTTGGATGGCGGAGATCTGTTTGATGCAGTATTTGACTTTAATCGAATTTTGTCGGAATTAGATGCTCAGGGGGAAACAATTTTTAGCTTCTTGTCATTTGTTGGCATGGGAATGGTTTATGCCAAGCAAGGTGATGACAGCAAGAGTGAATATTACTTTAGTAAAGTTTTTAATGATATTTATACGATGTCAATTGATGATGTGTCGAAAATTTGGCGTTATATCAATATTATTTTCTACTGTGCATTGTATTATTCCGAACGTAATGATTTGGAGTCCGCAAATGCGTTGCTAAAATATGGTGTTAAGGTCTGTTCAGAAAATCATGTTACTTACTATATTGCGAGAATCTATGCCCAGTTAGCCATGAACGAAAGTCGCGTTAATGGTAGTAATAAGAAAGTACGTGGATATATGAATAAGGCTTTGGTATTTTCTGAATTTAATCAGAATACTAAAGAGATTGAAGTTATAAAACGCTGGGTTGCCAGCAATAAGCTTTAGAGTGGGACAAGAAATGGTCAACCTTTGATCATTAAAACAAAGAGGCACTGCAATCCAATTTTGGATTGCAGTGCCTCTTTGGGGTAGAAAAAAAGTTATGATTTGTCGCAGGTTTATACTTCGTGTTTAATGATATTTCAATCTATTTTTATTTTATATACAAGGTGCTAGTTAGTGAATAAGAACTGAATTATGTGGTACTGACCTATTTGTCGTTCAAGAAGAAATGAGCACAATTATTTTTGTGCCAAATTATGCACTTAGTCATGAAAACGTTGCCCGTTTCGACTGATATTGATATACAATATCAATAAAAGGGGAGGTATGTAATATGAGATTTATACAATTGAAAAAAAACCCTAATGCAATAATTCGTAAGAGACTTCATAAGTCAGGTAAGAATTGGGTTGTTGCGTCTGCTTTATCTATAGCTGGAGGTATTATACTTTTTGGTACAACAAATTTAACCACAGTTAATGCAGCTATTAGTACAGATGACACTCAACAAACCACAGTACAAAGTACAAATACTGACAATGATAATGATAGTAATAGTAATAGTAATAGTAATAGTAATACTAACGCTAAGTTACAGGATGCAGTAAATAATTCTAGTCAAACCCAAAGTCAGCAGAGTTCGATTGCTAACAATGATAATCAAGATACACAGGGTAATGAATCAAGAGTAGCTACTTCTGATGTTCAAACGCAAAATACGCAAACACAGAATGCACAAACACAAAATATTCAATCACAAGTAACAACGCCGAACATGTTATCCAATCAACAGAATAATACTGTTAATACACAGGCACAGTCATTGGCACCTGTTACACCAGTGGTGGAGAATACTAATGTTCAATCAGATAATATTTCTGAGAACAATGGAATTCTGACAATTAATGGTGGTACTTTAGAATCCGATTCAAAGGGGAATAGCCCTTTGGCAGCTTATAAGGATACTACGACGGAAGTTAACTTTGCTGGTAAAGTTACTGCTGGCTCTAGTTTGGAAAATCTATTTAATGGTTTTTCAAATCTAACTAAAGTTGATAATTTGAATAACTTGGATACGTCTAACGTCACTGATTATTCATTTATGTTTGCTAATTGTACTAGTTTGACTTCCTTGGATGTTTCTAATTTTAAGACAACAGTTGATACAGGAACTAAATTGGAAAGTATGTTTCAGGAGGATAAGAATTTAGCGACAATCAATATGACTGGATTTACAGTTCCTAATGTAACAACTATACAATCGATGTTTCGAACTGATAATGCCTTGACCAGTGTGGATTTGTCAGGCTTGGATACATCTGCGGTAAAAATGTTTTTAGAAATGTTTATGAACTGTACGAGTTTAACTAATCTGGATTTGACCCATACTAACATGATGGGTGCGAAAGATTATATAAATAATGGCAAAGGTAATGGTACACACTTCATGTTGAGTGGTACTAAATTGAAGTCAATAACTGTTAATCAGAATGATATTTTAAAAGATACATGGTTGCAAGATAATTGGAGTGAAACTGATTCTGGTGGAGTAGTCTGGGGTGCAAATGGTTGGGTAGATACATCTAATCCTGATAACCCGCTTTCAAACGAGGGTTTATATGAATTGTATGATGGAACCCATGATACTGATAAAACAACGTGGACTGTTAATCTCAAGCACATGGTTACATTTAAAATCGAGTATCAGTATAATGCCAAAAATGAAAAGGATAGTCATAAGGATATTAGTAAGAATTCTGTTACCGGAGTTGAAGGAAAAACAGTGACTTTAACAGAAGATTGGAAAGGGCATTCTGGCTATACCGATTACCCTGGATTTGAGAGCACTGACGCTGCTTTGGAAGCAATTGGCAACATAGTTACAGTACCTATGTATTCAGCTGACAGTATTCCAATTGTACCAGTGGTCGTTTCGCCGATTGATCCTGCGCTTATTGATATAACAGAACAGGAAGAAAGCGGAAGTGTAATTGGTAAATCCCAGATTGAAGCACTGCTACCTAATGCAGGTAGACCTCAGTATTTTGATACTAGTGATAATCAGGATGCAATGAGCAAATTTGCATTTAATCGAGAGCTTAATCTTGATAAAACAATGATTACGGGATTGGGAGATGTGATCGTAGGAGATCCAGATGATCCTTCGTATGCTGCTTTGAATAATATTAGTTTGACTGATTTAATAACTAATCAGACAGCACAGGAAAATGGTTTACAGTTAAGTGATGATGTCACACTAGAAAGTCTTTCAAAGAGTATTGCTAGTTTTCTTAGTTCAACGTATAGTGTTGCACCGGATCCGGCTGACGTGGTTTCAATAACAGCGGTATACAAACCTGTAAAGAGCAGTGGCGGATCTGGCTCAGGTTCAAATACTACCTCTCCGGATACTGGTACCACAACAACTATCGATCAAACTATTTCAACCTTTAAGGATCAACCAGCAGTACAACTGTATGATGTAGATGGCAAAGCTATAGATGGTCAAACATTGGCACCAGACACTGGTTGGAAAAATGATAAGCAACTTACACTTAATGGAATAACATATTACCGTGTTGGCACTAACCAGTGGGTCAAGGCTGATGATGTTTATGTTTATACGGCAAATAAAGTGTATGTACGTGTATATCAAGGTGATACAGGAATTCTAGTTAATGCTGAGGGTAAAACCTTGAATCGTGCATTGAGAGCTGGTTCAGATTGGGTATCTGATAGAACAGCCACTATTAATGGCACAAAATATTACCGAGTCGCTACTAATGAATTTGTCAGTGCCGATAGTATATATGAGTATGAATATGATGAAATAATAGTTCATACTAATCAACAAACAAATTTGTATGATGAACGTGGCAATACTTTAACAAATAATTTACCCGCTAATGCTAGTTATAAGGTAGATAGAACCGTAAACATTGGTGGTATTGGGTATTATCGTGTTGCAACAGATGAATTTGTACGGATGGATTCTGTTACTGTTCAATAGAAATTATTAAAAATCGACCGAGAGGTTGATTTTTTTTTTGGAATAAATCATTATAGCTACCTACTAAAGGTTGAAAGATGCCGTTTCCAGAGCTGAGAGTATTCAATTGCTGCGCGGAACGGCCCGAGCCAAGGTGCGGTCTCGGACCTCGGTTGAAGACTCGCAAAATCCGCGAGTCTTCAAATAACAATGTTTATATTAATTTTCGTCTTTCAACCTTCAGTTACCTATAATTACTCTTAAATTCTGCTTAGTAATTACAAATAATACTGATAATTTGTTAAGATAGTTTAATAAATTATCATTTGTAAATATTCTAGCTGGAGGGTGTTAATGATTTTTACCCGCAATGGAGGTGAAGTTAGGACTTTAGTCCTTACTTCACGGGACGTGTTTGGAGACTTACCGGGTTGTGGAAGGCTTCAAACCGAGGTTCGAGACCGTTTCTCAGGCTCGGACCGGTCCCCATAGCGGGTAAAAATCATTAACACCCGGAAGCGGCAGTGAAAAATAAACTTCGGGGGATTCGCATGTGGAAATAAATCGTCGAAATGTTATTAGGTATGGCCTGATTGTCGTACTTGTTTTAGTTGGCTTAATCTATCCTGGTCAAATCTATAATATCTTTTTAAGTCTGCTCAGTATCATGTTGCCACTGATCCTAGGTGGGGTATTGGCCTATGTTTTGAATATTTTGGTTGTTAAATTGGAAAAGCACTTTTTTCCCAATACTAAATTAAAATGGCTAAAGAATAGTCGTCGTGGAATTGTGATCCTGATTACTTTGGTAATTGTTATCTTGGTTATGACGGGTGTCTTTCGTTTGGTATTGCCACAGTTTATCCGGGCACTGATGGAATTTTTCAAGTCAATTCCAGCCTTATTCTCAGATATTTCAAAGTTGGCGGAAAAAATAAACAGTCATTCGGCGGTACCTGACCAATTGAAAGGTATCGATGTTGATTGGACATCAGTTCAAACAAAAGTTATGAAATTTTTGACAACAGGCGTTAGTGGCTTGTTTGGTTCTACGTTTAAAATCGTTACTAGCTTAGGTAAAGGTATTTTCAATTTTATTTTGGCTATCACGTTTGCAATTTACACTCTGGCAACTAAAGAAAAGTTGATTGCTCAAGTTAACAAGGCTGGCCGAGCTTTTATTAAAGAAAATACCCGTAAGAAAATCAAATATGTTTTAGATATTACTAATAATATGTTCAGCAGTTTTATTGTTGGACAAGTAACCGAAGCAATTATTCTTGGGACACTTTGCGCCCTAGGAATGTTACTATTCAAGTTTCCCTATGCTTTATCAGTCGGTGCATTCGTTGGAATCACGTCGTTAGTACCAATTTTTGGTGCTTGGGCAGGTGGGGTAGTTGGATTCTTGTTGATTGTAGTAGATTCACCATTACAAGCAGTTTTGTTCGTGATTTTTATCATCGTCTTACAACAGTTGGAAAGTAACTTGATTTATCCCCGTGTGGTCGGGACATCAATTGGCCTACCAGGAATTTGGGTTTTAGCAGCCATCACAGTTGGTGGTGGACTTGGTGGCATCGTAGGAATGTTATTAGGTGTGCCTGTAGCTGCAACAATTTATCAATTGTTTAAGAATGAAGCAAATCGTCGTTTAGAAAATCAAGCTAAGGTATAATTGACGAAATTACACAAGGAGAGATTAGTGTGTGGAATAACTATTTTGGATTTGTGATAACTTTTGTTGCCGTCTTTACCTTAGTACCTTACCTGACATCATTGATAACTTCATGGTTAGGTCATTTGTCCAAAGTTATCTTAGTTGATAATTTGGGTAATAATAGTCAGTTAGTCGTGGGTGGACTCGGAGTAATCATTCACGAGTTGGGACATGCCATGTTTGCGTACTTATTTGGACATAAAGTGACCCATGTCCAACTACTGAATTTAAATTACCGACAATCTGGAGCCTTGGGGTCAGTCGATCATCGTTGGAATGACCGCAACGTTTATCAGATGCTGGGTAATTTTTTCATTGGATTAGCACCATATTACATGTGCTCAATGGCATTGTTTTTATTACAAAAATATTTGTTAAATGCTCAATTTAGTATCAGTTCCCTGACACAGAGTTTGAATGTCAATACGACTTTATCAGCTAGCATGATTTTTGATTCAGTTCTGGATAATTTGAAATCAAGTTTTGCTAATGCTTCATGGGGGATGATAATTATCTATATTATTTTGACAATTATGATTGCCAGTACTGGGTATGATTTGAGCCGTAACGATTTCATGACAGTGAATAAAGGCATTTTGCCATGGGTCGTCACATTGATAGTGTTCGGATCAATTTTTTATGTTTTTAATTTAAGAACGGCAATAATTAGTGGTTCAGTGTACTTTATTGCCTTTTCGGTCTTGTTCATGTTTCATGCCATTCTCAGTATTGTCTTGTCGATGGGTGTAATTAAAGTGTTGGGATTTTTTAATTAGGTATATGCCGTTTCCAGAGCTGAGAGTCTTCAACACGCCCGGTGGTGTAATTGCTGAAGCAATAACGCCACTTTCGCTGCAAATGAATACTCTCAGCTCTTCCAACTAATTTTTTTATGGTGGGGACAATAAAATGAAGACCCTTGATTATTTAAATAAATTATTTCTAGGTCTGTAAAAATAATGGTTATATTAATTCTTTACCATTCTTTACCTTTCAGATAATTCGAATAAAAAGCCCTTGAGACTATGTTCTCAAAGGCTTTTATTTGAATTTTTAGTGAATTTGAATCATATTAAAGTTTGAGGTGTTAATTATGAGTCATAAAAGAGTTCATTTCGCATTTGGGGCGTACGGGATTATTTCAGCTAACAATAAATTATTAGTTATCGGTAAGAATGCTGGTCCCTATGTTAAAAGATATGATTTACCCGGTGGCAGTCTGGATGAGGGGGAGTCCTTGAGTGAAGCGGTCGTTCGTGAAGTTAGGGAAGAAACTGGATTAGAAACGTTACATTTTCAACAATTGGGGACGATTAGCTTTATTTATCCGTGGACGTATCAACATTTTACTTGGAATAATCACGTCTGCACATTTTATCTGATTGACGATTATTCCGGTACTCCACGTATAAAAAATGAGCAATTTATCGGTCAAGACGCCATTGGTTCCAAGTGGAAAGATATTGAGGATTTGAATTTGGAAAACAGTTCTCCATTAGTTTTGAAAGCCAAAGAGTTTATTTTGCTGAAAAAATTTGTAGCAACCGATACGAAATATACTCACTGGAATGTCCTACATTAAATTGCCGGATGAGTCATTTTGATATGAGGCGTGTGATTGAATAGGAATGTTTTACCGTGGCTCTCAAAATCAAACTTCTTATAAAAATCTTGAACTTGTATTTGGGCTTCGATTTCAATTTCTTTATTAGGAAAGTTGTGTTGAACCGCAGTTAAAATATAATCCATTAATTCTTTGCCCAAGCCGCGGTTGCGATACTTTAGGTCAGTGACTACACGTCCGAAAGTAACATTATTTCCTTGTGGGAATACACGAGCGTAAGCAGCCACCTTGCCATCGATCATGTTGAAAATATGGATGGCTTCCAAGTCATGTTCATCGACTTCTTGATAAATTCGTTCTTGATCAACAACGAAAATTTTAGTTCTGAGATAAAGAATTTCATAAAGTTCTTTGGTAGTTAGTTCTGAAAAAGTTTTTGTTTCCCACATAGTGGTGCCTACTTTCTAGTAAAGAGTAATTTGTCTAATATAGCCATGGATTGGAAGAATTGTTGCTGCTCAGTTGTTGATAAGTCAGCTAACAAATCCTTGATCTGTTGGTCGGAACGTTCGTCTAATTCTTTAACCATTTTTTGACCATCAGTAGTTAAACTCAGTTCAACTGAACGCGAATCAGTGGCCGACGGAGATTTTCTGATGAGATTATTTTTTTCAAAACGGTTGAGAATTCGGCTGGTGTAACTCTTATCGAGATCCAAATTAGTGGCGACTTCGATAGGGGTTTTATCATTATTGAAAGAAATTTCTAGTAGAACCCGGCCTTCAGTCCAGCTGAGAGGAGTATTGAGAACTTTCTTATTCATGATACCAAGCAGTTTGGTGTAATCTCGGTTAAAGTTTCTAATGGAAGATATCTCGGATTTATCTAGCAAATAATTCATCTCCTAAAGGTTAATGGAATTTATTATAGCATTTTAGTGGACAAAGTCCACTACATTGTCAAAAAAGAACAAACTAAAAATCAAAGCAAATTGATTCTTAGTTTGTTCTTTTGCATTTTATTAAAATATTTAAATACTGAAAGATGAAAACTTAATATAACAGTGGTTAAAACAGAAGTTTCAGTGATAATTATTTATTAATTATATATAAATCTGAAGGTTGAAAGGTGAAAAAGTGATATAAACGTTGTAGTTACAGACCTAGAGCTAATTTATTTAAAGCCCGATTTAAATAATCAAAAATCTTAATTTATTGTTCCTGCCATTAAAAAAATAAATTAGTTGGAAGAGCTGAGAGTATTCATTTGCAGCGAAAGTGGCGTTATTGCTTCAGCAATTACACCACCGGGCGCGTTGAAGACTCGCGGGTTTTGCGAGGCTTCAACCGAGGTCCGAGACCGCTTCCCAGGCTCGGGCCGTTCCGCGCAGCAATTGAATACTCTCAGCTCTGGAAACGGCATCCTTCAATAACCTAAATTAGTCTGTAAATGCTTGATTCAACTTATTCAAGTCGCCATCGTTAAACTTAATATCATCAAGTTGTTCTGATTTATCATGCATAATATTAGTAATCTTCTCAGTTACAGCATCGACAGTATTTTGATCAGAATCTTCTGGGAACATGCCCACAATCAAGTAGTCGATAGGTGTTTTGTCATTGCCCCAAGCAACAGGTGTCTTAAATGTCAACATCATTGTGTGGACCCGACTCTTCTTTTCACTGGTTGCGTACATGAATACGGCACGGTTTTCGATAATAATATTACCAGCGGCTGCACTAGCAAAAATACTGCTTTGAATATTTTGTTTATCAACACTGAACTCGTCGGCGGCTTTTTCAGCGGCTAACTTTAAGGCACTTAATTGATTGTTATCTTGTAATTCAATATTTGCTGTTGTGTGGTTCTTTCTAAAAATTTTAAACATAATGGTTATCTCCCTTGCATTTTTTTCAATTCAACGAAGTAGTTTGACATGTCTTAACTTCTCTACACAAAGTATGATATTCTATCGAACGCGTTTCATAGCAAGGGAAAAGTGAAATTTTTTTTAAGAGGAATACAAATTATTGCTGGGACGGTTGATTTCTGGGTATTTATCGTTCAAAAAAAGATAGGCGTCTTGGACTTTTTTAGGAATATTAACGTGGCTGATATAGTTCTTGCCCCGGGGACCATAACCATTAACATCATCGGTTAATCGAGGAATTTCACCCATCAAAAGCTTCATATATCTTTCGGGTGCCCACATACCAGGAATTTCTTTGGCAAAAGATACCTTTTGATTTTTTATTATCAATTGATTTTGATAGGTGGCAAAATTAATTATTTGCACGTCGGCTACAACGTATTTCTTCAAGCAAGCTGACATTCTTTTTTGCATTGTTGCATCCTGAGCCAAGATAATTGATTGAAAATTGACCTGCTCATTTTTTAGAAGGTCCAACATGTAGGTGATGTTATTGCCACAGTTAGTCGATTCAGTTTCTAAATAATCTACTTGAAGATTGAATCGTTTCTTCAATAACGCTGCAAAAATATCAGCCTCCTGCATTTGACTAGTAGCAATGTCAGGATATTGCTTAGCAACAGTTTGTTGTAAAGTGGCCGTTGTGTGACCGAATCCACCAACTATGATATATTTTTTTGCGATTTTATTTTGGATGGCCTTCGCAAGAACGTCAACGCCATAAAGAATACTGCCACCAAATAAAACGAAAACGTCAGACTGAGAAATTCCGTAATTTTGTTGTAGGGAAGTGGCTGTTAATTCAGGAATGTCACGTTGTCCGCAGAATTCACCTAGTATATTAAATGCTTCGATATCCGATTGACTAAGCAAAATGTTTTACTCCTCTGGGAATATCAGTAACATGTTCGACAATGTGTTCAGCACCGGATTCAGCTAGTTCTTTTTTATCACCGAAACCGTAGAGAACCCCAAGTGTATGAGTGTGATTTTCTAAACCACCTTCCATGTCAGTCATTCGGTCACCAATCATTAATGTGTCGACAGCAGAAACCCCGGCATCATCCATGCCATAACGTAGAATGGCCTTTTTAGTGTTGCGGGTAGTCTCGTCGTCAGATGCACCATAAACACCTGAGAAGTACTTATCAAGCCCTAGATGAGGTATCAAAATTTTAACAAGAGATTCAGGTTTAACCGTTGAAACATAAAGCTTGTATCCATCAGCTTGTAATTTGGCGAGCGTTTCTTTCATTTGATCGTAGAGTTTAAGTTGATAAACACCTTTGGTATTGTAGAATTCCTGATAAGTTTTGATGGCCTCTTGGTAACGGGATTTTGGGAAGTCTGGATAATATCTTTCTAGACCGTCTGGTAGGGATGGACCAATAAATTTGGTATAAGTGCTTTTACCTAAATTTTCCATATTCATTTCTTTAGCCATATAATCGAGTGCATTAATGACACCTTCTTGAGTATTGGCTATGGTACCATCAAAATCAAAAAATAAATTTTTCATATTTGTAGTTTCTCCTGTTAAAAAATTAAAACGTCTATTTATAATATAACTTATTTATCGTGAAAATGAGCTGTAAATTAGATGGCAATTTTGATTGTACTTAAATGAATTATTAAAAAAAGTAAAAAAAATTATCAAATTTTTTTTAGTGAGAGAAAACTGATTGTATCGGCGATTATAAACTAAATTTAGTCAATATTTTATTAGAAAAATGAACAAAATATAAACACACAGTTGACAGCGCTTACATTACGGACTATATTGTTGACGTAAACAAAATAAGTAACAACAAAGCAAGAAATAAAGAGCGCTTTGGAAAATGACCTTTTGGCAGTGATGCTATAGGTAATTTCTGAGGTGCTCTTTATTTTTTTTGCACATTTTAGGAGGAATTTTGTTATGGATAAACAAAAACGTATGTCAAGACTATTTGGAAAAGATGGGAAAACTATCATTGTTGCTCTGGATGGATTTGGTTTTTCAAAGAATACTGAGGGTGTTGATTTCAGTGTTAAAAATGTCAAAAATTTATTGAAATATGGTTTAAATGCTGCGTTAGTAACTTATGGTCAAGCTCAAATGTTTGAAGAAGATCTACTTGATGTTCCAACTGTATTACGTGTTGATGGTTCAGTAAATGTATTTGATCCGACAGTACCAGAAACAGCAGAATTTTTTGATGTAACAGATGCATTGAAATTAGGAGCTGACGGTGTTGTTTGTATGACATTTCCTGGAGCAAAGGGACGTGAAGAATTTTCACACAAAATGCTAACTCATTTGGCAAAACAAGGTGAAGAATGGAACATGCCTGTTTTAGCAGAAACATTGCCATACAGTTATCCGGTAATTAGTGAAGAATCAGGAGACCCAATGAATGTACGTACGGGAGCTCGTTTGGGTGCTGAATATGGTGCAGATGTAATTAAAACAAGAATGACAGGTAACGTAGAAACAGATAAGAAGATTGTTGAAAATGCACACCGTCCAGTTGTTGCATTGGGAGGACCAAAGACAAGTAATGAAGAGTATTTCCAATTTGTTCGTAATTTGATGGACGCTGGTGTTAAAGGCATTGCTTGTGGTCGTAATATTACTCAAGATCCCAACCCCGTAGGTAAGGTTGCTGCCTTAGCTGCCATTATTCACGATGACAAGAGCGTAGATGAAGCTATTAAGATTTATAACAAAGTTAAATCAGAAAAGTAGTTTATGTAACCCTAAATTTAATAAGCTTAGGTAGCTGATAAGTCGTTAGACTCACAGACAAAACTTTGTTGAGGTAATTAAAATGTTATTGAATTCAGTCGTTATACCATCGGTTAGAGAAATTAAGTATTTAAGAAAGGCATGTGAAGTCGATTCTCCAATTGTTTTCATCAGTGATACCAATATTGGAAACTTAATGTCACAAGTTGAATTTGTACATAAGCATGGTAAGAAAGTATTCGCTGATTTGGAATTGATTGGTGGATTTAAACCAGATAGTACTGGCATGAAACTTTTAAAAAATATGTATCATTTGGATGGGATTTTCACAACGAATGTAAATGCAGCTCGTATGGCAAATGCTTTAGGAATAATAGTGGTTTACCGATTGTTTATGATTGATTCTCGGTCTTTAAAAAGGTCGGCTAATATTTTGAGAAATAACCACTTTGATACTATAGAAGTTCTCCCGGCTGAATGTGGTGTACAAGAAATTGAACAGTTAACAAAGATGAATGATAAGCATAATTATATTGCTGGCGGTTTTATCAGAGACAAGGCAATGATTAAAGAAATTTTTGATGTAGGAATTTCCGCTGTCACTACAAGTAAGGTTGATTTATGGGAATGATTTAGAAGGGAAGATTCAATCATGACAAAGTATTTAATGGGAATAGATAACGGTGGGACATCAAGTAAAGCTGCTATCTATGATATCAATGGTAACGAAATTGCTAAACATACCACGTACACTACAATGTTGACGCCGCACCATTATTGGACTGAACGTGATATGAATGAACTAAAGGAAGTCAATTTTGAAGCAATTCGAGGCGCTCTAAAAAAATCTGGAATTGATGCCCATGATATTGTAGGTATCTCCTGTACTGGTCATGGGAATGGCCTATATCTAATGGGAGAAAATGGCAGTGTCGTTCGTAACGGTATCATTTCTACCGATAATCGTGCACATAGAATTGTGGATAAATGGCTTGCTGATCCAGAATATGAAACTATCGTACGTCCGAGAACATATCAAACGGTTTGGGCATCGCAACCAGTTTCATTATTAAAGTGGTTGGATGAGAATGAGCCAGATGTTTATGCAAAGACTAAGTATGTATTTATGATTACTGATTTGGTTCGTTACTGGTTGACGGGTAAAGCCGGGTTTGAGCTTTCAAATGCTTCTGGAACATCAATGATCAATCAACAAACAGAAGATTACGATGAAAAAGTTTTTGATTTCTTTGGAATCAAAAACTGGCTCAAGAAGATGCCGAAGTTGGTTAATGCAAATGATGAATGTGGTCAGATAACGGCCGAAACAGCCGCTGCTACAGGATTGATTGAAGGCACCCCAGTTGCTGGAGGACTGTTTGATATCACTGCAAGTGCACTATCAACTGGATTAGTAGAAGGTAATAATCTATCAATTGTTACTGGTACTTGGAGTATTAATCAATACATTAGTAAAGAAATTAAGGTTATTAAGGATTTGTTCATGACTTCTGATTATCCAATTCCTGGATATCATCTTATTACAGAAGCCAGTCCTACGTCAGGAAGTAATCTAACTTGGTTCATTAATACATTCATGGGTCCAATCAAGGCAGAACTGAAAAAAGAAGGAAAAATGTCGATTTACGATTATTGCTCTAGCTTAGTAAATAGTGTCGAACCAGCAGATAGTAAATTGATTTTCTTTCCATTCATTTTTGGATCAAATGCTGGAGTTGCCAACGCTACCGCTGGCTTTGTTGGAGCAACGAAGTCAACTAGCCTTGGTGAGTTTGTAAGAGCAGTTTATGAAGGAGTTGTTTTTGCACACATGGCCCACTGTGAGAAATTGAATTCGATAAACCCAGATATTAGTGGTCCGATCCGAATTGCCGGAGGCATTACTAACAGCAACACTTGGCTTCAAATGTTTGCAGATGTTTTCCAACGTCCGCTTGAATTGGTTGATGTTTCGGAAAATGGAGCTCTCGGTACATCAATGGCAGCGGCTGTTATGTCAGGTGTTTATCCAGATTTTGCAACTGCGGCTGATAAAATGGTAAAAATTTCAAGAACAATTCAACCAAATCCGGCCAATGCCAAAATCTATCAACAGAAATATGCCTTATATAAAGAAGAATTACAAGGAATGCATGGTGCCTGGAAGACAATGGAAGATACGGAATTGGAACAACCTGTTCTAGAAAGTAAATAGTGAAGTGGAGGAAATATTATGGAATTAGGATTAAAAGGTAAAAATGCAATTGTAACTGGCGGTGCAACTGGATTGGGACAACAATTTGTAATTGCCTTAGCTAATGAGGGCGTAAATGTTGCTTTTACTTATTACAGTGAAAGTGAGCATCCTGAAAAAACTGAAAAACTTGTTGCTGAGCAAACTGATGTTAAAGCATATGGAATAAAGGCCGATTTATCTCAAGAGATGGGATGCCGTGAATTTTTCAAACAAGCAAAAGAAAAATTATCAAAGATTGACATATTGGTTAATAATGCTGGTATTTGGTTAACAGGTCATGTTGATGAAATTTCCGTTAAAGATTGGGATCGTCAACTAGAAACAAACCTCCGTGCACCATTTATTCTTAGTCAAGAATTCATCAGAGATGCTAATTCAATGAATCATGGCGGACACATTATCAATATTACAAGTCAAGCAGCCTACTATGGTTCAACTACAGGCCACTCACACTACGCAGCTTCTAAAGCCGGATTGATTGCATTTGCTGCCTCATTAGCTCGTGAACAGGCGAAAAACGGTATCAATGTTATCAACTTGTGTATTGGTATTATGCATACACGAATGATTCAAGCCAACTTGGACAAAGATCCAAATTATTATGTAAATCGTATTCCTATGGGACGAGTTGTCGAACCTGAAGAAGTTGCAAAGATGGGTACGTTATTCGCTTCAGATATTTATTCTTATATGACTGGTGCAACAGTCGATTTAACTGGCGGTATGTTAATGCATTAATTTTTTTAAAAAAGGAGATTTGTTATTATGAAGGTTTTAGCATTTGGGGATAATTTAATCACTCCAGAAATGTTGGAGAATGGTTTGACAGAACTAAAAAATCACGGATTCGAAGTTGAAATCCGTGACTGGAGTCATGACTCAGTTGAGTCACTACAAAACGATAATATTTTAGTAGAACAACAAGGGGCTGATGCCGTCGAAATCACCGACCCAAGTTTGTTGAAAGATATTGATAAATTCGATGTTATTATTACACAATTTACACCAATCGGCAAGAAGCTAATTGATAAAGCTAAGAGTTTGAAATACATCGGTGTGCTTCGAGGTGGAATTGAAAATGTAGATAAGGAGTATGCAGAAAGCAAGGGTATTAAGGTGATGAATACTGCTGGTCGTAATGCCAGAGCAGTCGCCGAATTTACGGTTGGTTTGATCTTGTCAGAAACACGTAATATTGCTAGAACTTCAGCTGCAATGCATAAAGATATTTGGCTAAAGAATTTTCCTAATAAAGATAATATTCCAGAAGTCGGTGGAAAGACTATGGGAATTATTGGATTTGGTCATATTGGTCGTTTGGTTGCTCAATTCATGAAGGGTATGGATGCGAATGTTATTTTCTACGATCCATATGTTGACTCAGTGGAAGGATTTAAGAAAGTTAACAAACTAGAAGATTTGGTTAAGCAAGCCGATATTATTTCAATTCATATGCGTGCGACAGAAGAAACACACCATATTATTAATAAACATATGTTTGATTTAATGGGTGAAGGCACGTACTTTATTAATTCAGCACGCTCGGCCTTAGTTGATGAAAGTGCTCTAATTGACGCTCTTAAGAATCATAAAATTGCTGGTGCTGCTGTTGACACATTTGATGAAGAACCATTGCCAAAGGATAGTCCATTCTTGACGTTAGACAATATCACATTGACATCTCACTTGGCAGGATCTACAGCTGATGCATTTAAGAATACGCCAAAACTATTTGTAAGTCGCTTTTTACAAAGTATAGAAGAATAGAAGGGAATGGTAACTTATGGCAATAATTAACAGCATTATTTCTTTAGGTGCGAGTGTCATGATGCCAATTATCTTCTTTATAGTAGGCCTCATCTTTAAAATGAAGCCAGCCAAGGCGTTTAAGGCCGGTATGCTTGTTGGAGTAGGTTTTACAGGTGTATCGATGGTTATTAATCTGCTTTTAAATGCTCTAGGTCCGGCCTCCAAAGCAATGGTCGCACGTTTAGGATTACATTTAACAGTTACAGATGTTGGCTGGGCAACGGCCTCAACAATTGGCTGGGGATCACCAATCATGCCAATTGCGGTTATAGGATTTTTAGTAATCAATGCTATTATGCTAGTATTGAATGTTACTAAAACGGTCGATATTGATATTTTTAATTTTTGGATTTTCTTATTATTAGGAGCTGTAATTTATGCAGGAACTAATAATTTCTGGATTGCCGTTATTGCAGACTGGATTATTTATGCAATTACTTTGGTTGTGGCAGATTTGACTCAACCGATAATTCAAAAGCAGTTTCCAAATAAGGACCTAAAGGGAATATCGTTTCCGCATCTAACCTGCGTAGCTTGGATACCATTTGGTATTGCCGCAGATTGGATTATTGAAAGAATTCCTGGACTAAATAAAATTAATTTGCAGCCTGAAGCCGTTAATAAGCGCTTAGGTACTTTAGGAGAACCTATATCATTTGGGGCCATTATTGGTGTTATCTTAGGGATTTTAGCCGGATATGATGTAAGTAAAGTTGTTACATTAGGTATTAATATTGCCGCAGCCATGTACTTACTTCCAATTATGGTTGACGTCTTAGTATCAGGACTTGTCATGGTTCGGGATCGTGTTGATGCACAATTGAAAGAATGGTTCCCTAAAAGAAAATTCTTTATTGGGATGGATACTGCGCTATTGATAGATGATCCATCAGTTCTTGCAACTGGCCTGTTATTACTACCATTTGCAATCATCCTAGCCTTTGTTTTACCGGGAAATAAAGTATTACCATTTGCCGATTTGGCATCACTAATGTTCTTGTTTGCACTTGTTGCTCCATTCTGTAAGAGAAATATGTTTAGAATGTTAATAGCTGGTATTTTGATTGTGACAGTTGTATTTTATGCAGGAACCTCAATTGCACCAGAATTTACTAAGGCAGCTGTTATGAGTAACATTGGTTCAGTTAAAAACTTTACGGCAATTACTAATATTGTTGGGTCAGCAACAACTTGGGTAGGTTGGATATTTATCAAGTTAGCTGAATTGGTTCAAGGAATGTTTTAAACTAAAAAATCATCGTTTTTATTTATCTTTTGGGCTTTTTCGTAAATTTGGTTATAGAAATATTTCAGCAATCAGTTTTAAGAACTTTGCGTCAATCTTTAGATATTGAAATCAAAAATGAGCTGTATCACACTTAATTATCCTTTTTAAGCGTGATACAACTCATTTTTCTGTAATTTACATACAATTAAAAAGTCTGAATTTATCAGAAATTATTCTGTCTAATAAAACAGATAAACTAGTCGGAAGGGCTGAGAATATTTTCCCGCTGTGGTTGTGGCGTTAGGACGGCTGATTTTTGCCGTTCTTACACCACCGGGCGTGTTTGGAGACTTTCCGGTCTATGGAAAGGCTTCAAACCGAGATTCGAGACCGTTTCTCAGGCTCGGATCGGTCCGCATAGCGGGTAAATATTCTCAGCACTGGAGACGGCTAAATTTTACTCAACAATGGGTTTATGACGAGCAACAAGTACTCCAGATAATGCCAACAAAGTTGACAAGACAACCAGAATTAAAATAACAACATTCCAAGATCCAACTGAATTTTCGATAAATCCAAATAAAACGGGACCAACGGCTGCTAATAAGTAACCCGCTGATTGGGCCATACCGGAAACTTCGGCTGTTTGGTATGGATTAGTAGTTTTTTCAGTGAAGAAAATGATGGCCATGTTAAATGCCAAACCAGAACCGAATCCTGTAATAATGGTAACTATTGTCAGAAATACGGCGTTGTTAGTTGAAACCAAATATCCCAGTGGAGCAATGGCATAACCAATGAATAGCATAATTAATAGTGTTCTCATACCATGCTTTTTTATAGACAAGAATGGCACGATGAATGAACAAGGTAAACCACTCAACTGTAACAATGTCAGAAGGTTACTGGCAAAAATAATGCTGATATTGTGACTTTCCAACACTGAAGGCAACCAAGTGATAAACGAGTAATAGACGATTGATTGCAAGCCGAAAAACGCAGTAATCAGCCAACCTAAATTTTGCGTCCAAACACTACGGTAATTTGATTTATGTTGAGTAGTAGTTTCTCGATGATTGTATTTTAAATTTGGAATCCAAAAAATCAATGCAAGAATGGCTACGGCCGATAAAATTGCCAGGGTCGTTTGTAAATTGACTTTCGTAATTAAAATTCCTGATAAGGCCGTTCCAATGGCACCGATTAATAGCATCGACATCGTGTAAAGACTAGTCCCCAAAGGAATCTGTTGAGGTAAGTGATCTTTGATTATAGCAGGCACGAGAACATTTCCACTGTCGATACCCACACCGGCCAAAAATGTTCCCAGCATCAAAGCCCAAATTGTAGGGATAATCCGCAAGTAACTACCTAAAATTAGAATAATAAAGAAAACAAAAATCGTTAATTCATTACCAAGTTTTTTGGCAACTTTAACGATAATGGGTGAAATAATGGCAAAGGTAATTAGTGGAATCGATGTAATCAAGCCAGCCAATGATTTGGGAATACCAAGGCTCTTTTCAATGGTGGCTAAAAGTGGCGGAATGATAGTAATAGGTAGTCGCAAGTTTGCTGCAACTAGCATCATGCTAAGCAGAAACCATTTCTTGTTAATTTTTGCTGATGACATTTTTCCCTCCTTGAAATAAACACAATATTACAATTGTAAACCTCATAAAGCGGTGTGCCAAATGGAATTCAAGACAGAAAAAGAAGGCTGGATCCAATGAAGCAATTGGTTCATCACATAGGATGACCTTAGGATGTTGAATTAAAGAACGTACTATCCAACACGTTGCTTTTGACCACCACTCAATTCAGAACATCTCTCTAAAGCAAAGTTCTCTAAACCAACTTTCTCTCTATTTAAGATTAACAAAGCTATGTAAATAAACAGTTAATTTTCTGTAAAATAATTAATTGAAATCTTTAAATGATTTATATACATTATATCGAATTAGCAAACGGCGTCATGATTTCCCCAAGTTGGTTTGAACAAGGTTGTGGATAATCCTGTTATTAAAGAACGTGCTGATAAGTATCATAAATCACCCGCTCAAATTATTTTGCGTTGGCACATTCAACGTGTTGAAATTGTTATCCCTAAGTCAACTCACGAAAGTCGTATCAAGGAAAATATTGACTTGTTCGATTATCACTTTGACTTAACAGCTGATGAAATGACCAAAATTGCTACATTGGACAGTGATCAACGTGTTGGTGCTGATCCTGATAATGAAGAATTTTTGGAAAAATCAACTACTTATACAACTGAAGGTTGAAAGTTTGATACATTATGCCGTTTCCAGAGCTAAAAGTATTCATATGCTGCGCGGTACGATTCGAGCCAAAAGGCGGTTTCGAATCTCCACCCAGAACTAATCTTAGGTTGTTTGAAGCCGAACCTCGAACCGGTAAGTCTCCAACACGCCCGGTGGTGTAAGGACTAAAGTCCTAACGCCACTTTCGCGGCAAATGAATACTTTTAGCTCTTCCAACTAGTTTTTTTAAAATAAGAACGTCCGATTGTAATCATTCACTATTTAAATAAATTGAATTAAGGACTGTCACAGCAATGTTTATATCATTTTTTCACCTTTCAACCTTTAGTTATACAAATCAAAATAATGCCAAATAAAAAAGCTTGGGAAATTTTCCTAAGCTTTTTTATTTTGTATAAGAATTCACTGACTAATAATAAAGGCAAATATAAGTTAAATTAGCCGGAGGCGTCCCCCCTAATTAGACCAGCGTTCAAAGAAATTAGCAGTAAACTCAATAAATTTATCACGCGAAACATTGAAGTCGTTATCTTCAAGATACTCGACCAATCCAATTAAACCACCAACAATAAAGCTGATCATTAATTCTGGGGAATCCGATTCAGTAATCATCTTGATCAAAGGGTCATTTTGACTCGCAGGGTCCTTGCTCTTTGTTTTAACAATATCTTGCAAGATACTGCGGAATTCAGGGTAAAGGTTCGCCTTGGTTTGATATTGGGGTGAAATATGGTGAATGAAGCTGCTATTCTTTTCCATGAAATCGGCGATTTGATAGACAACAGTCTTGGCGTTCGACGTGTTATTGAGCAAATCATCTAATAGATATGAGAATACTGCGTGTAACAAAGCATATTTATCGTTGAAATAGCGGTAAAAAGTACTGTGGTTGATCAACGCTTCGTCACAAATATCACCGACAGTGATTTTTTCGAATGGTTTTTTCTGCAATAAAGAAACCATTGCTGTGATGATTGATTTTTCTGTTCGTTGTGTTACTTGTGACATGTTGTTCCTCCTAAAGTACCTTGACGTTTTCGTAGTGTGTCATGAGTGTGTTGAAATTGTAATCTTTAATTTTTTGTATGTTGTCGTGACCATTGAAAAATGCTGTTAAACTACCGGCAAGCATCAAATTTAAAGGTTCATCTGTCATATTTCTAACACCGATAACTGGAACGTTGTTAGCTATCGCATAGCCACATTCCCACATCGTTCCTGAGTCGGGTTCTAGTTCGTTTTCTTCTATTTTATAGTCTAACATTGCGACCACAACATCTGAAACATTAATATTATTAATATCATGTTTGTAAACGGCAGTTTGCCATTCAAATGATCCAAACTCAGCATCATTATATTCATCTTTGCCGGGACGGAAAATGTCCCCGATAGTTGTATTGGCTTCTAAAAGACTTTGAATTTCATCAAGACGCTTGATTTGATGTTCACTAAAAAATGGACCTGCTAAATAGACACGATTCTTTTTTTCCATAGGTGTATGTGTGAACTCCTTTATATTTATACTTTAATTATACTGAAATGTTCGTAAAATGCTCGTAATATTATTTCTATACCGGATATTTTTCCCGGTAATTGGCAATTTATACAAAAATATAATCAAAAAAATAAAATTAAGATTTCAGAAAAAGCCTTTTCATTTTTTGATATAGATGATATAACTTTTGTAGGCACGGAGGCATATGCTTATGAATAAAAATTTGCGAAATATTCGCGATGATAAGTTGAAGGTAAGTTTGCTAGCTATGTTTGGCATTCTTTTGGCTTTAGCTTTATTAATTTTTTAGGATTAAACGTGCTTATAGATGGGAAAAAGTTGTGTAGTATTCTTAAAGTAGAAGACTAAACTTAGGCTGAGACTAGATGAATAATTTAGTCTCAGTTTTTTAAATGGGGGTGAGCGTAATTGCAAAAACGTCAGATAGAAAATATTTTGTATGCCGGTGTGGTTGGTGATGCACTGGGGGTTCCAGTCGAATTTTCTAAGCGTGATTCTTATTACATTGATTCAATGACATCAGGAGGGGCGTGGGAGCAACCCAAAGGAAGCTGGTCAGATGATACATCATTTACTTTGCCGTTGTTAGAAAATTTGAGCGAAAATGGCAGTTATGATCAATTAATGCAAAAGTTCGAAGATTACATGTTTCACAATGAGTATACGCCTGACAATTTAGCGTTTGGTATTGGGAGTGCTTGTGCTAAGGCTGTCAGAAATTGGTCAATTAATCACTATCCTGCTTTGGAGTGTGGAGATCCCAGTGTGGAGTCCAACGGCAATGGTGCTTTGATGCGCTTAGCGCCCCTGGCAATTCATTTGGTTGATGAGACGAATTTGAATAAACGGCTTCAAGTAACATATGAATATACTTGTTTAACGCATCGACATCCAAGAGCAATCGTTGGTAGCTATATTTATTTAGAAATTTTACATGGATTATTGAATGGACGTGCTCTCAGAGCTATTTTGAATTATTTACCAGAGCAGTTGCATCAGGCTTTATGAAATCGGCCAGACGAGTTGGCTGAATTACCTCAATATGATGAAATGTTTAAAAATAATTTTGGCATGACCTTACGTAGGGATATTAAATCTACAGGTTATGTAGTTGATACATTGTTAGCCAGTACATGGAGCGTTTTGGCCAGTACCAGCATTGATAAAGCTATTATTCTTGCCGCCAATTTGGGTGACGATACCGACACAATTGCCAGTATTACTGCAACAATCAGCAGTTGTGAAAATTTAAATGATCACGTTAATGATGAGTGGAAAGGTCAGTTGCGAAATCCTGAACTTTTAAGCTCAATTATTGATCGATTCGCTGAAAAAGAAGCCTCTAGAGCATTAGTCTAGAAGCTTCTTTTTTTGGGTATTGAAGGATGCCGCCTTCGGTTGGGAGTGATTTTTCACCTGCTATGAGGACCGGTCCGAGCCTGAGGGGCGGTCTCGAACCTCGCTTTTGAGCCGAAGGCCGCGTCTCAAAAGTCGTCCTGTGGAGTAAGGGCTAAAGCCCTAACTCCACCTCCATAGCTGGTGAAAATCACTCCCAACCGGAGGCTAAGTATTAATCTGTAATTATATGTTAACTGACCTTTTTGCATTGAACATATATAGAGATTTGATTAAAAAATGTTTATCTGGAGGCAATAAACAGCAAATATAAAAATTCTACTTTTCGGGTTGAATCAGTGAATTGTCAGAATTTCCAAACCATTTCTTATTGATTCTTTGTAGTTCGCCAGTATTGGCTAATTTTTGTAAACCTTTATCAATTTTCGACTTCAGAGTTTTGTCACCTTTTCTCATACCGACGGCAAAGTCTTCACCATCGAAACCGCCGCGAGTCACACGATATGAAGCAGAATCCTTTTCTTTGCTGATGTAATAACCGGCGTAAACACTGTCGATTAAGAGTCCTTGGATTCGGTTGGCATCGAGGTCCATCAACGCATTATTGAATGAATCGTAAAGAACGGGTGTTTTGCCCTTGATGTAGTCTTTCAACATGGTTGGTTTTTCATCTAGAAGGCTGGCACCTGAAGAACTAGTTTGTGCTCCTAATGTTTTGCCCTGCATCCCCTTGAAACTGGTGATATTTTCGGCAGTTTTAGTTACTAAGACTTGGCGGTTGGCCATATAAGGTCTGGAAAATAACAGTTGCTTTTGGCGAGCAGGTGTAATGGTATAACCGTTCCAAATTAAGTCAATTGTTCGATTACGTAATTCCGTTTCCTTCATATTCCAGTCGATTGGTTGAAAATCTGCTTTGATGCCATATTGTTTGAAGACGGCTTTGGCTAAATCAATATCATAACCGACCAATTTACCATCTTTCTCACGAAATCCCATGGGAACAAAGGTATCATCAAGGCCAATGATAACACGGCCTCTTTTCTTGATATGTGCCCAAGTGTCAGTCGTATTAGCCTCTTGAGCAACGGACTTTTGACTATTGCCACAACCTGCTAGAGTCAGACTGAAGAAGGCTAATAAACTTAAGAATATAAATATCTTTTTCTTCATATTATTAATCCCCCTATGAATTAATCGTTTAATGGTTTAACTTCAAGTAATTGCTCAGCAATCTTTTTGGCAAAATCGGGATCATGGGTAATGACGATCTGCGTGATGCCAGTATTTTTTAGATCAAGAATAACTTGAGCAACGGTATCTCGCAAACTTGGATCTAACGCTGAAGTTGGTTCATCGTAGCAGAGAATTTCTGGTTTCATTGCTAAAGCTCGAGCGATAGCAACACGTTGTTTTTGACCGCCAGATAATTCGAATGGATATTGATTTTTAAGGCTAGTTAGGCCGAGTTGAGCTAGTATATCTGAGACGTTTTTTTCAGCAGTTTTCTTGTCCTGTTTGAGTACCATTTCAGGTGCCAAAGCCACGTTTTCCATTACAGATAGATGAGGGAAGAGATTGAAATCTTGGAAAACAACGCCGACGACACGTTCTTTGACTGATTCATCGAAGGGGTCAAATGTCTTGTCATTTAAAGTAAATGTCCCTGAGTCAACTCGTTCAAGTCCGGCAATACAACGTAAGAGAGTTGTTTTACCAGCACCACTAGGGCCAACGATACTAAGGATTGAGTTATCCTTAACTTCAAGATTTAAATTGTCTAAGATGGTTTTGCCATCAAAACTTTTGGTAATATTCTCTAATTTCAACATATTTTCTCTCTCCTAACGGTAATAGCTGAAGCGTTTTTCTAAGACTTTCAAAGCCCATGTACAGATCAAAGTTAATAATAAGTAGATGATACCAACTAAGACTAATGGAAGTAAGGTCACATCACGTGAACTGGCGATATTTCCGGCTCGCAACAAGTCACCCAATCCAATAACATAAACTAAAGATGAATCCTTGACCAAGTTGATGACTTCATTACCAATTGAAGGAAGGACAATTTTGACAACTTGAGGAATAATGATTTTTCTAATTGTTTGCCAGTAGTTTAAACCAAGAACCTTGGCACCTTCGAATTGACCTTTGTTGATGGTTCCAAAACCACCACGGAAAATTTCTGCAAAGTAGGCCGTGTAGTTCAAAATAAAGGCGAAGAGTGCGGCGTCATATCTTTCAAAAACGATATGTACGAATGGCATATTTGGTAATCCGTAAAATACGAAAATTAATTGCAAAAGTAATGGAGTTCCACGCATGACCCAAATATAGAATGATAACAACCAACTGAGTGGTTTAAATTTGGAACTACGTCCGAGTGATACTAAGACCCCTAATGGCAACGAACAAATGATCGTCCAAAAGAAAACTTTTAATGTCATTGCTGTACCGCTCAATAATGACGGTAAAATCTCAAAGATATAATTCATCATAATTTTTTCTCCCCTTTGTTAAATATAAAAAAAGACGTCCACTAGCAAATATGCTAGAGGACGTCTTGACGTGGTTCCACCTCGAGTTTGTCAATATCTCACGATACTGACCTCAGAAAGTCATTGTAAAAGGATTGCAAATAAACAAAAAAGCCCTCTTAGTCAAAAAGACTAAGAGGGCGAATATTCGCGGTACCACCTCTGGTTACTAATATCTCACGATACTAGACTCATGAAGTTACAATAACTTCAGCTGTAACGGGGCTACCGAAATGACCTACTTGTTTCAATCATTCAACTTACAGATGTGTTTCATCAAGGATCAGGTCAACTCACACCACCGTTGACTCTCTGGACTGATTTACTCAACTACTCTTCTGTCGTCGTTTTTTATATTTGTTTTAAAATGTTGAAGTTATCGTACGACCTATTAAAACTAAAGTCAAGACTTTTTTATTTTTGGCAGGTCTCTGGCTATTGGGTTTGTGGGCTGTGATGTCTATTTTATTTTTATGTAATTGAATCGTTTAGGACGTTAAACATCTGAATTCCCAAAAAAAACTAGCCGGAGGGAACGAGGGGGTCCAAATGCCATGAAAGTGGCGTTAGAGCAGTGTTTTTCTGCTCTTACACCACTGACGTATTTTGAGATTCGCGAACCGTGCGAAGCTCAAAATCGAGGCGCGAGACGAGGCTGCTGAAAAACTATAGTATTTTTTTAATAAGGATTCATGGAATTCAAAAATGGCACGTTAATTGATGTTTTCAACCAATTAGCGTGCCATTTTTTCTATTATTTACTTATTTTCTTTGCTTTTTTCCTTTAACAATTGTTGGATTCGTTTCATATTCACACAAAAAATCGT
>NZ_BJDF01000025.1 GCF_005404815.1 Companilactobacillus huachuanensis
AACTCATTTACTATTTTGACTTTGAAATCCAGATTGTACTTAATCATAGTGAACCCCTCCAGGTTTGGATCATGTGTCCAACCTCATGGGTTCACTCCAAGTCGCCCCGTGGAGTAAGGACTAAAGTCCTAACTCCACCTGCACTGCGGGCTTTATCCCTCCAAATCTTCAGCTAGAGTATTTTCTATATCAATTAAGGTTTAAATATATTCATATTTACTACAAATCATTTAATTATAAAATTCATATTTTCGAATCCACTGTTTAAATTCATTGAAGTTCGAAAGGATTAAGCATATAGAATTAAAATGATTCAGAAATTTTATCAAGTTATATATATAAAATTAAATTAGTCGGAAGAACAGAGAGTATTCACCGGCTGTGGGTGTGGCGTTATGGCTTTAGCCATTACACCACCGGGCGAGTTTGGAGACTTGCGATTTTTGCAAGGCTTCAAATCGAGGTTCGAGACCGTATTTTGGCTCGGACCGGTCCGCATAGCAGGTGAATACTCTCTGTTCTGGAGATGGGAACATTTGAATATGTAGGTAGGAGCGTGAGAAAATGAGTTTAAAAATTAAGAATGCTTTAGAGATTTTAAAGGAACACGATTTACTGGTTTCTAGTTCAGTAACTAATGAAAACCTTGAAGTAACTAAGATAAGCTACAATTCTAAAGACGATCAAACCAATGGCATCTTCTTTTGTAAAGGGAACGGATTCAAGGGTGAATACCTTGATCAGGCAATTAAAAATGGTGCGGCAATTTATGTTTCTGAACAAGAATATAGCACGGATATTGATCGGTTAATTGTTAAAGATGCTTCTAAAGCTTTGTCACTCTTGAGTGCTGAGTTTTATGGCAATCCGCAAAATGATTTATTTATTGTTGCCTTCACTGGAACTAAAGGTAAGACAACCACTTCATATTTTCTCTACGATATTTTGAAACGAGCTTATCCAAAACAAGTCGGTCTCTTTTCAACGGTTGATCGAATTGTGGGACCAAAACCTGAGGATGAATTTAAGTCAGATTTAACTACTCCTGAATCAATGGAATTGTTCCATGACATGCGAACTTGTGTCGATAATGGTATCAAATATTTGGTCATGGAAGTTTCTTCACAAGCTTATAAGAAGAATCGAGTTTACGGCTTGAAGTTTGATATTGGTGGTTTCTTGAACATTACCCCAGATCACATCGGACCTAATGAACATCCAACTTACGCTGATTATTTAAACTGCAAGAAGCAATTGATGATCAATTCAAAAGTTAATATTATTAATCGTCAAACAAATGATTATGACACGGTTTATGCGGCAGCCAAACAAACTAGCGATGATAAAGATATTTATCGTTTTGCTAAAAATGAAGTGAGCGACACGGACTTTAGTATTCGTAGTAAAGAGTCGACCTTGAATGATTCGGTCTTCACGTTCACTGCTGTAAGTGATAAGGCGGAAGATTTACAGGAACAAAGTGAATACACTTATCAACTAGGTCTTGTCGGTGATTTTAACGAATTGAATGCGGCAGCAGCTATTGTTGCGGCTAAGAAAATTGGCGTTAAAAATGAAATCATTGCTGAAAGTTTGAAGTCAGCTTTTGTTCCCGGAAGAATGGAACACATTAATACCAAGTCTCATGGAACTATTTTTGTTGATTATGCTCATAATTATGCAAGTATGAATGCTTTATTGAGTTTTCTCAGACGTGAATATCCGAATTCAAAAATCAAAGTTGTTGTTGGTAGCCCGGGTGACAAAGGTGTTTCCAGACGTGCCGGCTTTGCTAAAGTTTTAACTGAATTAGCAGACTCAGCTATTTTGACCACAGATGACCCCGGATTTGAGGATCCAGCCGATATTTGTCGTCAAATTGATTCTGGAATCGATCATACCAAAGTTGAGGTCAAGACCGTTCTTGATCGTCCAACAGCTATTCGTGAGATGATTGAATCTAGTCGCGGTGATGACATTGTTGTTCTTGCTGCTAAAGGAAACGATGCCTATCAGAAGACGAAAGGCAAGGATGTACCATATCCAAGTGACCCCGTAGTCGCTAAGAAAATTTTAAAGGATATTGAGGGTTAGAATTATGAAAAAATTCTTTACTGTATTAGGTGGTATGGGAAGTTTAGCTACTGAAAGTTATGTACATCTTTTGAACGAACGCACACCAACTGAAAAGGACCAAGATTATTTGGATTATATTTTGGTTAATCATTCAACCGTTCCTGATCGAACAGCGCATATCTTGGACAACAGTAAACCTAGCTTTTTACCACCATTGATTGAGGATATTAAGCAACAAAGTACATTACATCCAGAATTCATGGTTTTAATATGTAATACAGCACATTATTACTATAAAGAGATGCAAGCAGCCACTGATATACCACTGATTCACATGCCCCACATGGCAATTAGCGTGATGAAAAAGAAGTATCCGACTGCTAAACGAATTGGTTTGATTGCTACTAAGGGAACGATTGCTGACCATATCTACGAAAATGAGATTAAAGATGCGGGATTTGAATATAGTTTGGGTAACCAAGAAGTCCAAGATCAAGTTGAAAGTTTGATTTATGATGACATTAAGATCAAAGGTAAAGTCGACGCCGAAAAGTATCACCATATCTTACAGACAATGCACGATAAATTTAACTGTGACGTAATTGTTTTAGGTTGTACAGAACTATCACTGGCACAGGAAAAAGCTGGTGATCATCCATATAATGTGATTGACGGTCAAGGTATCATCGTTGACAAGTCCATTGAATTTAGTGAGAAAATTCGTCGTGGCGAAAAAATCGATTTTACTAAGATTTATTAATGTTTCATGAGAAACATTGCGAAAATAAACCGGCATCCGATATAATGTTGGGTGTATAAGGAGGTATTTTTCACATGTTTAAGAGATTATCTATCTTCGCAGTTATCTTCTCAGGGGTTCTATTAACGGGCTGTGCCCAACAATCGGCAAGTACTCAATCCGCAAAAAGTTCGGATACAACTACTAAGAGTAGTAGTACTAAGAAGGCTCCTGCCAAGACGACCAAGTCAGCTCCAACAGACACTAAGAGTGCTTCAGATACAAATTCAAGTTCGGATGAATCGAAGACAACAAATAGCCAAAATTCATCAAATAATAACCAAACGAATAGCGATACTAATAGTAACGATACAAACAATTCGAATACAACGAATAACGATCAAACATCACAAAATCAATCACAGCAACAGTCACAGGTTAGTTTGACAACCGCAGACCAAGCTGTTCAGTATTTAGCAACCCAATTAGGTTCAACATATGACAAAACTACAACACAATATGTTGCCAACGGAAAAGCTACATGGGATAACGTTACTGGATATCAAATAAATATCTATAGCAAAAATTCTGATTCACCGGTAGGAAGCTATTTAGTTCCAGAAAATGGGCAGTATTTCCAAATTTGGTAATAGCGAGTAACTTGCCTTTACAATAATAATTAGTTATATTTTTAGGAGGTCGGTACAAAACAGTAATGTTTTGTTCTGACCTCTATTTTGGTTTTATTCGAGATATTGAAATATGCCACCTCCGACCGTCAGTAATTCAGTCCACTATGGGGACCGGCCCGGAGGCGGCAGAGAAGAAATATATTAAATATAGAGGATAATAAATGCGGAAGAGAAAAGGATTATTACTGGTTTTATTTTCGCTACTAATACTGATTGGTGGATGCAGTCAACGGCCGACGTCTCAAAAGGTAATCACAACAACGGTCAATACGTATATCGAACCAATTAAGAGTGTTGTGGGCGACAAATATAAAGTGGAATCGATCATCAAGTCGGTCAATGTGGATCCGCATAGTTTTTCACCATCAAGTAATGATGCCAAATTGATTGCTGATTCGCGATTGATCGTGGCGAGTGGCTTGGGTTATGACGATTGGGTCAACAAAATTGTTACCGCAAATAGTCAGAATAACAATTTAATTAATTTTGCCGGGGATGTTCTTGATAAAAAAGATGGCGCTAATGAACACGTTTGGTTTGGAGTTCAGAATGTTCAAAAGTTAAGCCAATCGATTTATCAACGCATGAGTAAAATTGATCCGAAAAATAAAACTTATTATCAAGCTAACTTTAAGAAATATGATTTAAAATTAGATAGTTTAATCCAAAGGGAAAAAGCTTTGAAACAATATACTAATGGGAAAAAAGCTTATGTCACAGAACCTTTACCTTACTATCTACTAAAAGATCTCGGTGTAACGATTGCCAATCCACACTTTGCTAAATCTATTGAGGATGATACTGACCCTTCAATTGAGGATGTTAAAGATATGGAAAATGGTTTGAAGAATCATCAGGTCAGTTTTTTAGTTGTTAATAAACAAGTCACCAGCGGTATTATTACTAAGATGACCAGTTTGGCTAAGAAATACCATGTGCCAATCGTTTACTTTACAGAAACATTGCCAAGTAATTTAGGATATTACGACTGGATGGATGGGAACATTACTCAGATTGAAAGGATAGTGAAGAAATAGCTGTGATTGAGGCAAAAAATTTAAGCAAAAGCTTTGGAAAACAACTCATCTTTAAAGATTTGAATTTTAAGATTCATGCAGGTGACTTTATTAGTTTGATTGGTCCTAACGGTTCCGGGAAAACGACTTTGGTCAAAATTATGATGGGGTTGGAAAAGAAAACTAGTGGCGAGTTAAAGATCGACAAGCAGACAATTGGTTATGTGCCCCAATTTCGCAATATTGATATTGATTATCCTTTGGATATTGAACAATTTGTCCGTCTGAATTTGAAATTTACTTTGAGTCCAACTAAGCGCCGTCATGATAATGCCATTATTGAAGAAATTTTGGAAAAAACTAAATTGACGGAATTGAAAAATCGTCCTTTAGGATTAGCGTCCGGTGGTGAGAAACAAAAGGCCTATTTGGCTCAAGCGTTGTTGAATGACCCGAAGATTTTAATTTTGGATGAATCGACAGCAAGTTTGGATGTTGAAGTTAAGATGCAACTGATGGATCTCGTAGAAGAATTGAATCACAAATATAATTTAACCGTTATCTTCATTACTCATGATTATGAGTTAACGAAAAAATACACAAGTCGAGCACTATTCTTCAAGCACAAAACGATGGAAGAAGTAAATGTGTCCGATGTTTCTGAAGATATGTTTGATATGGGAGGTTAAACTATGTTTGAGTATGAATTTATGCGAGAAGCCTTTATTGCCAGTACCTTTATTGCAATAACAGCTGGATTAGTCGGAGTATTCGTCGTTTCTAGAAACATGTCATTTCTGTCTCATACCTTGTCAGAAATTGGATTTGCGGGTGCTGCATTTGGTATTTTAGTTGGCATTTCACCGTTAGCTGGAATGATTCTATTTACATTAGTCAGTTCGGTTGCTGTCGGTAGTTTGAGCTCGGAATCGTCACGTCGGGAAGCTTCAATCAGTGCTATCTCCTCGCTATTTATCGGTTTAGGGATCCTATTTTTGTCGTTATCTTCTGAATCTAGTAGCTATGCGACAAATATTTTATTCGGAAGTATCGTCGGAATCAGTTCTAAAGAAGTTAATCAATTGATGATTTTGGCATTATTCGTCATTTTTGTCTTTATTATTTTCTATAAACCACTGTCGTTTGATTCATTTGACCATATAGGAGCCCGTGCAGCCGGTTTAAAGACCAGATTACTATCGATTGCTTTCTTAGTAACATTGGCTCTAAGCGTCAGTATCGGGGCTCAAATCGTAGGGTCATTATTAGTTTTCGTGCTTTTGACATTACCAGGTGCGACGGCTAAATACGTGGTTCATACGGTTCCAAAACTGATCATGGTTTCAGTTGGTCTATCACTAGCTGGAGTTTGGTTAGGATTGTATTTGGCATTCATAACTAATTGGCCAGTGACATTCTTTATTTCAAGTTTCGAGGTTATTGCTTATTTCTTGGGCTTGAGTTATAAAAACTGGAAACTTAATCATTAAGCTGAGAGCCGCCGGAAGCCGCGAGTTATGGAGACAACTAATGTATTTTTTACAGTTTTATAATCGTTGGTTTGCTATTTATTTAGTTATTTATATTAAATCAATTTAGAACGTTAATTATATTAGTTAGTATTAAATCATATATATAAAATCAATTAGTCGGAAGGGATAAGAATATTTACCCGCTGTGGGTGTGGCGTTATGGCTTCAGCCATTACACCACCGGGCGTGTTTGGAGACTTGCGAACCTTGCGAGGCTTCAAACCGAGGTTCGAGACCGTACTTTGGCTCGGGCCGGTCCGCATAGCAGGTTAATATTCTTATCCCTGTAGACGGCCAATAAATAAGGATAATAATAAATTATGAAAGAATTATGGAATAAATATAAGGATGCGATTCCTTATTTGTTTTTCGGAGTTTTAACAACAGTAGTAAATTACGCAGCTTTTGCCTTATTGTGGCGCATGATGGGTATGAATTCTCAAATTGCTAACGCCATTGCATACTTAATTTCGGTGATTTTTGCCTACATTACTAATAAGTTATGGGTATTCGACTCTCATACAACTACTTGGAAAGCCTTTTTCCAAGAAATGGGTTCGTTCTTCTTATTTAGAGGTGGTTCTTGGATTATTGACCAAGGTACGATGTTTATCGGAATGATTTTATTGCATGGTAATGGTTTTATCGTTAAGTTGGTTGCCAATGTTGTGGTTGTTTTGCTTAATTATGTCTTTAGTAAATTTATTATTTTTAGAAAAAGAGATTAATTAATTATGCCGTTTCCAGAGCTGAGAGTATTCATCTGCTGCGCGGAACGGTCCGAGCCAAAGTACGGTCTCGGACCTCGGTTGAAGCCTTACCAAAAACCGGTAAGTCTTCAACACGCCCGGTGGTGTAAGAGCTGAAGCTCTAACGCCACTTTCGCTGCAAATGAATACTCTCAGCTCTTCCAACTAGTTTATTTCTTGATGGTAGAAATAATAAAATCGCAAATAATAAAATGAAATTTTTTTTAAATAAATTAGCTCTAACTCTGTAACGACGATTGTTATATCAATTTTTCATCTTTCAATCCTCCTAAACTAGTAAAAAATCCTTTAATTAACAATTTGGATTCTTTCTTAAATTTGTCATAGAGGTATTTCAATAATTATTTTTAAATCTTTTGTGTCAATCATTAAATATTAAAATCAGAAAAAAAGAGTTGTATTACACCTAATTATTTGATTCTTTAAGTGTGATACAACTCTTTTTGCTAATTTGCTATGATTAAGAATCTGAATCCATCAGAAATTATTCCATCTAATAAAACAGACAAATTTAGTCGGAAGGGCTGAGAATATTTACCTGCTGTGGGTGTGGCGTTAGGACGGCTGATTTTGCCGTTCTTACACCACCGGGCGAGTTTGGAGACTTTCCGGTTTATGGAAAGTCTTCAAACCGAGATTCGAGACCGCTTTTCAGGCTCGGATCGTTCCGCATAGCAGGTGAATATTCTCAGCCCTGGAGACGGCTAACTTTTAGCCAAACTTAAGAAAGAACCACAATTTGTAGAGAATTTTTTTGCAGTGATTATTTCCATTTTTTTACAATTAATGACGATAATGGAATGATTTTTGTAAAAGCCTTTCTAACCTGCTTAAAGGATGATTTTTAGCTTATTTGTGATGTTAGAATGACTTCAAGTTCAAGGAGGATTTCATTTATGAAAATTATTGTGTTAGGTGGATGTGGACATATTGGTTCATATTTGGTTCCTAAATTGGTTAAATTGGGTCATGAGGTTATTGCTGTAAGTCGAGGTAACCATGAACCTTATACAAATAACGATGCCGCTTGGAAACGAGTTGAACATTTACACTTGGATCGTGCCAAGGACCCTGATTTTGCCCAAAAAATTGCCGCTGTTAATGCTGATGTTGTAATTGATTTAATTAGTTTTAAAATTGAAGATACTAAAAAAATAGTTGCTGCTTTAAAAGGCACCAACTTAACTCACTACTTATTCTGTTCTTCAGTCTGGGCACATGGTCGCGCTGAAACGTTACCTGCTGATCCTAATTGTGT
Source organism: Companilactobacillus huachuanensis (assembly GCF_005404815.1). GTDB lineage: Bacteria > Bacillota > Bacilli > Lactobacillales > Lactobacillaceae > Companilactobacillus > Companilactobacillus huachuanensis. Next base: position 8,084 of record NZ_BJDF01000025.1, read on the forward strand.
TAAACATCCGTTAGATGATTATGGTAAAAATAAATATGCTGGTGAATTGTTCCTAAAAGATGAGTATCGTAAGAATGGATTTCCAGCAACAATAATTATGCCGGGACAAATTTCTGGTCCGGGTTGGACAATCATCAATCCATTAGGGAATACCAATACTGAGGTATTTGAGAAGATTGCCAATGGTGAAAAGATTTATTTGCCTAATTTTGGCATGGAAACACTTCACCACGTTCACGCCGATGATGTTGCACAGCTGTTTGTCAAAGCTATCCAACATCGCAATCAAGCACTCGGTGAGTCTTTCCATGCTGTTGCTGACAATTCATGGACGTTATATGGATATGCAACAGCAATGTATAAATTTTTTAATCAGACACCAGATATCGGCTTTTTGCCATGGAAAGAATGGTCAGAGTACATTGGAAACGATGCCGAAGTTGAGCATACTTATTATCATATTGCGAGAAGTGGCCAATATAGTATCGAAAATGCCAAGCAATTGCTAGGTTATGCGCCAAATCATACGCCACTAAAAACGGCTGAAGAGGCGGTACAAAGCTATATTGATAGAGGAATTATTAATTGTCCTGAATAATGTGATTATCAATATCTCTGAATTCAGTTTTTTGAGATAGCCCGATTTTATAATTATAATTATCTCCAAAATGCTGTACAAAGAAGCTTGAATATAAAATATCTAATACCAGTGCAATGGATTCTAGTGATGAAAAACCGGCGATTTTTGTATAAGACCTTTCTCGTGTAGTGATGCGTAATGTTACATCGGCCAATTTAGAGAGTCGACTTTCGCCAATACTTGTAAGAGCAATTATTGGAACGTGGTTCTTTTTTAATATGTTGACGACAGTAAATAAGGGATCTGATTCGCCTGTGTAAGAGATGAAAATTGCACAGTCATTCGAGGTCATCATCGCGGCTTCTTGAAACATCGTATTTTGAATTGGAAAAGTTTGCACCTTTGAACCAATATGGCGCATCTTATAAGCAAATTCTTCAGCCTGAAATATTATATTCGATAATCCAAATACCCCGGTATTATTTGAATGTTCAAGTAGTTGGACTGCTTGTGAAAGGGATTTGGAATCCATCAATGATAATGTATCTAAAATGCTTTCAGTTTTTAACTGGCCTAATTTATTAGAAAGACTTATTAAAGAATCATTGCTAGAAAAAGGAATATTGGCGTCAATATTTTTGAAATGTTTATGTAGATAGGTTAATTCTTCTACATAAGCATTTTTTAATTCGATCCAGCCATTAAAACCTAATTTTTTAGCGATTCTAACTAGTACTGATGGGGACGTATAAGTTTCTTTGGCAATTGTTGTGGTTGAGTATTTGCTGATATCCTCTTGTTTATCCTCAATAAAATCTACGACGATCTGTTCGTTTGTAGAAAAATTTGTAGAGTCGATTTTCTCTTGTAATAGCAACGTAATTCACCTCAATTTCTAGCTTTAATGATGCGTTGATCACGGCGGATAATTTCATATAATCCAAATAACAATAGAATCAGAATCACTATGGTTATCACTGCTTTAGTATTTCCTAAGAGTAATGCGTCGCCACCGAAGGCATACAGAAATGAGACTGGGAGTGATCCCACAAGAATACAAATGGCTTTATTTCGTAAGGACATTTTCATTTCGATTGCTGCATAGTTGACTAGTAATGTTGGTAACATTGGTATTGCGTAACCGATACTTAACCCTATCCGTGGATGATTCATATTCTTTAGACGGTCAGCTATAGGGCGGAAGCGGCTTTTTCTGACTTTGTGTGGAAACTTTCCTAATATGTATAGAGCTAATAAGTTTCCTAAGAATGTTCCGACAATGTTGATCCCGAATCCTAACCAGCTACCAAAACAGACTCCACTCAGCACCGCTACGGCCGCTATGGGCATACCAGGAATTGCTGATCCAATAGCGATGACAGCCATGAATAAAACGGCGTTATGCTTCTCTTGGTGACGCAATAAATCTATCAGGGTTTGACGATCGAAGGCATAGGCAAAGAAAGTCGTGACAACCGCGCGATAATTGATCCAAATGATAAATAGTAGTCCGATTAATCCTAAAATGCCTAATGTGATGAAAAGAATCTTGTGCCAAAGCTTCATTAGTTGTCCCCCAAAATGTATATAGGTTCAACTTAGCATAATTGTTTGTGAAAGTAACGTAAAAATCGTAGTTAGGTATGCCGTTTCCAGAGCTGAGAGTATTCAATTGCTGCGCGGAACGGCCCGAGCCAAAGTACGGTCTCGGACCTCGGTTGAAGCCTCGCAAAACCCGCGAGTCTTCAACGCGCCCGGTGGTGTAATTGCTGAAGCAATAACGCCACTTTCGCTGCAAATGAATACTCTCAGCTCTTCCAACTAGTTTATTTCTTGATGGTAGAAATAATAAAATGAAGATGTCTGAATATATAAATAAATTAACTCTAGGACTGTCACAGCAATCGTTAGATTCATTTTTCAGCATTCAGTATTTGTTTTAAAACAAAAAAAGTCAGTAACCCTTGAGGATTACTGGCTTTTTTGAATTGCTAAATAATTAATCTTGTAATTCACGAACAGCTAAAGCAAAGTCACCTAATGTTGCAGAGCCGTTGTTTTTGATCACTGGCATCGTGATATATTTTTCGAGGTCGGGAACTTCTACATAATCGTTGAGAAGTTCTTTAAATTGAGCACGTACTTTTACTAAGAAGGGTTCACTGACAACTCCACCACCAAAGACAATTTTGTCAGGGCGAAGGATCAAAGTAGTTTGAATAGCAGCTTGGGCAACGTAATAGGCCATGATGTCCCAAACGTGATCAGTCAATGGGACGTCTTTACCAGGTTTGCCTAAACGAGCATCGAATGTTGGTCCAGCAACTAATCCCTCAAGACAGTCACCATGGAAAGGACAAATACCTTTGAAATCAAGGTCGTCTGGGTGACGTTTTAAGAATGTGTGGCCCATTTCAGGATGTCCCATATTTCCAACAAATTTACCATCAGAAATGGCTCCAGCACCGACACCAGTACCAATTGTGTAATAAACTAGTGAGTCGATTTTTTCGTTGGATAACGTTGACATAACGTACTCGCCATAAGCTGATCCGTTAACGTCAGTAGTCCAAAACATTGGTACATCAAAATTCTCCTTCATTCTGCCGATGAAATCAGTATCCTTCCACCCCGGTTTAGGAGTGGACGTGATATAGCCATATTTAGGTGAATTTTTACGTAATTCAATGGGACCAAATGATGCAATTCCCAGAGCCTCAATGTCAAATTTTTTAAAATAATCGATAGCTTTTTGTAATGTTTCCTCGGGTGTAGTAGTGGGGAAATGGATACTATCTTTGATGCGATAATCTTCATCACCAACTGCACAGACAAATTTTGTGCCACCAGCTTCAATACTTCCTACTAACAAAATAGATTCCTCCTATATATGGGTTTTATACATTTATTATAAATCATATTGTAAGCGCTTATATCAATAAACAAAATGTTAAATCCTAAAATTTGTCATCTTCTCCTGACAGTATGCAGTAAAGCGCTTCCATAAATAGCCTATATAATATATTTGTAATCAAGAAAGAGGGTGACACAAATGTCCATTGGAGATAAAGAGAAGGTCATCTTAGAAATTCTTTCCCAGGAATCGGGTTATTTGAACTCCAAGGACATTGCCGCAAAAGTTGGAGTATCTACTAGAACCATAGCGAGATATGTAAAACAGATAAATATTGAAAGTGATGTTGGTCCTTTAGTAATATCCGAAAAGGGAAAAGGATACACATTAAATTATGATAATTATCTTAAGGCGGGTTTAGGTGCAAGCAAGGTCAGCAATTATTCTCCTATTGAACGAAGAAATGAGATATTACTGAGAATATTATTCAACTCACCTAAATTTACTTCTACGGATTCGCTATTTGAACCTTATTTTATTAGTGAGACTGTCAGCAACATGGATTTATTGAGCATTAAAAATAAAATCAGCAAATACAATTTAAAGCTTGTTAGAAGAAATCGCCAGGTTAAAATTTCTGGATTAGAAAGTTCAATTAGACAAGCAATCATTGAAACAATTAATAAGACCAATGCGATTAATTTGAAAGATCTTAAAGGAGAATTTCCTGATTTAAGTTCATATGACATGGAATTCATAATTAAACAATTACAAGTTATTGAATTGAATTTAAATTCAACGATTCCATATCCGTATAATATTAATATTTTTTCACACATATATATTTTAATTAACCGTTATCGCAAAGGTGTCATTGATTCAAAAAATGAGACAGAAAAATTAACTGATTCGGAAAAGAAACTTATTAGCATTAACGTAAAACTTTATAAGATTGCTGAGACAGTCATTAATAACCTGAGTCTTTATCTACATCGAAATATACCGAATATTGAAAAATACTATGTTCTTCAATACTTAGTTTCATCCAGACTTTTTTCAGAACCTGATGATCATGCATCTTATTCCCAAGAAGTTCAAAGCTTGACACGTAATTTGATTGAAGAAATTGGGAAAGAAATGAATATCTCCATTTCCAGAGGGGATATCGAAAGTGAACTGTTGGGCCATATTAAACCAATGCTCAATAGAGTCAGTAATCAGATAAATATTAGAAATAAATTATTACAGGATATAAAAATTGAATATGCTGATACTTTTGAAGATGTAAAAGAAGCAACCAATAGGATTTTCGAAAAACAGTATGGTCAAAAACTTTCAGACGATGAAATTGGCTTTTTAACATTATACTTTGCCAAATATATAGAACAGCATCCGAGAAAAATAAATGTCCTAATAATGTGTGCTAGTGGAATTGGAACATCAGAATTATTAAAAGTTAAAGTTAAAAAGTATTTTCCACAGTTAAATATTATTGATGTTGTTTCACTTAGACAATATGAAAATAATCAAATTGAATTTAATAAAGTAATTGATTTAATAATAACAACAATTGGTTATAAGACTAAAGATGGTAAAAAGCCCGTGATTCTAGTTAATGCGATGTTTACGCCTAATGATCAGGCAAGGGTTGAGAAAATTCTAAAGGAGTTGGAGAAAGGTGAAAATTGATATAAATAATTTCAATATAAGCCAAGTGCTTACTAAAAATCTTGTTTCATTAGATATTCAGTCAAGAAGTAAAACAGGTGCAATAGAAGAGTTAACCGATTTATTAGTCGCACATGGAGATGTTAGTGATAAGCAAGGATTTATCGATGATGTTTTGTTAAGAGAAACTGAAGGAATGACTGGATTAGGTCAAGGAGTCGCAATTCCACATGGTAAATCAAAGGCGGTAAAGAATACTACTTTGGCAATTGGAATTAGTAAAAATGATATTGCTTGGGAGTCATTGGACAATAAGCCCGTAAATATAATTATTTTATTTGCAGTAAAAGATACTGATGCTAATACATTACACATTAAACTGCTTCAAAAAGTTGCGATTTTATTAGCGGACGAAACATTCATTGAAAGATTACACAAGATTAAAACAAAAGAAGAGTTGATTAAATTATTTGAAGTGAAACCAGAGGAGGAATAAAAATGAAAATCGTCGGTGTAGCAGCATGTACATCCGGTATTGCACACACGTACATTGCTCGTGAAAAGGTCATGAAGGCAGCACAAAAATTAGGCTATGAGATCCATATGGAAACACAAGGAACGATTGGTACCGAAAACGAATTAACTCCAGAACAAATAAAGGAAGCCGATTTTGTCTTACTAGTAGTTGATATCAAAATTGGTGGGAAGGATAGATTTAAAGGCAAAAAAGTTGTCGAAGTACCTACAAATACGGCTATTAAGGCTCCTACCAAATTAATTGAAGCTGTTGTTACAAAGTTACATGCCACAGCATAATTGAAGATTCAGAACTGAAGATAAGTTATTGATTCGTGCTTAATATACATACAAGGAGAGAAGTTATGTTAAAGAAATTACAGTTAAAAAAGCATGCGATGACGGCAATTTCTTACATGTTACCTTTAGTTGTTGCAGCTGGTTTATTAATTGCGATAGGAAATCTAACAGGTGGGAAAGTAATAACAGATTTTAAGGGAGGCTATACACTTCCATCTGCCCTAACTACATTAGGTGTTTGGGGTATGGGATTGTTAGCTCCGGTTATTTCAGCAGCAATTGCTTATTCAATTGCTGATAGACCAGGTATAGCTCCTGGATTACCTAGCGGTATTATTTCGTACAATATTGGAGCCGGTTTCTTAGGTGGAATGCTTGGTGGTTTTATAACTGGTTGGGTAGTACTTGCACTAGTTAAATATATTAAAGTTCCAAAATGGGCTGAAGGTCTCAAACCAATGATGATTATTCCGTTACTTTCATCTTTGATAATGGGTATATTGATGTTCTTCATTGTTGGACAACCGATAGTCTGGCTAACAAATGGATTAACCTCATTTTTGAATGGGATGCAAGGTTCAGCAAGATTTGTCTTTGGAATGATTTTGGGTGGTATGGCCGCCTTTGATTTCGGTGGTCCGGTAAATAAAGTTGCTTCATTATTCGCTGATGGTCTTTTATTACAAGGAGTTCAAGAACCGGAAGCAGTTAAAATTTTAGCATCAATGGTTCCACCATTTGGAGTAACGATTTCTTGGGTACTTTCAAAGATATTCCATCACAAGATTTACTCCAAGGAAGAGGAAGATAACATCAAAGTAGCATTCCCAATGGGTATTGTCATGATTACTGAAGGTGTTATTCCAATTGCGGCAGTTGATTTGATCAGATTAGTTGTTTCATGTAGTTTTGGCGCTGCCATTGGTGGTGGTTTATCAATGATGTGGGGAATTAAGAGCCCAGTTCCATCAGGCGGTTTGTTCATAGTACCCGCGATGAATCGACCGTTATTATTCTTAGTCGCGCTGTTGATAGGATCAGTGATTACTGGATTGATATTGTTTGCTTGGAAGAAGGAACCAGTAGAGGATGACGGATTAGAAAAAGATATGGAAGCTGAAGAAGAGGATATTGATATCGGCGATATCAACATTACTTAAGGGGGTGAAGTAAAACCAATGTTTGTTTCAATGACGGAAATGTTAGATAAAGCTAATCGTGAAAATTATGCCGTAATGGCAATTAATTGTTTCAATTTAGAAAGCGCTTACGCAACGATATCGGCAGCAGAAGAGTTACATGCGCCGATTATCATCGATTTACTAATGGAGCATCTTCAGAAACATGTTCCTAAAGAATATGTTTTACCACCAATTATCAAAATGGCAAAAAATGCGAGCGTTGATGTTGCAGTAAACTTGGATCACGGAAAATCGGAAGCTTATGTTCGAGACAGTATTTTGGATGGATTTTCAAGTGTAATGATGGATGCATCAGAACATAGCTTTGAAGAGAATATTCAAATAACTAATGAAATTGTTGAGTTGGCCTCGAAATTTGGAACAAGTGTCGAAGCAGAAATTGGCAATATGGGGGCAGTAGCTGGAGATCACTTTACGCAGTCTGATATGTACACTGATCCTGAAAAAGCAATTGAATTTATGCAACGAACAGATGTAACGGCGTTAGCAATTTCGTTTGGATCTAGTCACGGAATCATGCCAAAAGATTTTGTACCCGTATTTGATTTCAACATTATTAAAAAGATTAAGGCGGGCACACATAAACCCTTAGTTCTTCATGGTGGGTCTGGATGTGGCAAAGAAAATATCCAAAAGGCCATTCAATGTGGAATTAATAAGGTGAATGTTGGTTCGGATGTTATGAAAGCACAGGCTGACTCAGTATTTAAATCACAACAAGAAGATAGAAATATTGAGTATGTTGATTTAATGAGAAATACTCTCGAACCAGCCAAAGAAATGGTCAAGTATTATATCGAATTATCTGGATCAGTAAACAAAGCAGAATAAAAAATAAAAAGGAAGTATTAATTATGTTATTAAATATGAATCAAATGTTGTCAGTTGCCAAGGAAAATCATTTTGCAGTAGGAGCCTATAATGTTTCTAATTCTGAGCTTTTAAAAGCAGCTGTAGAACAATGTGAAGCTGATAATGCACCTGGTATCATCGCAGTTCACCCTACAGAAATGGCATATGCTAAAGATGATTTCTTCGCTTATGTACTGCAACGTATTAAGAACAGTAAAGTACCATTTGTTCTACACTTGGATCACGGTGATACGATCAATAACGTCGCTCGTGCAATTCATAATGGATTCAGTTCTGTTATGATTGATGGTTCACTTGCTACTTGGGAAGATAACGTTGCTATTACTAAGAAAACCGTTGATATGTGCCACTTGGTTGGCGTTACGGTCGAAGGTGAATTAGGAACAATCGGTCAAACTGGTAACCATATTAAAGAACATTTGCAAAACGGTATTTACACTCAACCAGAAGATGCTAAGAAATTCGTTGAGGAAACAGGTGTTGATACACTAGCCGTTGGTATTGGTACAGCTCACGGAATTTATCCATCAGATGTTACACCAAAAATTCGTATTGATATTTTGAAAGACATTATGGCAGTAGTTGATAATCCGTTGGTATTACATGGTGGTTCATCAAATCCGGATGATCAAATTGCCGAAGCAGTTAAAACTGGTATTTCAAAAATTAATATTTCTTCAGATTATAAACATGCATTCTTTGTTCAAGCTAGAAAAGTTTTAGCAGAAGATGATGGGTGGGATCCTAACAACTTGTTCCCATCATGTATCGATGCAGCTAAAGAAGTGGTTCACCATAAGAATGATTTGTTCGGCTCAGTTGATAAGGCCAGTCTATACGATGGTATGGATCCTTGGAGAAGTGAATTCCTTTAAAATTAAAACATTATTTTTCCGCTTAAACAAAAGAGACACTGTAATCCAAAATCGGATTACAGTGTCTCTTTACATTAATGTTCGAAAATTGAACTTTAGTAAATAGTCCGTTCAGAGTCCTTTTGAAAACTGTTAAATGCTCTAATAGTGGTGTCACGGTCGTGCTGTTCTAGATTAAGGACAGTCTTATCTGAAAAGCCAGCTTCCATGAATTTATAAATATCATCATCACGAAAACCAATATTTTTAGCATCTTCAGCCGTGTTGCCATAGTAACAAGTTTTGATGTTCGACCAAATAATTGCACCGAGACACATTGGACAAGGGTAAGCATTCGTATACAATTCACAGCCAGATAGATCATGTGTGCCTAGTTTTTGACAGGCTTTCCGAATAGTGTAAATTTCACCGTGGGCTGTGGGATCATCGCTGGATAAAACATGGTTTCTACCTTGAGCAATAACCATGCCGTCTTTAACAATTACAGTTCCAAATGGACCACCAACATCGGTATCAATATTTTTTTGAGCTTCATTGGCGGCCAGTTCCATAAACTTCTTTTCATATGCCATTAAATAAACACCCCCTAATTTATGATTATTATAATTCATTTTTATAAATTATGAGGATATGACAAAATATGTGGATTAAAAAATTATTCATTCAAGAGTGGGACTATTGGAACTTTTTACAACTCCCTTATTTGAATAATTTTCTAGTAGAAAAATCTGTAATTATGAATATAAGGCAGGAAAAAGCAAAAATAGAAAAGAAATTAGTGAAGAGTTCCATAAGAATCAATAATAATGAAGCCATACACAAAAAAATTAAATATATCCAATTACCTACCTGCTTGTATAATTTTTTTCTTAAATATCCGATGGTGGGAGAGTATTTTAGTGACCAAATAATTAATACCGAAATTAATAGAATAAACTTATGCATTTTTCTATTACTCCATACATTATTTGTCACCTAACGGTGACAGTTACAAAGTAACAAATTAATGTAAACCTTAAATATAATTAATGTAATTTTTTTGTAAATACCAAATGTTAATAAATAGAAGAACTACATTGCAAGAATATCTAAAATATCGATATCATTAAATTTGCAGCATAAATGTCTGATAAAACATAACTTTTTTTGCTGAAAACAAATATGGACTGTAATCCAAAATCAGATTACAGTCCATATTTGCCTTAATGCTCGAAAGTTGACCATGTTTTGTCACACTCTCGAATTAATAAATTTTAGTATCGCGAATGTCTTTCAAAATCTTCAACGAGCCATCTTTATAACTGAGGAATCCGTAAACGGCAACCCCAATCAATCCACAGATGATAATAACGATTGTTGCGCCAATCTTAGTTGCGTCAGAGATAACTTTGACCACTAAGAAGTCAGCTACAGCAACTACTACTAACATGATTAGGCCATCAACTAGGATGCGAAGTAATTTTTTACTCAGGGCCTTATCGACAACTTGGAATTGTTTGTTGATCAATCTAAATGCAAAATGTCCCATGACCATGAAGGCAATTGTTGAGGCTACCAGTGGACCATAGACGCCCATAGCCAACGTTAATGGCAATTGTAGAACAATCTTAAGTAGGTAGGCAATTGCCAGGTAGATGAGTGATTTTTTGACGTGGTGTGAAACTTGCAAAATGTTTTCCAAAATCATGAAGACACAGTAGAAGAATGCTTCAAGACAGGAAACCATTAGAACCTTAGAACCGAGGATACTTTGGTCGTAGAAAACAAAGACGGTCCATAATTGGCGACTGATGGCAATCATACCAAAGGTTGCGGGTAAAATAATGAACATTGTGAATTGCACGATATTTTGCATTAACTTTTGAATTTCTTTAGGTCCGACTTTACGACTGATCATCGCTGAAAGTGCTGGGATAACCGAGGCTGATACTGAAATTGCGAGTGAAACTAGAATCATGATCAATTTGTTAGCTTGGAATCCAAACATAGCATAGAGATCATCAATTGTTCGTTGACTAGCGTGCAAAATCAATTCGTAGATCCACGTGAAAGTTGTTTGATCGAATAATTGCAAAACGGTCATGATGGTATCAACTAATAAGAAAGGAATCGCTGAACGAAGCATTGAATTAAAATTAATATCAGGAATGTTTTCGTCCGTTGGTATATCAGTTGTTGTTTTGATATCTGTAACGGTAACAGAACGGCGAACTTTGACACGAATCCATAGCAAGAATAAATAAGCGAGCGTTGCACCAATGAATGAGGCCAAAGTCGATTGGTTAACAGCCGTCATATAGTTACCTTTTTGAAGAATCATAATTGTATAAGTTGCGTAAAGCATGTAAGCAACACGAGCAATTTGTTCGATAACTTGTGAGAAAGCCGAGTAAGAAATAAACGCATAACCTTGGATGTAACCACGTAAAATACCGAGGGCAGGGATGATCAACATTGCCACACTCAAGTATTTAATTGGCGTTACAACACGCATATCGCCGGCAGCTAGAACGATAGCTACATATTTTGCCCCGAAGAACATAATAAAGGCCAAAACAACACCGACTAGCGACATGTAAATTGTGTATTTTTTAAAGAGCTTTTCACTTTGATCGAAACGTCCTAAGGCATTGTGGGCGGCAACTTCTTTGGAAATGGCAGAAGGAATACCTGCGGTCGCAATGATCAAGAAGAGATTGTAGATGTTATAGACTTTACCATAGAGAGCATTCGCAGCCCCAACAGCAACAGGCCCAATCCAGATGTTCCATGGAATGATGTAGACAACTGACAGGATTCGGGAAAGAATTCCACTTAGCGAGATCCAGAGGGAACTTTTTAATAATGAATCTTTTTTCATTTTGTTTTCCATTCTTTATAAAATTACTTATATATTATAGAAGGTATTGAAAAATTGTCCCTGGAAGCTGGGTTTTCATTACTTTATAATATTTAAACCATTCCTTTGAGGGACCGGTTTAGGTATGTTTGAAATTAGAGTGATACTGGAATTGATTATTTATAAAAAATTGCTACAAAAATTAAGGCAACTAAAGCTGGTAATCCTTGAACAAAAAGGATTTTTCTAGTAGCTGTAAGGCCACCGTAAATTGCTACGATGATAATGTAGATCATCATCATGATCAAGATCATTTTTAATGTTGATCCGGTGAAAAATAAAATCATCATTAAAATTAGAACACCAAGCATTCCATTATAAATGCCTTGGTTTGATAAGGCGGTGTGTGCTTCTTTTGTTTTTAAAAAGTTAACGGGCATATCGAAGGCATTAGCTTGAATATCTGGTTTGGAAAACATCTCTAGACCGGCAATACCAATGTGTTCTAAGGCAACTAAGGCCACTAAAAATAAAGTTAAGATTTGCATTGTAATCTTCTTTCTACTAAAAGTATAAGTACCATAATAAACTGTTTTTAATTGTTGTACAAACAAGCTTTGGTGGTTGAACCCTCCAGGTAAATATTTCTCAGCTCTGGAGTCGTAAAAAAAAGAAGAATCATAACATTGTTTTACGATTCTTCATCAGGCTTTATCATAACAAATTTTTGCGCGAATTTACCCTTTTGATTGATTTTTGCTTGGCGAAGACTATCCATTTCTTCATATGTGATTGAAGCATCTTCCAATATGGCACGGATGACTTCCTCCAGATCCCCTAATTCTTCGACAAGATTGGCGCGCGTTTCGGCCTTTTTAACTTCCTTAGCTTCCTCGGTAACCTTGTCCCGAAGCGATATTCGATAGTCCTCGTTGGAGAGAACTTCAAATTTCGCAGCATCGGAAATAATATCGGGTATTTTGTCTCGAACTAACTTTTTCATATATGTAGCCCCCTAAAACGTTTGTAGGGAAATCTTACCATGAAGATAAAAAAGAACCAAATCAAAATGGACAAGCACACAATTTGATAACAATAATAGTAGCGTGATATGATTTATTTAAATAAATTTATAAAAAGTGTTGATGCTTATGAATCTATCAAATTTGATTTTTACGGAATTCTTTGGTGGGCTCCTCTTGCTGATTATAATAGGTATAATTATTACTTTATTCGTAAATGATTTTATTCGTAGGAGGATGATCCAAGCCTGTGAGAATGTTTTAACAGATAAAGATATAATTGCCAAAATCTCAGTCGATACAGCGACTGCTGATTATTTAGAGCGGAATCATAACGATAGCTTGTATCGAATTGATGAACTTATTTCCAAAGAGAATGACATCATCAGATATAAATTATGTTTAAAAAAACGTAGTTTTGATTTTTATTTGAGAAAACAAAAATTATTGAAATATAAAGTTATAGCGATAAAAATGTATTAATGGACTTGTCTTTTAGCGGATGAGTCCTTTTTATTTCACAAACTTTCATTGACTAACACAAAAAAATTAGATACCATGTTTATAAATTTTACCCACTAATAGGTAAAGATAAAATCTTAGGAGGAATATCATGTCGGCATGGGATACAAAATTTGATAAAAAGGGATTCACTTTTGATGATGTTTTATTAATACCAGCAGAGAGTCACGTTTTACCAAATGAAGTAGATTTATCAGTTCAATTAGCTAAGAATATTAAACTAAACACTCCAATTTTGAGTGCAAGTATGGATACTGTTACCGAAGCACCAATGGCCATTGCAATGGCTCGTCAAGGTGGATTAGGTGTTATTCACAAGAATATGAGTATTGAACAACAAGCTGACGAGGTTTCAAAAGTTAAGCGTTCTGAAAATGGGGTTATCATCGACCCAATTTACTTAACAGCTGACGATAAAGTTAGTGAAGCAGAAAAATTGATGAGTACTTATCGTATTAGTGGTGTTCCCATCGTTACGAATACAACTGATTTAAAGTTGGTTGGTATTATTACGAACCGTGACCTACGTTTTATTACTGATTATTCAGTTAAAATTGGTACTGTAATGACAAGTGAGGACTTGATCACAGCACCAGTTGGTACATCAATTAAAGAAGCTGAACAAATTCTCCAAGAACATAAAATTGAAAAATTACCTTTGATCGATGAAAACGGTCGCCTTGGCGGTTTAGTTACAATCAAAGATATTGAAAAAGTTAAAGAATTTCCCAATGCTGCAAAAGACAAATATGGTCGTCTATTAGTTGCCGCAGCAGTTGGTGTTACAAGTGATACTTTTGAACGTGCTGAAGCATTATTAAAAGCCGGAGCTGACGCAATTATCATTGATACAGCCCATGGTCATTCAGCAGGAGTCCTTAGAAAAATTACTGAAATCAGAGAAAGATTCCCTGAAGCAACTTTAATTGCTGGTAATGTCGCTACAGCTGAAGGTACTAGAGCGCTTTATGATGCCGGAGTTGATGTCGTTAAAGTTGGTATAGGACCTGGTTCAATTTGTACAACCAGAATCGTTGCTGGAGTCGGAGTACCTCAACTAACTGCCGTCTATGATGCTGCTAGTGTTGCTCATGAGTACGGTAAGACAATTATTGCTGATGGTGGTATTAAGTATTCAGGTGACATCGTAAAGGCTCTAGCAGGTGGTGGTAACGCCGTTATGCTTGGCTCAATGTTGGCAGGTACAGACGAAGCCCCTGGCGATTTTGAAATTTATCAAGGCCGTCGTTTCAAGACATACCGTGGAATGGGAAGTTTAGCAGCCATGTCACATGGTTCATCAGATCGTTACTTCCAAAGTGGCGTTAACGAAGCTAACAAACTAGTTCCTGAAGGTATTGAAGGCCGAGTTGCTGCCAAAGGTGCCGTTGGCGATGTAATTTATCAATTGCTTGGTGGATTACGTTCAGGAATGGGCTATGTTGGAGCACATAATTTAACAGAATTACAAGATGCACAGTTTATTCAAATTTCAAATGCTGGCTTGAGAGAATCACATCCACATGACGTTACTATTACTAAAGAAGCACCTAATTATTCAGTAAAATAGAGAGCGGAACAAGGGCGTTCAGCTCCCGAGCATTTTCGTAACTAAGTGAATTGCACGCTGTTCTTGCGGGCGATTTACTTAGTTATGAAAAGCGGAAGGAGTTGCCCTTGTGTAGCTCGTTTTAGAGCCACCGCCAATATAAGAACCAAAAAAGCTTCGATTGAACATTTACGCAAATGTAAAGTTCAATCGGAGCTTTTTGTTTTTGAATGGAAAATGAAGGGTGAAAACTTTAATCTTTGATGGATTAATCATTATTGATACATAAAACTATCCCAAGCATTAAATCAAATTAATGATTAACATCAACATCACTAGCTTTAACAAATTCGTTAGTGGCAACACGATAGTATTTGTCCCCATTGATATAGGTAATGCTATCAGTCTTCCAACTACTATTGCTATTTAATGATCTATTTGTGACGGCAACGCCCTTAGCATCATAAAGAGTTGTGTATTGGTTAGAGTGAGTTGTTACGACCATGCTTACTGGTGAATAAATATAAACATCATCGGCATTAACAAATTCGTTAGTAGCAACACGATAGTACTTAGTGTTGTTGATAACGTAAGTTTCACGATCAGTCATCCAACTGCTGCTGGGAGCAAGTGTTTCATTACTAATAACGATATCTTCAGCTTTGTACAAAGCCTTTTCAGAATCGTTATAAGTTCTGATGTGTAAGTTGAGAGCTTGATATGGATAAGCTTGACTCATCTTAGCCCATTCGTTAGTAGCAACACGATAGTAGCTAACACCGTCAATTGTAACAGTAGCGTCGCTGTACCAGTTTGAGGCTGTTGCTAGGGAGCGATTGGTAATTTGTGACATCTTATTATCAGAACTAAGTTGATAGAGTTCGACGTCTGGTTGGTCAGAATAAGTGGAGATTGTTTGAACCTTTTGTTCAATTACTCCTTCACCAGAATTTACAGTACTTGAACCACCAGATGATTTTCTTGTATATGAAAGATCATCAGCTGATGTGATTGTCTTGGTAACATCATTGGCATCAGTGATAGTCGAAGTTCCATCCGAGTTGTAAGTAACGATTACTGATGGAGCACTGTAACCAGATACTGTAGGAGCTGTAACAGTTACAGGCGCATCACCAAATTTACCTTCAGGAACAGTTAACTCTGAAGTGGTCCCATCAGGGTTATTAACTGTCAATGTTTGAGCAGGGTTTGTAACACCAGTATAGGTAACAGGATTGGTGTCGCTGATAGTAGTCCCGTCTTGAGTGACAGTAGGAGTACCATCAGTACCATAAGAAACATTTACAGTAGTAGGAAGATAACCCTCTTTGGCAGGAACAGTAACAGTAACATCTTTGTCGCCGTATTTACCAGCTGGAATAGCTAATTTAGAAGTAGAACCATCTGGGTTAGTAACATTAACGGAAGATTCAGGGTTTGTAACACCAGTATAAGTAACGGGAGTAGTGTCATTGATAGTAGTTCCGTTTTGAGTAACAGTAGGGGTACCATCAGTACCGTAAGAAACATTTACAGTAGTAGGAAGATAGCCTTCCTTAGCAGGAGCAGTGACCGTGACGTCCTTGTCACCATACTTACCAGCAGGAATAGTTAGCTTAGAAGTAGAGCCATCCGGATTAGTAACGTTAACGGAAGATTCGGCATTAGCTACACCAGTGTAAGTAACAGGAGTAGTGTCATTGATAGTAGTCCCGTTTTCGGTAACTATCGGAGTACCGTCAGTGCCATAAGAAACAGTAACGATAGGAGTGTCATATCCAGTGACAGGATCAGGAGAAACGGTGACATTATTATCACCGTATTTACCAGCAGGGATAGTTAATTTAGAAGTAGAACCATCAGGGTTAGTAACGTTAACGGAAGTTTCAGCGTTAGTAACACCGGTATAAGTAACAGGGGTAGTGTCATTGATAGTAGTCCCATCTTGTGTGACGGTAGGAGTTCCATCAGTACCGTAAGAAACATTCACAGTAGTAGGAAGATAACCCTCTTTAGCAGGGACAGTAACAGTAACATCTTTATCACCATACTTACCAGCAGGGATAGTTAATTTAGAAGTAGAGCCATCAGGGTTAGTAACATTAACGGAAGATTCAGGGTTGGTAACACCAGTATAAGTAACGGGAGTAGTGTCATTGATAGTAGTCCCGTTTTGAGTAACAGTAGGGGTTCCATCAGTACCGTAAGAAACATTCACAGTAGTAGGGAGATAACCTTCTTTAGCAGGGACAGTAACGGTAACGTCTTTATCACCGTACTTACCAGCAGGGATAGTTAACTTAGAAGTAGAACCATCAGGGTTAGTAACATTAACGGAAGATTCAGCATTAGTAACACCGGTATAAGTAACAGGAGTAGTGTCATTGATAGTAGTCCCGTTTTCGGTAACGATAGGAGTCCCATCAGTACCATAAGAAACAGTAACGATAGGAGTGTCGTATCCAGTAATAGGATCAGGAGAAACGGTGACATTCTTATCACCATACTTACCAGCAGGGATAGTTAATTTAGAAGTAGAACCATCAGGGTTAGTAACATTAACAGAAGATTCTGCGTTAGCTACACCAGTGTAGGTAACAGAATTGGTACTATCAATAGTAGTCCCATCTTGAGTTATAGTAGGGGTTCCATCAGTACCGTAAGAAACGTTTACAGTAGTAGGGAGATAACCTTCTTTAGCAGGGACAGTAACGGTAACGTCTTTATCACCGTACTTACCAGCAGGGATAGTTAACTTAGAAGTAGAGCCATCAGGGTTAGTAACGTTAACAGAAGTTTCAGCGTTAGTAACACCAGTATAAGTGACAGGAGTAGTGTCATTGATAGTAGTTCCGTTTTGAGTAACAGTAGGGGTTCCATCAGTGCCATAAGAAACAGTAACGATAGGAGTGTCATATCCAGTGACGGGATCAGGTGAAATGGTAACATCCTTATCACCATAGTTACCAGCAGGGATAGTTAATTTAGAAGTAGAGCCATCAGGGTTAGTAACATTAACAGAAGTTTCAGCGTTAGCTACACCAGTATAAGTAACGGGAGTAGTGTCATTGATAGTAGTCCCGTTTTCGGTAACTATCGGAGTCCCATCAGTACCATAAGAAACAGTGACAATAGGAGTGTCGTATCCTGCAACAGGGTCTGGTGAAACAGTGACATTCTTATCACCATACTTACCAGCAGGGATAGTTAATTTAGAAGTAGAGCCGTCTGGGTTAGTAACGTTAACAGAAGTTTCCGCATTAGTAACGCCAGTATAAGTAACGGGAGTAGTGTCATTGATAGTAGTTCCGTTTTGAGTAATAGTAGGGGTTCCATCAGTGCCATAAGAAACAGTAACGATAGGAGTGACATATCCGGTGATAGCATCAGGAGAAACGGTGACATTCTTATCGCCATACTTACCAGCAGGGATAGTTAATTTAGAAGTAGAGCCGTCTGGGTTATTAACATTGACAGAAGTTTCAGCGTTAGCTACACCCGTATATGTAACGGGAGTAGTGTCATTGATAGTAGTCCCATTTTGAGTAACAGTAGGGGTTCCATCAGTACCGTAAGAAACATTCACAGTAGTAGGAAGATAACCCTCTTTAGCAGGGACAGTAACAGTAACATCTTTATCACCATAGTTACCAGCAGGGATAGTTAATTTAGAAGTAGAACCATCAGGGTTGGTAACATTGACAGAAGTTTCAGCGTTAGTAACACCAGTATAAGTGACAGGAGTAGTGTCATTGATAGTAGTTCCGTTTTCGGTAACGATAGGGGTCCCATCAGTGCCATAAGAAACAGTAACAATAGGAGTGTCATATCCAGTAATAGGATCAGGAGAAACGGTGACATTCTTATCACCATAGTTACCAGCAGGGATAGTTAGCTTAGAAGTAGAACCATCAGGGTTATTAACATTAACAGAAGTTTCAGCGTTAGCTACACCAGTATATGTAACGGGAGTAGTGTCATTGATAGTAGTCCCGTTTTCGGTAACGATAGGAGTCCCATCAGTACCATAAGAAACAGTGACAATAGGAGTGACATATCCAGTGACAGGATCAGGGGAAACGGTGACATCCTTATCACCGTATTTACCAGCAGGGATAGTTAATTTAGAAGTAGAGCCGTCTGGGTTATTAACATTAACAGAAGTTTCAGCGTTAGTAACACCAGTATAAGTGACAGGAGTAGTGTCATTGATAGTAGTCCCGTTTTCGGTAACGATAGGGGTCCCATCAGTGCCATAAGAAACAGTAACGATAGGAGTGACATATCCAGTGACGGGATCAGGTGAAACGGTAACATCCTTATCACCATAGTTACCAGCAGGGATAGTTAATTTAGAAGTAGAACCATCAGGGTTATTAACATTAACAGAAGTTTCAGCGTTAGCTACACCGGTATAAGTAACAGGAGTAGTGTCATTGATAGTAGTCCCGTTTTCGGTAACTATCGGAGTCCCATCAGTACCATAAGAAACAGTAACGATAGGAGTGTCGTATCCAGTGACAGGATCAGGAGAAACGGTGACGTTGTTATCACCATACTTACCAGCAGGGATAGTTAATTTAGAAGTAGAGCCATCAGGGTTAGTAACGTTAACAGAAGTTTCCGCATTAGTAACACCAGTGTAGGTAACAGAATTGGTACTATCAATAGTAGTCCCATCTTGAGTTATAGTAGGGGTACCGTCGGCACCATAAGAAACGTTAACGGAAGGAGTGACATATCCGGTGATAGCATCAGGTGAAACGGTAACATCCTTATCACCATAGTTACCAGCGGGAATGGTCAATTTAGAAGTAGAACCGTCTGGGTTAGTAACGTTGACAGTGGTTTCAGCATTAGCTGCACCAACATACGTTGCAATACCAGGGGCAGTGGCTTGTGTTTGATCAAATGTTACATCAACTGTAGCAGGTGAATCAGATGACCTTGTGTATGTGTTTCCATCTTCAAATTTAAATGTATCAGGGATATTTACAGAACTCGTTTGTCCAACTATACCTTGAGCGACAAATGAGATTTCACCGTGATTTGTGTTGATGGTAATCAAATTAGAAACAGCAGTACCATTAGGTATTTGTGTGGCACTATAAATAAGCTGAATGTCATTTGATACAGCCGTACCAGTATACAAACTACCAATACCACCTGTTGCAGTACCTGAGCTATCAATCATTGGGACACCTAAGAAGTTAAATGTTTTACCTGAATTTTTACCAACAGCGGAAACCCACTGACCACCAGATGTTGAAGTAAGTGCAGTATTAGTACTGAAAGATAAAGATGGACTCAAAGTGATGCTTTGTAAGTTGGTTCCATCAAACATACCTTCGCCGACTGAAGAATCACCTGTATTAGGATGTCCACCAAACGTATTCCAACCTAGATTACTAAGATTTAGACTGGTAATTTTAGCATCGTTTTTAAACATTCCGCTTAGATCAGTAAGATACCAGCCTTGCCAAGCTTTTAGACTATCAAGGTTCGTTAATAATACGTCATTAGCAAAAGCATAGCTTGTATCAGTAAGTTTTTTAAATGATTTACCGGAATCAGTACTTAGAGTAGCGGTAGTCATAGTTTCAAGTTTGGTATCATTTTCAAACATATGGCTGATGTCTGTAACTTCACTCAATGTATTTTGTGTAAAGTCTACACTGGTTAGGTTTGAGTCATTTTTAAACATACCTTGCATATTTGTCGTAGTACTTGTATCGAGCTTGTCCAAACCGTTGATGGTTGGAGGCTGCTGAAAAACTATAGTATTTTTTTAATAAGGATTCATGGAATTCAAAAATGGCACGTTAATTGATGTTTTCAACCAATTAGCGTGCCATTTTTTCTATTATTTACTTATTTTCTTTGCTTTTTTCCTTTAACAATTGTTGGATTCGTTTCATATTCACACAAAAAATCGT
>NZ_BJDF01000026.1 GCF_005404815.1 Companilactobacillus huachuanensis
CAATGTAATGAAATAAACACAATCTGCCTAACTCCAGTAACTGAAAATCCCTTGGAATCAGTATTTTAAAAAGTGGCTAACTTGTTCTTGCAATTTGCGACCTTATTTTGCGGATCAGTAATTTCAATTTCCCAACGATAATTTACACCTTGTTTCGTCGCAAATTTGGCATTATCATCGCCGCTGAAATAAATAGCAACAATATCCTGCGTCTGTAACAATGGTTTCAAATCATCATTGAAAACTTGTTCAATGGCCCAGTTTCTAACAATATCTGAAGGATCAAATCTACCTGCAAAGTATGGACGATAAATTCCATTGGTCATTTGCTCTGACAAAACAGCCGAATTATAAATCTCTTTAAATTCATTTGACGAAGTTAAAGGCTCCTGATCACCACGTTGAAATCTGGAGACCATCGAATCGTAACGGAATGGTGAAAACATTTGGTCAATTTGTTGTAAATGTTCACTAACACGTTCAGTCACTAGTTTCATTCGTGTCATAACGGTAGCATTGGTGCTCAGGGCAATAATTTTAATTACAAAGTTCATATTCATTTGATTAATTTCATTTTTAAGTAAAACTTGATTTTTTGTATTCATTTAGGTATACCTCATTATTAAAGTTTATTTTTTGGTACAACCCAAAGTATACGGACTAAGTTTGAATGTTTTATGATGAAGCTTTGAATAAAGAACGAAAAAAAAGATGTATAACGGTGTTATACATCTCACTTAGAAACTGCTATTTTATCTGAAAATCCATCACGAAAATTTTCCATCCCAGCGTATTTATCAACTAACACACCGGTCAAACGATATTTAGAAATAAACTCTGGAAATTTATTTGTTCCAGCGGCGATACCTGCAGAAGACCAGATATTGGCATCAAGCGCATTGTTACTAACAATCGTAACCTGCTCAATATTGCTCTTCTCTTTTCTCAAACTACGCATCTCGTTAGATGTTGAGATGGCGCCATTTTGTAAGTAATATGTTGCTAACAAAATACCGAGATTTTGCGGGTCGTTAATGGCAATTCTCCAGCGAAAATCAATATTGGGACGGCTAGCTAAACGAACATCTTCACCACAACGTAACGATACTCCATCAATGCCTTCACTACTTAATAACGACAAGAGATAACGGTTAAATATTTGATCAATCATCCAACCGTTCAATAATCCGATGGGATCGTATTTACCATTAAAATAGGAACTAAAGTAATGCTGCGTCATCTGTTCGGCCGTAATTGTTTGTTCATAGACTTCCCGAAAAACCGTTGAGGTCATCAATCCAGTTTCTTCACCATCTTGGAACTTAGATAATAGTGATTCATTATTTTCCAATGAAAAAGCATCGTCATATTCTTTGATGTTTTCAGAAATTTTCTTTACCGTCTCATCAATCAATTTGGTATTGATCAAATCAGAATCTGGTGTAGCTAACTTGATTTCAAATGGTAGGTCAAACTTATTAATAACAATCGTTATGTATTTATATTCAGTCATATTTTTCACTCCTTTTATAAAAAAAATACGTATACTTTATCTAACTTTTCGATAAGTATACGTACTAAATGTGATGAAAATATGACTAAACTTTGCATTTGTTTTGAAAATGTTTAAACTTGTTAAATTGTCTTTTTATGAGTATTCAATAATAGATTTAAAATTATAGCTGAGAAACTTCCGACAACCAAGCCATTATTCAAAATCGTTTGAATCGTTGATGGTAAGAAGTGTAACAATGTTGGTTGAACCGTGACCCCAAGGCCTAAACTGATTGAAACCGCCATAATCATAATATTATTATTATTCATTTCAACTTTAGTAAGCATCTTGATTCCCTCAATACCAACGGTACCAAACATAATCAACATGGCGCCACCTAAAACAGCATTAGGTATCAATTCAGCCACAGCTCCAACCTTAGGAATCAATCCCAAGATAATCAATAAGAAGGCTGAGAAGTAAACTGGTTTATTCTTTTTAATACCTGACAATTGAACAACCGCAACATTTTGCGAGAAGGTTGAGTATGGGAATGTGTTGAAAATACCGCCCAAGATAGCTGCCAATCCTTCTGAAGCATATCCACGTTGTAAATCATTTTCGTCCAAGTCGTCCCCTGTCAATTCAGCTAAGGCATAGTAAACCCCAGTTGATTCAATCATACATGTCAAAGCGGCAAGTAACATGATCAAAATTGATGACCATTCAAACTTAGGTGTCGCAAAGTAGAAAGGCTGCGGAATTTGGAACCAGTGCGCCGATCCAACAGTTTTAAAGCCAATCTGACCCATACCGATGCCGAGCAAATATCCAGCAACGATACCAATCAAGACCGCAATTTGTTTAATAAAACCGCGACCCCAAATACTAATAATTACAATAATTAAGGCTGTCGTAAATCC
Source organism: Companilactobacillus huachuanensis (assembly GCF_005404815.1). GTDB lineage: Bacteria > Bacillota > Bacilli > Lactobacillales > Lactobacillaceae > Companilactobacillus > Companilactobacillus huachuanensis. Next base: position 2,419 of record NZ_BJDF01000026.1, read on the forward strand.
TAAAATCAAGTTTGTTGGATTACCAAAACTTTTATCAGCAACGTTACCGCCACCAATATTTTGAAACGCAACAGGTATCAAAGTAAAACCAATCAAGGTGATCAACGAACCAGTAACTACTGGAGGGAAAAATCGCTTTAAACTGGCAAACAACTTTGAAATCAACATAATGAAAATACCGGCCGCAATAATGGCACCATACATATATGCAATTCCAAAATGATGTCCAATGTTTTGTAACGGCGTTACGTATTCAACAGCTGATCCTAAAACAACTGGTAAACCAATCCCAGTCAGCGGAGTTCGCTTAATCTGTAAAAGTGTTGCCACCCCACACATAAAAATGTCGACTGAAATTAAGTAAGTCATTTCTTTAGCGCTAAATCCTAGTGATGCTCCAATCAAAATTGGAATTAAGATATCCCCGGAATACATGGCTAATAAATGTTGAAAACCTAAGAGCAGATTTTTCAGAAAAGAATCGCTCTGATTTTTTGTATCAAGATCCATTATTTCCCCTCCTATTATTTAGAAAATTATAGCATTATTTTCAGAGGTTATTACAGACAAAGTGAAAAGCTTTAAATATGCCGTCTCCAGAGCTGAGATAGTATTCACCTGCTATGCGGACCGATTCGAGCCAAAGTGCGGTCTCGAATCTCGGTTTGAAGCCTTACCAAAGACCGGTAAGTCTCCAAACTCGCCCGGTGGTGTAATGGCTGAAGCCATAACGCCACACCCACAGCTGGTGAATACTGTCTCAGCTCTTCCGACTCTTGTTATTATATCTAAGCGGACATATTAAACTAGTTCCTAAATATCTCAAAATTGAATATAACTAATCATTTTTAACAAAACTAGCCGGATGGTGACAGTGATGGAGACCAGCAATGCAAGTGGTGTAAGTGCTTTAGCACTTACACCACAGGACGACTTTTGAGACGCGGTTTTCGGCTCAAAATCGAGGCTTGAGACCGCTCCTCAGGCTCAAACCGGTCCACATAGCGGCCTCCTTCACTGGCACCATCCGGCGGCATTTAAAAAAGTATATAAATAGTACATTTAAGAGTTTCCATCCTTATGAAGACATCTCTTAACTTCAGATATGCTAAAATGAAATTAGTATAAATAGGAGGAGTTCTTAAAATGAAGAAAAATCATTTGGATGATGCTTGTACTACAATTTTAGTTGGTAAAACTGCCAGTTTAGATGGATCAACAATGATCGCTAGAAACGACGATACATTCTTTGCTGTTGCTCCACACAGCTTTGTATTAAACCCTGCTGTTAATGGCGAAAAGGGTCGCAAAGTTAAATCTTGGTTGAACGGCTTTGAATCAGAGGTTCCAGAAAATGGCTACAAATGGCCTGCTGTTCCTAACGTTGACTACAAGAAGTTTGGTTATTATGACGAAAGTGGTATTAATGGCAAGAACGTTGCTATGTCTGCTACTGAAAGTACTTATGGTAACGAACGTGCTTTAGCCTTTGACCCACTTGTTAAAGATGGTATGGATGAAGACGTTATTGTTCGTATGGTTCTTCCTTACGTTGATTCAGCTAGAGGAGCTGTTGAACGTACCGGTGAATTGATCAAAAAATTTGGTTCACCAGCTGGTAACTCAGTTCTATTCAGTGACAAAGATGATGTTTGGTACATGGAAATCGTTACTGGTCACCAATGGGTAGCGCAAAGAATTCCTGACGACAGTTATGCTGTTTGTGCTAACCGCGTTTCAATTCAACAAGTTGACTTTACCAAACCTGACGAATTTATGTGGTCAGAAGGTATCGAAGAATTCGTTGAAAAGAATCATTTGAACACTGATAAAACTGGTTGGAATTTCAGACATATCTTTGGTTCAGATAACCTAAAAGACCGTCACTACAACACACCACGTGTTTGGTATGGTCAAAAATTCTTCAATCCAGAAATCGAACAAGATCCTGAAGATGGTGAATTGCCTTTCATTATGAAGACAGACCACAAGATTTCTGTTGATGATATTGAATATGTTCTTGGTTCACATTACAACGAAACACCTTACGATCCATACAGTCCATATGCTTCAGACGAGGACAAGCACCGTTATCGTCCAATCGGCTTGAACAGAACTCAAAATTCACACGTTCTTCAAATCAGAAATGATGTTCCTGAAGAATTTGCTGCTATTATGTGGTTATGTATTGGATTCCCTACATTTACACCATACATTCCTTTCTACACAAATATGAACGAAACTGACGCTTCATATAACGATGCATCATTATCATTCAATTTCAAAGATGCTTACTGGATGTATAACGCTTTGTCAGTGCTTGTTGAATCAAACTACACTGAATTCATTCAAGATGACATTGACTACCTAACAGAAGTTCGTCAAGACCTTCGTATGGCTGTTGCTGAAACTGATAAACTTGCTGTTAACTACTCAGGCGACGAATTGGTTGAATTCTTAACTGACAGAAACCAAATCGTTGTTAAAGAAATGCAAGATAAGGCTCACAAACTATTCGGTGACCTTTATACAAAGGGTATCAATATTTCAAAACTTACATTTAATATGGATGCAAATCTATAGTAAAAAAGATAGTGCGACAAAACGGGTCAACTTTCGAGCATTAAAATAAAGAGACACTGTAATCCAAAATCGGATTACAGTGTCTCTTTGTTTTAGACGGGAAAATTTTTGTCACACGTTTATGCTACATATTTTAATGAAAATAATAGTTATGTTCTAGACTTTCTTTGCGTAATTAATGATTTTGCGATAAATTGGTCTTAATAATTCAACAAACTCGAGGTCTTATTATTATGGAGCCAGTTTTCAATAAAATGACACCTGCCGGTTATCAGGCAATCGAACAGGAAATCAAAGACTTAAAGCAACAACGTCCCCAAAAAATCAAAAACCTAGCTGCGGCGGCTGCTTTAGGTGACCGTTCTGAAAATGCGGAATATACTACTTCGAAACAAGAACTTGGTCGACTGAACGGCCGACTACGTTTTTTAACTAAACAATTGCAATATGCCGATGTTGTCGAACCTGCTGACAATGACAAACTCGATATTGGCAAATTTGTGACACTGGAATTTTTGGATGACCACGATCAAATAACATATCAAATGGTCGGAAAACAAGAAGCCAACTTGGAACAAAATAAAATCTCTTTTGCGTCCCCAATCGGTGCGGCACTGAATAATCACATAGTAAATGATGTTGTTACCGTCGAATCACCTGCTGGATCATATCAAGTCAAAATCATCAATGTTCATATTTAATTCAGTGCTTTTTCCTATTATAAAAATTTAAATATCCACTATATGATGTCGGATAAGCTGGCTATTACCATAACGTTATGCGCTTACTTTTTATGCCAAACGTCATAATATTAAAAAAATAATAGTCAAAACCGAATAGCGACAGGTATAATAGTCCTAATAGTTTTTTAGGAGGATATTTTAATGGAAGAAAGTAAGCAGTTAGCCAAGAAAACTCTTGATAAGGGCTTTTGGCTAGCATTCTGTGCTTCCGCGCTCTGGGGGATTTCTGGTACCGTTTTACAAGTTGTCGCAAAGAACCTTAACATTCCAGCAATGTGGTTTATCGCCACACGAACAACTTTTGCAGGAATAATTTTATTAACAGTTGGTCTCTTTGTACTGCCTAAAAGTGAATTCTTCGCTGTCTTTAAAAATTGGAAGGATCTCTTAATATTACTTAGCTTTGCCGTCTTTGGGCTATTAGCTAATATGTTTACCTTCTTTCACGCTATTAAAACAGGTAACTCATCGACTGCCACGATTCTGCAGTACCTTTCACCACTTTTCATCATGCTCGGAGCAATCATGTTTACTAAAAAGAAAACTTCTCGAGTTGATGTCATCTCCTTTGTTCTCGCATTGATAGGTGTGGGTCTAATGATTACACGTGGAGATATAGGCCACTTATCAATTCCATTTATTTCAGTTATTTGGGGTATCGGTGGCGGTATTACAGCCGCTCTTTATATTACTATTCCCCAAAATTTGATTGCCAAATATCACGGTATTTTGATTACCGGTTGGGGTATGTTGATTGCCGGTATTATTTCCAACTTCTTCAATCCCATTTGGGTCAATCCACCTAAAATGAGTATGGCAAGTGTCTTAGGTGTTGGTACTGTTATATTGTTAGGAACGGTTATGGCTTTCCTACTCATGGTTATGAGTACAAAATATACAACGGCCGCCATTATTAGTATCACTGACGCCGTCCAACCATTCACAACATTAGTTTTGAGTATCATCTTCTTACAATATGCAGTTAATATTCCTGAAATCATCGGTGCTGTTATCGTAGTTCTAGCTATTTACGTTTTAAACCGCTACGATGCTGATTAATTAGTTGGACGAAATCTCAATGGTTTCGTCTTTTTTATTTATCTTAAATTTGATGCGCACCATCTCCTCTAGAGAAAAAAGGATACCAAGTCAATTGTTATCGACTTGGTATCCTTTTAATTTGCCCTAATTGAAAATTAGTTAGTTGGTAGGCGAATCACAAGGTCCAAGTTGTTTTGCAAAACTACAATGGCAGTAATAATTGGCAAAATAATAAACAATGTGATCACCTCCTTTCAAAATTAAAGTTAGATTAGATTTAAATTGGTGCAATCATATAATCATCCAGACTAATTGTCAACATAAAATATTTGATAATTTAAATTCGAGTTTGCCCAACACGTCTGGTTATGCATTAACTATACCGTAGCCTTCCTTCCACTACCCTTAAATTGTTTTACCAGTTTTTGCTCATAATCCGGTATTTGTTTCTAATTTGTTTTTAATAATGACATTGGATCATTAATTTAAATTCATCGAAATCAAATTTCCTAATTCTACTTTCTTTTATCCCAAAGTGCGTTAAAATTAGTATCAATCAATTATTAGAGTTTGCTAATTATTTTAGAATTTTCTAATAATTAAGAAAGAGGGATCATAATGAAAATTTTTCTATACGGAATTCGTGAAGACGAAAAAAACTACTTAAAAGAATGGACCGATGTTCACCCTGAGGTGACTATCGCCTATACTGACCAATTTTTATCAACTGAAACTGCCGAATTAGCCAAAAATTATAACGGTGTCGTAACGTTACAAATGCAACCTTATTCTCGAGAAGCACTTCAAAATTTGCATGATTTCGGCATCAACAAAATCTCCGTTCGTAATGTTGGCTTGGACGGTTTCGATTTCCAAGATCTTCGCGATTTAGGATTTTCATTAACTAATGTTCCTGTATATTCCCCTAACGCAATTGCCGAGCATACAACTAGTTTGATTTTACGATTGCTTCGTCGTGTGCCTGAATTTGATAAGAAATTCAATAACGCCGACTACAGCTGGTTCCCTACTATTGGTGAAGAAATCAATGGTAAAACAGTTGGTATCGTGGGTACCGGTCATATCGGTTCTGTTGTAGCCCGAATTATGCAGGCGATGGGTGCCAAGGTGATTGCGTACGACATCAAGCCGAATCCTTACTTGGAAAACCTAGGTGTTTATGTTGATAGTTTGGATGAAATTTTCAAACAGGCAGATATTATAACCTTACATACTCCCTTGGCCAAAAAAGATGTCCATATGATTGATGCAGACGCCATTGCCAAGATGAAAGATGGCGTTGTTATCATCAATGCTGCCCGTGGAGGATTAATCGATACTGAAGCTCTAATTGCTGGACTAGATAGTGGCAAAATCGGTGGCGCTGGATTGGATGTTTTGGAAAGCGAGAATGATGTTTTCCAAAAGAAATTTAATAGCCTAGATGATGTTAAAGATCCGCAATTCAAGGCTTTGATCAATCGTGATAATGTTATTATTACGCCTCATACTGCTTTTTATACGACGACTGCTGTACACAACATGGTTTTTGATTCCTTAACTGATAATTTGAACATGCTTGAAGGTAGAAAGCCCAAGTACCCCGTTGATTTATCTGAAGAATAGTTTCAGATAAGGACAAAATAAACACTGTAATCCTAAATCGGGGTTCTTTCTTAAATTAGGTTAAAAGTTGACCGTCTCCAGGGCTGATAATATTCACCTGCTATGCGGACCGATTCGAGCCTGAGAAGCGGTCTCGAATCTCGGTTTGAAGGCTTTCCATAGACCGGAAAGTCTCCAAACGCGCCCGGTGGTGTAACGGCTAAAGCCGTAACGCCACATCCACAGCAGGTAAATATTCTCAGCCCTTCCGACTACAGTATCTGTTTTATTAGACAGAATGGCTTCTGATGAATTCAGATTTTTAATTATAGAAGAATTACATAAATGAGCTGTATCACATTTAGAGAACCAATAATTTGATGTGATACAGCTCATTTTGTTTGCTTTGATATTTAATAATTAACACAAAGGTTTTAAAAATAATTATCTAAAGGTTGAAAGGTGAAAAACTAATATAACCATTGTTGTTACAGGCATAGAACAAATTTATTTAAATAAGCAGGAGTTTTCATTTTGTTCGTTCCTGTCATGAAAAAATAAACTAGTTGGAAGAGCTGAGAGTATTCATTTGCAGCGAAAGTGGCGTTATTGCTTCAGCAATTACACCACCGGGCGTGTTGAAGACTCGCGGGTTTTGCGAGGCTTCAACCGAGGTCCGAGACCGCACTTTGGCTCGGGCCGTTCCGCGCAGCAAATGAATACTCTCAGCTCTGGAAACGGCATACTTAACTAAACTTTCAACCTTTAGTTAGTTATATTGCACGTTTAATTTTGAAGCGCTTACTAGTTTCTGCTTTAATAGAGTTAGATGTTCTATTTAAGGAGGAACAATAAATGAAAATATTTGCCTATGGAATTCGTGAAGATGAACAGCCATCTTTAAAGAAATGGGAAACTGCTCATCCAGATGTTGAAGTTGGTTTTACCGATTACACATTAACCGCCGATTCAGCACATTTGGCCGAAGGTAGTAACGGTGTTGTAACACTTCAAACATCGCCATATACCCGCGACGCTCTAGAAGTTCTTCATCAATTAGGTATTAAATATATTTCAATCCGTAACGTTGGTTTTGACAATTTCAAATTTCAAGATCTTAATGAATTAGATTTCACTTTAACAAATGTCCCCGTATATTCACCAAATGCAATTGCCGAGCATGCTGTTATTTTAATGGGTCGACTACTTCGTCGTGTACCTGAATTTGATCAAAAGATGGATAACGGTGACTTCACTTGGTCGCCAACAATCGGTAAAGAATACCGTGAACAAACCGTTGGTGTTGTTGGAACTGGTCATATCGGACGTGTTGTTATTCAAATCTTGCAAGGCTTTGGTGCCAAAGTGGTTGCCTACGATGTTTTCCATAATCCTGACATTGAAAAACAAGGTCTTTATGTTGATTCCCTTGAAGAACTTTATAAAAAAGCTGATATTATCACACTACACGTGCCATTGTTCGATAGCAATAAGCATATGATAAACGACGATTCAATTGCTCAAATGAAAGATGGCGTCTATATTATCAATTGTGCTCGTGGCGAACTGGTAGATACTGATGCCCTGATAAAGGGCTTGGATAGCGGTAAGATTGCTGGTGCTGGGCTGGATGTACTTGATGACGAAAACTCTGTCTTCGGTAAAGTTTGGAGTAGTCGTGAAAACATTCCTAATGAAAAAATCCGTAATCTTGCCAAGAGACTTAACGTTATCATCACACCACATAGTGCTTTCTATACAGAAACGGCAATTCATAACATGATTACGACCTCTTTTGATTCCAATTTAGCGCTAATCGAGGGTGAGAAACCTCAAAATATCGTCGATACAAACAAATAATTTTAAAAAACATGTTTGACAAAGTAAAAATCATGGTGTAAATTTATCACCAATCAAATAATTAAAACTTATTTAATCTAATTAGACGTTGAAGAGAAGAGTAAGTTAACGAGTAGTTTGTATAGTGACCGTTGGATAGTGAAAAGACGGAGTGAAAGTTAACTGAAGATGAGCTTGGAGTCTTACCTAGGTGAAAGCCAAAGGTACGCAAGGATGCGATATCATCCCGGACATGTTAGTGTCGTTGAGGTATTTTGTGTAAGCAAGATACGAATTAGGGTGGTATCACGGTAATCGTCCCTACATTGCAGAGAAGTTCTGTATTTGTAGGGGCGATTTTTTTAGTTGCTCTTGGTGGACAAGCCACCGAGAACAACTAAAAAACAACCAAAAATAAGTCACTTAAAGAAAAGATTCGATAATAAAACCCTGAGTTGTCCACCTAGAGCAACTTATGGGGGCGACTAATTGTCGCCCGTATAATCCTCTTTCCTACGATTGCTTTACCTTCCTTGCACTTAACATCACACAAACAACAATAGATATAAATAAGCTAAAAACCCTGAGGAGGATTTACATTATGACAACAACCACAACAACAAAAATCGGATTCCAACACGTAGGCAGTTTCCTACGACCAGCGACATTAAGACAAGCTCGCGCAGATTTCGAAGCTGGCAAAATAAATCATGATGAACTAAGAAACGTTGAAAATGACGCTATCGAAACATTGATCAACCAACAAAAGGGTGCTGGACTAGATTATGCCACTGATGGCGAATTCCGTCGTTCATATTGGCATCTCGATTTCTTCTGGGGCTTTGAAGGTGTGAAGCACACACACATCGGTGAAGGATATGACTTTTCCAATGGCCGTTCACGTGATGATACCGCTGTTCTAACTGATAAAATTAGCTTCAACGCTGACACACATCCCTTTATTCAAGATTTCAAATTCACTAAATCTATCACTGACAAAATCGGTGGCATCTTACCAAAGCAAACCATCCCTGCTCCTGCCCAGCTTTATCGTGAATTGACTCGTGGCAAAAATCTCGATGCTTTGAACCGAATTTATCCAGATAAACAAGAATTCTACAACGATGTTGAAAAGGCTTATCACGATGCTATTTTAGCCTTTTATAACGAGGGGGCGCGTGTCATTCAATTAGACGACTGTTCATGGGGACGATTGTTGGATAAGAAGTTCCTGGAAACGGACGAAGGTAAAAAACTAGTGGCCGATAATGTTCAAGATATTTATCTCGAACTAAACAACGGTGCAATTGCTGATTTACCAGACGATCTAACCATCAACACACACATCTGCCGTGGTAACTTCCATTCCTCATTCCTTTTCTCAGGTGGCTATGATAACGTTGCTGACAACCTCTTTGGACAAGAAAATGTCGATACTTACTTCCTAGAATATGACTCTGACCGCGCCGGTAGTTTTGCTCCCTTAGCAAAAGTTTCTGGCGATAAGAAAGTTGTTCTCGGATTGATTACTTCAAAGACTGGTAAACTCGAGAAACGCCAAGATATCATCGACCGTATCCATGAAGCTAGTCAATACCTTCCATTAGACCGTCTCTGGTTATCAACTCAATGTGGTTTCGCTTCAACCGAAGAAGGCAATGTAATTACTCCTGAGCAACAATGGGAAAAATTGGCATTGGTTAAATCCATTATTGATGAAGTTTGGGGCTAGCCTTCTTGATAACTTTAAATACCTGAAGGGTGAAAGGTAAAAATTGAGATAGCCATGGCTGTGACAGTCTTAAATTCAATTTATTTAAATAGCAAAGGCTTACAATTGGACATTCTTATTATTAAAAAACTAGTTGGAAGAGCTGAAAGTATTCATTGCCGCGAAAGTGGCGTTATTGCTTCAGCAATTACACCACCGGGCGTGTTGAAGACTCGCGGTTTTTGCGAGGTTTCAACCGAGGTCCGAGACCGTACTTTGGCTCGGGCCGTTCCGCGCAGCATATGAATACTTTCAGCTCTGGAAACGGCATACTTCCTAAACTTTCAACCTTTAGTTAAATACACAAAAATAACTCTCAAATTTAGAAAATCTGGGAGTTATTTTTTATCTATTAATCCAATCATTAACCTGCTTGTCAGCACGATCAACCTTATTCCCATCAACCACCAATGCCGATGTAAATGTATTATTAACCGCACCTTGTTGTCTAAGAATCTCTTTAACTACTTGAACACTGTCGCCTTGACCATATCCGCCTTCACTCATAAAAGGTGCAATCCTCTTGTTAGACAATTGACTACCATAAGCATTTAAAAATGAATGCATCGGATGTGATAATGTCATCGCCCAAATCGGATATCCTAAGTAAACTGTTTTGTATTGTTCAAGATTAGGTAACTCCATATTTAATTCCGGGTAATCCTGATTATCACGTTCATAGTTGGCTCGATCCAATGTCTTTGGATAATTACTTGGATAGGAATCTTTCACGGTAATTTCCAAAACATCAGCATTTGTCTCTTTTTCAATTTTACTGGCTAATAGTTCGGTACTGCCTGATCTTGAAAAGTAAATAATAATACTTTCAGCCGCATCAGTTATTTTTCTAGTTGGTTGATTACTGCTATTCGTATCCTTGCCATCAGAAGTCGTTCCAGCACCATTGCGCCACTCAATACTAGATTTCCCTAATTGATAAGCGGTAATTTTTTGACCATCAATTGTTGCCTTTTGAAATTTATCATTCAATTTCTTATCCTCCAATTAATTAAATTATCCTTGACCGTTCATGAATGCTGGATACAATGTCATCCCACCATCAATGAATAACGTAACGCCAGTAACATAACTTGATTCATCTGATGCTAACCAGGCAGCTCCAGCAGCTACTTCCTCAGGTTTACCAATTCTATCCATTGGAACCATCGAAACTGTTTGGTCATATTGTTCTTTGTCAGCAAACTTCTTCGCATTGATTGGTGTATTGATTGCTCCAGGTCCAATTGCATTGACACGTACACCATCCTTGGCATATTCCATTGCAATGGTCTTAGTGAACATCTTTACACCACCTTTGGCAGCGGCGTAGCTTGAAAATGTTGGCCAAGGAATTTGTTCATGGACTGATGACATATTGATAATATTGCCCTTTTTGCCATGTTCTTTAAAGTAATTCAAAGCAGTCTTTGAACCTAAGAATACGCCCGTCTGATCAATTGAAATAACCCGATTCCAATCGTCCAACGATAATTCATGTGTTGGTGATTTGATTTCCATACCAGCATTGTTTACCCAAACATCCAAGTCACCGAAGTTATCGACTGCAGCTTTTAGTAAGGCATTATTTCCTTCTTCTGTGGCAACATTTGCTTGAACGATAACTGCCTTGCCACCATTTAGTTCGACTTTGTCGGCGGCTGCTTGTGCACCTTTAGCATCACTATTGTAATTGATAACAACTGACATATGTTCTTTTCCAAAACGTTCTGAAATTGCAGTTCCGATGCCTTTTGAACCACCTGTAATTACTGCTACTCTGTTTTTAAGATCTTCATACATAATAAATTCCTCCAAATTTGTTTTTTAAAAAATTGTTGTAATGATTGCCCCACCGACAATTAAAACTAGGCCGATGATAGTCAAAATTAATTCGTGACGACTCTTCTTTTCGTGTAGAAAAATCATGCCACCAATTGTTGATAACACAACTGATAACTGTGAAACGACAAACGCTGAATTAACACCGTTATTTCGTACTGATAAGATATATGTAATCGCAGCGATGGAAAAAACAAATCCAGCCATTAAACTTTGCCAGCTTGTTTTATCCTTTAATACTTGAGGTTGATGCGTAAAGACAATATACAGCAGAACTGCTACGACCATACCAACAGATTCTGGTAGAAAAATAGCTAATCCTGATGATGCCATTGCTCTTGGAATTGAGTTATAAACTAAAAAGCCAATCGTTGTCAGAACTAACATAATCAATGTTCCAGTTTGCGTGTTCTTTTGACTGCCCTTATCCTTCTTAGCAGTAAGAAAAACGCCAATGATCAAAAGTACGATACCGATAATCCCAAAAATTTTGGCATTAATTGAAGCCCATTCACCAAATATCAAAACTCCGATAAAAGCTGTACCAATCAGTTGTAAGCCAGTTGAAATTGGCATGGTCTGTGATACTCCAATTGAACGATATGCATTGTATTGACCTAACTGTCCGATTATCCAAAAGCCACCAGCCAAAGCGGCTAAAATAAAACTAGCTATTGAAATTGTTGGTCTCATAACTAAGAAAACTATGACACTGACGATCAAGGTTCCAACCGCCGTTCCAAAAATTTGATTAATTGGTTTCCCATTTATCCTGGCAACTGCTAATGGTAAAATTCCCCAAGCAATGGCAGGTAATAACATTAATACAATATTCATCCTTTACACTTCCATATTCTTGTATATCTCTCTCAAGCGATGAACATAGTATATGACCGTTTCAGAGATAAAAAAATTACTAGATAAACATGGCAGTATACGTTATACGTATGCTATTGTAATAACGTTTATACATTGCCGGTTTATAAAATAATAATGATAAAAAAAGGTCGTTTCTCACTGCAATATTTCGGTTCTTTCTCAAGTTTGGTTATAATGGCAAAATTTTATTATTTACTGAAGGTTGAACGGTGAAAAATTAATCTAACGATTGTTATTACAGGCCTCGAGTTAATTTATTTAAATAATCGGAAATCTTCATTTTATTCCGCTATTAAACAAAACTAGTTGGAAGAACTGAGAGTATTCATTTGCAGCGAAAGTGGCGTTATTGCTTTAGCAATTACACCACCGGGCGTGTTGAAGACTCGCGATTTTTGCGAGGCTTCAACCGAGGAACGAGTTCGCACTTTGGCTCGGGCCGTTCCACGCAGCAATTGAATACTCTCAGCTCTGGAAACGGCATACTTAACTAAACTGTAGCTAACATAATGTCTGCTATTCATTTGTTTATTATTTCGAAAAATGACTTGATTTCCAAAATAATACCTGCTATTCTATCAAATATAGTAAGCCGGCTAATTACTTTTATGGAGGTGTTTATAATTTCAACCAATTTTGATTTTAACGATCGACCAGACGCAGCTCGAATCTCACTAGTTGCAGGATCATCAGGAGAGGCAGAATTATCTGTGCTGTTCTTAAATTTTCAATGGGCATACAGAGAAATGCAAAGACAATACGACCAAATTTTAGCAAATTCAGATTTGACCGAGTCAAAATTCATCATCTTGATGTTTCTCGGACAAGCTAATCAAAAACAACTATCCCCTTCGGAGATAGCTGATAAATTGGGAGCAACCAGAGCCACTGTCACGAAATTACTCAAAGGACTAGTCGCAAAAAAATGGGTACAACGTCTAGCGTCTGACACTGACAAACGCTCAGCCATGATCCAATTGACTGAATTAGGACAACGAACCGTGACACAGTTTCTACCCCACAATTTTTCAGCAGTCCAAACAATTATGGGAGCACTGTCAACTGACGAAGTGACACAACTAAACAAACTTCTAAAAAAAGTAAATCAAGGAACACAACATTTAAAACAACAATTGGAGAATAATAATAATGCAAAATGAAAAAATTGACTTTTTAAAAACTTATCTTAGCTTATACATCGATCACAATACCGTACTTGCTGATATGCAAAAACCAAATTCAAAGTATGTGGTACTTGATGTTCGTAACGCACCTGCAGCAATCAAAAAGGATCAGATCAAAGGTGCCATGGCCATACCAGCAAAAGATTTAGCTCAACATCTTGAAGAATTGGACAAGTCAAAAACATATGTAGTCTATGACTGGACAGCCGGAACTACTCTTGGCAAAGTTGCATTACTACAATTAATGTCAGCTGGATTTGAAGCATTCGAATTGTCATGCGCACTTGAAGGATGGAAAGGGATGCATCTTCCAGTTGAGAAAATTTAGAATGCAATAACTGAATATACCTTTAGATTCAAATCGCAAAATATTATTAAAAAACTAGTTGGAAGAGCTGAAAGTATTCATTTGCCGCGAAAGTGGCGTTAGAACTTTACTCTTACACCACCGGGCGTGTTGGAGACTTACCGGTTCGGGGTTCGGCTTAAACCGAGATTCGAGACCGCCTTTTGGCTCGAATCATACCGAGCATATGAATACTTTCAGCTCTGGAAACGGCATAATGCATCAAACTTTCAACTTTTAGTTCAAAACAAAAAACTACACACAATTAATTTTCCAAATAATTGTGTGTAGTTTTTTAAATTATACCAATTGATTAGTAGGGCGAATAATTACTTCATTCCAAGCTGCATCAGCCGGCATATCAATTGCTTCTTTGATAGTTAAAGCTACTCTATCAACTGGAATTCCAAATGATTCATAGAACTTCTCCATATTGGCTTTAACATCTGGATCTGTTACAGAACTCAACAATTCCGTATTAATAGCTCCCGGTGAAATAACGGTTACTCGAACATTATTTTTAGCATCGACCATTTCTTGACGCAATGATTCACTAATAGCCCGGACCGCAAACTTAGTTGCTGAATAAACTGCACTGCCTTGGTGTGCTGTATGACCAGCAACTGAAGATACGTTGATAATATGGCCAGACTTTTGCTTATCCATATAAGGAATAGCAGCTCCAATACCATAAAGTGTTCCTTTGATATTGATGTCGATCATATTATTCCAATCGGTAATCTTCTTCTCCGAAAGAATTGATTGTGGCATAATACCAGCGTTATTCAACCAAACATCGATTCTGCCAAACTTATCAATGGCTAATTTAGCCAGGGACTCAACTTGATCATCATCTGTAACATCAGTTGATTGGTATGCTGCTTCTCCACCTAGTTTTTCGATTGATTCAGCAATATCCTTCAATCTATTTTCTCGACGTGCCCCCAAAACAAGCTTGGAACCATCTTTTGCCAATAACTTGGCAGTAGCTTCACCAATACCACTTGAAGCACCGGTAATTACAACAACTTTTGATTTATTCATATAAGACATACTCCTTATTTTAATAAACAGGTCTATCTTCACCCTGTGTGTCAGCATCAGCGATACCAACTGAATCATTCTTCAAATAGTCTGGATCAGCAATGATTTTGACGATTACATCAGCCATACTTTGACGAGATCCGGAAACACCCAGATATTGTTCATCTTTATGTGTGATTGCGTATTTAACCTCATCACGGTCATTCAACCATGGAAAACGTAGTGTTGTGTAAGTTAAGCCAGATTCTTCTAGCAATTTGTCAGCGTTGATTGCAGCGTCCAATCCGCCTTTAACCATGCTGTAGTTCCAACGGCCATATTCACCAGGAACTTCGTTATATAAACCTAATAAACTTGATTCAATGACACGTTCAACGCCATTTTCCTTCATGGCCTTAACAACATTCTTAGTCATAGTGTTGCTTCCATCATGATCAACAAATGAAATATAAACTACATCCTGATCCTTCATAGCATTGTTAACAGCTTCAAAATCATTAATATCACCATCAACCAATGTGACATTCTTATTTGTACTTAATTCAGATAAACGACTGCTATTACGTAAGAATAGTGTCAATTCAACATCTGATTGTTCCTTCAAAATTCGATCTTCAACGATTCTAGCGATTTGTCCATTTGCGCCTAATACTAATACTTTTTTCATTTTTATCTCTCCAATTATTTTTCTGATTTAAAATCTAATTCCATTGTTGCGTACTTTTCTTCATTCGCTACTGAAGGATTATAGTAACGAATATTTTTCTTAATATTCTCAATTTGCTTCATTTCATCTTTAGTTAAATTAAAATCAAAGATGTTGTGGTTATCTTTAATATGCTCTGGATTAGTTGACCCCGGAATCACGATGAAACCCATTTGGGTATGCCAACGCAAGATCACCTGAGCACTGGATTTACCATACTTTTTACCCAACTCAGCAAAAAGTGGTTCATTGATCAAATCCTTATCTCCATGTCCTAGTGGATACCAAGCCATCAGTCTAGTTCCAAAGGGCTTTAAATTTTTTCTGATTTCGTCCTCTGTAAAGTATGGATGAGCTTCTGCTTGAATAACTTGTGGTTTGATTTCAGCATGAGCTAAAAGGTTTTGGAGTTTTTCACCTTGAAAGTTCGAAATACCAATAGCTTTAATTTTGCCCTCTTTATAAGCTTTCTCCAATTGACGATAGCCAGCCAGATAGTCGCCTGCGGGTTGATGTAAGAACATCAAGTCAATATAATCGGTATCCAGACGTTTTAAAGTATCGTCGACAGCATTTTTGTCAGTATAAACAGTAGGCCATAATTTGCTGCTCAAGAAAACTTCCGAACGTGCAACACCCGAACGTTTGATTCCGCGACCAACACCTGTTTCATTCATATAAGCATTGGCAGTATCAATTAAACGGTAACCATCTTTTAACGCATCAACAACAGCTTGTTCAGCATCATCAACCGACATCATAAAAGTACCAATACCCATTTCTGGAATTTCTACATCATTATTTAATTTGAAAGTTGTTTCTGTCATAATTTACCCTCATTATTATTATTTTAATTGAGCCAAACTTGTTCCAAAAATCTGTTCGATAGTTACTGGATCACGGTGATCAAAGAATTGACTCTCACCTTTATCAAGACTATTCATAGCATTCATATCTTCATCTGTTAACTTAAAATCAAAGACGTTGATATTTTCTTCCATCCGATTCTTGTGAACTGACTTAGGAATTACAACAATTCCACGTTGAAGCAACCATCTTAAAATGACTTGACCATTAGATTTGTTATATTTATCAGCAATTTCTTTAATAGTTTCATTAGTAAAAATATCATGCTTACCTTCCGCAAATGGTGCCCAAGCTTCGACGCGAATGTCTTCACTTTGATTAAAATTGACTTCTGAATTTTGTTGATACCAGGGGCTAACTTCAATCTGATTAATTACAGGTTTAATTTCATTTGATAATTCCAAATTCTTCAATTGATCAGCATAAAAGTTTGAAACACCGATTGCACGAATCTTCCCTGCTTTGTAAGCTTCTTCTAAAGCACGCCAAGCTCCAGCAACATCGCCGTATGGTTGGTGCAATAAGTATAAGTCGAGGTAATCAACGCCAAGATTGTTAAGCGAAGTTTCGATACCTTTCTTTGCTCTTTCATAATTGGCATCTGATACCCAAAGCTTTGATGTAATAAATAGTTCCTTGCGGTCAATTCCACTACGTTTAATAGCACGACCAACTGCTGATTCATTTTGGTAAGCTGCCGCAGTATCGATCAATCTGTATCCTGAAGCAATTGCATCAACAACCGCTTGTTCACATTCTTCTAAATCTGTTACTTGGAAAACACCAAATCCTAATTGTGGCATTTCAATTCCATTATTTAATTTAACTGTATCCATATTTGTTTGCCTCTGTATTTGATTTATGAATTCATTATATGTGGATACCGCACACTTGAAAATTACCAGATAAACATGCTACCATACGTTGGACGTATAGCAACACAATGAGGTGATTTTATGATCGATAACTACTTACTTGAGGAATTAGTTACTTTTAGTAAATATGGAACATTGGCGGCCACTGCCGAAGAATTGATGGTAACTCAGCCAACAGTGACGCGAGGAATGCAAAAGCTTGAGGATGAATTAAATGTAAAAATATTTGACCGTCAACCTAACCATATTTCTTTGACCAAAACTGGAATTCTGGCAGCAAAAGAAGCACAAAAAGTTTTGAATCAAAATCAAAGTTTTATTGACACAATTCAGGCATATGAGGCCAGCCACACCACTATAAAGGTTGGCTCGGTAGCTCCAGGGCCCATTCTTATGCTGCATTCACTGGATAACATCCCTGACAATCTTGTGATTAACGATAATTTATTAGAACAAGAAGCCATCATAAATGATTTAGAAAATCGGAGCTTTGCTGCAATTTTAACCAATAAGGAAATCATGACCGACTCAATCGAATCTCGTTTCATTGGCAGTGAGCACTTATCAGTCAACTTAGATAAATTCACTTACCTAGCAAATAAAAATTCCGTGAAATTTGAAGAATTAAAAGGAATGAGTTTTATTGTTATCAATGATATCGGTATTTGGAAACAAATTATTCAAGATAATATCCCTGATGCTAAATTTTTATATCAAGAACAATATGACGCCTTTAAAGAAATAACCCAGTATTCCAGCTTCCCCTATTTCAGTACTAACGTTTCCAAAGCTAGTGATCATCTGCCTACTCAGGATGATGATCGTATCAAAATTCCAATCAGTGATGACGCTGGCTCTATGGATTTTTACGTTTCTTATTTGAAGAACAGAAAGTCCAAAGTCAGTTCTTTGATTAAATTAATGTCACAATCTTGGAAGTAAAAATAGCTCCCATAAAACTCGACTTTTAATAGTCATTTTATGGGAGCTATTTTATTGAAATCTAATAGTATAATATTATAGAACTGAAGGTTGAAAGGTGAAAAAGTAATATAAACATTGTAGTTACAGACCTAGAGCTAATTTATTACCAGCACGATTTAAATAATCAGAAGTCTTAATCTTATTATTCCTGCCATTAAAAGAATAAATTAGTTGGAAGAGCTGAGAGTATTCATTTGCAGCGAAAGTGGCGTTATTGCTTCAGCAATTACACCACCGGGCGCGTTGAAGACTCGCTGGTTTTGCGAGGCTTCAACCGAGGTTCGAGACCGCTTCCCAGGCTCGAACCGTTCCGCGCAGCAAATGAATACTCTCAGCTCTGGAAACGGCATACTTAACTAAACTTTCGACCTTTAGTTATAGAAGAAAATATTTTATTTTTGACGGGGGGATTTGCAATGAACAAGTATCGCTGGCAAGCTAGTGCCTTGGTGCTCGTGGCTTTTATGCTGGGGTGTAATGAATTTATGGTGGTTGGTGTTATTTCGGACATTGCTAGTTCATTACGTGTAACTGTTGCGACTGCAGGTTATTTGGTAACCATCTTTGCCATTGTCTATGCGATTAGTACTCCTTTGATAACGATTTTTACCAACCGGTTTAACCGTTACAAAACTCTGATGGTACTCTTAGTGCTTTTCTTAATCGGAAATACTTGGAGTGGCTTTACAACTAGTTATTGGTTGTTCCTAATTTCTCGGATGGTCACAGCCGCTGTTGCAGGTTCGATTGAATCATTGATTATTCTATTTGCTAATGACATTGCACCCAGAAATAAAAGAGCAATGTTGATTTCATGGTTAGCAGTTGGTTTCAGTATTGCTTCCGTTGTTGGTGTCCCTATTGGATCGGCCATTAGTACCGCAACTAGCTGGCATGTGGCTTTCCACTTAATTTCTATTTTGAGTCTAGTAACATGCATCGTTATGGCCTTTATTTTGCCACGAAAGATTCCCCAAACTCCAGGTGGTATCAAAGACCAACTGGTATTATTGACTGACAAACGAATTTACCTTGGCTCCATCCTGATTCTCTTCTCAGCCGCAGCTTTATACGCCTACTATACGTACATCAGACCATTGCTTACAAATGGATTAGGCTTTGGAACCACAGCGTTAAATTGGTTGTTGTTTGCTTTAGGAATCATGAGCATTTTAGGCAATCGACTATCCGGCTCAGTGGCCGAAAAAAGCGGGTTGAAATCTATGCCAAAATTTTACATTGCCGACATTATCTTGCTATTACTAATGCCAATGGCAATGGGCAACAAAGTTACGGGATTTGGCCTCTTTCTAATGCTGACCTTAATTATTTCGGTAGTTAACTCGCCTATTCAAATCCATTTCCTTGATGTAGCCGAAGCAGATTATCCACAAGCAACATTACTAGCATCATCCCTCAATGCTATCTTCTTTAACATTGGTATTTCCGTGGGTTCGGCCACTGCATCAGTTGTCCTCGTTCGGGGTGGTCTTTTAAGTCTTGGTTATGGTGCCACAGTATTTGCCATTTTATCCTTAGTTACTGCAATTATTTTAAATCGTGTAATTGCTTCTCATAAGTCTGAACAAGTTGAAAATTAAATTAAAGCATTTAAAAAGCAGTTGCTTTTCACTTCATGGAATATTTTCCGGTGAATAACAACTGCTATTTTCTTATCGTCAATTACAAAAATAATCACAAAGCCATTGCTGTGAACTAAGCCTTAATATATCAAATATATACATAATCGGTGCGATACAATGTAACATTTTATCTAGAAAAAATTAGTCAGAAGAGATGGAAAGACCCATCCTATTTTGGACTACAGGTCTAATTTACTTTGCTTCACTTGATATATTTAATAACTTTTGCTGGTACACCGACTGCGACAGCATTATCAGGAATATCTCTCGTAACTACTGCACCAGTTCCAATTATTGAATTTTCACCAATAGTTACTCCAGGAGCCACGTTTACTCGTGCTCCTAACCAAGCATTCTTCTTAATGTGAATTTCTTTTGTACTAATTGTTCTAATATTATTAGGTTCATGATTATCGGTAAATAGTCCGACTCCTGGCCCCATCATTACTCCATCATCAATAGTTATTGTCCCAACGGACATCATAGTAAGATTGTGGTTTGCGTATACGTTTTTCCCAATAAATACACGATTAGCACAGTCTATATACATTGGCGGAGTAAAAAAAGTTCCATTTTTCATTTGATTATTCAGTAATTCATTTTCAAGTTTTAATATTCCTTCACGATTACTGGGCCTTGTAGCATTAATATCGAAACAAATATCGTTACATCTATCAATTTCACCATGGACCTCTGTTTGATATTGCTTATCACGAATATCATACGATTGACCCTTTCGTAATTTTTCAAATACATTCATCATTATTTATCTCCCTTTTACTATAGCAGCGTGATATCAACGTCTATGGACTTTGGACCATTAGATAACATTTCAATCAGAGATTGATCAACCACATGTCCTATTTCGATCACTTCATACGGAGAAATGTTTAAATCCGCAAAATTTAATGAAAAAGCATTACTTCCTGCAAAATAATAAATATATCCTGATTGAACCTGACTGGTTCCATTTGCCGTCAATTTGACTCCTTGAGGCAAGGAATTATAGTACTCGTTTGAACCACTTCGATTCAGTTTTAAGTTCAAAGGAAATTGCTTTTGGATTTCATTTGAGATTTCTGACTCTTCTAATTCAGCTAAATATGTTTTTCCTTGAATTCTGATGCTTATTTTTTTTCATAATACTCTCCTAATTTAATTTATAATTCATTAAATCAAATGTTATATATTATGCATATAAAGCGATTACACGTTATTGAATTTTTGAATCCATAATTAAATTTATCTATTAAGCACCTGCCTCAAAATCCCTTAAAATTGAGTTGTAGTTAGAATGAGGAAAAGAGAGGATTCAATTATTATGGAATATACAAAATTCGGTAATACAGGTATGGATGTATCAAGAATTTGCTTAGGTATGATGAGCTTTGGTAAACCGGGCAAAGAAAATGGTTTATTCCCTTGGGCAAAAACTTTTGATGAAGGAAAGGATATTTTTAAAAAGGCAATCGACTTAGGTATTAACTATTTCGATACAGCCAATGTTTATCAACTTGGTACAAGTGAGAAAGTGACCGGACAATTTATCAAAGAATATGGTTTAAATAGAGACGATATTGTTGTAGCCACTAAAGTTGATATGGAAATGCGCGAGGGCCATCCTAATGGTCATGGTTTATCAAGAAAAGAAATTCTAAGCGAAATTGACCACAGTCTTGAACGATTACAGATGGATTACGTTGATGTATATCAAATCCACCGTCTAGATCCAAACACTCCAATGGAAGAAATCATGGAAGCACTACATGACGTTGTAAAAAGCGGTAAAGCTCGGTATATTGGTTGTTCAACCATTTGGGCTTGGCAATTGGAACGTATGCAACAAATTGCTGAGCGCCATGGTTGGACAGAATTTGCCTCAATTCAACCACAATATAATTTGCTTATGCGTGAAGAAGAAAGGGAAATCTTACCATTAGCACAAGATCGTAAAATGGCCGTTGTGCCTTGGAGTCCACTTGCTGGCGGTCTTTGTGCACACCCTTGGGGTACGGTTACTCACCGTACTCAAAATGATGATGTTACACCGATGGTATTTGGCAAAGATGCCGCTTTAAATAAACCAATTGTTGATAATCTAGAAAAAATAGCTAAGGAACACGGTCGTTCAATGGCACAAGAATCATTGGCTTGGATGCTTAGCAAGCCATTCATTACTGCACCAATTGTTGGTACTTCCGCTGTTAAACATATCGAAGAAGCCGTTTCGGCTCTTGATATCAAACTTGATGATGACGAAATTAAATCATTGGAAGCACCATATCAACCACATACGAAGACTGACGCATTCTAAAGTGGAACGTCACTAGTTTGATATAGCTTTTGTAATAAATTTATAAATTTCTTAGTAGACTTTCTATTGTCCGAAGAGTGGGTAACCAGATAGCATGGTACTTCTATGTCACTTTTAAATGGTATCCATTTAAATTCATTATTTTGATTATTCATAAAGCCAAATGTCAAAGCGACATCCTCACTACTGGAAACTTGTATCAAGGTAGATGCAAAGTTGGGACTATTTCGAACATTTATTGATTCAAATTGAGTCAAGCTTTCCCTTATAGTTCTAAATTCATCGTAGAATTCGGATCCAATTATTATTTTACGATGATTCAAATTTTCAGCTGAGACATTTTCTAGTTCTGCGAGTTCATCATCTTTACGACAAACTAAATAAACATTACTTCTAAACAGTGGATACTTTTGAATATCTGCTGTTTTTTTTATCTGATTACCAAATAAGAACAGTATATCAGTCCCTTCGTCAAGGAACCTGTTAACACCCATGTCTTTTGAAAAAATGGGAATTATAGATATATCAGGATAAATCCGATGGATTTTTTTAATAGCATCGGGTAGTAAAATCAACGAGGATCTATTAGGTAATCCAATTTTTAAAGTTTTTCCCAAGCTATTTGAGAGGTTTCTTTCTTGTTCAATTGCATCCGAAAGACTGAGATAAATTGAACGTAGCTCAATCACAAAATTTGACCCACTATCTGTTAATTGCACTCCAGCATGTGTACGATTAAAAATCATAAATCCTAATTCATCTTCTGCCCTTTTAATTTGATAAGTTAGAGTTGGTTGTGAAATAAATAAATTTTTAGAAGCTTTACTGTAATTAAGGGTTTTAGATAATTCTAAAATTGCCTTCATTTGCTTAGTATCCATTTTAATTCACCATTTTAGTCTCTGAAATTTTTTATAATTAAAAAAAATCTAGTCGGAAGGGCCGAGGATATTTACCTGCTGCGGGTGTGACACGGCAGTGTTCTGCTCGTTATTACGCCACGAGACGACTTTTGAAACTCACATAGTTTTCGTGAAGTTCAAAATCGAGGACCGAGACCGCGCCAAGATTTACACCAATCTTCATCGCAGCCTATATTTCTCGCTACTGGAGACGGAATTCTAACAACAACACATCCTATACAGCTTTCAATTTTTAGTTATTTTATAGATTTTCATTCAAGAAAAAGTATTTAAGCCTTATCTTCATGAATAACTTCATTCAATAAATTCAAGGCAGTTAAAGTCCGTGGATATCCAATAAATGGCAACAACACGGTAATAGTGTCAATTAACACTTGTTTGTTATTACCAACATTCTTATTAGCAGCAATATGTCCTTTAACTTGTGGATCAGCTCCGCCCATAGAAATCAGCATTGTAAATGTTAATAATTCTCGAGTTTTATCATCTAATCCGCTGCGAGTATAAAAATCTCCAAAACAATTATCGGCTAAGAATGTTGCAAAATGTTTCTGATTTTCTGGAGCATTGGCTAACATATTATCAACTGTCCCACCGACAATACGGCGAACTGTCTTAAAGCCTTCATCCTTTCTTGAATCAGGAGTTGTTGTACTTTGAGGTTCTAGAGGTACTGAAATACCCTTTTCTACAAACACGTCATTAGTACCATTTAAGAAGTCAAAAGTTTTCCCTAATCCAACGTATGGAACTGACTGATAAACAATTTCTTTAATTTCAACTGTCGTTACTCCAACATTTAGAGCAGCTGTCAACATTGCTTCGTATTCGTTGAGACATTGCATGGCAATCAATGCGGCCAAAGTTACCTTCAGACGTAATTTTGTCTCAATTTGACTGTGTTGCAAAACTTCATCAAATGCAAAGTTGTCAAAAATATCAATAAACTCCGGGTCAGTCTTCTTTAAGGTTGAGACATGATTTGGAAACATTTCATCGTGGTTTTTTTGTGCTCTTTTATTTGGCATATTAACAACCTCCTCGTGTTATAAGTTTTATTTCAAGGTCGACATATCAATGACATAGCGATAATGAACTTTACTATCAAGAATATTTTGATAAGCAGTTGGTACGTCATCAATTCCAATCATTTCAATTTGAGGCTTAACATCATTTTTAGCCGCAAAATTTAACATCTCTTGAGTCATAGCAATACCACCAACATTTGAAGCAGTCAAATTAGCTTGATTGCCAAAGATTGAGAACAAATTGAGATGAATTTCATCACTAGGAATCCCCACGTAACAAAATACTCCGTTAAATTTCAATAATGGCATATAGTTATTTAAATCTAAATCAACGGCTACAGTATTTAAAATAAAATCAAATTGACCAGCTAGAGGTTGGAAATCTTCAGTATCTTTTAAAATTTCATAACCAGTTGCCCCGAATTTTGCAGCTTCCTCACGCTTGCTTTCTGAGTGACCAAATACAGTAACATCAGCACCCATTTTGGCAGCAAATTGAACGGCGATATGGCCTAAGCCACCTAATCCAATGATGGCTACTCTACTATCTTTGCCAATATTATATTGTTTCAAAGGATTGTACGTTGTGATGCCAGCACACAATAATGGTGCAGCATTCGCTAATGACAATTCAT
Organism: Companilactobacillus huachuanensis; assembly: GCF_005404815.1. Classification (GTDB taxonomy): domain Bacteria; phylum Bacillota; class Bacilli; order Lactobacillales; family Lactobacillaceae; genus Companilactobacillus; species Companilactobacillus huachuanensis. The sequence continues at coordinate 27,268 of NZ_BJDF01000026.1, forward strand.
CAGGGATGTGTAAAACAAAGTGGTCTTTAACAACAATGGCTTGTGAATAGCCACCTTGTGTGACAGTTCCATCATAATCTTTAGAATCAAAGACAATCACAGTACCCTTTTCACAAAATTGTTCTTGTCCAGCCTTGCAAGCAGCACACTTGCCACAAGAGTTAACGAAGCATCCAACGCCGACACGATCAGAGGCTGCTGAAAAAGTCCATAAGATATTTATAATGTTTTTTAAGCATCCAGTTATGGGTGCTTTTTTGATATAATCCACTTAATGAGGTAGATGACTA
>NZ_BJDF01000027.1 GCF_005404815.1 Companilactobacillus huachuanensis
CATTGTTAGTGTCGGAACTCCAATGATACCTGATTTTTTCGTCTTGGTGTTTTTTTATTCAATTTTTTTCAAGTGGCTAACTTGATTATAAAATTTGCCTAAATAATTGACATTAGAAATACAAAATATTTCTCAGTTCTGGAGACGGCATAATTAATTAAAATTGAATAGTCGCATTAGTATGCTATAATAAATCTCCTTTTAAATAAATAATATTGGGGGTTCCAAATGTCTGAAAAACAGTTTATTGAAATAGTGAATGACCGTGAGAACAATTTGAAAAATATCAGTTTAAAGATTCCTAAAAACAAGCTGACAGTTTTCACGGGTGTTTCTGGTTCTGGTAAGTCTTCAATCGTGTTTGACACCATTGCTCAAGAGGCAGGGCGTCAGTTGAACAGTACCTATAATAGTTTTACTCGTTTGTATTTACCGAAGTATAAGCGTCCCGATGCTGATGAAATTCATAATCTTTCGACTGCAATTATTATTGATCAGAAACCATTGGGTGGTAACGCTCGATCCACTTTGGGTACTATCAGTGATATTAGTCCACTGTTCAGAATTCTGTTTTCTCGATTTGGGCAACCTAAATATGGTACTGCCAGCAATGCTTTTTCCTTCAATGATCCAGAAGGTATGTGTCCTCAATGTGAGGGAATTGGTCGGAGCTATGTTGTGAAACTTGATGAAGCTTTGGATTATGAAAAATCACTCAATGAAGGCGCCATTTTATTGCCTGGTTATGGCGATAAGTCGTTCTATCTCCATGCTATCCTTGATTCAGGCTTTTTTGACAACGATAAACCAATTAAAGATTTCACTGATGCTGAAATGGAAAATTTACTCAATGGTGAGACTCCAATGACTGTTCAATATAAAGGCACTGAGCTAAACACTAGCTACGAAGGAATTATCAAGAAATTTTATCGAACCAATATTCAAGATAATCGCACTATGTCAGATGGTGCACGTAAGAAAATTGAAAAATTTGCAGAAATGTCAACTTGCACAATGTGCCATGGAACAAGATTTAATCAACAAGTATTGAATTCGAAAATAAATGGTTATAATATTTTTGATTTAACGAATATGCAGTTAGATCAATTGATTTTGACATTAGATGAATTTCAAGATGAACGTATGAAGTCAGTTGTAGCTGATTTAAAGTCAAGAATCAGCAATTTGATCAATATTGGTTTGGATTATTTAAATCTGACTCGCGAGACCTCGACATTATCTGGTGGTGAAAGTCAGCGTGTTAAAACTGTAAAATATTTGTCTAATAGTTTGACTGACTTGATTTATATTTTGGACGAACCTAGTACAGGGTTACATCCGCGCGATGTGCATCGTCTAAATGACCTCTTATTAAAATTACGTGATAATGGCAATACTGTGCTAGTAGTTGAGCATGATCCCGATGTTATAAAGATTGCCGATTATATTGTTGATGTTGGTCCCAAGGCCGGTATTCATGGTGGTGAAATCAACTTTACAGGATCATATGAAGAGCTATTGAAATCAGACACTTTAACTGGTAAATATTTGAATCATAAATTGCCATTAAAAGTAAATCCTCGGGTTGCTAAAAGTTTTGTCAGTAGTTCGAAGTCGTCACTTCATAATTTGAAAAATATTCAACTCAAGGTGCCAGAAGGCCTATTTTCTGTCATTACTGGTGTAGCGGGATCTGGTAAAAGCACATTGGTTGAACAAGTCTTTGCCCAAGAAAATCCCGATGCAGTAGTCATTGACCAGAGTCCATTGCATGGAAATAGTCGCTCGAATTCGGCAACGTATACTGGAATTATGAATGAAATTAGAAAACTGTTTGCTACAACGAATGGCGTTGATGATAGTTTGTTCAGCTATAATTCCAAAGGCGCTTGTTCGGAGTGTAAAGGTAAAGGTGTTATCGAGTTAAATATGTCGTTCATGGAAAATTCGGAAATTGAGTGTCCCCAATGTCACGGTGGCAGATTCGATCCCGAAGTGTTGCAGTATAAGTTTAAGGATAAGAATATCGTTGAAGTTATGGATATGACAATTGAAGAGGCATTTACCTTTTTTGATGATAAGAAAATAAACTCGAAGTTGAAAAATATTCACAATGTTGGCTTGGATTATTTAGCAATGGGACAGGCACTGAATACATTATCAGGTGGTGAAAGCCAGCGCCTCAAGATTGCTAAAGAATTGAATAAGAAAGGCAATATCTTTATTTTGGATGAACCAACGACGGGACTACATGTTTCAGATACAGAAAATATGATTCGAATCATCAATGATATGGTTGATAAAGGGAATACGGTGATTGTTATTGAACATAATGTTGATGTTATGCGCAGTGCTGATTGGATTGTTGATATTGGTCCAGACGGTGGCTCCCGTGGTGGTGAGCTTATTTATGAAGGTCCAGTTGCTGGAATTCTTAAGGATAAATTGTCTGTCACGGCTAAGTATATTTAACTAAAGGTTGAAAGTTTAGTTAAGTATTCCGTTTCCAGAGCTGGGAGTATTCAATTGCTGCGCGGAACGGCCCGAGCCAAAGTGCGGTCTCGAACCTCGCTGCAAATGAATACTCTCAGCTCTTCCAACTAGTTTATTTTTTAATAGTGGAACAATAAAACTAAGATTTCTGAGTATTTAAATAAAGTGGCTCTAGGCTTGTAATAGCAATCGTTAGATTAATTTTTCACCTTTCAACCTCCAAATATTTAATTAATATGCCTAAGCGTTTTTGTACTAATCAAATTATAAAAAAGGAGCTGAGATTTTTAAAAATCTCAGCTTCTTTTTGCTAGACAATACCGTGGTGTTAATCAGTAAGCTATTTTTAACTATCACGATTCGCAACTATAAATAAATATTTGTGTAAAAAGCAATTACAGCATCACCCACAATTTGAATTTTTATGGGTTGACCGTTGTCTAGATGGACTCGAACTAACATGGTTCCAGGTCTTTTTATTTTCTCGCCTTGAACAATCGAAAATTCGAAGATATCACCTGATGTTTCAACTAGATTATATTTAACCAGGTAAGCGCCTAAAGGTCCGTTGGCATTGCCGGTGACCGGATCTTCGTCGATGCCACTGGCTGGAGAAAACATTCGTCCGTGAATCAATTCTTGTTTATTTGGTGTGACAAAGAAGACATAATAACCATTACAATTTATATCCGGTGTGATTGTTTTCAAGGCTTCTAAATCGGGAATTAAATTGTCGAGTGTTTGTTGGTTATCGACGGCAATCATGACTTTAGCAGCACCAGTTGAAGCGATTGCCATAGGAAACTTAAGATTACGTTGTTGCTCAGAAATTCCTAGTGCCTTAAGGATACGTAATTGAATATCATTTGCTAAGGGTTCATCTACCGATATTTGACCTTGAGTCATGGTGATTTGGTAAGCCTCACCCTTTTTCAAAATATCAATTGGGAGATTACCCGCACCAGTTTCTTGGACTAACGTTTGTGATGGTAAATTGTTTTCAACGGCCCAAGCGTAATTGGCACCAATAGTGGCATGTCCGCAGATAGGGACTTCAGTTGTGGGTGTGAAAAAGCGAATTCTAACGTCAGATTTGTCATTTGTTGCTGGGAGTATAAAGGCAGTTTCCGAGTTATTCATTTCACGAGCAATTTGCTGCATTTGTTTTTCCGTCAGTCCTTTGGCATTGGTGACAACGCCAGCTGGATTCCCAGCAAGCTTAGTTTTCGTGAAGGCATCGACTTGATAAACGTGATAATTTTTCATATTTTTTGACTCCTTAAAAGTAAGAAAATGAATCGATATGTAATCAAATTATAATAGTAAAGGTTTCGTAACAATTGCGATAATTCGTTGCTTCCTTATATGTATGAATTATAAACTTAAGGTGAATATAAGGAAGAATATTCTTCAGTGGAGATGGATATAATGAAAAAAAGAAATAATATTTTAGTAGCGTCAGCAGTTGCCATCATGTTGGCACCAGCCGCTTTAAATGCACTACCACAACAAACAGTAGATGCCAGTGCTGTTGGAACTGTCGCCACTACTACACCAGTTTATAATGCAAGTGGAAAACAGACAGGTCAAACTTTGCCAAGTGGAAGCAAGTGGCAATTAGGTCAACAAGCAACAATCAACGGAGTAGCTCATTATTTGATTGGTACAAATGAGTATATTCCAGCTTCCGTTGTTACAAATGTTACTGGAGCTACAAATTCGGTTGATCCTGCATTTGGGGATGCAATTACATATGAGACTAATCCGGATGCTGGAAAAACTGTTACAGCCAATAAAGCTTTAGCAATCGTTGACCGTTATGGTAACGAAACAGGAACGTCTTTACCAGCTGGTAGCCGTTGGATCATTGGTGAAGTAATGCATGCTAACCGTATGGTTTACTACCAAGTTGGGAATAACCAATACATTCAATCACTAGATGTAACAATCGATGGTGAAAATAACAACAATAGTTCTAATACTGCTGCTGATAATTACACTGAAACTGACGGTAATTTTGGCAAGACCGGTACTATAACTCAAGTTGCTGCGGTAGTTAATGACCAAGGTACAAATACAGGAATTGTTTTGCCAGTCAATAGTTCATGGAAACTCGGAAAAGCTATGCACCGTGATAAGCAAACATTCTATCAAGTTGCTACAAACGAATGGGTCTCATTTGGTGATATGTCAGTTGCTAGCTCAACAACAGATAACAACACAGACTATTCTGGAAATGGTAGTTATATCATGTCTGGATCAACAGATGCCGGACATACTGGAACAGTTACTGTTTCTACCGAGATTGTAAATGGTCATGGTGATAATACTGGAAAAACTGTGCCAGTGGGTAGTAAGTGGATTATTGGTGGTGACATTTTACATTATGACAAACAAACATATTATCAAATTGCTACTGACGAATTTATTTCAGTTGCATATGTGGATGTTGCTGATGATGTAACAACAACGACAAATACCAATACAAATTCAAGTACACCAACACCCGGCAATGGCTTGATTGCTACAACAAAGCAGAGTTTACAAACTTATAACACTGCAACCAACAGATATGACCAAACTTTACCAGCTAATACAGCTTGGAAAATTAGTAAATTAGTTGTTAATAAATATGGTTCATTTTGGGGTCAAGTTGGAACTAATGAATGGGTTTGGATTTCAAATGTTAACTTGAATAGTGGTTTAGATTTGAAGTCAAATTCATATTACGAACCAGAATTTGCTACTAACATTAGTAAATAGAACGTTTTTAAATATATCTCAGATGAGGTGTATTTTTTTGTCTGTTATTTGATTTTGAACTTTGCTATTTTAGGATACTAAGCGGACCTAAACATAGCGGCACTTGACTTGCCCCCTAAATGTCATTAATAATCGAGACTCAATATTTGGAGGGCATTTCTAAATTTTCAATCTTTATTAGTATCAAATTTACTGCTAGTTATCTGTCAGTTATCTGTTAGTTATCTGTTAGTAATGTCGAATAACCTTGATATGATGGTGTTTTTAGTATCGAATTTACTGTTAGTTATCTGTCAGTCATCTTCAAACTCATATAAGTTTTCTAATATAAGTAAGTATTAAAAAGGTCTTAATTCCTATTTCGGGAATTAAGACCTTTTGCATTTAAATCAATAAAAGATGTTAATTTTAGTAGACAATTATTTGTTACAAATAATATTTCAGATTATAAAAAACACTTTTTGGATAGGTCTTTTTATACCTATGAGCTAAACAATGGAAACGCTTTCAAATTAACACTTAAATTAGAGAAACAATCATTTGATTAAAAAAACTCTTGTACTTTCTAATTATCAGGCGTACTCTAACTATTAATTTCTACGAACGAAAAAGTAGAACAGAGACATCAAGAAAGGATGATACGTATGAATGTTGGTCTTGTCGGCGTTACTGGTTATAGCGGTAGCGTCTTGTACGAACTATTATTGCATCACCCAGAAGTTGATTCGGTCAACCTCTATGGGCACTCGCAAACGGAAACAAAATCTTTAGAATCGGTCCTACCTCAACTACGACGACGAGCTAACATTTTGCCTTATGATCCTGCTGATATCATGAAAAATAACCAAATGGTATTTTTCGCAACATCTGCTGGTGTCACTACGGAATTAGCCCAGTCGTTTATTGACAAAGACTTTCCAGTGATTGACCTAGCCGGAGACTTTCGATTGAAGTCACGTGACGTATACAAAAAATGGTATAAAAAGGACGCTCCAGAAATGAAGTATCTTGAAAAGTCACATTATGGATTAGCTGATTTTACTAGCTCCAAGGGTGCAACTTATGTTTCTAACCCGGGATGCTATGCTACGGCAACGATTTTAGCATTAGCGCCGTTAGTAAAAAATCATCTGATAGATCCAACCTCAATCGTAGTGGATGCCAAATCTGGTACATCCGGTGCGGGAAAGAAATTGAGTGAATTAACTCATTTCAGCCAAACAAATGAAAATCTGCAACTGTATAAGGTAAATCAACATCAACATATTCCAGAAATTGTTCAACAATTAAAGATTTGGGATGAAGACATACCTTATATTCAGTTTACAACAACTTTATTACCACTGACACGTGGAATAATGGCCAGTTGCTACATCAAGGCAAAGCCTGAGATAACTGAAGAGGATGTCCGAAAGTCCTTTAATCAAACTTACTCAGCTGATACCTTTGTGAATGCTACTGAAGGAGTTTTCCCAACACTTAAACAAGTTGTCGGAACTAACTTCTGTGACATCGGTTATCAATTAAACCCTGTTACCCATCAAATTGTAATAGTCAGTGTAATTGATAACCTCCTAAAAGGTGCAGCCGGGCAAGCAATTCAAAACTTTAACCAAATGTTTGATTACGAGCCAGGTCTAGGATTGGATTTAATTCCAACCTTGCCATAAATTAGGAGGATTTTTTTATGCAATCATTTATCGAAACAGAAGAACAAACTTATGAAGTAATACCTTTTACATGGCCTAAGGGCTACAAATCCGATGGAGTCTACGTAGGATTGCGTAAGAATCCTGAGAAAAAAGATATGGGATGGCTTTATTCAGAAGTACCCGCTCAGGCTGCTGGAACTTATACAACTAATCAATTTCAGGCTGCTCCTACAAAATTGACTAAACAAACAATTAATAAGGAACACCTATTACAAGGAATTGTTATGAATACTGCCAATGCAAATTCAGTAACTGGTAAGCAGGGTATGATTGATGCATTACAAATGCAAGCTTGGGCAGCAGAAAAATTAGCTGTTGAGAATGATTTAATTGGAGTTGCTTCAACTGGCATTATTGGTGAACCATTGCCAATGGACTTAATTAAAAAAGGCGTTGATAAATTGCAATTATTGGACAACGTTTATGTGACTGAGGCTGTTTTAACGACTGATAAACACACTAAGACTATCTCGACTCAACTAGAGTTAGACGGCAAGACAGTTACTATCAGTGGCTTCTGTAAAGGCTCAGGGATGATACATCCTAAGATGGCAACAATGCTTGGATTTGTTGTTACAGATGCTAAAGTGGCCGATGGAGTTTTGCAGGGAATGTTAACTCAAGAAGTTGATGCAACTTTTAACCAAATCACCGTTGATGGTGATACATCTACTAATGATATGGTGGTAACGATGGCCAATGGTCTAGCTGAAAATGAACCGATTGAAAATGATGGTAGTGCTAATTCACAAGCATTTCTTAATGCATATAACGCCGTCTTAACACAATTGGCTCAGGACATTGCAGCTGATGGTGAAGGGTCGACTAAGCTTGTTGAAGTAAATGTTGAAAATGGAGCTAGTCATGCTGATGCGCAGAAGGTTGCCAAGGCGATTGTCGGTTCCAATCTAGTTAAATCTGCAATTTTTGGTGAGGATGCTAATTGGGGACGAATTATTGCGGCTATTGGACAGACGAATGCTCAAGTTGATATTGATCATACTTCGGTTTGGCTGAATGACTTACCTTTAGTGATTGATAGTCATAGTGCTGAATTTGATGAAGCAGTTATGAAACAATCGTTATCTGAAAATAAAATTACTATTCTGGTCGATTTGAATTCCGGCAATGCAACTGGTCAGGCTTGGGGCTGTGACTTAACTTACAATTATGTCCGAATCAACGCCACATACAGAAGCTAATCAAAATAAATTACGTATAAGGTGAAGATTATGAAGGACACAATTGTTGTAAAAATAGGTGGCAATGCGAGTGATCAGTTACCGGAGACTTTCTTTAAAAAATTGGAAACTTGGTGGCTGGAAGGTAAGCAAATTTTGATTATCCATGGTGGTGGTCCACAGATTTCAGAATGGAGTGACAAATTACAGTTGCCTGTGAAAAAGATTAACGGCATTAGAGTTACCAATGACGAAACTTTAAACGTTACGAAGGCTGTTTTATTAGGCTTAGTTCAACCTAAGCTCTGTCAGTTTATTGGTAATTCTGGATTGCCGGTGATTGGGTTGAATGCCAGTGATAATCACCTGTTAGAAGGCACATATTTGAATCAGGCCGAATATGGTGAAGTTGGTCAAGTTACTAAGATCAATAAAAAATGGTTACAGACGGAATTACAAAAAGAGATAGGCATTTTGGCACCACTTGCACAAACTAGTGATGGCAAATGGTTGAACGTTAACGCTGATATGGCAGCTGCCACGATTGCCATTCAGTTGCATGCTGAATCATTAGTTTTGCTGACAGATGTGCCTGGAGTTTTGAATTCTGGTAAAGTTGTTCCCAAATTAACTGAGACAGCAGCCGACGATTTATTTCAACAACATATCATCAAGTCAGGGATGATGCCTAAGATTAAAGCCTCGTTTAATGCTTTGAGAAATGGCGTTGATCAAACTTTTATCACCAATGATTTAGGACGACCGGGAACACAGTTCCAATACGTCGAAAAATAAAATTTCTGGAGGTTCATTATGGAACATGTATTCCCAACGTACGCGCGTTTCCCATTCGATTTAGTTAAAGGTGAGGACGTCTACTTAACTGATAATCATGATAAAACTTATTTGGATTTCACTAGCGGTATTGGTGTTTGCAGTTTTGGATATAGCAATGAAGTGATTCAAGGTAATGTCCAAAAGCAGTTAGGTAAGATTTGGCATATTTCTAATTTATACGAAAGTAAAATTCAGGATGATGTTGCTGCAATGTTATGCGATGAAAATCAACTAGCATTCTTTTGTAATTCAGGTACCGAGGCTAATGAAGCGGCATTCAAGTTAGCCCGTAAGTATACAGGTAAAACAGCTGTTTTAGCATTCAATAATGGTTTCCATGGTCGGAGCTACGGTTCAATGTCACTGACAGGCAACCCAGATATTCAAAAAGGCTTTGGTCCATTAGTTCCTGATGTAGAATTTGCAGACTATAACGATAACAAAGCGCTGGAAATGATTGACTCTCATTTGGCAGCTGTTATTTTAGAAGTAATTCAGGGCGAGGGTGGAGTTTATGTAGCTGATCAGCAGTGGTTGACCGATATTCAACAAGCTTGTCATGATAACGGCGTTTTACTGATTATTGATGAAGTTCAGACCGGAATTGGCAGAACAGGTAAGAAATTTGCCTTTCAAAACTTTGTGTTGAAACCAGATATCATCACGTTGGCAAAGGCTTTAGGTAACGGAATTCCGATTGGTGCGATGATTGGCAAAAAAGAAATGGCAAAAGCTTTTGGTCCAGGATCACACGGAACGACTTTTGGTGGCAATAAGCTAGCTATGGCTTCCGCCCAAGGAGTTTTACAACAGCTAACACCAGATTTTTTGGAAGATATTCAGGCTAAGTCGACCAAAGTTTGGCATAAACTTAAAACAGAGATTTTACCGTTGTCATCAGTAACGGAAATAACTGGAATGGGATTCATGATAGGAATCCATTTGGATACCTCATTAGATGTTAATGAAGTGATAACAAAATTGCAGGATAAAGGCTTATTAACATTATCGGCTAAGCACAACACCTTGCGTTTATTGCCACCATTGATTATGGATGAAACTAAATTAGATGAAGGTTTAGATATTATCAAAACAGTTTTGAATTAAAAGAACCGAGGGTTGAAAGTGTAGTTAAGTAGGCCGTTTCCAGAGCTGAGAGTATTCAATTGCTGCGCGGAACGTCCTGAGCCAGAGAGCGGTCTCGGGCCTCGGTTGAAGCCTCGCAAAACCCGCGAGTCTTCAACTCGTCCGGTAGTGTAATTGCTGAAGCAATAACGCCACTTTCGCTGCAAATGAATACTCTCAGTTCTTCCAACCAGTTTATTTTTTTATGGCAGGAACAAATAAAATAAATACTTCTGCTTATTTAAATAAATTTGTTTATGTCTGTAACAGCAATGGTTATATTAGTTTTTCACCTTTCGACCTTTAGGTAAAAGAAATAGAACAGACAACTCCAAGTATGGAATTATCTGTTCTATTTTAATTTGTATTAGTTAAAGATTGAAAGTTTAGCTAAGTATGCCGTTTCCAGAACCGCGAGTTTTCAACGCGCCCGGTGGTATAAATAAATTAGCTTTAGGATTGTAACAACAATGATTATATTAATTTTTTGCCGCTCAACCTTCAGTTGTATTAAAGTTAATATTCTAACTTAATAATTATTTTTCGTAACTAGCTAATGAGTCGAAGATAAATTTAACGAATGCTTCACGGTCAACATCTTCTAGAACCTTGATATTATTCTTTTGAGGAGCGTCTGTACGGCGGTCTGGGTAAGTCATACCACGGTATTGGTCGTTAGTTAGGCACACGTCCATTGAATAGTTTGTACTCTTTGTGAACAATTCTGGAGCAATCAAACTAATGACAGCACAGGCATCGTGAATCGGAATCTTGGTCATACCTTTAGCCAATTCGGCTGAGGCATAGAAGTCCAAAATAGAACTGGCCATTTTACCAACACGACCGAGATCTTTAATTTTGCCGATTTCATCCATTGTTAGATAGGCTTTATTTTCAGTTAAGTTTAGTCCAGATAAAGTAATTGGTAATCCTGAATTGAAGACGATATCCATAGCTTCTGGGTCAACGTAGGCGTTGAATTCGGCAGCCAATGTGATATTACCTTGAAGAGTTGAGCCACCCATAATATAGATGTGTTCAATATTTTTCTTAACGTCGGGGAAAGTCTTCAATAGGAGGGCAACGTTTGATAATGGAGCTGTGGCTACTAAATTGACTTTTTCGTCACTCTTAGAAATGCGGTCATACATGTAGGTAACGGCGTTATCGCTTGTTAAAGGATAGTCTAGACTGTTTTCTGGAAAGTCATATCCTTCCATACCAGTCTTACCATGAATTTCACCAGCAGTTTCAATAGGTTTTACTAGTGGGGATGCTTGACCAGATGCAAGTTCTGCCTTTGAGCCTAGAAATGTTAGTAGCTTCTTAGCATTTTGTGTAACATATTCAAGTTTAACGTTACCACCAACAGTAGTAACACCCATCAAATCAGCTTTTTCGGGATGTGCAAGTAAAACTGTTAGAGCAATCGCGTCATCAATACCAGGATCACAGTCCATAATTACTTTTGTCATTAAATCCTTACCTCACTTTTTTAATTTTAGGGGAATTTTTTTGAGAGCGCGAACAAAACTACGCCGTTCCAATGTGCCTAAAGTAGAAAGAATTTTTTGATCATTTGCGGTCATAAAGTTATTGATCGCATCCTGTATTTCTTTAGACTTATCAGAGAGCACAATTCGTTTCAAACGTGAATCCTTTTTAACGCTACGTCGAATGATCAGTTCATCCTTTTCCATGGTTTTTAAAATATTAGTCGCAGTTGAGCGGCGAATATTAAATTCCCTCTCAATATCTTTTTGATAAATATCATCTTGAGAATGGTTGGCCAAATAGTGAATAATCTGAACCTGGGTGCCAGTTAGACCATATTTAGCGGCAAAAGTATTGATACCACGGGAAATTTCATTCGATGCAACCTTAATCAAATGAGCCACGTCACTCGCCATAAAAAATCCTCCTTAGAGCATTGTATTACCCAATAATTATAACATCATGCTTTTGTTCTATCCTTAATGATTGTAAAATTATTCACATTTATAGGTTTAAAGGATGCCGCCTCCGGGCGTCAGTAAGATAGCCCGTTGTGCTATCTGTTCGAGCCAAGGTCTCGAACCTCGATTTGTGCTTCGCAGAAACCACGAATCTCAAAATATGTCGGTGGTGTAATAACAGAAAAACACCGTTATAACGCCACTTGCACTGCGGCCAATATTACTTACACCCGTAGTCTAAGTGATTTTGCTTAATTCAATAACTTTATGATTATGATTATAGAAGAAAAATAATCAATGTTATTTGAATTGGTTTACTAAAGATTCACTAGTCGGAAGAGTCGAGAAATATTTGTGGGCAGTGGAAGTGGTGTTAGAGCTTCAGCTCTTACACCACCGGGCGTGTTTGGAGACTTACTGGTCTTCGGTAAGGCTTCAAACCGAGGTCCGAGACCGTATTTTGGCTCGGGCCGGTCCGCACAGCCTGTGAATATTTCTCGACTCTGGAGACGGCATACTTACCTAAACCTTCAATTTTTAGATCTAAACATATCAGTTACCCGCAATTTGCATTTTTTAGTCTTTTATTAATTCCTCGAGAAACATTCTTTGAATTAATTTCAAAACTCACTTATATTGGACTGTAGAAACTAATACAGGGGGAAAAGTAAATGGCTAAAGTTTTAATTTTAGGAGCTAACGGGAAAATTGCTCGTTTAGCAGAACATATTTTTGTTGATACAACTGATACAGATTTGAGATTATATTTGAGAAATGCTGGACGTTTAAAGGATTTCGCTGATTCGCATAAATTAGTTGAAACTGTTGAAGGTGACGCCACTGATGTTGCTGGATTGAGCGAATCTATGGAAGATGTTGATATGGTTTACGCTAACTTAGCTGGGGGCAATATTGTTGATGAAGCTAAGGCTGTTGTTGAAGCTATGCATGCTGAAAAGAAGACACGTCTAGTTTGGATTTCAACTTTGGGTATTTATGATGAAGTTCCCGGTAAATTTGGTAAATGGAACAACGAAACTTTGGGGAACTACATTACTACATATGCAGCAGCTGCTAAGGTAATTGAAGATTCAGACCTTGACTACACGATCATTCGCCCAGCTTGGTTAACTGACAAGCCAGAAGTTGATTATGAAGTAACTCAAAAGGGTGAAGCTTTCAAAGGAACTGAAGTATCAAGAAGATCTATCGCTCAAATTGTTGTCGATATTTTCCAAGATCCAGATAAATTTAAATGTGAATCAATTGGTGTCAATAAACCTAATACTGATGGTGATAAGCCTGCTTGGTATTAAAAAATTAAATGCGTGTAATAGCGCATTTTTTTTGTGGCTGAAAATACGTAAAAATGATATGGTGTTTTTGTAAACGATTACAGCTAAAAGGAGAAAATAAATGGTTAAACGATTGATCAGCGCCAATTCAAGTGAGATGTTGGCAATGAATGGAACAGAATTGAAACAGAGTATCAAAGCCAGTGAGGGTCGAGTTGTATTAAGTGAAAATGTTGTTGTTCATGAACCTTTGGATGGCATTACAACTTCTGAAATAGCGGCCGCCTTTGGAGCCGACTTAATTTTATTGAATGCTTTGGATGTGTTGAATCCATTGATTTTGGGACTTTATGATGACGAAGAAACTATGGAAACGGCCCAGGCTCATCACGATGGTGAGTCAATTCATCGGTTGCAAAAATTAGTTGGTCGTCCAATTGGTGTTAATTTGGAACCAGTTGATCCAGATGCAAAAATGGCTGAAGATCGTTTGATTATTCCTGAAGGACGTATGGCCAGTGAAAAAACTTTACAAGAAGTTGAAAAACTTGGCTTTAATTTTGTAGTTTTAACCGGTAATCCCGGAACTGGGGTAACTAATAAGCAAATTGCTGCCAATATCAAAGTAGCTAAAAAAGTTTTCAAAGGTTTAGTCATTGCTGGGAAAATGCATGGGGCCGGGGTTGACGAAGCAGTGGTCAGTCCAGAAGCAGTTGAAACTTTCTTAGATGCTGGAGCCGACGTTATTCTAGTACCCGCTGTGGGAACAGTTCCCGGATTTGACGATGCAGAATTGAAAGAAATCGTTAAATTAGCCCACAGTCGTGGAGCTTTGGTCATGAGCACAATTGGAACTAGTCAAGAAGGATCAGGTAGCAGTTTCATTCAAAATGTGGCCATCCGCAATAAAGTTGCCGGCGTTGATATTCAACATATTGGTGATGCCGCTTGGGGAATTCAATCACCAATTGAAAATATTTATGCATTGAGCAAAACCATTCGTGGTGAAAGACATGCGATTGCAAGGATGTCACGTTCTATCAATAGATAGCTCAACACGCCCGGTGGTGTAATTGCTGAAGCAATAACGCCACTTTCGCTGCAAATGAATACGCTCAGCTCTTCCAACTAATTTAATTTTTTACCTTTCAACCTTTAGTTTTGTAACTTTTATTAGATGGATAATATTTTTAATTTGAGGATATATCGAAATTTAATGTACGTTAAAAATAAGTCGACTATTTTTCGTACGGAATACAATTATTACAACTTTAGATGAGATTCAAAGTAAGATTATCCATAAAAATATCAATTCTGATAATAATTAATTGCGCTAAAATTAAAATCTTACCGAATTTGTATACAAAATATACATAACCGTTTGATAATTTCGTTTTCAGAAAGTAATTATCAAGTGAGGTAAGACAAGTGAAATTATATGTCGAGGCAGGACAAGCATTTAAGATAGGTCAATTAACGGACATCCATTTGGGAGAATATCCTTTGGAAAGAACAGATGAAAAGATGATTGACCAATTGCGGAATGTTTTAGAAAATAATCAATTTGATTTACTGATGTTGACGGGAGATTTGATTTGGGGAGAATACAATGAAGATCCCCACAAAAGTTTGCAAGTTCTCTTCGATTTATTAAATGAATTTGAGATACCCGTGGCAATTACGTATGGTAATCACGATACAGAGGGACGTTACGGAAGAGCCTATATTCGGGCTTTTGAAAAGGAATTGGTGCATTTAGCTGATAAAACACATATTTTTATGTCTGGTGAACACGAAAATTATACGTTGGAAATTCTGGATCAAGCGACTGGTGAAGTAATTAATAAAATTTTTGTCTGGGATAGTGGCTCATATTCAAGATGGCCGGATGTCAGCCTGTATGCAGCGATTGATCTTGACCAAATCAATTGGTATGTCGATGCATCTAAATCCTATACCCAAAAAACTTTTGATATTGGATTTATGCATATGCCACTGCCAGAATATGGAAAAGTTAATCCTGAGAGAATCACGGGAAGTTTCGGTGAGTCAGTATGTTCGGCGGATCTCAATTCCGGACTGTTTCATGAGATTTTAAAACAGAACAATATCAAAGCATTATTTGCGGGTCACGATCACTATAATAATTTCTCAGGTTCTTACGCTGGAATCCACTTGAATTATGGCAACGTTACAGGCTATAACTGTAGCAGTGACTTGACTAGAGGCGTTACACAGATAGATTTGTATAACGATGGATTGCAGAGAAGAAACTTACTTTTTGAAGATTAATTACATAAAAATTGAAAGTATATGTAAGTATGCCGTTTCCAGAGCTGAGAGTATTCAATTACTGTGCGGACCGGCCGGAGTCAAAGTACGGCCTTGAACCTCGTTTGAAGCCTCGCAAAACCCGCGAGTCTCCACATTCCAGGTGGTGTAATAGCAATGTCCAGATTGATTTATCACCTTTCATTCTTTAGTAAATTACAACAAACTAGCCCTATAAATAAGAAGGGACTAGTTTTTTTTGTTCTTAAAAATTAATTATCTTCAGAGCGGAGAATATTCACTTACTTTGCAGGCCAATCCTCACAGTAGACTCATTTTTTCTGTCGACCTGAGACGTAATAATTAATCCAACTTGTTGAAAATAAAAAAATAATTTCAGAAAAAGCTTACGAAGAAGGTTTTTTTCTGGTATATTAATCCACTGTTGCAACAATTTGGAGGTCAACTATGAGTCAAACTCAAAAAATTAATACAAAACCTCTTCACCCGTTACTGTCAATAATGGGTGTTCTTATTGGTGGATTCGTCGGCATGTTCAGTGAAACTTCATTGAATATTGCCCTTCCATCTATTATGAAAGTTTTTAATATCGATGCAGGTACGGTTCAATGGTTAGTTACTGGCTATATGCTGGTAGTTGCCATTGTCTTGCCTCTTTCAAGTTTATTGACAAAACATTTCTCAACTAGAGGACTAGTTAGATTTGCTTTAATGGATTTTATCGTGGGTGCAGTGATTTCAGCACTTGCGGTTAACTTCCCCATGTTATTGGTTGGACGTATGATCCAGGGTATTGCCCCAGGTATCATCTTGCCATTGATGTTTTCAATCGCGATGAGAGTGTTCCCACCTAATAAGTTAGGTGCAGCACTTGGTATGGCCAGTCTTGTCATGATGTTTGCTCCAGCTATCGGACCTACACTTTCCGGTATTATCTTGGGATTTTCATCATGGAGATTTATTTTCTGGTCATTCATTATTTTCCTTTTGATTGCTCTAGTCTTCGTGGAAAAAAATTTAACGAATGTCTTTGAAGTAACTAAGCCTAAGGTAGATTGGTTAGCCATTATTCTTTCAACAATGAGTTTTGGATTGATTGTCTTTGGAATTAGTTATTTAAGTAAAAGTATTGCCTTGGCCTTAGTAGCTCTAGTTATTGGTCTAGTATTGTTGGCTGTTTACATCAGACAACAGTTACACACAGAAGTACCAACTCTAGATTTCGCCGTTTTGAAAAAGCCTGAGTTTTTAACTGGTTCAATATTAGTTATGATCAACTTTGGTATCACATTGTCAGCAATGTACTTGTTGCCAATGTACTTACAAAATGGGTTAGGCATAGCTGTTGCGCTAACCGGTATGGTTATGTTGCCAGGTGGTATTATCAATGCAATTGTTTCGTTTAGTTCCGGTCGTGCTTTCGATAAGATTGGTGCTAAATTGTTAACCCGTTTAGGTTTCTTCATTTCAATCATTGGTGCAGCTATGTTTCTGTTCAGTAACTCAAACAGTTCAGTAGGATACATTATTGCCGCTCATATCGTCTTGATGATCGGTGTTCCTTTAGCCATGTCACCAGCACAAACATATGGATTGAACTCTCTAGATGCTTATCAATCAGCTGATGGTTCAGCTATTATCAATACTTTCCAACAAGTTATCGGTGCGGTCGCAACTGGTATTGCAACAATCTTGTTGAGTACTGGTCAAGCAAATTATTTCGCTGATGGTGGAAAATCTGCAAAATTAGCATTTACTAATGGCGTTCACTACGGATTTGTGTTTACATTAGTATTAGCTGTCTTTGGATTTATTTTGGCATTCCGTGTGCATAATAAGAGTGAAGAGACAGTTAGTTCTAAAGAGTCAAAGCCTTTGAATGAAAAAGGTGAAAGTACTGTTGCCGATTTAAACTAGTCGCTGAGTTTATCGGTAGAAAACAATTGATACAAAAAGAATCAATCAAGACGGTAATTGATTGGTTTTTTTTATTGGTCCGCCTCCTGTTAGTTTATTGATGGGATATATCGAGATTTTTTCAGCTCAGGAGACGGTAAGAATCCAGATTTACTTTGATTTTTGATTTTAAACATTGAGTTATCTCATATGAATATCAATTTACGGTTGAAATGTAAGATGAATTCTCTTATAATAATAGGGTTAATAAAATAAGTTAAATGTAATAACGGGAAGGAGGGTTTTTTAGATGTCACAAAATACACATAAAGGTATGACTGGCCACCGCCGTCCTGTAAACCAAAAAAATGGTGCAGAAAAACGCGCTAACACACAAGCTGTTCTTGACTTTTTAAAGAGTCGCGACACTAAAGAATCTAAATAATTTAGATAAATTAAAAGAGCTAACAGATTAAGTCTGTTAGCTCTTTTTTTGCAGGAATAATAAAATGAAGACTTCTGATTATTTAACTAAAGGTTGAAAGTTTAGATAAGTATGCCGTTTCCAGAGCTGAGAGTATTCAATTGCTGCGCGGAACGGCCCGAGCCAAAGAGCGGTCTCGAGCCTCGGTTGAAGACTCGCAAAAAACCGCGAGTTTTCAACACGCCCGGTGGTGTAAGGACTAAAGTCCTAACCCCACTTTCGCTGCAAATGAATACTCTCAGCTCTTCCAACTTGTTGGCTTTTTTAAGGAAATAAATAATAAAACAAAACTCCTGATTATTTATATAAATTAACTCTAGGCCGGTAACAACTATGGTTATATTAATTTCTCATAACCTAATCAATCGTAATTACATGGCGACCATTGCGTTTTGAATGATACAAGGCTTCGTCTACTCGGGAATAGAAATCGTTCATTGAAACGTCATCCTTCCTTACTTCTGAGACACCCATCGAAACTGTTAGATGAATGGTTTTATCTTCAAAGGTTGTTTCGGAATGATTGATGGCCGAAAAGATCTGTCCTACGATATTTTCGGTTTGATTCAACTCATAATTAGGAAAAATAATATTGAATTCTTCGCCACCGGTACGATAAAGTTTTATCTTAGGGTCTGTTTGATCAATAACTGTCTGAACGACTTCTACAACGCTTCTCAGGACCTCATCACCGGCCAAATGACCATATGTATCGTTGATGTTTTTGAAGTGATCAATATCAAACATTAACATTGTAAATTTCATATCTGATTGCTTAACCTTTTTGAATAAGTCCCGCAAATCGATATCGAAAGCATCGTAATTATAGGTAGATGTTAATTTGTCATGCGTGGCGTCTCTGAATAAGGCAGTACGTGATTCGACGTCTGTAAAAAGCATGGCAATGTACCCAAAGGTAAATATTTCTAAAATAAGTAGATAGAAAATCTCTTTACCGAACATTTGATTAGTAATGTTGAATTTTAATTTGGCAAAGAACCAATATGCGACACCAAAGAAAAGACTTGAGAAGAGATAATAGAAATAAGGAAACTTCTTATTAATTCTAACTTTGATGTAATTTAGTGTGTAGAAAAAGGCAATCAAAATAAATGCAAGGCACCAAGATTCCCAACTCCTTATGGCAGAATTGAAAATCATAAAAGCCAGAACGATAGGTGCAAATAGATGAAATTTAAACGGTACATTTAAAATTACGGTATAAAATATTACTGCAACTAGTTGAAAGTTTATAAAGGTCCAAGATGGAGCTCGGCCCTGAACGGAACTTTGCAAAATAAATAAGACAACTACAATATAAATAATTCCTAAAATGGCCCGTAAGGTAAAACCATCAAAGTTAAAATCCTTAAGCGTTAATAATTTTTTTAGACCTTCAAAAGAGACTTGAAAAACGATAAAAACGCCCATGATAAAAAAGAGACTTGTGAGCAGTGAGGCTTTTCCAATAATAAAACTAGTTAACAAAATATCCCCTCCAACTGGTATGATCCTCTCAACCTTCAGTTTGTAAATAAATCTCTAGCACGACGAGACACTATAATAATTATTATTATATAACTTCGATAAATTAATGGTTAATATCAAAATAATTTATGACATTTTTTTACTTTTTATTAACCGCAAATTGCAAATTAGGTTTCTATATGTATAGCTAAAGGTTGAAAGTATAGTTAAGTATGCCGTTTCCAGAGCTGAGAGTATTCATTTGCTGTGCGGAACGGCCCGAGCCAAAGTGCGGTCTCGAACCTCGGTTGAAGCCTCGAAAAACCCTCGAGTCTTCAACACGCCCGGTGGTGTAAGGACTAAAGTCCTAACGCCACTTTCGCTGCAAATGAATACTCTCAGCTCTTCCAACTAGTTTTTTTAATGGGCGGAACAATAAAATGAAGATTTATGAGTATTTAAATAAATTAGCTCTAGGCCTGTAATAGCAATCGTTAGATTAATTTTTCACCTTTCAACCTTCAGATGTATAGATAGAATGTAAATGAAATTGAATATTTCTCAAATCTGTAGACGGATATTTGACTGCACACGTAAGCAACATCATTTTTTCTTCACAATTACTTACAATTATTTTCTTACTTTCCAAACGTTTCTTTCATAATTTCCCGCTATTATATAAGCATAGTCAAGAAACGAAGAGGTGACTCGGATGACTATAAAAGCTTCACTTTAAAATGGATTATTAAAAATTAAAAACTAATAGATTTTTTCAAATATATCTCCTCCCCCCTGATATATACACAAAGAATTTTAACTTGAAAAGGAAGAAAAGCTTATGAAAAAGACAAATACAAAAAGAGCTGGTCGCAAGACTAGCTCTTTTCTTTTGCATTAAATTAAAGTTCCATAAGGTAATTTGATGATTTTAGAATCATCTGCTTCTTCTGAATTATTATTCTTGTTAAACATTTTGGAAATGGGGAATTTAACACTACCATTAATTAAGAAAGGATTTCTGGTAGAACTATCGCCGGCAAAGCACAGATTAAAATAACTGACGTTAAAAATTAAATTAGTCGGAAGAGCTGAGAATATTAACTAGCTGTGGGTGTGGCGTTACGGCTTTAGCCGTTACACCACCGGGCGAGTTTGGAGCCTTACCGATTTGTGGTAAGGCTTCAAACCGAGATTCGAGACCGCTTCTCAGGCTCGAATCGTTCCGCAGAGCAGGTTAATATTCTCAGCTCTGGAGACGGAATCAAGAAAGAATATCTAATCTTCAATGTCAGGGCGATTCAATTTGAAAGTCAGAATTAATGCAATAATTAGAAGTCCTAGACAGGTTAAAAATCCGGCTTGAATACCCACAGCTTGATTAGTTGTGTGACCAGTAATAATTTTATCCGCCATCGTAATAACTGCAATGATAATGGCCGTTCCAAAGGAAGCAGCAATTTGTCTGAGTGTATTGAATGTTGCCACACCATCAGAAAGATACTTTTTGGGTAGAGCACTAAGCGCGTGTGTTTGGATCGGAATCAAAATCAGGACTAATCCTAATTGGCGAATCATTTGCCCTAGCGTCAGCATTAAGACTGAAGCATTGACGTCAATAACAGCCTGCATAAAGGTCCCAAAACAATCTATCAAGACACCCGTAACGACGATTCGTTTGATGGGGTATTTATCAAATAACCGACCGCTGACAGGTGACATGAACCCGGTTAATATAGCTCCTGGCAACAAGGCTAATCCTGAGATCAGTGGACTTTTATGAAGAATCATTTGGATCATCAAGGGCAAGAGGATGGTATTTCCGTACATTGTTAAAACAATCAACATATTAATGATTGTTGCAAAAGTGAATTGTGAATGTTGAAAAATTTCGAAATTAATAATAGGTTTAGAAGATTTATTCTCCATAAATGCAAAAATAATAATCAAAATCAAACCAATAACAGTGAATCCTAGGACCTTGAACGATAGAAATGAACTTTGACCAATATTTGAAAAGCCAGTTAGTAAGAAAAGTAGTCCCAAACTTATTGTAATTAAACTGGTTACATCAAATTTAGGATTATCGTGAGTTTCAACTTGAGGAAGTTGAAGAATCGCCAAAATAACAACGGCAATAATAAAGGGCAAGATCATAATGAAAAGATATTGCCAAGGGAAGTACTGTAGGATGATTCCAGACAGCACGGGACCAATAATGGGTGAGAAGTTAAAAGCCAGCCCAATAATCCCCATAACGGCTCCTTGTTTGCTTCTGGTGGTGTATTGCATGGCTAGAACGTTAACAAGTGGCATCATCATCCCAGTACCAATGGCTTGAATCATGCGACCGATAATAACCATGATAAAAGTGTTGGCAATAGCTCCAATAATAGTTCCAACTAAGAAAATCGAACTAAAGATAATAAAAAGATGTCTAAAAGAGAATTTCTTAATGAAATAGGCACTAGTGGGAATCATGATGGCATTGACCAAAGTATAGCCGTTTGTCAGCCATTGAACGTTGGATGAACTGACATGAAAGACACGCATAAAAGTTGGTAAAGCAGTGTTCATCAAGGTGGAACACAAAACACCAAAGAAGGTTCCAAAGACCATGATAAAGAGTGATTTTTTGATTTGTTTCGACATGTTTAGGACCCCTAATTAAAAAGTAGTAACCCATTAAGTTTAGTTATCAAAATTAGGATGGTCAACATGTTGTTGGATGGTTACCTTAGAATAGCAGTGATTTTGCCATTTGGTTAGGTTGTATTTGGGTTATACGCTAGAAGTATATTTTGCCGTTCAGGAATTAAAGGTTGAAAGTTTAGGTAAGTATGCCGTATGCCGTTTCCAGAGCTGAGAGTATTCAATTGCTGCGCGGAACGGCCCGAGCCAAAGAGCGGTCTCGAGCCTCGGTTGAAGCCTCGCAAAACCCGCGAGTCTTCAACACGTCCGGTGGTGTAATTGCTGAAGCAATAACGCCACTTTTGCTGCAAATGAATACTCTCAGCTCTTCCAACTAGTTTTTTTATAATAATAATAATGTACAATTGTTATCCTTTGCTATTTAAATAAATTGCATTTAGGACTGTCACAGCAATGTTTATATCACTTTTTCACCTCTGGAGACGGTTAATTACTGAACATTCGATAAAGCTTATAAGGCAAATCATCGGGACTGATTACTTGATAGTCTTTAACATAGCTGCCTTTGGTATCCATCTTCACCAATTGACCGTCGTCCAGATCGTCATTAGAGTGCAGATCGATTTCGTGCCAGTTGCCTTGGCGGTCGTATGCATCGGCGTAAAATGTGTAGCTGCCATCGCTTTCTTTGTCGGCATCATCATAGTCGACTTGCATAAATTTGGGACTGCGTTTGGCTAGCAAGTTATAGTGATTAAAGCTTTGTGCAAATTCAGTATTTTTATCTTTGAGATAGGAACCTGCCATGTAATAACCGAGTCCTAATACGATAATACCCATTGATAGTACGTTAATAAATTTTTTCATCATTTCCTCCAGACTGTATTAAAAAAGAGCCGTTTCAGGCCCCAACTATAGATTTAATTTGGTATAAACATCGCTAGGTATTTCTTTTTCGAAAACTTCCTTATACGAATAGACATAGCTTCCTTTAGTATCAAGTTCTAGGTAGTGACCTTGTTTCAATTTACCCATACCCATGAATTTTATAGAATGCTCATTACCAGCGTCATCATAGCTTTTAAGATCATATGTGTAATTACCATAACCATCTTCGTCTTTGGCCTCTTTATTATCAATTTTTACATATTTTGGTTCGCGTTTTACTAAAACATTATAGGCATTGAATGCTTGTGCTGCCTGACTGCTACTTTCTTTGGTTATTAGACAAGCCCCGAAATAAGCAATTACCACAACTACGATACCCAACAAAAAAACTCTTAAAAAACTTCTCATTTGAATTACCTCCTGACAAGTATATTAAGAGTTCTGTTGTTTTTTATACATTTGATCTACTTACATTGTTCTTACAGATTTGTAAGCCAGCTTTTTACCACCAATTAAAGTTAAGCGTATAGTCTACAATTCTGTTGAATAATCTTGCTACCAATTTCATCATGGTAAGCACCTCCAACTTTATATATAAACCTCTATCATTAACTACATTATAGTTCTTAGTGAAAGCGCTATCAATCATAAATGCTATTTCTTATCGTACTGTTTTGGATAAATATGCAAACTTAAGGAGTATTACCATACGTGTTACGTATACTGCATTACTCAAGTAGTAATTTTTCTTTCTTTAATTAGAACTTATACTTTTTACATGGATGAGAGATGAAAGATTATCTTTCACGTTCGTATAGGTAATGAAGTTTTTACACTACATTGGATTAGGAGTTATTTAAGTATGCAAAAAACAAGTAACAGTTTAACGAAGTTTTCTATTTTATTAGTTTCGGTGATTACGGCTTCAGCCCCAGCAATCAATGCTAATATTCCGGCATTGGCTAAGGCTTTTCCCACGGTTCCTTTATCACAGGTTGAATTATTAACAACAATTCCATCATTCTTTCTGATGTTATCCATTTTATTTAGTAGTTGGGTAGCTCAGAGAATTGGTTTGAAGCAAACGGTTCAGTTGGGAGTTGCTATTACGGCGATTGCTGGCTTAACACCAGTCTTCACGAATAGTTTTGATTTAATATTAGTGTCACGAGCAGCGTTTGGATTGGGTGTTGGTTTATTCAATTCACTATTAGTAACGATTATCAGCTCTTTTTATGAAGACCAGGAAAGGTCAAAATTAATCGGTTTTCAAAGTATTTTCGAAGGTTTGGGTGGCGTTTTAGTAACATTTATTGCTGGTCAATTAATGAACTTCGGTTGGCATGTTTCGTTTTGGGCTTATCTGATTACCATTCCGGCCTTGGTTTTCTTCACGTTATTTGTCCCTAAAATATCAACAACTAAGCCGGTTGTTAAAACGGAGAATAATTTACCAAAAACACCATTGTTTAATAGCAGATTAATTAGTCTATTGATTTTAACTTTTGTGGTCGTGTCATTCTACATGATCATGGGAATCAAGGTACCAACGTTGATTGTCGATAGTGGTTATGGAACAACGACTTCAGCTAGTTATGTTATTTTGGACTTGAGCTTGGGTTCCATGGCCGGCGGAGCAATTTTCGGTAAATTATACGACTGGGTGAAAAATTATGTAATTGTCCTTGGTTTCAGTTCCCTAGCTATTTCAATGGCCCTGATTGCTTTGTCAAATACGATTTCAGTAACAATTCTAGGCGGATTCTTAACTGGACTAGGTTTTAGGCTCTATATTCCTTGGGCATTAAACATCGTTAACATGGGAGGAAATGGTAACCCTTGGGCGACTTCATTGATTTTAATGTCGTACAACTTGGCTGGTTCAATGGCACCATATACTGCATTGCTGTTGCAGTCGGTATTGAAAATAAATCAGTTGCGTAACATCTTTTGGATGAATACGATTGCTTACTTAGTTATCACTATCTTAGTTGTCTTGTTTTTGGTCGGATTCAGTAAATTCCGTAATCGAGTTACAGATAATACATAAAAGAATTTAGGAAAGTTTAAAAAATCTTCTTGCCTTGAAGTTACTGCAAGGGAATAAAATGATTTTGCAATTGAGATTCAAGTAAACAAATATAAATAGGAGTAAATAAAATGACAAGTAAAACATGGTTAATTACAGGTGTAAGTAGTGGATTCGGTCGTTCCTTAACGACCCAATTATTGGCAAAAGGGGAAACAGTTATCGGAACTGTCCGTAATTTTGCTAAAGTTCAGGATTTGATTGAACAATATCCTGATAATTTTATCAGTGAAAAGTTGGATGTTACAGATGTTCCAGCAATTCATGCTTTGGTAAATAAGGTGGCAAGTGAGCATAAAATTGACGTATTAGTTAATAACGCTGGTTATGGGCTGTTCGGAGCCGCTGAAGAATTAAATGATGAACAAGTAAATAAAATTATCGCAACTGATTTGACGGGATCAATCCAAATGATCCGTTCAATCTTACCCTTTATGCGAAAACAAAAAAGTGGTCGTATTATTCAAATCTCCTCATATGGTGGTCAAGTTGCTTATCCAGGTAATTCAATGTATCACGCTGCAAAGTTTGGTATTGAAGGATTCTGCGAGGCTGTTGCTCAAGAAGTAGCTCAATTCAATATTGGATTGACAATTGTTGAGCCTGGTGGTGCCAGAACTGAATTTAGATACGGCAGTGCTCAAGTAGCTGACTTAATTCCTGCTTATGACGGACCGACACATGCTTTTATGAAGATGCTTGATCCAGCCAATGGCTTGGCACCTGGAGATCCCCAAAAAATGGCCACAAGAATTATTGAAAGTGCTGATCAAACTCCAGCACCATTACATATGGTTTTAGGTTCTGAAGCATTGAAAAATACCATTGAACGTCTGGAAACACGTGTTGCTGAATATAAGAATGAAACTGAATTAGCTGCTTCAACAGATTTTTCAGCAGATGAAAAATAAGAAGGTTAACAATGAATATCAAAGAAGCCAGTAAACGTGCCGGTGTGTCTTCAGCAGCCATTCGTTATTATGAAAAAGAATCCTTGATTCCGCCAATCGAACGAACAGAAATTGGTAACCGAGAGATTGACGAACGGATCTTACGTCGAATTCATTTTGTGACACAAATGCGTGTGGCAGGGATGAGTATTGAAAATTTGCGACATTTTATCGAGTTATTTGATGCTGAAGAGGACAATAACAAAGAACAAAAAGAGCTATTACAGGAACAATTAAACGTTATGGAAGAGAAACGTGATGATTTGCAGGTAGCAATCGATCATTTAAATTATAAATTGAATCATTTTTATGATCATGTGCTGGACACTGAGGAAGAATTACGTGAAATAGAACGTGAAGAATAAATAAAGAAGGCAAATTAAATGTCAAAAACAATAAAAGCATTAGAAGCAAATATCAAAGGAGACTTTGCATCCTTTAATCAAACCGTAATTGAACGGCGTGATCTTCGACCTGATGATGTCGCAATCGACATTAAATATTGTGGTATTTGTCACAGTGATGTCAGCATGGTTCAGTGGCAGGGTGCACATTTTCCAATGGTACCTGGTCACGAAATCTCCGGGATTGTATCAGCTGTCGGAAAGGATGTTAAGAATTTCAAAGCTGGTGATCGTGGAGGCTGCTGAAAAACTATAGTATTTTTTTAATAAGGATTCATGGAATTCAAAAATGGCACGTTAATTGATGTTTTCAACCAATTAGCGTGCCATTTTTTCTATTATTTACTTATTTTCTTTGCTTTTTTCCTTTAACAATTGTTGGATTCGTTTCATATTCACACAAAAAATCGT
>NZ_BJDF01000028.1 GCF_005404815.1 Companilactobacillus huachuanensis
CATTGTTAGTGTCGGAACTCCAATGATACCTGATTTTTTCGTCTTGGTGTTTTTTTATTCAATTTTTTTCAAGTGGCTAACTTGATTATAAAATTTGCCCCGCAAAATAAGGTAGAAAAAATTACGAAATATTATTTGCAGAATGGTGCTATCGCTACAGCTAGAAATGAACGTG
This sequence comes from Companilactobacillus huachuanensis, assembly GCF_005404815.1. Lineage (GTDB taxonomy): Bacteria > Bacillota > Bacilli > Lactobacillales > Lactobacillaceae > Companilactobacillus > Companilactobacillus huachuanensis. The sequence continues at coordinate 176 of NZ_BJDF01000028.1, forward strand.
ACGACAAACAAACGACCGTTATTCGCAGTAGTTTAGTTGAAGCAGGCATCTGGTCATTAGTTGGCTCTTCCGCACACGTTGAAGAATTTATGCCGTTTGTGGCACATTATAATTTGACCGGAATCATGATTGGTAAAGATGTAGTTAACTTTAATCTTGGATCGGTGATTAAGAATAACGATTCAGCAGTGGAAAGATAGCAGTCCAGACTTTGATCCTTTCTTAAATTTGGTTATAGAAGTATCGCACTAAAGGTTGAAGGTTTAGTTAAGCATGCCGTTTCCAGAGCTGAGAGTATTCAATTGCTGCGCGGAACGGTCCGAGCCAAAGAGCGGTCTCGGACCTCGGTTGAAGCCTCGCAAAAACCCGCGAGTCTTCAACGCGCCCGGTGGTGTAATTGCTGAAGCAATAACGCCACTTTCGCTGCAAATGAATACTCTCAGCTCTTCCAACTAGTTTATTTTTTTAATGCCGGAACAATAAAATAAAGACTTCTGTTTATTTTAATAAATTAGTTCTAAGCCTGTAATAGCAATGGCTAGATTGACTTTTCACCTTTCAATCTTCAAATATTAAAATCAAAAAATGAGCTGTATCACACCTAATTATCTTTTTAAGTGTGATGCAACTCATTTTATGTAATTAAAAATTTAATTTAGAATTATCATGTGATAATTCATTCTGTATTTGAGGCTTTTATTGTACGTCAGTAACAGGTAACCATTGATTAGTAGCAACACGATACATTTGAACACCGTTAATTGTTGAAATCTTATCGGTTTTTAGACTGAATGCTGGAGCATCTTTCACGAATTCACCACGGTCATTGTATAATTTTGCGGTTGATGAAGGAGTTACGATTTGATTCGTTGTTTGATATTCAAAGGAATCATTAGCGCTAACCCATTCATTAGTGGCGATACGATAGTATTTCTGATTGTTTAAGTAAGTATATCGGTCTGTATACCAGTCACTGTCGTTGCCAAGCATACGATCAGAGATAGCTGAATTTGTTGAGTTCACTAATCCTTTAGCAGAATCTGAGTATGTTTTAACGCTGGTAGAAGTAGGCTGATAAATGTAAACATCATCGGAACTAACCCATTGGTCAGTCGCAATTCGATAATAAGTTTTACCATTTAGGGTAAGTTTTTGGTCGGTAGACCAGTCACTATTGGAAGGAACAGTTTCGCCAGTTGCTTTGCCATTAGCATCATAAATGGTAACTTTATCTAAACTTGGGTGTGTGCTAATAGTTTCCGAAACGGATGTTATATCCCCAGAATTGTTATTATTGTTATCAGAACCGCCGGAGTTGTTGCCACCACCGCCAGAATTTCCAGAATCAGATATTTTTTTAACTTGTGATACTAAATTGACTACTCCATCAACACTGGAATCAATTGTATAGGGATTATCTGAATTAGTTAATTCGTAGCCTTTTGGCAAATTAGTGGTAATTAAATCGTTAACATCTGAAATATCATTAGTATCCTTAGAGACGGTGCTAATTTCCTTACCGTCATCAGTTTGGTAGGATACATTGATAGTGTCGGCATTGACAGTTGCTTTATAATTTACGAAAAATTCGAGTTCTTGACCACTACTGTCATCATCAACTAGTACGGAGGAATTACCCACAAAGTCAGCAACGGTTGTAATGTTGGGGTTGTCATTCAGTAGTTGATTCAAGGTCTCTTGATCATAGGATTCTGATTCATCACCATTTTTTATAGTAATACTTTCAAGGTTAGACAGGTCATTTGAAAGGAACTTCAAATTGCTGTAATAAAAGGTATCACCATAGTCAGTAAGGTAGTTATTTGTAAATTTAAGGCCATTGTCAACTGATTGGGTCACATTTACCGTCAAGGGAGCCATTTTTTCTACGTTAACATCTAGGCTTTGATTGTTCGATTTAATAACGTAATCGCCAGTTACATCTGAATCAGTCATTTTATAATTACTAAGACCGAAGACATTATGGATGTCTTGAATATCAACGGTATCGCCAGCATTACCACGTAAATAGTCAGTATAAATTACCTTTCCAGAGTCCTTATCTTTGTAATTTACTTTCAGATAATTAAGGTCGCCTTTAGTATAGACTAGTTTAATGTCATTTTTGTCAGAGACAGTGTAAGGCTTGTCAGTATGAATATAAGTATAACCTGGAATATTTTTAACACTGGCCAACTCATAAGGATCGTTAATAACGTCACCTGTTTTGTACCCAGAAATGGTTTCATCGTCAACATCGGGGATTGGATTGCCCTTATCGTCAACATGTTGGAGTGTTAGTGTTTGATCTAATGGTTCACTGTAAAAAGCGAAAATAATGTAGCTATAAAATGTCTGTACATAGGTTTTTTCAAATTCCGGAAGGATATCATAGGTAAGAGTGATAGTACCATCATTATTGGTGTTAGGGATTTTATTATTTTTAGTGTCAAATGAAAGATTAGATAATCCATACCCATGGAACGCTATATCGGATATTGGAAATTCGTCATATGTTTCATTTTGAGTATAAATCAATACGTCACTCTTCTGGCCGACTGTAACAGAATTAGGATGTTCAATATCATTTCCGTTGTTATTAGGATCACGTAAGGAAACTGAGACTTTGTTATAAGTTTTAGCTACAACTTTAATGGTATAATCACTAGTCCCTGCTTCAACAGTGATGTCTCCTTGATTGGAATCAATTGTATAACCGCCATTGAGATCTTCAGCTATTTTATCTGCTAGATCAGCGGGATTTATGGTATCTCCGTCATCATATTCACCAGAAAATGTGTAGGCTTTGTTGTTGCTGTCAACTACTTTATTATTATTTTGATCGATGAAGGTGATATTTACGGTTTGAGCATCCGTATTATCGTCAGTATCAGTATTGGTGTCCTCTTCGTCATTAACACCAGTTGAATCATTTGAATTACTACTATTATCAGTAGCGGGAGTAGTTGTTGTGTCTTGTTGTGGGCTAGCTAAAATAACTTTTGCTGGTTCGGCTAGAACACTGCTTAAGAGTAGAGATGAGCAAAGAGAAACGCCGAGTAACTTGGCAACTTTGTTTATTTTCATGAAGCAAGAACCTCCGTTTTTTTAATGAAATTATATGCAATGAATAATCCTGCAAAATCAATATTGTTATAGTATAAATTGACATAACGGATATCTTTGTTCATAAATATATAAAATAATTTTCATAAATTGAATATTTGTTTAAACAAAAAGGATTTTCAACCCACTAATAAGTGAGCTAAAAATCCTTTTTGTATACTTCGATAAATATTTATTAAAAAATCTTATTTAGTAAATTGATTTTGGTCGTCCCAAACATCAACGGAATCTTTGAATCCATCAGGGTTACCACTCCAATAGAAGTCACCATACCAAAGACTGCGTTTGTCAGTGTCAAAGCCGTTGATTTCTTCCATATCATCATCACTGATTTCAAAATCATAGACGTCAGAGTTTTGAATGATTCTAGCTTCATGAACGGACTTTGGAATCGTTATAACGCCGTTTTGCAGGTCCCAACGGAGAATAACTTGGGCAACGGACTTATTATACTTATCAGCAATCGTCTTGAGTCTAGTATCATCTAGGACAGAACCACCCCCAAGTGGAGACCAAGCTTCTAGGTAGATGTTGTTTTCATCACAGAAGTTCTTAATATCAACTTCTTGGCAAAGGGGATGATACTCCATTTGGTTAACTGCTGGTTTAATTGAACAGAATTGAAGAATATTATTTAGTCGTTCAATGTTAAAGTTTGATACACCAATAGCACGTGCTTTGCCAGATTTGTAGATAGTTTCCAAAGCACGCCACGTATCCAAGTAAGTACCTGTAACTGGCCAGTGAATCAAGACTAGGTCTACATAATCGGTTTGCAATCTCTTTAATTGGCCTTCAAAGTTATCAAGTACTGATTGATAGCCTTGGTCACCGTTAAAAATCTTAGTTGTTAGAAAAATATCTTCGCGCTTGAGTCCATTTTCTGCCAAACCTTTTTGTAATCCATCGCCTACACCGGCTTCGTTACCATATTGTTTAGCAGTATCAATAGCTTTATAGCCATGTTTTAATGCCCATTGGACTGATTGAGAAGCACCAGAGTTGTTAACTTTCCAAACACCCAATCCAAGTTGAGGCATTGCGACACCGTTATTCAAAGTTACCGTAGAATCTAAGTTTAAATTCATAATATATCCTCCTATTTATAGCGCAAAGTGAAGGTATCTGTAACCAACACTACACGTTATATATATAATTTTAACTCAAATATAATTGTGATACTTGGAATTAATGATTTCATTTGGTATAGTTCACTTGTATACGCTATCAGAACTGATGATGACGGATTTTCTGGGGAAGGCATAGCACATAATATGGACAACGAATTCACAAGTAACAATGAGATAAAAACTAAGATCGTAAACTTAACATCAAATTTGAATTTACCAAAGGGAACTGAAGCTTTTATTAGCGATATTCACGGTAATGATGATAAATATTTAAATATTATTCGTAGTGGTGCGGGTAATGTTAGCCGAAAAGTTGAGGAAGTTTTTAACGGGCGTTTAACTAAACTCAATCAAAAGAAATTGGTTGGTTTAATTTATTATCCTGAAGAAGTTCTGGAAGATGTAAATGGAAAATTGATTGATGAAGATGATGCCAAACAGTGGTATATGGATACAATTAACCGATTGGTTGAGGTCGTTCGTTATATTTCCGGAAAGTATCCTCACGATATTGTCTATGATGCCCTCGATAGCAATCTCCGTGATATTTCAGAAAAAATAGTTTTCGGCAATTTGAATACGCAAGATAAACAGCAATATTATCGCGAAATGATTAAGACATTGGTCAATCTGCAAATGGGCGAGGAGTTTATCATCTCAATTTGTCATGCTATTCAAAAATTGGCGATCGAGCGAATCCATATTATTGGAGATGTGTATGATCGCGGTCGTCACCCAGAAAGTGTTATTAAACAATTAAGTGATACGTGGCAAAATTTTGATTTTGAGTGGGGTAACCATGATATCTTATGGATGGGAAGTTTGGCTGGATCTAAATTGTGCATGTTAAATTTGATTCGTATCTGTGCTCGCTATCATAATCTTGAATTGTTAGAAGACGTTTATGGCATCGATTTAACTTCAATGATCAAGTTTGCGACTCATGCCTATGTGCCAATACCAAATTTCGAAGCAAAAGTTAATCTCACAGGTGAAACTAACGAGGATAAAAATATCGACAACTGTATTCAGCAAGCGGCTGCCATTATGCAATTCAAGTTGGAAGGTCAGGCAATCAAGCGTCGTCCTGAATTTGGAATGGAAGATCGATTACTATTGGATAAACTGAGTCTGGATAAAAAATCAGTAACGATCGGCGACAAAATTTATCCTATTAAATACGGCTGCTTTCAGACAGTTAATCCCGCCAATCCTTATCAAATTACACATAGTGAACAGACAGTTATCATCGATTTGATCAATCAATTTACACATTCAACTCAGTTGAACGAACACATGTGGTTCATGCTCGACAATGGCTCAATGTATTTTAAACATAATGGCAACTTACTCTTTCATGGCTGTATTCCAGTTGATGAAAAAGGTAATTTTTTAAAGTGGCAACAAGATGGGCATGAATATTCAGGTAAGAGCTTCTGTGACTACTCAGAATACGTATTAAAAGATGGGATGAGACATCCTACGACCGGAGATTGTTATAACTCAGATTTCATTTGGTACTTATGGGAAGGGAAAAATTCGCCATTATTTGGCAAAGATAAAATGGCAACATTTGAACGTTATTTTGTCGATGATGCCAAGCTTCGAAAAGAAAACTGGAATCCATTTTTTAAGCTATGCAAAGAAGAGTGGTTTGCGGATAAGTTAATGAAGGAATTCGGATTAAATAGCCGAGGCCACATAGTCAATGGGCACACGCCAGATAATGATGAAGCGCCAATCATGGCAAATAAGAAAATTGTTGTGGTTAATGGCTTGTCAGAAGTAGATAACAGAAATAGTGAAATCGGTGGTTATGCTTTGCTATTCGATTCATACGGAATGCGTTTGGAAACATTGAAGTCCTTCACATCACGAAAGGAATCAATTGAAGAAATGTCAGACGTGGTGATAGCCAAACAAATGGTGGAACGTTCTTCCGAAAGAATAACCGTTAAAGATACAGATTACGGACAGAAAATAAAGCAGCAGATAGAAAAATTAACAGCGATGTTGCAGTAGCAATAAAAAGAGGATTTAACTAAAGGTTGAAGGTATAGTTAAGTATGCCGTTTCCAGAGCTGAGAGTATTCAATTGCTGCGCGGAACGGCCCGAGCCAAAGGGCGGTCTCGGACCTCGGTTGAAGCCTCGCAAAATCCGCGAGTCTTCAACGCGCCCGGTGGTGTAATTGCTAAAGCAATAACGCCACTTTCGCTGCAAATGAATACTCTCAGCTCTTCCAACTAGTTTATTTTTTGGGGGGCAGGAACAGTAAAATGAAAACTTCTGCTTATTTAAATAAATTTGTTTATGCCTGTAACAACAATGGTTATATTAATTTTTCGCCTTTCAACCTTCAGCCTCTAATGTAAATTATGGAGAAAGAGATGCATTAAACAATCAGAATGATAAATTTATTCCGATTATTTGATACGTCTTTTTCTGTGTTTTCTTGTTGTTAATATTGAAAATTATTTGTCGATTTGATTAGAGAACCAAATGATATTATCCCATTAAAGTTTCAGGGCAAAGTATTTCCTAAGGCACATATTAATTTGTTTTGCGAATAAAATTATTGTTCAAAAAAGACGGGACACATTGTAAGTGCTCTTGCTCAAGTTTAGTTATAGAGGTATTTCAATAATTATTTTAAAGCATTAAATATTAAAACTAATAAAACAGAGTTGCATCACACTTAATTATTTAGTTCTTTAAGTGTGATACAACTCTGTTTTGTGTTCAATTTATCAGAAATAATTCTGACTAATAAAATGAGTCGGAAGGGCTGAGAATATTTACCCGCTGTGGGTGTGGCGTTAGAGCTTCAGCTCTTACACCACCGGGCGTGTTTGGAGACTTTCCGGTTTATGGAAAGTCTTCAAACCGAGATTCGAGACCGCTTTCCAGGCTCGAATCGGTCCGCATAGCAGGTGAATATTCTCAACCCTGGAGACGGCCTACTTAGTTTTTTTATCTTTTTCCCATTCGTCTTTATCTTCATCCCAATTTTCAGATAGTGCATACTTAGGCAAAATTAAGTTGAGAATAATACCAACGACAGTAGCAACACCAACACCAGTAAATTGGAAAGTTCCAATTTGAAGATAAGCATTACCGATACCGATAACCAAAATAACTGAGGCAATCATCAAGTTACGTTTCTCATTAAAATCGACTTTATTATCAACTAGGATTCTCAAACCACTAGATGAAATAACTCCGAACAAGACGAAACTGATACCACCAATTACGGGACCAGGAACTGTTTGAATTAGGGCACTCAGTTTACCAACGAAACCGAATAAGGCAGCGAAGACTGCGGCACCCATAACAACGTAAACACTGAAGATTTTGTTAACAGCCATAACACCAATATTTTCACCGTATGATGTGATAGGGGGACCACCAAGGAAGGCAGCCACGATTGAAGCTGTACCATCACCGGCTAGAGTTTTGTGAAGACCAGGGTCTTTGAAGAAATCACGGTGAGTTAATTCATCAAGCACCATGATATGTCCCAAGTGCTCGGCCATTGTAACGAAGGCAATCGGCGCGAAACTCAGGATAGCTCCCCAGTAAATCTGTTTAGGCATATAATTAACGAACATTAGGTCAAAGGCAGGTAACTTGAGCCAAGGGGTAGAGATAACTTTTGAAAAATCAACGATTCCCAAGGCAACTGATAGCAGATATCCACCAACGATACCTAGTAAAATAGCGATATTACTCCAAAAACCACGAAGATACATATTCAATAAGACCGTTAAGAAAAGTGTGAACATGGCGACTCCGAAGTATTTCAAATCATAGTGAGAACCGTTCATCATGGCATTGTTAGCAGCACTTCCGGCAACTGACATACCAATAACGATAACGATAGGCCCAACAACGATAGGTGGCAAAGCTTTGTCGATCCAATCAGAACCAACGAAGCCGACAATTAGTGAAACAATTAGGTAAACACAACCAACGGCAATGGTACCTTGTGCAACTCCGGCATAACCTACGGTCTTCATCAATGCGACCATTGGCACAATGAATGAGAAACTAGAACTCATGTAAGCAGGAATTTTACGATGTGTAATTAAAATATGAATAAGTGTTCCGACACCAGAACTGAATAGTGCGATACTTGGATCAAGTCCAACTAGAAGTGGCACTAGGACCGTGGCGCCAAACATTGAGAATAAGTGCTGTAATGATAGGAAAGCCCATGTGCTTAAAGGTGGCTTTTCATAAACGTCTAAAACTGCATCCGGATTGCGATAGTCTTTACTATTTGGATCCAAAATGAACATCTCCCCCAAGTGAAATTTTGCAAAAAAAATAGTCCTCCATCCCGTGTATGCGAAAAGAAAGACTGAACGTGTGTCCTTATTAGCCTCACGGGACCAATATTTAAAGGATTCTTATTTGATTGCTTTCACTATAATTGAGTTGCAATGCAAAGTCAATAATGAAATACTAAAAGGAGTTAAATTAAAGCGCTAACACAGAGGAGTTTTTTTATGGTCGAGTTATATATTGTAAGACATGGTGAGACAGATACCAACTATGAGGGACGTATCAATGGTATGTCTACTGACAAGCCACTTAATGCTAAAGGAATTGCCCAAGTTGAAGAATTAAAGAAATATATTGATATCAAAAAATTTGATGAAATTTATTCAAGTCCTATGAAACGTGCACTACAAACAGCTGAGATTTTGAATCAAAATGTTCACGATATTAAACAAGATAAGCGTCTAGTTGAAGCAGATTATGGTTCATGGGATGGTCTGAAAGAAACTGATCTACGTGACAAATATCCGGATGTGTTTGATGAGAATCGTTATCTATTGCCAGGCTATACTAAATATGCCAAAAATGGTGAAGAATACGCTGACGTTTACAAACGTGTTGAAGATTTTATGAATGATATGGCTAAAAAGGGCGATGAAAAAATTATGGTTGTTTGTCATGGGTTTGTTAGCCGTTCATTTATGAAAGTTGTTACCGGTGCTCAAAATATTTCACAAATTATCCAACCAGACAATGCTGGTGTTTCAAAGTATGTTATTTCTAACAGTGGGATAAAATACATGTACTATTACGGACGAGTAAACAATATCGATTAGAGGTAAATTATGGGACTGACCAATAAAGTACCAGAAGAAGACGTCCAAAAAACGTTCAATAATATTGCTGAAAATTATGACAAGTTGAATTCAATTATGAGTTTAGGAACACATCAGAAATGGCGTCAAAAGGCGACAAGTAAAATTATAGTGGGACCGGATAATATTTTGGATCTCTGTTGTGGAACAGCTGATTGGACGATTGCATTGGCAAAACGTTATCCACATGCCGAAGTTATAGGGATGGATTTCAGCCAAGAGATGTTAAAAATCGCTCAACAAAAAATCAGTGCTGCTGGAGTAACCAATGTAAACTTGGAAATTGGTGATGCTATGAAATTGAATTACACTGACAATAGCTTTGACACAGTTACGATTGGTTTTGGGTTGCGGAATGTGCCAGATGCCGATAAAGCGTTAAAAGAGATTTATCGAGTCTTGAAACCTGGTGGGCAATTGATCTGTCTTGAGGCATTTAAGGTGGAGACACCGGTGATTAAAATCGGATGGCAGATGTATTTCAATCATTTGATGCCACTGATGGGAAAAGTTTTTGCTAAAAGTCAGCCGGAATATCAATATTTGGACGATTCCGTTAATAAGTTTGTCAGTATCAAGCGATTAGCTGAAATGATGCAGGCAGTGGGATTTAAGAATATCAGCGTTGATACCTTAATGTTTAAAGCTGCAGCCATTCATTCGGCTGAAAAATAAAGCACAAAAAAAGAACACCCGGGGAAGGTGTTCTTTTAATTTTTTAGGGGATTAAATATATATGTTATAGGGGGGATGAGATGAGATTTCTTATCTCTCATCTACAAGTAATACTATACTTGATAAGTGTGAACCAAATATTTTGAAAATGTGAAGAAATTATGAATTTTGATTTTTTACATAAATAAGTCAATAATTTGATACGTAGCAAGCTAACAATCAGAATTGGAGTGGAAATCATGTCAAACATTCGCGATGTTGCCAAAAAATCCGGTCATTCAGTCTCAACCGTTTCACGAGTCATCAATAATTTAAGTTATGTTGCCGACGATACGAAGCAAGATATTTTGCAGGCAATGGAAGAGTTAGACTACCATCCCAATGATGTTGCTAGAGCCTTGAGCACCGGGAAAACCTACATGGTTGGGGTCGTTTTGCCATATATTGATATTCCATACTTCCAAAAGTTGATTTCAGCTATTACTCAAGCAGCGTTTAAAGAAAATTATCAAGTGACATTATTGCCATCCGATTATAGTTCTAAAAATGAGATCAAGTATTTGGAAATGTTAAAACATCAATCATTCGATGGTTTGATTTTTACTTCCCGGACCATTTCATTTGAAAAAATTATGGAGTATCAACAATACGGAACGATTACGTGTTGTGAAGATACCTTCGATTATCCAATTTCATGCGCTTATACCAACAGAGAAGAGTCATATACCAAGGTATTTGACCTGTTACGCAGATTAAAATTTGACCATATCGGCGTTACACTCAGTCGTAGTGAGAAATATAGTCAATCAACTAAGCAGACAAAAGGTTCGTTTGAAAAAGTCTTTGGACAGGAAATTGCTGCTAAAGATTTGTATATGGGAGTTCAAGGATTTACTGGGGGAATCAAGGCAGCCCAATATTTTGTCGAACGGGATCCTAAAATACAAGTTATTTTTGCTAACAGTGATCAAGTTGCTGCTGGATTGTTATCACAGTTGCACAAAATGGATTTAGATATTCCTGTAATTGGACAGGAGGATTTGGATTACAGCCGCTTGATGAATTTTTCGACAATTGATCATAAATTAACTGAGATTGGCGAGTATGCTTTTTGGTCCATTTTCGAAAAAGGGATTGTTAAGAAATCCATTCCATCTGAATTTATTTTACGAGGAACTTTGATTAAATAGGGGGGGGTTCTCCAGAGCTGAGAATATTAACCTGCTATGCGGACCGGTCCGAGCCTGAGAGGCGGTCTCGGACCTCGATTTGAAGCCTTACCACGGATCGGTAAGTCTCCAAATTCACCCGGTGGTGTAACAGCTAAAGCTGTAACGCCACAACCACAGCTGGTTAATACTCTCAGCTCTTCCGACTAGTTAATTGTCTATCAACGAGTAACGTTCGTAATCTGTCGCATAGGTTAATAATTTACTCTTAACAGTCGTTTTTAGTGTCATATATTTAATTAGAAAGTTAGCCGGAGGTTGCTAGAGATTTCACCAGCAGTGAAAGTGGAGTTAGAGCTTTAGCTCTTACTCCACGGACGACTTTTGAGACGTGGTTTTCGGCTCAAAAGCGAGGTTCGAGACCGTATTTTGGCTCGAACCGTTCCTCACAGCAGGTGAAAATCTCTAGCAACCGGAGACGAAAAGCAAAAAAGACATCCTTAGGGAAGGATGCCTTTTTCTTAGGGGATTGAATAGTGTTAATAGGGGGGATGAGACTAGAGTTTTACCTCTAATCTACGGTTTATAGGTGCAGGCTTATCATGAAGTTGTTGATTGGTTAGTTCTAAAATCATTTGAATCTTGGATAGCCCATTTTTTGATAAGTCTTTTTTTATTGTATAAATTCTTTGTCCTTCTGTAGCAAAAAGCGCTACATCCCATGAGAGTGGAAAAATTCCGCTCTGCACATATTAGTATAGCTTATTTTTTACTCAACTACTACCGGCAGGTACTTAAAAGTGCATAAAAAAACACCTCGGGGAAAGGTGTTTTTATTTAGGGGATTAAATATATATGTTATAGGGGGTGAGAAAAGGGATTACTTATATCTCTCATCTACAATTTATATAATACTGAATGTTTATGAATTAAATATTTTGAAATTGTGAAGATTCTGTGAATTATGTGCCAAAAGGTACATTTTGGCGAATTATAACTGCACTTTTCATCATTTTAGGCTTGCTATGGGGATTGAATAGTCCAAAGTAAGTGTGCCAATCTGATTACGCTACTAAATTTATTTAAAAAAGAATCCAACAATCTTAGATAAATTACTAAGATTATTGGATTCCATTTGAAAAATCGAAGTTAAATTGATACTAAGTTTTAAAAATTGAAAGTTTTTAAAATATCCTCAATCTAATTTCTTTATGATTTAAATCGTAAAGAAAATTAGTCTATATCAATGTGATGTCCAGAATCGACTTTTTTCTCCAACTTTGGAAGATCAATCATCAAGACGCCGTTGTCATAATTGGCCTTGATATTTTTTGTATCAACTGCTGGCAAGTGATATTGTCTCATAAGGCGACCGCTTGAACGTTCACTCATAATCATGTCACCGTTTTTATCACTGTGATCATTGAAACTATCACGATGACCACTAATTGTTAAAACATTATTTTCATAATTAATGTCAATATTCTTCTTATCAAACGCTGGCATATCTACATGGACTTCATAATTTTTATCGGTTTCCTTAATATCAGTTTTTAGAGTTGAATCCTCTGGGAAATTGTTGTCGAAAATGGATGGAAAATTATTCGTCCAAGAATCATTGTTAAACCAGTTTCTCATCAAATTATTACGATCCATAATTTCATTTGTCATACTTTGTTACTTCCTTTCCCTTTATTACAAATACATTGTAAAATCGTGAGGGATAGAATTCAAGAAATTAGCACTCTTAATTGTCGAGTGCTAATTTACTCAAAAAATTAACAAAAATCATTAGTAATTCCTGTGATACAATTAAAATGGATAAAAGAAGGGTTTAAAATGACTAAATTGATCATGAAACGTATTTATGACAAAGAATTACCTGAGGGATATCGAGTGCTTGTTGATCGGCTTTGGCCCCGAGGTATTTCAAAAGTTAGAGCGGATTTGGATCTTTGGGCTAAAGAAATTGCTCCATCAGCCGAATTACGAAAGTGGTTCAATCATGATCCTGAAAAATATATAGATTTTAAAACGAAATATTTAACAGAAATAAATGCTAATCCTTATACTGCTGAATTTTTAACAAATCTCAGAGCAGCTTTAGAAAAACAAGATGTTCTCATATTATACAGTGCCAAAGATGAGGAACATAATGATGCAGTGGTACTAATGGAATATCTAAATTCAAAGATTTAAATATTGTAGATTGGTTGGCTAATAATTATGGAAGAATTTGATTTACAGTCGTTATTATCTAGCAATGAAAAAGTGATTATCCACTTGTTGCAGTCTTATGCGCAAACAAATGGTATCGCTGTTTTTGTTTTGGGCAACGACGATCACTTACAAGCAGGAATATTTGGTGACTTGGCAGAAGGTAGTGCTTTGACCAGGATGAATAAAATGACTGATTTATCCAAATTAAGTGTCAATAAATTTAAATATAATTTAGAATACGCCGATGCACCGCTAAGAATTAACAGTATCAATCAACGAGTTGGAAAATTGTGCGTTGCTAAAGATATTGAAAAAGGTACTAACGAAGAACATCTTCATACCATGCAACAATTGCAGGATCATGTTATTTTTTTGCGCAATATGACAGAAAGCGTTGCCAAATTAATTGTAAAAGATCGTGGCATCGATAACTTTGTCATTAAATACGCCCTAGATGTAAACGATGCGATGGATGAATTGGCTGATAATGAAGGACATGCTTTGCAACAAATTAAAGTTATGTCAACTTCGAACAGTTCTATCATATCAGCAATTGAGTATATTGATAGCAACCTTAACAAGCGATTAACCTTAGATCAAGTGTCGAGCAAAGTTTATTTATCTGATTATTATTTCAGTAAATTATTCAAACGAGAAACAGGTCTGAGCTTTTCGGTGTATTTGAATGCCCGGAAAATTCAAAAGGCAATGCTTTTGTTGAAGGAGTCGGATAATAGTGTTAAAGATATTTCCGATTCTTTAGGGTTTACCCGTTTGAGCTATTTCAGCCAAACATTTAAGAAGTATACCGGATATGCTCCAACTAAATATCGGACTGAGGGTAACTAATTAGTTTATGCCGTTTCCAGAGCTGAAAGTATTCATTTGCTGCGCGGAACGGCCCGAGCCTGGGAAGCGGTCTCGAACCTCGGTTGAAGCCTCGCAAAACCCGCGAGTCTTCAACGCGTCCGGTGGTGTAATTGCTGAAGCAATAACGCCACTTTCGCGGCAAATGAATACTTTCAGCTCTTCCAACTAGTTTATCTATTACATAATAGGATTAATAAAATCAAGACTTCTGAATATTTAAATAAATTAGCTTTAGATTTGTAAAAACAATGATTATATTAATTTTTTTACCATTCAACCTTTAGATAATAATTAATAAAAAATAATGTATGACGGTAGCTAAGTAGTAGCTATAAAAGGAAGTCACTTTTCATTTCGGAAATAATTCCAAGTGAGAAGTGGCTTTTTTATCATCAATTTATCGACATAGATATAAATTACCATTTGGCTAGTATGTAAATAGGTGAAGATGTTTATTGAAATATCTCGTAGAATAAGGAATAAATTAGTCGGAAGAGCTGAGAGCATTAACCAGCTGTGGGTGTGGCGTTACGGCTTCAGCCGTTACACCACCGGGCGAGTTTGGAGACTTACCGGTTTGTGGTAAGGCTTCAAACCGAGATTCGAGACCGCCCTTCAGGCTCGAATCGGTCCGCATAGCAGGTTAATGCTCTCAGCTCTGGAGACGGCATAAATAGTAAGATTATCTACAATTGTGAACGAAAAATGAACAATTGTTTACATTTTATGTACAAAACATCTGTTTTCATGAAAAAAATTGTAGTAAACTTTAGACTTAGTGTAATTATTGGTTATGCAGTTTTAAGGAGAAAAATTCATGAAAAATGTCTTTAAAAAGGAATCGGTCGATACGTATCTTAAGGCTGATTCCAGATTGACAAAGAGTCTTGGCGCTAGGGATCTACTATCTTTAGGAATTGGTGCCGTAATTGGTACAGGTATTTTTATTCTTCCTGGACATGAGGCTGCATTGCACGCAGGACCAGCTGTTACGATAGCGTTCTTGATTGCTGCAATTGTCTCTGGTTTTGTGGGGATGGCATATGCCGAATTTTCATCAGCGATGCCTGTTGCTGGATCGGCGTATTCATTTGGAGCGGTTATTTATGGCGAAATCGTTGGTTGGATTCTCGGTTGGGCGTTAATTTTGGAATATTTTTTAACTGTTTCCGCAGAAGCGGTTGGGTTTGCTTCTTATTTTAATAATAATATTTTAGGAGCATTTGGCGTTTCGATGCCGAAATTTCTAGCAGCTGGACCTTTAGAAGGCGGGGGTATCAATTTATCTGCCACTTTAATTGTGTTGATAATTGCTGCAATTATTCTTCAAGGAGCCAGTCTTTCAAAAAAAGTTGAAAATGTAGCCGTCCTAATTAAGGTCATCATTATTATTTTATTTATTATTGTGGGTGCTTTTTACATTAAAACAAGTAATTACGTGCCATTCTATCCCAAACAATTTCACACAAAACCTTTTGGTATGGGTGGAATTTCAACAGCTACTGCGACGGTTTTCTTTGCTTTTGTAGGATTCGATGCTTTGGCTGCTAATTCAGCTGAAACTATCAATCCGAAAAAGGATGTTGTTCGTGGTGTTTTGGGAACCGTTGTTGTTGCCGTAATTTTATATGTTGGATTTTCATTTGTTTTGACCGGAATCGTTAATTATAAAGATTTAAATGTTGACGACCCAGCAGCTTATGCGTTAAAAGTTATCCATTTGGATACTTGGAATAAGTTGATTACAGTCGGTGCTTTGGTCGGGATTTTCACATCATTATTGACGATGTTCTTCGGTGGATCTCGACTAGTATATGCACTCGGACGTGACGGGTTGTTGCCGGAAAAAATGGGTGAAGTGGATGAAAAATTTTCCGTACCTAGAAATGCCGTCTGGGTAGCCGCAATTGTTCAAGCATTCTTTGCCGGACTAGTACCATTGACGGAATTGACATCATTGATCAATGCCGGAACATTATTAGCGTTTGTATTCATTTCATTTGGAATTATTTTCTTGAGAAAACGCAAGGATATTCCAAACGATGGGTTCAAAATGCCATTTTATCCAGTATTACCAATCTTTGCTGGATTATCCAGTCTCTATTTCTTATTCATGTTACCTGCAATTTCTAAAATTAGTGTGGGGATTTGGATTGCAATCGGAATTGTGGTTTATCTTGTTTATGGATTGAAGCATTCTAAACTGCAAAATAAATAAGAGACAGCCGCCTCCGGGAACCAGTGATTTTCACCTGCTGTGAGGACCGGTTCGAGCCTGGGGTACGGTCTCGAACCTCGCTTTTGAGCCGAAAATCACGTCTCAAAAGTCGTCCTGTGGTGTAATGGCTAAAAGCCATAACGCCACTTTCACTGCTGGTGAAATCACTGGTTCCCGGAGGCTAGATTTACTAGTCCTTGCGGAATAAATCAATTAACTAGAGTTTGTTGTGGTAAGACAAAGACTAATTAAAAAGAGAGGCTGTCTATCGCTTGATTATTTTAAGTGGAGGATAGTCTCTTTTTGACAAGTTTCAAAACCAAATATAATTAGGGATACTTTAAGAACCAAATCTGATAAAGAAGCAATTTGGCTATTGAATAATAAAAAAATTAGTCGGAAGAGCAGAGAGTATTACCCGGCTGTGGTTGTGACGTAATGGCTTCAGCCATTACGCCACCGGGAGAGTTTGGATACTTGCGGTTTGTGCAAGGATTCAAACCGAGGTCCGAGACCGCTCCCCAGGCTCGGGCCGGTCCGCATAGCAGGGTAATAATCTCAGCTCTGGAGACGGCATACTTCAACATATAGTATAGAAACAAAAAAATAGCCTCCAGTTAGGAGACTATTTTTTTTTGCTCCTGGGAGCACGATTATTGTTTATTTGGTGAATGATCAATGTGACGATAATTGAGGCAACCAATACACCTACAAAGACCATATTAGGAATTTCAATATCAATTGCGGGAATTGACAAGAATAATTTAACCGAGATAAACAGAATCAGAAAGTATGCCATTCCATTTAACTCTGGGATTTTACTCATAAGTCCCATAATCAATTCAGCAATCCCTCTCATTGCCAAAATACCAATCATACCACCAATCAGCACGATAACTGGGTTACTTGATACTGCTAATGAAGCCAAAACTGAATCGATTGAGAAGACGATGTCCATCAATTCAATTGAGATAACGACTTGCCAGAAGCGTGAAATATGAAGATGCTTTTCAAAGGCATTTTCTTTCCGTTCAGTCGGAGCTTCAGTTGGTTGGTTCTTTTTGCTGAAAAAGAAATGATTCAAGAATAGATAAAATAGGTAACCGGCACCTAAAACTTTTATCCACCAGAAATCGATTAAATAGACACCGATTCCAATCACTAAAAATCTGAAGATATAAGCACCGAAAAGTCCGTAAAATAGTGACTTTTCTTGTTCCGCTTTGTTAGGTAATGATTGAGTCTGAGCAGCCAAAACAACGGCATTGTCGACAGATAACATACATTCCATAACGATTAAAGATAGGATAATTAACCAATCTTCCCCCGATTCGATAACCGTTGCCCAGTTATGGAGATCAAAGAATGGTCCATACATATTTACAAGTGCATTCAATCAATATTCCTTGCTTTCTATTTGTTTTCTTAGTTTGATGATACCAGATTATATCATAGGTTGACAATTAGGCTACTTCAAAATAGGAAAGTGGTCCGTTTTTATTTAGCATTCAAAATAAAGCCCTGCAACGTTTGGATTGATTCCAAAAATTGCAGGACTTGTTTTGATTTAGTAGGAAAGTTTTCTCGAAATCAGATAACTAGACTATTGTTTGTTAATAGTATAAATCACGAGATATTTCATCAACCAAAGAATAAATTAGTCGGAAGAGCAGGTTAATACTCTCGGCTATGGAGACGGAAACCTTTATTATGCCCCAGGAACAAATGTAGTATAAATCAACCACATATTAAGAATCGTCAGCACAATGGCAATGAAATAACCAAGATATTCGATAACTTTGTTATTAGCAAACTCACCCATCAATTCCTTATTACTAGTAAAACGGATCAGTGGGAAAATCGAGAATGGCAATGCCACACTCAAGAATACTTGTGAGAATGTCAAAAGTGATTCAATCTTAGCTTCATTACCGTTATAAATAATGGCAAAGGTAATAACTGGAAGAATTGATAACAAACGAGTGATAACTCTTCGTACCCAAAGTTTCATCTTCATGTGGACGAAACCTTCCATAACGATTTGTCCTGAGAGTATTCCGGTGATAGTTGAGTTTTGACCAGAAGCCAAAAGTGCTACCGCAAACAGAATACTTAGAACGGGACTGGCTACCGCACCAGCAACTTTAGGATCTTGTAGTGCGTTGAACAGATCAACGAAACGTCCTAAATCACTGTTTGTACCATAGAATAAAGCAGCTCCCAATAGCAATAGTAAAGTATTAACGATGAAAGCTAATGTTAATTGAATATTTGAATCCCAAGTTGAGAAACGAACAGCTTGATGTACACTCTTAGAATCATTGCGGTCATATTTTCTGGCCTGTGAAATTGAGGAGTGTAGGTACAAATTATGTGGCATAACCGTAGCACCAACGATACCTAATGAAAGGTAAAGCATGCTTTGATTTTGAAGAATTTTTGGATCTGGTACAAAACCGATGACCATTTGGCCCATATCTGGTTTTGCCAAGATAACTTCATATAAGAAGACGAAGAGGATAACCATGATTAACGTGGCTACAATAGCTTCGATTTTTCTGAAACCTAATTTCATTAAGATCAGTAGTAGCAGTACGTCAAAGGCGGTAATAATAACACCCCAGAGTACCGGTATATTGAATAGTAATTTTAACGCGATCGCGGAACCAATAATTTCTGCAATATCAGTCGCCATAATGGCTAATTCGGTGATTACCCACAGGATAAAACCGCCCACACGGGAAGTTCTATCTCTAGTCAATTGGGCCAAATCTCTTCCGGTCACAATGCCTAGTTTAGCTGCCATGTATTGCAAAAGCATCGCAATCAAACTAGAAATCAAGATAACAGATAGTAATTTGTACTTAAATTGTGCCCCACCGGCAATTGATGTAACCCAGTTACCTGGATCCATGTAACCCACGGCAACCAATGCCCCTGGACCACTATATGCTAACAGAGTTTTAAAGAAACCAGCATCAGTCGGAACTTCAACGGTGTCGTTAATTTCTTCCAAGGAAGGGCCGTTAGCATAATGAATAAGGCTTTCGTGCTTTTTATTTTTTTCACTCAAGCTTATATCCCCCTTTTTTTGTCTCCAGATATAATATCATGTTAGAGACTGATTTTAAACCCCATAAACAAAAAAATTAAGTCTACCTAATAAAAACTTGATTAAAGCTGATGTCAAGGTGATTCTGGGCTTTTAAATAATAGAATAATTTATGATTTTTTATGAAATTGACCGAATCCAAATATGCATTTGACCAATAAAAGCTTGCTATCATGAATTTACTGTCTAAGTACGATACAATATAGGTAAGCAAATTAAGTTTGCCGTCCACACAGTAGGGTTAATATTTTCAACTTCTCCAATTCATTTATTATTTTAAACGTGAAGTGGCATTGGATTATTAATTCTTCCGTGGGTAAATGTATTACTTCGGTAGGCAATTTACTGTTAAACTTAATCCGTAAGGATTCTTGAAAATAAAATCAGATTAATTATAATGACTAGAAAAGAGATAAATTTAAATGAGTACAATACTATTAGTAGTAGATGTCATCTTTTTTCTCGGTGCTGTCTTTAATGTTTATTGGCAATCACAGATTGAAATCAGATCGATATATAAAGTTTCATCATTAATCTTTGCGGCTTTTATTGGCGCATGGTTGTTAGTTTCACCAACCAATCAATTGTCGTACATTATCATGGTGGCATTGTTCATGTTGCTAAATATCATGAATGGTGTCGGCGGTGTCGGCGAAAAGAAAATCGTGTTGAACGGTTTCTATTCAGGTGTGCTAGATTATGCTTCAGTAGTTCATGTAACTTTGATTCCAATCGAAATTGATGGACGTAAACCAAAGGTAGCAGTAATTTTTAACACTAAACGACCACAACAAGTTGAAATGAACTTTAATATTTCATATAAAGAAATGGAAAAATACTTGCAGAAGAAGTTGTCTAATGACGCTTCAGTTGAAGTTGGACAAATATAAAAAATAGACCTCATGGGGGGCCTATTTTTTTGGCCAAATAGAGCAGAATCAATCCATGAATAGCTCGTTAATTTTACGACTATATATTATCTGAGATTTTTTGGTTACGATATAATATCACGTTATTCAAGATACTTTTGAAATTTAATTAGGATTTCTGTTATGTTTGAGTTATGGATATTTCATGAAGTGAGTTGAGTATAGATGCTAAGGGGAACAATGTATTATGAAAAAAACAGCTTATGAACAAGTTTTCGAAATTGTCGATGAAATGTACAATTCTTTATCCAAAAATCCTGACACCAATCCAGATATCATTAAAGTTTTAATGACTGCCGGTACGTATCTAAGCAAAAAAAAGAGTGCACCTCAAATAATTGCTTCTAAAACAGTCAGTGGAATTTTGTTTGCCAATGCATCCAATAATTCAAGACTAGATCAAGCTAATTGGGATCGTTTGAAGCAATTGATAATGTTAGCCAAAGATGGGGGCCCGATGGGTCCAACCGATTTCAGAGCCCAGTTTTAAGGGGAGTTTAGTTAAGTATGCCGTTTCCAGAGTTGAGAGTGTTCAATTGCTGTCCGAGCCAAAGTACGGTCTCGAACCTTAGGCTGTTTGTTTGAAGCCTAGCAACCCCCCCGCATAAAATCCTAATCATTTAAATAATTAACTCTAGGGCTGTAACAATAACGGTTATATTAATATTTCTCCTTCCAACCTTTAGCTACACATATAAAAAAATAGACCTCTTGTGAGGTCTATTTTTTCCACAATAATTTTTCAGAGGTATTAAATTCAATCCTCTCGGATAATTTAACTACAGGGGCTTTATTGAAAAGTAAAAAGTATTGTAGATGTCGTGGTTTTTCTTATTCTTTTAGAATGAAGGCATCAAGCATAAGAATGATTATGAAGATTAATGATCCCTAATTTGAAATTGAGTAAATATGCTTAAATAGAATGTCCTTAATTATTTCAGGAGTGAATAGAATACCTACCAAAAAGGTAAAGTTTTATAAAAATTATGGTTCTTTCTCAACTTTGGTTATAAAAGGATTGCGTATGCATATTTAATTTAGAAATTTGTCAAAAAGAGACTGTCTTCCACTTGAAATAATTCCAAGCGAGAAACAGCCTCTTTTTCTCATAACCAAAGTTGAGAAAGAACCGAATTCAGGGTATCCTGTCCCAATTCAAACTATTTTTTCAAGAAAGCAAGCACGTTCTTCTCATTTGATTTCATGTTCCCTGCTAGAAATGCAATTATGACTGCAACAACAGAAAACGAAAATTCCCATACTGACCATTTAAAAACTAGTGTTAAAACTAACATAATAAAAACTGAAATTAACATGACTCCATCTCTAGGGCCTAATTTCAAATACGGATACATCATCATTGGATATCACTTCCTTCATTTTGACATGTCATCTAATACAACAATTAATATATATTAATAATCGATTTATAATGATTAAAAATATTATCGATTGAATTTTTTTGTATTATCGCAAACTTTTGTTTGTTTTTAGTGTGATTGTTCTTCAAAGATAGTTTTGAAGTGACTAATCAGGGAATACCATTTGCTTATACAATTACTAAGGCGTCCATTTACTATATAAATATGGTCCTCACTCTAATAGGCCAATATTCTGTCCGCGTGCCTTAGCTGATTCTGGTTATTTGAGTAAGAAATTAAAGATCGGCTTAGCTCGTATAGGTGTCGAATTCTGGACGCCTAAGCGCAGGAATATGTTTAACTATGGGACGAATACTCGATTATTAACACATGATAGAAGACAAAATGAGACGATATTTTCTCGTTGTGGAATTACTTTTAATCTGGAAACAGAACTCGTTCACTAGATAGTTTTCAAACAGGAATCGAACAATGTTTGTTATTAGTAGATACTTTAAAACGGATTAACTAGCACCATGCGTAATTATCTATTTTTAGGTGGCAGTGTCATTGGAACAATAAAATTATTGTGCTAATCCTGATAGATAGTTAAACATACGCTAATGTTACTGTCGCCATTGTTCAGCTCCTTAGCACCCTGTAAAAGACACTTTTTGTAATTGATAGGTTGATTTGAAAAATCTTCATTATAAGAGTCATCGATTAAATTAAATAGAGTCGTATTATCCATTTTTATAACCTCGTTTCTTATAGCAGCAATTATTATTTTGCTTATCTAAATAATACATCGATGGCTATATGTGGAGGATAAAATATCTTGAAGGTAGTTAATACTCTTCTTGAATCAATGATAATTGTTAAAAATGTGGTTGTGACGTCATCTAACATCATTCAGGATGTTTTTCTAATTTAATTGAAATTATTGTCATATTTAGTTTATACAAAGATTTTAAATAGCAAATTAGGCAATCTATTGAAATGAAAACAGTTTGAATGGGTACACTGGTTGTTACTATACTTGCTATTTTTGATTCTTTTTTGCGTTCTTTTTTTAAAAGGAAAACAACTAATTTTATCTTATTTCTATTTGTGTTTGATTGTAAATGAAAGGTGAAGAGAATCTTCTTAGACACTCAACTTGAAACTTAAGGCTGATTGTCTATTTTATTGTTTAATTATCATGGAGATATTATTTAGCGATTATAAATTCTAAAGGAGGGAATAATGCACTATGAAAAAGTCAGTTTATGAACAGGCTTTTGAAATCGTCGATGAAATGTACAATTCTTTATCCCAAAATCCTGACACTGATCCAGATATCATTAAAGTTTTAATGACTGCTGGTACGTATCTAAGTAAAAAAAGAGTTCACCTCAAATAATTGCTTCTAAAACAGTCAGTGGAATTTTGCTAGCCAATGCATCCAATGATTCAAGACTCGACCAAGCTAATTGGAATCGTTTGAAGCAATTGATAATGTTAGCCAAAGATGGTGGTCCGATGGGTCCAACCGATTTCAGAGCCCAATTTTAAGTGGAGTTTAGTTCTTTTTTCGCAATGATTTTGCGAAGGTATTAAATTCAATCTTTTAAGATAATTTAATTGCGATAATTTAATTACAGGGGTGTTATTAAAAAAGAATTGTAAGCAACCAGTAGTAAATAAGTAACTAAAGGTTGAAAGCTGAATAACATACAATAAAGCCCCGGCATTCTGGGGCTTTATTGTATAAAAAAAGACATGAGCTTACTCATATCCTTATAATTAAGTCGCCAAAACCAATATATAAAGGCGTATATAAAGGAGTATTCATGTCCATGACTATTTTGCATTCCGCAAATATCAGTAAAACAAAAGGTGTTAGGGTAACGGTCTTGTTAGAATAGCTTATAACGGCTGTTTTTAAGCGCTATTCCATTTTCAGAGCCAATAAAAGTAAATTATTTACAACAAAGACTGTTAGAAATTGTTTAAATGATCCTCATACTAATTGGCAAAAACTTGTTCAATTATTGACAATTAATCTAATATCCTACGTTGAACATTTTACAGATTCTAGAAGACGGCAAGCCTTAATAATAGATGATTCACTATTCAAACGTGAGTTTTCCAAAAATACTGAGTTACTAGCACGTGTTTTTGATCATAACAAACAGAAACTCTTTAATGGATTCCGCACTCTAACCATAGGTTGGAGTGACGGAAATACTTTTTTGAAAATTAACTTTGCATTAATGTCATCGTCAAAAAAAGAATCAGTTAGGCGTTTTTAAATGCTTTGATAAACGTTCCTTGGCATATAAAAGACGTGATCAAGCACAACGTAAGATGAATGAGGTAGCTCTTGAACTAATAGATTCTGCTGTAAAAAGCGGCATAAAAGCTAAGTATGTTCTTTTTGATAGCTGGTATAGTTCACCACGTATGTTCTCGGAATTACTCTAACGTGGCCTTTTTGCAGTGGGAATGCTCAAAAAAGTTAAAAAAGTATACTTCCGCTATCGCGGTCGTACCATGGATGTAAAAAATCACTTTATGGAATCCTTTGTCGGACCAAGTGGTCCACAAAGGAGAAGTACCTATATAGTTCGATAGTTACTTTTAACGTTGATGGTCAGGAATTGCCCGTTAAATTAGTATTTGTCACTAAACGTGGAGATAAGAATAACTATTTGGTTCTAGGAACAACGAAAACAAGTTTAGAATCTACTGATATTATTCAAATGTACGCTCGCCGTTGGCAAATTGAGGGCTACTTCAAATTAGCCAAACAATATCTCCAATTCGATAAAACACAAATCCAAAGGTATGATGGATTATGTGGTCACTTGGCTGTCATTGTACTTGCTTACGATATTCTTGGCCTAAACCAGCGAGAATATATCGATGATAGAACGATAGGCGATATATTTTATGATTATGAACGAAGTTTACCTGATATTGCGTTTGTTGATGCACTAGTGGAGTGTAGCTCTCACTTTTATATTCTGATATAATCAATTCAAAAAAGGATATATTTTATGAAATCAGATATCAGACCTGTTAAACAACACATCAATCTTTCCGATGATCAAGTTACTCGTTTAC
>NZ_BJDF01000029.1 GCF_005404815.1 Companilactobacillus huachuanensis
AACTCATTTACTATTTTGACTTTGAAATCCAGATTGTACTTAATCATAGTGAACCCCTCCAGGTTTGGATCATGTGTCCAACCTCATGGGTTCACTCCAACGTTGAAGACTCGCTGGTTTTTGCGAGGCATCAACCGAGGTTTGAGACCGCTTCCCAGGCTCGGGCCGTTCCGCGCAGCAAATAAATACTCTCAGCTCTGGAAACGGCATCCTTAATTAAACTTTCAACCTTTAGTTTTAATAAAAAAGTCATGCTTTGTTACTCATTCGTACTGTATATTAATTCAAATCAGAACCATTAGTCTCAATCACCTTTTTTAGCCAATTGAACGAATCCTTTTTAGAACGCTTGAGATCTCCAGTTCCTTCATCGTTCTTATTGACATAAATCATACCATATCTCTTATCCATTTGACCGGTTCCGGCTGAAACTAAGTCAATGAATCCCCAAGGAGTATACCCCATTAAATCAACTCCATCGACCTCGACTGCTAGTTTAATTTGTTCAATATGCTTTCTCAAATAATCAATTCTATAATCATCATGAATTTTGCCATCAGCTTCTACTTTGTCAAATGCCCCTAAACCATTTTCAACAATAAACAATGGCAAATCATAACGTTCACTAAACCAATTCAAAGCATAACGTAATCCTAATGGGTCAACTTCCCAGCCCCAGTCAGACCGCTTTAAAGTTGGATTTTTAACTTCATGATTCTTCGTCGGAGTCATGTAATCTTCAGGTTCAGATTTATCAGCCCTGATCACATGGGACGCATAATAAGAGAACCCTATATAATCAACGACGCCGGCCTTAATAACGTCCAAATCCTCCAATGTAATGTCCAAGTCAAACTGTTTACGTTCAAAATATTTTTTGAGCCAATTAGGATACTTGCCTTTGCACTGCACATCTGCGAACCAATAATTTGCTTGCATGGCTCTTTGGGCCTTTAAAACATCTTTAGGATCAGGACTTGCTGGATAAACAGGACCCATAGCTAACATACAGCCAATTTCAAAATTAGAATTAATTTCATGGCCAATTTGAACTGCAAGAGCACTAGCCACAGACTCGTAATGTCCTGCTTGATACATGGCTTTCTCAGCATCTTCATCAGGTTGAACCAGTATTCCTGAATTGGTAAATAGTCCCCATTCATTTAAACCGGTTTGATTATTAATTTCATTGAAAGTCATCCAATACTTGACTTTATTTTGATAACGTTTGAAAACAACCGTCGCAAATTTAACAAAAAAGTCTATCATTTTGCGATTTCTCCAACCACCGTACTCTTTAACTAAATGATATGGCATTTCAAAGTGGGATAAAGTTATGACGGGTTCAATATTATATTTATGTAATTCATCAAATAAATCATCATAAAATTTTAATCCAGCTTCGTTTGGCTCAATTTCATCCCCATTAGGAAAAATTCTTGTCCAAGCAATACTTGTTCTAAAACATTTCAGTCCCAAATCAGCAAACATCTTCACGTCTTCTTTATAATGATCGTAAAAATCTATTGCTTCGTGATTAGGATAATTTTTGCCCGGGATAACACCGTCGGTTATTTCACGAGCTGTGTTATTGTCACCCACTGTCATAACGTCAGCAATACTAATTCCCTTACCGTCAACGTCCCAGCCACCTTCAAATTGATGAGCAGCAACAGCTCCTCCCCATAAAAATCCATCTGGAAATTTTGTCATTTATTAACTCTCCTCGATACTTTTTTTAATAACTAAGCAGCTTCAACACTGTCATTATTTTGTTCTTGGACATACAACTTATTGTCATAGAACTTGATAAATGGGAACCAAATGACAAAGGCAATCAAGGCACAAACAATTGCTAATACAAAGGCACGCCAATCACCACCTGAACCAAGAAAAGCAGATAATCCAACAGGAGTAGGCCATGCAACTTGCGCCATTGGTGGATTTACCATATGTAATTTAATAGCAAAATATGCTACTGACATTGATGACATTGGTGCTAGGAAAAATGGAATAGCTGTGTATGGATTATAAACAACTGGCATACCGAACAAGATAGGTTCATTAATATTGAAGAAAGCAGGAACAATACTGGCCTTGCCTAAAGCACTTAATTGAGCTGATCTAGCAAAGAAAGCAATGAAGATAACCATACCCAAAGTTGCACCTGAACCACCAATAGTAACAAAACAGTTGTTAAATTCGCCGGCAAAAGGAATATTTCCACCATGAGCGTTAGTTACCATGTTAGATAAAACAATTGGTGTAAGGAATGAAGTAACGATTGTGGCACCGTGAATACCAACAAGCCATAAGGCATGCATTATGAAGTAAACAACCAACAAACCAACCCACGTATTAGTAAGATTTGTAACAAATCCAAACGGAATGGCTACAACTTTATAAATATCAGTATTAAGTGAAATCAATATTCCGTTAATTAAAATAACTGTTAATGCAATTACAGCAGTTGGAATCAAAGCAGTAAATGAACGAGAAACCCCTAATGGAACTGTTTCTGGCATTTTAATAGTCCAATTGTGTTTAACACAACCCGCATAAATCTTAACTGCAATAATGGACATAATAATAGCTGTAAAAATACCTGTAGTACCTAAACGTGTGACACCACCGGCCATTTCCCAACCATCAATAATCTTGGTATCTTTATTGATAACGTTGATCAAAGTCATGGCACCGTTTTTTAATACTAATTCTGGTAAACACATGAAGAATGCCATCATTGAAAGTAAGGCACCATTCAATGGATTAATTTCTATTTTTTCTTCCTGTGCTTGAATCCTTGTGTATTCGTAACCAAAGACTAAACAGAAGTATAATGACAAAACTCCCATAGTAGCTTGATTAGCTAACATATATAATGGCGTTATTTTATCAAATGTTACGCTAAAGAATCCGGTTAGAGCTGGAAAACTTTGTGGCAAAACACTGATAATCAAGAACATCGAACCAACGATTGTAAACGGAATAGTTGCCATACCAGCTGCCATAACCGCACGCACGATTCTAAATTGTGCTAATTTCCCCATTGGTCCCATCAAATACTTATTCAAAAATTGAAATAATTTGTTATTACTTTCATCCATTACAATTCACACCCCTATTTTATAAACTTGCTGCAAACTTTTTAATGTTATTCAAATAATGATCTCGATCATGTTCAATTAAATATCCTCGGTACTCTAGTAACAAACTAACTGCAACCCCAGCCAATAGAAACCCAATTAGAAAAACATTACTTTTATTAGTCAGAAATGGATAAAATACCGCCCGTTTTTTCAGCAATATACTGATAACAAGAATTAAATTAACCACAGCTTGCATTGCGTAATATCCTCTAGTTAGCATTAACCCATTATCGTGTTTCCAATACTTGCTTACCTGCTCAACCATAACGATTCCTGACCCAATCAGTAATGCCCCAGGAACTATCCAACTGTATTTATTTGAAGCAACTAGAATGATTAACCAATACAAATTTATAAAGAAAAATAGTGCTGTAGAATATCTGAAAATTAAATATCGGTTAAAATACATGCTTGTTAAACTAAGTTTTTTACTGCCATTTAATTGTTGAGATGATTTCGGTGACATTATTTGTATACCTCCCTTTTTGATAGTCATTCGAATGACACTCGTTCGAATGACTAAATAGTATCAGATTTTTTTATTTTTGTAAACGCTATCTTTTTCTTTTTTTGAATTTGATGAAGGGTATAGTTTTTTTAGTGCATAAAAGGGCCCTCAAAATTTTTTAATTTTGAGGGCCCTTTTTGTTTGTTTATATATTCAGTTATTCTTTAGTGCGGCTGGATATGCAGTGGCTCTAAAACGAGTTGCGTCATGGCAACTCCCTCCGCTTTTCATATCTTAGCAAATCACACGCAAAAACAGCGTGCAATTCACTAAGATACGAAAATGCTCAGGAGCTAACCGCCATGTCTCCACTCTCTGTCTATTCCCAGCTCCAATTTTGAACTTCTGGTAAATCATCACCATATTCGCGAATATACTTGTTATGTTTATCAACTTCGGCTTCCATTTCGTCGGCAAAGTCACTTGCTCCATCACCTTGTACGGCAACGGCTGCTTCTTCTGCCAAGTGGAATCTATCCATCTCATTAACTACTCGCATATCAAATGGTGTTGTAATATCACCATTTTCACGATAACCATGAACGTAAAGGTTGTGATTTTCACGATCAAAGAAGATGTCTTTAATAATATCTTCGAAACCATGGAAGGCAAACAATACTGGTTTATCAATCGTGAAGATTTCGTTAAACTCTTCATCTGTTAAACCACGAGAGTCAACTTTTGGTGATCTCAATTTCAATAAATCAACGACGTTAACAAATCTGATTTTTAATTCTGGTTTTGCTTTTTTAAGGATACTAATTGCAGCCAATGATTCAAGGTTTGGCTCAGTTCCGGCAGCAGCAATCACTATGTCAGGATCTCCGTTGTCATTTGAAGCCCAATCAATAACCTTGAGTCCCTTTTCAGCCAATTCTTGGCCTTCTTCAATTGAGTAGAATTGTGGTCTTGGTTGTTTTGAAGTAACTAACAAATTGATTTTTTCTTGGTCATCCAAAATCTTAGGCATAACAGCCAACAATGAGTTGGTATCTGCTGGGAAATACTCACGGATATATTCTGCTTTCTTTTCAGCCAAATGTGTGATGATACCGGGATCTTGGTGCGTATAACCGTTGTGATCTTGTTGGAAAGCTGTTGATGTAGCAATAACGTTTAGTGATGGATACTTCTTTCTCCAACCTAATTCATTAGCTTTTCTCAACCACTTGAAGTGTTGTGTCAACATTGAGTCGACTACTCGTAAGAATGCTTCATAACTGACAAACATTCCATGGCGTCCGGTCAAAGTATAGCCTTCGTTAAAGCCTTCTGCTTGGTGTTCTGAAAGTTGTGAGTCAATGATACGACCAGCTGGTGCTTCATATTGATCATTGGGTTCATGAACTGGTTCCATCCATTGACGGTTAGTAGTCTTAAAGATGTCATAAAGACGATTAGACATAGTTTCGTCAGGTCCAAATAATCTAAAGTTATCAGGATTCTTCTTGATAACATCTTCCAAATACTTACCTAACTCAATCATATCCTGGGCAATCTTTGAGCCACGCTTATCAAATTTCAAAGCATAATTCTTATAGTCTGGTAATTTAAGAGGTTTAGGATCAACTCCACCATTAACAATTGGGTTCATCGCCATTCTGCTTTGACCCTTAGGTGCGATTGCAGCAATTTCACTCTTCAAAGTACCATTTTCATCAAATAAATCGTCTGGTTTATATGATTCTAACCATTCAACTAACTTGTCTGCATGTTGCATATCATTTTGATCAACAGGGATTGGAATTTGGTGTGCTCTAAATGAGCCTTCAATTGGTTCACCATCCCAAGTCTTAGGACCAGTCCAACCTTTAGGAGCGCGGAAGATAATAACAGGCCACTTAGGCATCTTTGCTTCTGAAGCAGGATGTTTTCTAGCTTCGGTTTGAATAGACTGAATCTTTTCGATAGCAGCATCAACAGTTTTAGCCATTTCTGGATGCATCTTTTCTGAATCTGTTCCTTCAACAAACAATGGATCCCAACCCATACCTTCAAAGTACTTAGTCAAATCCTCATCACTCTTACGTGACAAAATTGTAGGGTTAGAAATCTTGAAGCCATTAAGATTTAAAATCGGCAATACAGCACCATCATCAACAGGGTTAATGAAGACGTTTGAGAACCATGAAGCGGCCAAAGGACCAGTTTCAGCTTCACCATCACCAATTACAACAGCAGCAATTTCATCAGGATTATCCAAAATGGCACCAACACCGTGTGATAGAGAATAACCTAACTCTCCACCTTCATGCATTGATCCTGGAGTCTCAGGGGCAGCATGTGATGCAACACCACCTGGGAATGAAAATTGTTTGAATAATTTTTGCATACCCTTAGTGTCTTGAGTGATTTCTGGATAAGTTTCAGTGTAACTACCATCAAGGTAAGAATTTGAAACCATTACTTGCCCACCATGACCAGGGCCTTCAATATAAAACATTTTGAGACCATACTTGTTAATAGCACGGTTTAAATGAGCATAAATAAAGTTTTGACCGGCGATAGTTCCCCAATGTCCGATTGGATGAACTTTAACGTCGTCAGCTTTTAATTCACGTCTTAGTAAAGGATTATCTTTTAAGTAAAGTTGACCAACAGAAACATAGTTCGCTGCTTGCCAATATTTATCTAATAAATTTAAGTATTCTTTTGATGAGTAATCTGTCATTACCAGCACACTCCTTATGTATTTACATTGAGTATCATAACTAGAATAGTTCTAAAAGTCAACCATTTGATAAATTGGTGCGTTCCAATTATTGAAAGCTCTTACTTATTTGCTAAATCAACAAATGAATCGTATTTGAAATACTTATAATGCAACTTCATTGTAGAAAATTCGAATGGTGTTCCGTCGTCCAAGAAGAAAATTCCTTCCATCAATCCCACTGGTTCATTTTCAGCTAAGTGTAGCAATTCTTTACCTTCAGCGTCTGATGGTTCTGCAGAAATATTCAAGTAGGTTTTATTAACCTCTTTGCCCAATTCTGATTCTACATAATTAAAGATAGATTCCGAAGCAATTTGCTCTGACA
Source organism: Companilactobacillus huachuanensis (assembly GCF_005404815.1). GTDB lineage: Bacteria > Bacillota > Bacilli > Lactobacillales > Lactobacillaceae > Companilactobacillus > Companilactobacillus huachuanensis. The sequence continues at coordinate 6,696 of NZ_BJDF01000029.1, forward strand.
ATTCCGGTGCTAACTTGATTGGAATATAGCCAGTTTCAATCATAAAGGGAACGTCATCCAACAGGCGCAAGCGTTTGAAGGCATAGACGAATTCTGACGGTTTGAGAAATAAATTATCCTGCAAATCTTTATTCGGATGAACAACATCAAAACTCAAGACTTTAACGCCAGGTTTTTGCCCATTAGCGTTGAAACTGTCGGTAATACCAAGATTTTTGCCACTGTAGTTGAAGGATGAACCTTGTTTCAAATACAGCGGATTAACAAATGTTCCAGAACCACGTTTTTTAAAGATGATTCCTTGATCAGCCATCAATCCCAGAGCCCGTTTGATAGAACTGCGACTGACACTGTAGCTTTCCGCTAAAGATCTTTCATCAGGCAAACGCATATCTGAGAATTCCCCGGCATCAATTGCTTTTTTTAGTGATGTAATAATTTTTTGATAAACTAAGTCGGCCATTATATATTTCCTCATTTCATAATTGGGTCGCACCAATTTTTCACATGGTGATTATCTTTTTATTTAATTACATCTTATAACAGATTGAAGTTAGATACCAAAAAAAGAGTGGTACCTAAATTTAGGTATCACTCTTGGTTCTTCTAATTCAAGGTTAAAAATTTAGGTAATTATGCCGTTTCCAGAGCTGAGAGTATTCAATTGCTACGCGGAACGGCCCGAGCCAGAAAGCGGTCTCGAACCTCGGTTGAAGCCTCGCAAAACCCGCGAATCTTCAACACGCCCGGTGGTGTAAGGACTAAAGTCCTAACGCCACTTTCGTTGCAAATGAATACTCTCAGCTCTTCCAACTAATTTATTTATTTTTTTATAGCAGGAACAATAAAACAAAGACTTTCGAGCTATTTAAATAAATTAACTCTAAACTTGTAACAACAATGGTTAGATTAGTCTTTCACCTTTCAACCTTTAGTTATTCTAATTTAAACTTACGAACTCTTGCTTGAGAGCAACTTCAAATTCTTTTGGTTCTTTTTGATTTTTAATCATATCAGCAGTCATTGGAATGCTATAAACAGTCCGGTTACCATATGGTACGTAATACATGATCTTATTAGTCAAATCTAAAACAGTTTGATATTGTGTGTAACTTGGTTCGCCGTTATCTTTCATATTGATACCACGAGGAACGGTTACACTGTCGAGAATATGTAAAATTGTATTAACTGCTTGTTGGGCATTTTCAGGCTTTTCGATTTCATTACGTATAAAGGCAGTTCTAACGAAACGGTCAACCGCTGTAAAACCACCAGGTAATCTGTAAGTACCATTTGACCCCGATGGAACAACTTCTTCTTCACCAAACTTCTTAGCTTTAAAGCCTGTCGTTTGAGCGCCTAAATAGTTAGCTAAGTTAGTTTTGTGCCAGTCATAGTCAGGTGTGTTTGTCATAACGCCTACTTTATCTTCTTCGAGAATCAATCCATCGCCTTCTGGTTCAAGCACATAAGTTGCCCCTGTCGCATCACTAAAAATAAAGTGTAAGGGTTGATTTTGCCCCATTACACCAGCATCGGATTCGATAATGCGAACATTCTCCAGGTTCTTACGTAACTCGTCGATGCTCTTATTATTTCCTAGTGCCCAAAGAATAAATTCTTCAGATACTAAGTTGGTTTTGCCATCCGTTGGCTGTTCATCATATTTAGCGGCATTTACGAAATATAATTCAGCAGCGGACAAACCATATTCGTTAAATCCATCAGCTACCATATAATTATTGCCATACTTGGCACCTGTTCCCATGATGGCATAATTAGTTGTATAGGTTTTTTTATCAAAGGATGAGATCCATTTGTAATCTTCTGGTAAAAAAGTTGGACGACCATTTAATTCGAAGGCGAAATCCATTGTTCTTGCTAAAAATTTAGAACCATCTAAGGCTCCTAGACTAAGACTTGTACACATACATTTGTACTTCCTTTCAAGACAATTCCTGACTAAATTATTAAATTTGTTATTAATTTTATTATTCTCCTAAATTAACGCATAATCAAGAATTTTAATTTATGAATTTTAAGCAAAGGTCGTTTTACTTCCAGAGCTGAAAAATATTTGCTGGCCGTTGAGATTTTTGGAGATGTGTTGAACTTTACAATACGTCAAGCCGAGTCCCAAGACTACTTATCAAACTTGAGCCCATACGCATGAAGGGGGAATATTATCGACTTTAGTGCCCCATTCGACTTTTAACCTTTAGATGCTTAGATTCTTAAGTTATATGATATGGTGTGATTATAAATAAATATTCTGGAGGATGAATCCATGACTGTTGACATTAAAAAGGCACAAGATGTTTATAAAGATGCTGGTGAAAGTGTTATTTTCGCAACTTTGTTACTGAACCATCAGAATCAATCCGAAGAAAAAAATGCGGTTGCTGAATTCGCTGATCTATCTAATTCCATAATTAATAGTATGCGTATTCGTGACCCTGAAGCTCAGGCTAATATTGCTTGGGGCTTTGGAGCTGACGCTTGGGACTATCTTTTCCCAGACGCACCAAAGCCTAAGCAACTATCGACTTTCAAAGAAATTAAAGGTCCAAAATACACGGCTGTTTCCACACCCGGAGACATTTTTATCCATGTTCGGGCAAAAAATATGGCCGTCTGTTATGAATTGATGGATCAGTTTATGGAACTTTTACGTCCTGTAACTTCCGTTGAGGATGAAACCCACGGCTTCAGATACCTTGAGGGACGTTCAATTGTTGGTTTTATTGATGGCACCGAAAATCCAGCTGGTGTTGAATCAATGGACTACACGTTGATTGATGATGATGCCGAATTCATTAACGGTTCATATGCCTTTGCTCAAAAATATATTCACAACATGGATGCATGGAAAAATCTGTCAACTGATGACCAAGAAAAATCAATCGGCCGTCATAAATTTTCTGACCGTGAACTAACTGATGAAGAAAAACTTCCTAATGCTCACAACGTCATCTCAAAAGATATGAAAGATGGCATTGAACACAAAATCGTCAGAATGAACGTGCCTTTCTCAGATCCTGCTAAAGATATTACCGGTACTTATTTCATTGCCTACACCAAGGATTTTTCAATCACCAACCGCATGCTGGAAAATATGTTCACTAAGAGTGATCGCATTTTAGACTTCAGTACTGCAATCAGTGGAACGTTATTCTTCATTCCTTCAAAAGTCACTTTAGAAAAAATTGCTGACGATGAATACTAGAATGTTCCCTGTGAAACAATTGTTTCATGAATTTCACATTATATATTATCAACTAGCACCATCCATTAACTAACTATTTTAAAAGCATTTGTGTCAGTCACTAAATATTAAAATTAACAAAAATGAGTTGTATCACACCTGATGATTAGTTCTTTCAGTGTGATGCAACTCATTTTGGAGTAATTTACTTATAACTAAAGGTTGAAAGTTTGATGCAGTATGCCGTTTCCAGAACTGAAAGTATTCATATGCTGCGCGGTACGATTCGAGCCAAAAGGCGGTCTCGAATCTCGGTTGAAGCCTTACCAAAAACCGGTAAGTCTTCAACACGCCCGGTGGTGTAATTGCTGAAGCAATAACGCCACTTTCGCTGCAAATGAATACTTTCAGTTCTTCCAACTAGTTTTTTTATAATAAGAATGTCCAACTGTGATTTCTTGCCATTTAACTAAATTGGTAAATAAATTGAATTTAGGACTGTAACAGCAATGTTTATATCACTTTTTCACCTTTCAACTTTCAGCTTATAATTAAAAAAGTCGCCAGCGTCTGGAATTTCTGACCTTTTAGTTGTTAGTTGCTGAAACAATCAACATCATTGGTCGACGCATTTCATCTTTCATCCCCGGCAGATCCATCATATCCTTCGGTGGCATCGGTTCAACTATCTGTGTGATTTGAAAATTATTTTTAAGTAATCCATTCAAATATGTCGTCAAAGTCTTATGATACTTAACTACTGTTTCGCCTAAAAAGTCTGTTTCTCGTTTGCCTTCGTAAAAATAATTATCAACTGGAAAATCTTTAATCTGACCATCGCTATCATAATTCCATTCTTCACTACCCTGTGCAGTAAAAATTGGATGCTCAACCGAAAAAATGAACGTTCCATTTGATTTAAGATAATGACTAATTTTATTCACTATCTCATCAAAGGATTCTACATAATGCAGAGCCAACGAACTTAGGACAATATCAAATTTATTATCCTCAAAATTAATTTTAGTAATATCATCATGCACGTAAGTTATCTTATTACTCGAAGTTTTAGACTGGGCAACCTGCAACATTTTTTCAGACATATCAACCCCAACAACTGCAGTGGCACCCTTTTCAATGGCATATCGATCATGCCAACCGTAGCCACATCCCAAGTTTAAAACTACTTTGCCTTGAAAATCTGGCAACATTGGTTTTAAAGTACTCCACTCACCAGCTCCAGCTAATCCGTTCTTGCTACGATTCATCTGACTATATTTTTCAAAAAATTTCTCGTTGTCATATATGTTTTTCATAATTTTCTCCATGTAGTTATATTTTTATTTTGTACCACATGGAGTAATACTCTTTTGAAAGCTATCATCGATTTGCCTCCCAATTTTAGTTATTTCTTATTTGATATAAATATTACTACAAGAAAGTAACTTATGCTTTATTACAAATGACAACTAAAAAAAGCACTGTACATCACATCGAAAAACAATGAATGTACGGCACTTTATAATTTTTAATTTACTCAGCTCGTCTTAAATCTTTAACAAACGTTAACGATGTTAAAACCATCAAAAAGCCTGAGAATGCTAAGAAAATTCTTCCAACGAAGAATCCGGGATCTACGGTCATTTCAACGACACTGAATATCATTGAAACAAGGACCAAAAGAAAAATACGCTTAAACATAATAGAAGCCCTCCCCTATTTGATAAGCAGATTATACCAATTTTTTATCGATTGGTACTACTATTTTGGGAATATCACAAAAATACCGGCAAAAAAAACAATTGTGCCAATTGATAAGGTTAGATAATATATCAATTCCCTTTTTGCTTTAAAAGATATTGTCATTATGGCGATTCCTACAATGAACATCAAAATTGATAAAATTATTTGCATTTATTATCCTCCCTCATGTTGATATTTATTATACTTAGGTTACAATACATTATGCTTTTTATAAAAATAATTTTTGAAAAAATTAAGTTTTGGAAACTTATTTGTTATTTTTTGTATAATTATCTTTTTTAACAGTACTTTTATCTTTATACTATATAAGGACTAATTTTTTGTAGGGGAAACGTAAATGGCCGTATTAAAACGTGTATTTTCAGATAGGGTGTTGTGGATCGCTGGTGCCGCAGCAATTTTGACATCTATCTTCATTAGTCCACCTCAATTGATGGACATAAATTGGAAGACGCTCGCATCGCTACTATCTATGATGATTATAATCCAAATCTATGATTATTTGGATTTTCTAAAGTATTACGCGGCGTATATGACGCATAAAGCGAAGACGACGCGACAGATGATGTTTATGCTAGCTTCATTAGCCTTTTTTGGAGCTATGTTCTTAACTAATGATGTTACCATTTTAACTTTAGTTCCTTTGTTTTATCAACTTTCCAAACATATAAAAGTCAACCCAATTTTCCCAGTGATCATCATTGCGATGGCCGCTAACCTTGGGAGTATTTTTACACCGTTTGGTAATACCCACAATTTATTCTTGTTGACGCATTTCAACCTTGGTATTAAACAATTCTTCATCATGTCAACGCCAATAACAATTGTCACTTTCATTGCTGTCTTCTTAGTCACTCGATTCTTTCCTAAGGATCCAATCGAATTGTCTGAATTACCGGCTGTGGAACTGAATATTCCAAGTTTAACTTTGACTGTTGCTGTTACTATCGTCATATTCTTAGGAATTTTCTCAGTTATTCCAATGTGGGGTTCATTGATTGCGGCATTGCTATTAGTAATTTTCATCAACCCGCATATTCTTGAATCAGTTGATTATTCTATCGTACTGATATTCATGTGTTTCTTTATTGCCGTCGGTAATATCAACCGTGAACCAGCAATCGTTAATAATCTACATCAATTTTTACAAACAAGAACAAGCACTTACTTAACATCGATTATTACTAGTCAATTCATTAGTAATGTTCCAACGACTATCTTAGTTTCTAAATTCTCTAAATATGTTCATGCCATCTTCTTAGGTACGAATATTGGTGGACTCGGTACTGTGGTTGGCTCACTTGCTAATTTGTTGGCTTTCAAACAATATAGATTTTTCTTTAAGAAAGATCCCGGTAAATATTTATTGTACTTTTCATTAATCAACTTTGCTATGTTGATTATCATTGGTACTATCGGGTATTTCTTGATTGATTTCGGAATTTAAAGTTGCTCACTTGTGGGCAGCTTTTTTTTACTGATGGATTATTAATTCAATTTACGTACAAAAGATAAATACTTTAGATGCAAAAAAGCAGTGCCTGCAATCATTTGAGATTGTAAGTACTGCTTTTTGTTCTATTTGAATGAAACTACATTTCCTCAAAATTCGTTCTTGAAGATAGTTGTACTATCTATGAGTTAACTGGTTTCTTATCTCTTAAATTAAAATTCTTCCATTTTCTAACTTGTCTACTATAGTTATTAAATGGTGAAACGGCATTTATTCTGATCCATTTAGCAACTGGCCACATTGCCTTTGTTGTTGCCCATTTACGTTCGCCTGGCGTAAATAGTTCATCATGTGACATATCTTCGATCCAAGCAATCAACTCCGCTACAACACTGCCAAGTTCTGCTTTTTCATTCTCAATGCCATCTGAACCATACTTGATGTTGAAATCATGGTATAACTGACGCATTTGATCCCATTTGTAACCAGGAGTAGGTGTGGTGATTTTAGCCCCACCAGCTTCAGCTTTCTCCCATGACAAAATCATATTAATCCAACCAACTTGATATGAGAGCATCTCTCTAGGGGTTTTATCCACCTGATCGATTCTTTCATCAGCAACATCATCGCTAATCCCCTCATATTCATCAATGAATTTATGATAACTCTCTTTAATCTGGTCTATCAATTCTTGTGAATTTTTATATACCTGCATACCTTCGCTACCTTTCATTGATTTTTATCCCAAACTGGGAAAGTCCCAATATCTATTATAGACTTGAAATTGTCACTATGGGGAAAAAACGCTCATGATATAGTGAATTTGTTGTTAGAAAACGTTTTATTTGTGTTATATTAATAAGTTATACAAAATTTTATTACTTGAATTGGAGAAAGTTCTTCAAAACAGTATAAAATTTTGGGATGTTTTTGATGATTCAGATAGGTAAATATTTTAGATTTAATTTTTTTTACTTAAAAGGACTAACTTCTTTTTTATTTGAAGTTAGTCCTTTTTAAGTTTTAAGTTTTTATATTTTAGATCTTGTTATATATATGCAGTGGCTCTAAAACGAGTTCCGAAGGGGCAACTCCTTCCGCTTTTCATAGATAAGTCAATCACACGCAAACCCGGCGTGTAATTAACTTATCTACGAAAATGCTCGGGAGCTGGGCGCCCCTTCTCCACTCTCTACAAATTTGGATCCATCTTAAATGTCAGCTTCGACATCTCTGTCCCTTTTGTCACTAAATCTGCTAGATGGTTCTTAGCTTCATCGTTAAAATGTTTTGCAATCTGATGATTTTGCTCTGTTAAATAATCTGTTAATTTTTGACCGGTCATTCCAACTGTCTCTTTATCCACGGCTGCAATTTTTCTTCTTGACCATGAAGCCAATTCTTTTTGATAGTCCAAATTGGCCGTAGCGAACTCGCTATAATGACTTTCGACAATCATTGACATTGATTCATATAACCAATATGCGCTCTTTAAATCTAATTTCTCGGGCACGTAGCTATATGATTCATCTATATCGTCTGCATTGGTGAAAAATGGCACGTATGGTGTGAAGCTGGGAATGCCTAATGCTTTCCATTCGATAGCGTTGGCAGCAACTTTCTTAGAATCTCGCAATTGTAAAATGTGGGAATTGGCCGTTCTAGATAACGAAATGGCACGATAGCGTCTCTTATCATCTTCTGAACCGCCACCAATTGGATCAAATTTGGTTTCATTATAATGTGATGCCAAAATATATTGGATATCTTCGACAGAAATCTTCTTTTCCGGTTTTCTCAAGAATGGCAATGCATCTGATTCAGGATCTTGCTCAATTGAAGGATTCAAAACCTTTTGACCATACCAAACTCTTGGTGTGTTGTAATGGCGGTCTTGTTTAGTGCTTGTTCCAAAGATATGTCTGAAATTCCAACCTGTTAAATCAGGGTTCAAATCGTTTTCACTAACAAATTTTTGGATACCATCGGACCACATATAATTTTCAGAGTCGTTGAAATCAATATTTTCGATTCCAATTTGGTTGGCAGCTATCACATAGCAGTCATCAGGAATTCTTATGGCAACCCAGTGATGTCCAGTAGCCAATTCCATGTACCAAATCTCATCTTCATCGAAAAATTCTACACCGTTACTTTCTGTTGAACCATATTTGGCAATCAAATCGCCTAAATATTTCACACCTTCACGAGCAGAATTGATGTATGGCAAAACTAACGTTGTGATTGAATCCTCAGCCACACCATTCTCAATCAGTGGATCATATGCTAAAACTTTTTCGTTGGCTGTAACACTTTCAGTTGCGCTCATACCAACATTTTTTTCATTGATACCATCTTCCTCATACCAGCCCTCATCTTGATTAGCATCTGGTGAAGAAGTATAACGATAGCCGTTTTCAGGTAATTCTACACTCAATTTATTATATGGTGACGTATAAGTTTCATGACGCCCAGAAACTGCTGGTTGAACAAAGAAACGCTTAGGCCAGTTCGCCACGAAATTATCTTCATTACGGGCAATATAATTAACACCATTCATTGCCGCTTTTTTGCCGACCATAATTGATGTACAAGCCATGTGTGTTTGTTGTCTCATAGTTTAATTCCCCCACTATTAGTTTTTATTTGTTTTAAATTATCCCGTGCTTGTTTAAATCTATCTTTCTTCGCTGATAAAAATTGTTTTTGCTGTTCGATTGTTGCAATCTGCTTGTTGAGATTATCTTCCAATCTGGCTAGCAATTCTAATCCTTGATCATAATCGTCAGCCGTTACATCAATATTGCCAAGTAACGTATTAATTTGTTGGCAGTCCGCAATTGACGCTCCCAAGCTACGCAAATGGATTATTTTATTTAAACTCTCCAAATTAGCATCAGAATATTCCCGTTGACCGCGATCATTTCGTTTAATATCTTGCAGCAAACCAATTTTTTCATAATATCGCAAAGTATCGTATGTCACATCATACTTTTCAGCCACAGTTTTAATAGAATAAATAATGACCACCACTTTTTTAATTTTTTACTTGCGCTAGTGTAACACCAGCATGATAAGCTGTTCAACATTCCAGTTAAGGTAGGTATATATTATGAAAAACAATTCAGTAATCACACTTGTTACCGGAGGCAACCGTGGTATGGGTCTTGCCATTGCTAAAGCTTTGGCGGCATCCGGTCAAAAAGTTATTATTGGCTCCCGTAACCTTGATAAGGGTAAATCAGCTGTTGAAAAATTAGCTGCTGACGGTCTAAAAGTGGATGTTATTCAACTAGATGTCACTGATTCAGACTCAGTTACAGCTGCCGCTCAAGAATTGATGGAAAAATATGGCTATTTAACAACTTTAATAAATAACGCCGGCAGTGTTTTTGACTTCAGAATTGAACCATCACAAATTTCACAGGAATTAATTCGGAAAGATTTCGAAGTTAATTACTTTGGATTAATCGACGTCACACAAAAAATGCTGCCATTACTCAAAAAAGCTCCACAAGCTAAAATCATTAATATTTCCAGCATGATGGGTTCTAAAACAGAAGCACTAAACCCCCAATCGGAGGTTTATAAGGCCGTTGCCGTTGGCTACCAATCAGCCAAAGCTGCTGCTAACATGTTTACGGTTCAATTAGCCAAGGAAATGACCCGAAATAACTTGCCAATTACAGTTAATGCAATTGATCCAGGTATGGTTGCGACCGAATTTGGTGGTGCTACTCCAGAACAGGCTCGTGAAATGGGAGCCAAGTCAATTGACGTAGGAATCACTCGTACGGTTGCTTTGGCTACCGACTTTGAGAACAAAGATAACGCAACATTTACCAATATTAGTGGCCCAGTCGCTTGGTAAAATTAAAAATCACCTATTATGTGGGTGATTTTTTTATTTTCCTTAATCACCAAAAATTTCTTTTTTTAATCTCAAGGCTGTTGGCGTTGTAGCTAAACCACCTTCAGCAGTTTCCTTAAAAATTGATGGCATTTGTTGGCCAACTTTGTGCATTGCTTCAACCACTTCATCAACTGGAATGACACTTTTAATACCGGCCAAGGCCATATCAGCCGAAATCATGGCCTGTGAAGATCCAAGAGCATTACGTTTGACACAAGGAACTTCAACTAAGCCAGCCACTGGATCACAAACCAGTCCCATCATATTTTGTAATGTTATAGATATTGCTTCGGCTGCTTGTTGAGCTGTTCCACCTTTGGCACATACTAAAGCAGCTGCGGCCATTGCTGATGCTGATCCAACTTCTGCTTGGCAACCGCCTTCAGCCCCGGCAATTGATGAATTATTCGCGATTACTAGTCCGAAAGCTCCGGCTGTAAAAAGAAAGTCGACTTGTTGATCATGTGTTAAATGTAATCGATCTCTTGTTGCAACTAGTACTCCAGCTAAAACTCCAGCACTACCTGCTGTTGGGGTGGCACAGATTAATCCCATTTTGGCATTAACCTCATTTACCGCCACAGCGTTACGAACGGCCTCTAAAATTGGTTCTCCACTCAAGAAATCACCTTTTTTAATATAAGCATCCATTAGCTTGGCATCCCCACCAGTTAAACCAGTAACTGACTTAACTCCAGCAATACCTTGTTTAATAGATTTTTCCATAACTTCCAAATTACGTTCCATCTGCGAACGAATAAATTCTTTGCTTCGATCAGTATTTTCCATCTCAGTTTGGATCATCAAGTCAGCAACTGAATCGTAATCGGCACTTTTTTCAACTAATTCTTTAATTGTATAAAACATCTTGTAATCCCCTATTATTCAAAATACGTAGCGTTATCGACATTTGGCAAAGTTCGTAATTTTTCCAGAATTTCCGGTTTATCACGGCGTTCATCCACTTCGATGATCATAATGGCTTTTTCACCTTTAGAGGCTCGTGTAACGGTCATAGTTCCAATATTGATTTTGAAATTCGAAAAGACGTCCGTTACTTTGGCAATCATTCCGGCAATGTCTTGATGAACAGTAATATAAGTTGGCGTTCCTAGGCTCAATGACATCTTGAAGCCATTGATTTCGGAAATTTGAATATTACCACCACCAATCGAAATACCAGTTACAGACAATTCATGATCACCTTTAACTAGAGTGATCTTCGCAGTGTTCGGGTGATCGACTTTGTCACTTTTGGGAACAAAAGCTACTTTAATACCCTGTTCATAAGCCAGCTTCAGCGAGTCGGCCAAATGTTCATCATCTGGTTCCATTCCTAGCAAACCACCAACGATAGCGACATCGGTTCCGTGACCTCGATAGGTTTTTGCAAATGACTCATACAAGTCAATCGTAATCTTATCGGGTTTTTCGCCAAAAATATCATGGACTACTTTACCGATTCTGGCTGCTCCGGCAGTATGTGAACTGCTTGGTCCAACCATTACAGGACCAATAATGTCAAAAACACTTTTAAAACGTATATCTTTCATGGTAATTACCTCTGTATTTATTATGCTGCTGTTGTGTTCCGCCTCTGGGTGGCAGTAATATAGTCCTGCATGGGGACCGGTGCGAGCCAAGGTCTCGCACCTCGATTTGAAGGCTTTCCAAAGTTCGGAAAGTCTCCAAAGTCCCGTGGTGTAAGAGCTAAAGCTCTAACGCCACCTCCATAGCTGTACTATATTACTGACACCCTCCGGCTAGAATATAAAATTATTATTTGTTATTAAATCAAGAATTTAAACTTTAAATTTTCTACCTTTGGCTATATCAATTTTAGTTTACAATTATTGATTGAGTTATTCAGCATTATTCTTATATAAAGAACGACAAATATCTTTGGTCTCCGTTTGGTTATTGGAGATTTTGGGGATATTTGTCGTTTATTTTTTTGGATGGATGTTTTTGTTAGATTATGTATTTATATAGGCTGCTTTATTTTAAAACGGTTATATATAGGCAGTGGCTCTAAAACGAGTTCCGAAGGGGCAACTCCTTCCGCTTTTCATAGATATGTCAATCACACAAAAAACCGGTGTGTAATTAACATATCTACGAAAATGCTCGGGAGCTGAACGCCCCTTCTCCACTCTCTACAAATTTGGATCCATCTTAAATGTTAACTTCGACAACTCTGTCCCTTTTGTTATTAAATCTGCTATGTGGGCTTTTGTTGCGTCGTTATAATATTTAACTATTTCTTTATTCTGCTCTGTTAGATAATCTGTCAATTCTGAGCCACTCATTGTGACTGCTTTCTTATCAACTGCCGCAATCTTTCTTCTGGCCCATGATGACAATTCTTTTTGATAGTCTAAGTTTGGTTCAACGAATTCTGCATAGTGTGACTCAACTACCATTGCCAGAGTTTCATACATCCAGTAAGCACTTTTCATATCTAGTTTATCTGGTGTATAACTGTATGTTGCATCAATATCATTGGCATTGGTAAAAAATGGTACGTGTGGGCAGAAACTTGGAATTCCAAAGCCTGTCCATTCGACTCCGGCTGCTCCATTTTTATCGGAATCTCTCATTTGTAAAATATGAGAATTGGCAGTTCTGGAAAGCGAAATAGCACGATAGGTTCTCTTGTCGTGGTCACTGCCGTTTCCCATTGGGTCGTATTTTGTTTCGTTATAATGTGATTTCAAAATATATTGAATATCTTCAACTGCAATCTTCTTCTCAGCCTTTCTGATGAAAGGCAATTCTGGTGACTCTGGTTCTTGTTGAATTGATGGGTTCAAATAACGTTGTGCAAACCAGACACGCGGTGTGTTGTAATGGTGATCTTGTTCCGTATCTGTACCAAAGATGTGACGGAAATCCCAACGATCAAAGTCTGGGTTTAAGTCATTTTCGGAAACAAATTTTTGAATTCCGTCAGCCCACATGTAATTTTCAGGATCATTAAAGTCGATATCTTGAATTGCTACTTGATTGGCAGCTACGGCATAGCTATCATCAGGAATTTTTACAGCAACCCATTGATGTCCGGTAACAACTTCCATATACCAAACTTCATCTTTGTCGTTGAACTGTAAACCATTACCTTCGGCAGAACCATATTTGGCAACTAAATCGCCAAGATATTTTACACCATCACGAGCTGAATCAATATATGGCAAGACTAAAGTTGCCAGTGAATCTTCAGCTAATCCATCTTTAACATATGGATCAAAAGCCAAAACTTTTTCATTGGCATAAACACTTTCGGTTGCACTCATACCAACATTTTTCTCATTAAAGCCGTCCTCTTCATTAGGTCCGTCAGTCTTTTGATTAGTGCTTGGCGTTGCGGTATAACGATAACCACTTTCTGGATACGGTGCTGTCATATTATTATATGGTGAAACATATGTCTCATGGCGTCCAGAAGCAGCTGGTTGAACAATGATACGCTTAGGTTCAATTGCCAACATTCGGTCTTCATTTCTGGAAATGTAAGTTGCCCCATCCATAGAAGTTTTCTTACCTACCATAATTGATGTACAAGCTGATGCTTCAAAACGATCGAGTTCTGTCATTTTTATCCCCCAATTAAAAATTTCTTTATATCATTAATGATACTCGTTCCCCCATTTCAAGGACAACCCTATCCGACAAAATGGTCAATATTAGTAGCCACGCGTTCGAGGTCAACATTGCCACCTGAAACTAAAGCCACGACTCGCTTATTTTCTAACCAGCAAGAATCGATTTTGTGTGCTTCCAAAGCAGCAGTTGGCAAAGCGCCAGCCCCTTCAGCTACAACTTTAGCTCGTTGCAATAAATCCTTCATGGCTGTGGCAATTTCCTCTTCACTGACCAAAACCATTTCATCCACCAAATGCTTAGTAATTGGAAAAGTTATTTGTCCCGGCGTGGCAACCGCAGTCCCGTCAGCTAATGTTTTATCAACGCCAAATGTCGTAATTTCATTAGCATGATATGAGGACGTCATCCCGTGAACATTTTCTGACTGAACACCAATCAAATGAATCTGCGGATTGATACTCTTAATAGCTGTCGCAATTCCCGAAATCAGACCGCCACCACCAACTGGAACAATAACTGTATCGACATTCTCCAATTGCTCCAAAATTTCCAAACCAATTGAACCTTGCCCAGCAATCACATCCACATCATCATATGGATCAACAATTGTATAACCTTGCTCTATAGCCTCTTTTTCCATAAATTGATGTGCCTCATCAAAAGTATCGCCATGCAAAATAACTTGAGCGCCATAGCCAGCTGTAGCCTGTTGTTTGGCTAAAGGGGCTCCATGTGGCATAACGACGATTGACTTGATACCCAACAGTTTAGAAGTCAAAGCAACCCCTTGAGCATGATTACCCGCCGAAGCCGTGATAACTCCACGTTCTTTTTCTGATTCGTTCAAATGATTAATTTTGTTAAAGGCACCACGAAACTTAAAAGAACCAGTCAGTTGCATATTCTCAAGTTTCAAATAGACCTCCCCACCAGTCACATCACGACTCAAGAACATTGATTGAATCAACGGCGTTACCCGACCAACCTGATGAATCAAGCGAGCGGCCTTTTTAATATCTTGAATCGTTACCGGATTCTGAAACCGTGGCCTTGCATTTAAAGCTTCGACAGTCATCAAAACGTTCACCTCCAAATTCATTTCATTTTCATGTTAACGCTTACATTTAACTAAAACAACATATTTTGTGATTGAAATCACATTTATTTTTGCCTGTTTACTAGGGTTAGACATGTGTACTCAAAAGCTGTTACACCTGTTTTCATGAAAATTATAACTAACTTTACATGGATAGAATGTTTCCTGAACCGAGAGCAAAATATTAAACCAAACAAAAATAAGTTGCATCACACCTAATTATTTGGTTCTTTAAGTGTGATACAACTTATTTTTATGTAATTTACCCATAATAAAAAATAGCATAATTAAAAATTTGAATTCATCAGAAATATTCATTTTACTGTTTAAAATAAACTACTCTCAGCTCTGGAAATAGCCAACTTTTAACTAAATTTAAGAAAGAGCCTTAATGAGATTCCACAGTTTCTAAATTGTTTAAATTGGCACCGTTTGTTTTGATGACATGCTGTAACCACCAGTAGCTTTTCTTAGGTACCCGTTGCATATCTTTCAAATCATGATTAGTCCGGTTAACGTAAACAGTTCCATAACGTTTATCCATATTGCCACTCGAACTAGGAATATCGATCAGTCCCCAGCCCAAGTATCCCAAAACTTCCACACCATCTTCCAGAACAGCATCTTTCATAGCTTGGATGTGGTCGCGCATATAGTTGATCCGATAGTCATCTTGAATTTCCGTGCCATCGTATGTTTCACGCACTCCCAAACCATTTTCAATTGGAAACATTGGGATGCAATATTCGTTATAAACTTTGGTCAAGACATCTCGGAATCCAAGTGGATCAATTTGCCAGCCGAATTCGGAAGTCTTCAAGAACGGATTCTCTTGAGCGCCGTAATCCAAATATTGATTCGGAACTGTTCCATCAGGAACTTTAGCCGAATTGATAGTTTCACTGCGATAATAACTGAAAGCTAGAAAGTCTGAAGTGACTTGAATCAAAACTTCATCGTCATTTAGTTGATAATCCATTTCAATTTTATGATTTTTAACATACGTCATAACTTCGTGGGAATAACGGCCATAAACAAAAGAATCCAGTAAGTTTCGATTCAAGAATTCATTTATTTGGCGCGCATACAAAACATCTTTGGGATTGGGTGTAGCTGGATAAACTTCAGTATAAGCTAACATCCCACCGACTAAACATTCCGTTTTTTGATGAATATAATTTGCAACTCCAGCATGTGCTAACATAACGTGGTGACTGATCTGATACATTTCATCAACCGTCTTGTCGCCTTTCATATATCCTGAAATATTAAATGCCTCACTAGTATGATATAAATTTTGTTCATTAAAGGTGACCCAATATTTTACACGATTGCCAAATCTTTTAACCATTTCAATTCCGTATCTGACAAAGGCGCTGACAACTGGACGAGATAGAAAGCCATTATACTTTTCAGCCAAATTCAGCGGCATGTCAAAGTGGTACAAACAAATCATTGGTGTAATATTACGTTTTAATAAGGCATCAATCAATTTATCATAAAACGCGATTCCAGCTTCGTTGAAATTACCGTCACCATTTGGATCTACACGACTCCAGGAAATCTGAAAACGGTAAAAGTTCATGCCCTGACTAGCCATCAAATTAAAATCCTCTTCATAACGATGATACTCGTCAATCGCATCATGCCAATCAGAAGTCTCGGCAGTTGCCTCTTTGATGTCATAAACTGATTTACCTTTACCATCCACATTCCAAGCACCCTCGGTTTGCATACTGGATGTTGAGTTCCCCCAAAAGAAATTCTCTGGCAATTTTTTATTCATGATCTACCTCGCCCTCTCTTATGAATACGTTTTCAGCATAACACAAAATTAGCTAATGTAAACGTCTCCTTATAAATAAGTATATACTTTTAAAAAATACGAAAATAAAGCATTTTTAATGCTACACTATTACTGATATAAGCTAGGGGGATTATCTGCTAATGGCATACAAATACAAAGAAGTTGCAAACACACTCAGACATCAAATTCAGACTGGACGTTACGCTCCGGGTGAATTGATGCCCGATCAGAATCAAATTGCCAAGAAGTTTAATACTACTAGAATTACCGTTCACAAGGCATTGCAACTTTTGATGGTCGAAGGCATGGTTTATTCCAAACGTGGTTCCGGGACTTATGTCCGTAAAGATTATGTGGTCCACAATCACAATGATAATTTAGGCAGAGTTTCCCCTATTGATAAACCCTTTGGTGCCACTAAGACAAATGAAGGTAAAACTGTTACAAGTAAGGTTTTAGAATTATCAGCACGCATCCCTACTAAAGATGAAGCCGACAAATTAATCATCCAGCCAACGGAACCAGTCTATGTGATCCGTCGAGTTCGCTATGTTGATGGTAAAATTTTTGCATATGAGCATACGATTATGCCCACGGCCATCACTACTTTAACCGAAGATATTTTGGAAAAATCAATCTACAGTCATCTTGAAAAGGAAGGCCTAAGTATTGAGGGAACACATCGAATCATTCGTGCTGATAAAGCTAATCAAACTGATGTTGCAACCGGTATTGCTCAAGAATTAGGTGAACCGGTATTGATAATTAATCAGTTGAGCTATCTTGACGATGGTCAACCTTTTGAAATTGCCGAATCACGTTTTCCTTATCAAAACAGTCGTTTAACTGCTGATATTACTTTGTGAAAAACTGACATCATTATATTGAGGGATTTATTAAAGTCGGCCGTCTCCAGGGTTGAGAATATTCACCTGCTATGCGGAACGGTTCGATCCAGAATGCGGTCTCGAACCTCGATTTTGAGCTTCGCAAAGTACGCGAATCTCAAAACTCGCCCAGTGGTGTAAGAATAAAGTTCTAACGCCACTCCCACAGCGGGTGAATATTCTCAGCCCTTCCGACTAGTGGAGCATAGCTCTCACTTTTATATTCTGATATAATCAATTCAAAAAAGGATATATTTTATGAAATCAGATATCAGACCTGTTAAACAACACATCAATCTTTCCGATGATCAAGTTAGTCGTTTAC
>NZ_BJDF01000030.1 GCF_005404815.1 Companilactobacillus huachuanensis
GTAAACGACTAACTTGATCATCGGAAAGGTTGATGTGTTGTTTAACAGGTCTGATATCTGATTTCATAAAATATATCCTTTTTTGAATTGATTATATCAGAATATAAAAGTGAGAGCTACACTCCACTAGTTTTTTAATAATAAGAATGTCCAATTGTTATCTTTTGGCATCTTTTGCTATTTAAATAAATTTACTTTACGACTATCACAGCAATGTTTATATCACTTTTTCACCTTTCAACATTCAGATATTATCTAAAAAAGTGTCGTCATGTTTAATATTGACGGCACTTTTCCTATTTATAAAAATAAATTTGAGAAATTTTTATGAGTTATCATTTTTGCCATATAGTGACATATTGGTTTGCTAAGATTTAGCAGTAAATAAATGTTATTGGAGGATATGATTTTGAAGAAAATGATTAAGTATATGGGGATTACTGCTGCTACATTGTTGGCCGTTGCACCAATTGCTATGCCAGTTATTAGTTCAGCTACTGAAACTACTGTTAAAGCTGATGCAGCTAGTGGGGTTAGTCAAGCTGATGTTCAAAAGTGGTTAGGTGAAGTTAAGAATCAAGTTACTATCAAGTCTGGAAACAATCTTGTGAGAAGTGAAGATATGGAAATGGGATATGTCATGGGTTCTGATGGTATTTTTAGTTATGGAACTGATCAATTAACTCCACAAAGTCCTGTTTTTGATAGATATGCTGACGCATCTAAGAATTTAACAAATGATTTATTTGCTAGTTTTAATGACAATGCTAATGGTGATGATTTATTCTTTAACAACCGTAATATTGGGGTTCTTATGACAGCCACTGCTAATGATGGAAGCATTTCTGGAAACTTAAAGCCAGCAGATATTAATAAAGTATTGCAAAGTGGAGTCAGCGTTACTTTCCATTTAAAGCTTGCTTATGTAGCTGGAGAACCAAAAGGCAGTGACTTTTATGGTAATGATGCTACTCCTACTATCTTGGGTTCGAAAGATGTTGTTGTAAATGTTGGTACAGGTTCTGAAAGTACTGGAAATCAAAACAATCAAAAACCATCAAGTGGAATCAACTATGATGGAATATACTCAACAATAGTTAATGCCAAGTTATATGATGGAAACGGTAAAGTTACTTCTGCTACATTGCCAAAGAATTCACTTTGGAAAATTGATAGAAAATTAACAGTCGATGGTACAACATATTATCGTGTTGCTCCAAATGAATGGATTAAGGAAAACGATGGTATTGAAATTTTTCCAGATGTTGCAACTATAACGACTAGCAGACAAGCAAAACTTTATACATCTGCCGGCAAAGTAATCACTGACCGTGTTTTGGCTCCAAACACTTCATGGTATACAGATAGAGTTGGTATAGTTAATAATGAAAATATGAGACGTGTCGCTACTGATGAATGGGTTTCATTTAATGATTTGACACATTCGAATGAACCAGTTAATGGGGCCAATTAAACCATGAAATATATTAGTTTAAAATCAAAAAAAAGACTGACTGTTTGCATGATGTCATTAGGTTTGCTAGGAGCTTTAAGTCCAGTTTTAGTGGCAGGCTTGGATGCACAGACAGTTAATGCTGAGTCTCTTGACTATAACTTTGACCCAGATGAGGTTGGTCCTGTGGCTATTCCAATGTATGTAAATGTCGATGGACAAGAAAAAGATGTTGAGACATTAGACTATGTTTGGATTTCAAAAGTTGGTGGAATGAAAACTATTAAAGCACCATTGGTAGATAAACATGTTGCAAATCCAAGTACAATTACGGTTTTACGAACGACCACCGGATTAAGAGTGCTACAAGCACCAACTTATACTCCAAGTGATCCAAAGTTGGCTCCTAAAACTGCGACGATAGAAGAACGTAAGTTAGATATTACTGTTAGAAATGACAATGGAGATTTTTGTCCTTTGGTAGCTTTTTCTACAAAAACAGGGGAGATTTATAATTTATCAGACAGAGCTTTAGGAAATAATACTGATTGGTATTCTGATAAGGTTAAAACTTATGATGGAGCCCAATATTACCGTGTTGCGACAAATGAATGGGTTAAAGATATATACTTCCATGGCGGGAGTAGTATTTAATCATAAAATCATTGTTTTCCGAAAATTTACATGCAAACTGATTAAATTATACAAAATATAATTCTGGGGGGCTTAAATTAATGAAGACTGTAAAAAATTTAATTGTAGGGATGGCCTTATTAGCCTCCGCTACTGGAGCAATGTTGTTCTCGCAAAAAGATGCTGACGCTGCTAAAGTCGCTAGTGTTAATGATAATGTCGCTCGTCTGTATCGTGAAGATGGCAAGCTAATTACTGACCGTGCTTTGGGTCCCAATAGTAATTGGTTAGTTGGTAGAATTTTTACCCACAATGGTGATACTTATTATCAAGTTGCTACTAAAGAATATTTAAAAGCTAATACTGCTAAAAGGTTATATGATAATACGAATCCTTCATTGAATTACACGCCTAATATTCAACGTATTAATCAATATTTCATCAAGTATCTTAATGCTTTGCATGCTGCTAATGGTACTCCGATGACTACGACAACAGCTGACATGTTTGAGTACGCTAATCATCGTGCCTATCAACAAGTTGGCGATACCATGGATCATTCGACTAGACCTAGAGAGACTGAAGAAAATCTTTATGGTTTTGGCTATGATTATATTTTGAAATGGGGTCAACGAGTTAATATGACTTCTGATCGGGATGTTGCATTTTATCTTCTTAAAGAATGGTATGATGATGATATTAATTTATGTGCTACAGCTGGTCAGGTAGGCCATTTTGGTCATCGAGCTGCTTTAATTTATACTGGTACGCCCGCTGCAATTGGAATGGCGGATAATTCTATTGCACTTAGTGCTGAATGGACAACTGATTATGATGGATTTATGAGTATTTACAATTATACTGGTTCAAATCCAAATACAAAATTCATTTCAAAAGACGTTGTTCCAGAATAACCAAAAAGGTCGACTTCTCAATTTGAGAAATCGACCTTTTTTTAGTATCTAATTTTAATTAAATTCAACTGGATGCTTGTCAGTCAAAGCTTTAGTACGTGCATCCAATTCTTGAAGTTTTTCAGGATCATCGTGATACTTAATCGCATCAACAATAATATGTGCTACTTCTTCACAGTCTTCTTCGTCAAACCCTCTTGAAGTAATTGCAGGAGAGCCTAGACGAAGGCCAGATGTCAATTTAGGAGGCAATGGATCATTAGGAATGGCTTCTTTATTGGTTGTGATATGAATACTATCGAGCAAGTTTTGAACTTCCATACCATTCAAGTCACAGTCAGTTAAAACGACATTTAGCAAGTGGTTATCAGTTCCACCTGTTAAAACGGATAAATTATCCGCATCATTGATAACTTTTGCCATGGCAGCAGCATTCTTAATAACTTGTTCCATGTAAGTTTTGAATTCTGGTTGTAAGTCTTCACCAAAAGCAATGGCTTTACCAGCAATTACGTGTTCCAAGGGACCACCTTGAGTACCAGGGAAGACGGCCGAATTAAGTTTCTTACCAAGCTCAGCTTTAGCCAGAATCATACCGCCACGGGGTCCTCTGAGTGTTTTATGAGTAGTTGTAGTAACAATATCGGCAACTCCAACTGGAGTAGGGTGTAATCCAACAGCAACGAGTCCGGCAATGTGTGCCATATCAACCATCAAATAGGCACCGACTGAGTCAGCAATTTCACGGAATTTCTTGAAATCGATAATTCTACTATATGCAGAAGCACCCGCAACGATAAGTTTTGGTTGAACTTCTTCAGCAATTTTTTGGACATCATCGTAGTCAATTAGACCTTCAGCGTTAACACCATATGAATGGAAGTTATACATTTTACCTGAGAAATTAACTTTTGAACCATGTGTTAAGTGACCTCCAGCGTTCAAATCCATACCTAAAACTGAGTCACCGGGCTTTAAAACGGCTTGGTAAGCAGCAGCATTAGCTTGTGAACCTGAATGTGGTTGAACATTGACATAATCAGCATTGAATAATTTCTTAGCTCGGTCAATTGCAATTTGTTCGACTTGATCGATGTATTCACAACCACCATAGTAGCGGTGCCCAGGATAACCTTCAGCATACTTGTTAGTTAAAACTGAACCTTGGGCTTTTCTTACATTGTCAGAAACGATATTTTCAGAAGCAATCAATTCAATATTTCTATTTTGTCGATTTTCTTCCTTCTCGATTAGATCAAAAATTTCCTTATCACCTGTACTGTATTGCACTACGATCATCTCCTAATAATTATTGTCTAAAGCTTGAAAGACGAAAAATTGATATAACCGTTGTTGTTAAATACCTAGAGTTAATTTATTTAAATATTCAGGATTTTTCGTTTTATTATTCCTTCAATTAAAAAAACAAACTAGTTGGAAGAGCTGAGAGTATTCATTTGCAGCAATTGAATACTCTCAGCGCTGGAAACGGCATATTTAACTAAACTTTCAACCTTTAGTTATTGTTAACTACGCTGGTACCATCACTATAATTAATCTTGACACCTTTTTCAACGTTGAAAATGTAAACGTTAAAAGAAATTCCATTGTCAGGCTGACCGCTATTTGTCAACGATTCAGCCATCATTTGAACCCCTCGAGCAACTAATTCATTACCACGATATATCGGCTTGACGCGATACCTAATGAAATTATTAGGATTTTGCTTCATGTAATAAGCAATATCGTTTTCATGCTTAAGCATCTCAGGAGAGTTCAGTGAACGAGTTCCAGTCATCAAATTTTTAGGATTATTGTTCTGTCCTGTCAATTGATAACCAATTAGGTGCGAACGATTATATAGCCATCCGCCGTTGATCTTCTTATTGTGCCAACCGGTTGGATTGACATAAAGAGGTTCACGTTTTGCAGTAGGCATCAAACTTTTACTCAATAATGCATCGGCCTGAATAGCCCGATTGAGATTGTCCAAGTCAGCGAAACGTTGCCAAGGACCTTGA
Organism: Companilactobacillus huachuanensis; assembly: GCF_005404815.1. Classification (GTDB taxonomy): domain Bacteria; phylum Bacillota; class Bacilli; order Lactobacillales; family Lactobacillaceae; genus Companilactobacillus; species Companilactobacillus huachuanensis. The sequence continues at coordinate 5,022 of NZ_BJDF01000030.1, forward strand.
GAGACATTTAGTTCGGTTTTTGTGAAAGTAGGCGTATTGTTGTTAACTTCAATTTCTTGGTCAGTCTGATAGTTTAAATTGGCCAAATTAGAGCTAGATGATGTGGTCGTTTTCTCCACCTGACGTGGATTATCACCCGGACTAATTCCATTGTTCTGGTAGGATTCGTAAACACCTGAACCTCCAACCACAACCAACAAAAGTCCCAAAGAAACTAAGCGTCGATGAATTCGACGTTTGGGTTTAACCATAAAAGTTGTAAACAAGATGATTGCACCCAAAACAACAAGTAACAACATATACATATAAATATCCCCCCACTACGAAGATTAATTATCTTCATTTTGATTTTATCATAAATTTTCAGAAATCTTGAACAATATTTACTGCGAATGGAGATTTAATTCGTATATTGGGGTACGTCGCCTAAATATAATTGGTAGGTGTTTAAGATAATTTGAATAGAAGTTTGATGTTATGTCCAAAATGTAAAATCATTGAAAATAAATATGTTGTCTAAAGAGACGACAAATAAAAAAGAAGCTGAAAATATCTCGGCCTCTTTTATTTTTATTGAAATGTCTTTTTCAAAGCTTCGATTCGTTTATCCAATGGTGGATGGGTATCGAATAGTCCTGAAAAATGTTTTTTCTTAGTAGGATCGTCAATGTACAAAGCGGCACTGGCATCGTCAACTCGTTTCATAGGCTTGGTACTTTCCTCTAGTTTTCCCAAAGCGTTGATCAATCCTTGAGGATTTCTAGTCAATTCGGCACCGGAAACGTCAGCTAAATACTCTCGATTTCTGGAGATTGCCATCTGTACTAAGCTAGCAATCAATGGTCCGATAATGGCAAAGATGAGGCCAACTAACCACAAGACAATTCGGATTGCTCCAGAATTATTATTATCACGGTCATCATCTCGCATTGGAATCCACCAACGATAGGCGTTACCGATAATGGAACAAATTAAAATTATCGCTGATGACAAAGCTACGGAAATAGTTGAGACACGAATGTCGTAATTTCTTATGTGGGAAATTTCATGTGCTAAAACGCCCTCAAGTTCCTCACGGTTCATCATCTTGTATAAGCCGCTAGTAACAGCTACTGCTGAATGCTGCGGGTCCCGGCCAGTGGCAAAGGCATTAGGGCTCGGGTCATCAATAATGTAAATATCTGGCAAAGGAATATCGGCTACCATCGAAAGATCTTCGACAATATGCCAAACATCTGGAGCATCTTTCGCTGAATTTAGCTTTCTTGCACCGTTCATTTGCATTACGATACTAGTAGACTGAAAATAAGTAATTAGTGTGTAAACAATCGCAATGACGAGAGCAATGGCTATTCCCGAGTAGAGATTGTCAAAGAAGTAGAGTCCTAAGAAACTACCAATAGCGGCTAGTATCAAAAAGAAGACGAAGAATATCAAGTAGGTTTTACGTTTATTACGATCAATTTGCTCGTAAATCATAAGTTACCTCGATTAAAACTTAACCTTAGGTGCTTCTTTGTCAACATCAGGAATTTGCAAGAAATTCATTTCTTTGAAGCCGTGAATTCCAGCAATGATGTTACGAGGGAACGTTTGGATGGCTGTATCGTAAGCCTGTACTTGACTATTGTATGCTTGACGTGCATATGAAACTTTATTTTCAGTGTTTGAAAGTTCTTCCATTAATTGAGAGAATTCTTGGTTAGCTTTAAGATCAGGATAGTTTTCTGCCAAAGCAAAGACTTGTCTCAAGGCACCAGTCAATTCATTATCAGCATCAACCTTGTCTTGTAATGAGTTAGCGCTGTTAACGTTATTTCTCATTTCAACAACACGTGCCAAAGTTTCCTTTTCATGAGTAGCATATCCTTTAACAGTTTCAACTAAGTTAGGAATCAAATCAGTACGACGTTTTAGTTGAACGTCGATTTGTGAACTGAACTCACGAGCACGGTTGCGGTATTTAACAAGACTGTTGTACATGCCAGCATAGGCGGCGATTATTACTAAGATGACAACAATTATTATTATTGTATTCATTTAAATCTCCTTCTTTTCTTAATGGCTATATTTTACCATATTGCCAGTTTGGTAGTATAACACGTAGTGCTGTTAATAGTTGGTTTTGATTACTAAAAGGATACTAGTCTGAATATTTCTCGACTCCGGAGACGGAATACTTAATCATAACGAAGGACACTAGTATTAAATTTATGAGTTTATCATTATTGCTTTTTTGAAAAATAATTTATAATTAAATATGAGGAAGGTCGCTTATCTGTAGGTTTCATAGGTGAATATATTATGAAGAAAATCTTTCTACCTGTTTTAATGCTTCTAGCCGTAATTTTGGGAAGCATGCCCGTGACTGTTTCTGGTGATGCGACGGTTGACGCCACAGTTGGTAGTCAATTGGACCAAAACATTGATGGTTTGCTCAATCAAAAAGGCTTTTCAGGAAGTCTGTTGGTTGTTAAAAATGGCAAACCTGTTTATCAAACTAGTCGTGGATATTCTAACTTTGCTAATGGTCTTAGCAATCAAAAAAATACGGCTTATGAAATTGATTCAGTCCAAAAGACTTTGACTGCAGCCCTGGTTATGAAAGAAGTTCAAAGGGGTAAGTTAAGTCTCAAAGATAAGTTGAGTAAATTTTATCCAAGTATTCCTGGTAGTAAAAAAATAACTATTAGACAAATGCTTGATATGACTTCAGGACTTGTTTTAAGTGAAGTTGGACCTGATCAAATTTTACCTGATTCAGATATCATCGCAGCTGATATCAACAGTATTCATTTCTCAGAATTGTCATATAAGAAGTGGAATTATCAACCGGTTAATTTCAATTTACTCAGTGGGATATTGGAACAAGTAACTGGCAAGTCGTATCAACGGCTGTTTACAAAGGAATATATTAAAAAATTACATTTAAAGCATACGATTTTTGCTTATGACGAAAAACCTGGTGTTGATAAAGCAGCCGGTTATAATAATACTGACCCGTTGTCAGCTCGGTTGGATTATAAAAATGCCTTCTATACGAAGAAATTTTTCGAATTCGATGAACTTGGTACAGGACAAGTCTATATGAGTGTTAACGACTTATATAAAGTTGAAAAGTATATCATGCGTGGCAAGATGTTATCCAAGAAGTCACGTAAGATTCTGTTCAAAAAGGGTAGCGTCAGCACTTATGGTGGCGGTATGTATCATGGCAAGAATGATAACTTCGCTAATGGCTGGGGTTACGGCTTCCAAGGGATTGTCCACATCTCTAATAATGGTAAAGACGCCGTGATCTTATTGGAAAATTATTCCCGTATAGCAGCGGATGCAAAGCCGGTCGCTAAGCAAATTTATAACATGATTGAAAGTGAATGAAAATAAAGCTGGTAATTTGGATGAAAAGCCTGTATTATTAGTTGTGCAGGTAAAGCCTACCTGTGAATTAAAAATGGTTGCTTTGCACATTCCAAAGATTTCTGTAAAGTAATCTAAAGCACTACGTCTAGGATGATGTAGTGCTTTTTCTTTACCCTAAATTTGAGTTATTTGTCTCTTTTAAAAAAAAGTTGTACGTTAATATTAGTTTATTGAGGAGGGACATGTTTATGTATAAATTAAATGATGGTCAACAGATTCCTGATTTTGGATTTGGAACTTACAAATTAAATGGTCGAACAGGTGTGCAAAGTATTGTATCGGCAATCAATAATGGATATACAATGATTGATACGGCTTATAATTATGAAAATGAAGGTACGGTTGGACGTGCTATTTCTGAAAGTGGCATTGATCGTGATAAATTAACTGTAACTTCTAAGTTACCCGGACGTTATTATGCTTATGATGACGCTATCACCGCGTTACAAGAATCACTTTATCGGGCACATTTGGATTATTTTGATCTGTATCTTTTGCATTGGCCTAATCCTAAAAAAGGGATGTATGTTGAAGCTTGGCAAGCATTGATTGATGCCCAAAAATTTGGATTAGTTAAGTCGATTGGAGTTTGCAACTTTTTGCCAGAACACTTAGAAAAACTTCAAAAGGAAACTGGAATTTTACCTGCCATTAACCAGATTGAATTGCATCCATATTTTAATCAAAAGAGTATGCGGGATTTTGATCATGATAACGGTATTGTAACGATGGATTGGAGTCCCCTTGGACGAGCTAGTGCGGTTCTTAAAAATCCACTATTGACTGCTTTAGGTGAAAAATATCATAAATCAGTTGGTCAAATTATTTTGAGATGGGAACATCAATTGGACACAATTCCGATTCCTAAGTCAGCATCACCTGTCAGACAACGTGAGAATATGAATATTTTTGATTTCGAAATTTCAAATATTGATATGGAAAAAATCAATGCATTGACGAAATCAGATGGTCGTAATAAGGATCAAGACCCTGCTGTATATGAAGAATTTTAAAAATGAGAGTGATATTTGAGTTTATCTCAAATACCACTCTTTTTAAATTTTGTCTCAAAATATGATAAAAAACGAATCAAAAATTCACTAAAAAATCACACTGTTACTATTGCATCTAATAGGTAAGAGAACTATATTTTAGGTGTAAGCAGTTACATAATGGAAGCTAATTTAATCAAGAGGTGGTTCTTATGTATAGAAGTAATGGTAATTATGAAGCATTTGCAAGACCAATCAAACCAGAAGGTGTTGACAATAAGTCAGCATACATTGTCGGATCTGGTTTAGCTGGATTGGCAGCAGCATCATTCCTTGTACGTGATGGTCAAATGAAAGGTGACAAGATTCATGTCCTCGAAGAACTCGCTCTACCTGGTGGTAGTATGGACGGTATTTGGAACGAGCAAAAAGGTTATATCATCCGTGGTGGTAGAGAGATGGAACCTCACTTCGAAACCCTTTGGGATTTGTTCAGATCAATTCCATCATTGGAAAATCCTGATGCCTCAGTTTTGGATGAGTTTTACTGGTTAAATAAGAAAGATCCAAGTTTCTCACACGGTAGAGTTATTCAAGATGAAGGTAAAGAATTGCCAACTGAAGGTGATTTGACTTTGACACCTAAGGCCGTGCAAGAATTACTTGATCTTGTTATGACACCTGAAAAGGATTTGGGCGACAAGAAAATCAATGAAGTCTTTACTGACGAATTTTTGAACTCAAACTTCTGGCTCTATTGGTCAACAATGTTTGCTTTTGAACCATGGGCAAGTGCTATGGAAATGAGACGTTACTTGATGCGTTTCTGTCATCATATCGACTCACTATCAAACCTATCATCATTGAGATTTACTAAATATAATCAATACGAATCATTGATTCAACCAATGATTAAATATTTGGAAGATAAAGGTGTTCAATTTACATACAATACTCATGTTGAGAACATCAAAGTTGATACATCAAATGGTTCCAAAGTTGCTACAGAAATCGATATGACAACCGATGGCAAAGACAGTACAGTTGCTTTGACAGAAAATGATTTAGTCTTTGTTACAAATGGTTCAATTACTGAAAGTTCAACAAATGGTGACAAGACTCACCCAGCACCATTGGAGCATGAATTGGGAAGCAGCTGGTCACTATGGGAAAACTTAGCTAAGCAAGATAAGGCTTTTGGTAATCCAGATGTCTTCTGCAAGAATATTCCCGAAGCAAACTGGACAATTTCTGGAACAATTACTCTGACAGATGATGAAGTTACACCATATATCGAAAAAATCAGTCAAAAAGATCCACACAGTGGTTCAATCGTTACAAGTGGACCAGTAAGTATTAAAGATTCTAACTGGTTATATGGATACTCAATCAGCCGTCAAAAGCACTTTAAGAGACAAAAAGATAACGAATTAGTAGTTTGGGTATATGGACTATTCTCAGACAAACCTGGTAATTTCGTTAATAAGAAGATCACGGAATGTACTGGTGATGAATTATGTGAAGAGTGGCTATATCACATCGGTGTTCCAACAGACAGAATTAAGGACATTGCTGAAAACCATGCCAACACAATTCCAACATACATGCCATATATCACATCATACTTCATGCCTAGAAAGGTTGAAGATCGTCCATTAGTAGTTCCAGCAGGTTCAAAGAACTTAGCCTTTATTGGTAACTTTGCTGAAACAGAACGTGACACCGTCTTTACAACTGAGTATTCAGTCAGAACAGCTATGGAAGCCGTTTATACATTGCTAAACGTTGACCGTGGTGTTCCAGAAGTATTCGGCTCAGCATTCGATGTTCGGACATTGATGAGAGCAATTTACTACTTGGATGGTAAGAAGAAGATTGAAGATATCAAGTTGCCATTTAAGGAACGTATGGTTGAAAAGAAAGCTATGGAGAAAGTCCATGGTACATATATTGAAGAGTTATTAAAAGATGCACATTTGCTTTAGAAAATGATAAAACCACGAAATCATTAGATTGATTTCGTGGTTTTTTTTGTCTAGAAATTTGATTAGATAATTTTTTTTAATCAAATCATTAAATTAAGTTGCTATAAAGAGCTATGCTACAATAGCCCCAAATATTGTTTGGAGGAAATAATAATGAATATTATTATTGTAGGCAACTCTGGTACAGGCAAGTCAACATTATCAAAAAAGATTGCAAGAATCACTGATTATCCATTGATGCATCTTGATGTTCTTTGGCATACAACTGATTACTCAGATACTGCGAAAGCATGGTTTATTCAGCGACAGCAATTATTTATGAATCAAAAAAATTGGATTATCGACGGGAACTACTCTGGAACTATGGGCTTACGAATTTCTCAGGCTGATATTATTATTTGGTTAAAGTTAAATAGGACAAGGGCGTTAATCAGAGTATTAAAGCGTTCTTTAATATTTCGATTGGATAAGGGCAGTAGATTAGGGATGGCCGAACAATTCAATGAACATTTGGATAGAGATTATTTGGATTTTTTGAAGAATGTATTGTCTTATGATGAAGCCAGAATAAAAGGATTGATTGAGCAATACAAAAAGGCCGGTGCAAAGGTTATAGTGCTAACTAATTCCAGATCAAAAAGATTGTTTCTTAAAATATTTCCAACCTAAAGGAAGCTAAATTATAGCATCCTTTTTAACTTTCTCTTTTTAGTCGAAATATGTTGTCCATTGCTTTGAATGATGACAGTTAAAGGCACGTGTAAAGTCATCCGGCATGTTACGAGCAAGCGATAAGTTCAATTTCAAGGCTTCATCAAGTGAGAAGTATTTGACGTCGGATGTTTCGACACCACTATGAATATCATTTTCTTCAGGAGTACATTCAAAGAACAATTTATAAACATAATTCAAGTTCTTCTTTGGATAATGATTTTTCTGCATATCTTTAATTGAAATCATTTTTAAAGGTGTTACTCTGATACCAGCTTCTTCAAAGGTTTCCTTGACAGCAATGTCAGCCGCAGAATAACCAATATCACCCCAACCTCCAGGGATGGACCATTCACCACTACTTTTTTCTTTAACTAGTAGTATTTTGTCGTCCTTGAAAGTAGCTGCACGTACATCAATTTTTGGTGTTACATAGCCCGTGTCGGCGTCAAAAAAAATATGTAGTTGTTCAGGAGTAACATTATTGGCCAGTTTTGTAGTCAATTTTTTGGCAACAACTTCCAATTGGTCATATCGTTCACGGTCAAAAACATCCTTGCTGTAATGTTTTCCAGTCTGGGCAATTGCTTGAAGCTGTTCGATTAATTGTTCAATATCATCCATTGTTATTACCATCCTTTAATGCGGATTATAACATTATTGGATTTTTAAAAGAACGCTTTCATTAATTAACAGTTTCGTATGAACGTTCATGAATGAAAGCATTGAAAATATCGTAGCTCTTTATTGCGAGTTGGGTATTGTTTTGCTTGATAACCTCAGTGATATTTGCCATCAAGTAGAGACTATTGATCAGCATGAAGTGAGATTCATTTTTAATTATATAGTTGATACCGTGTTCAATTGTTTCAATCGCCAAATCCAATTTAGAAAGTTGAAAGTACGATAAGGCAGCCATATAGAAGATTAAATTAAAGTTCTCATCATATTCTTTTTTTGAAAGGTTACTGAATGCTAAGTTGATCTGACGTATTGTGGAATTTTTGAAACCTTGTTGAGCATAAACGTAGCCCAAAGCAATATTGCCCAAACGAGTTAAAGTACTTTGATTTCGGCTGCGTCCAGCACTCGCAAGTGACAACTTTAAAAGTTCTTTGGCGTTGTCATATTTGTGATCCAGTTTGAGAGCACAGAGCGCTAAATAGAAATAATATGCCTGTGTTTGTTTGTTAGTTTGAACGGTTTCTAAGACAGTTGGTCGATTAAGAAAGTTTTTTAATTGAAGATATTCTTGTGCTTGATAATATTCGCTAGCTTTTCTATTAAAATAACTTTCCTTACAAATGTTGAAATTACCAGCTAATGCCAAGTCGTCAAAAACGATGGATAATTTCTCACAAATATTGATTAACAATTGTGTACTGGGAATATACTTGTTGTGCTCGATTTCAGAAAGGGTAGATTGAGAACAAATATCCTCAGCCGTCTCAAGTTGAGATAGCTGTTGCTGTTGCCGAACTTCTTTTAAAATATCACCTAAATTATCCATATTTTTTACACCTACTATTATTAAATTCCTATAAGTAAATGATATAAAAGTAGTGTATATTTTCTGTTCAATTTATGTAAATGTTTGTAATGATTATGTAAATTTTCTGAAAAATACTATAATTGTCCTTTTTACAGATATTGGTAATTTTTAATGATAAATAAAAGTTGAAAGTGTAGGTAAGTATGCCGTTTCCAGAGCTGAGAGTATTCAATTGCTGCGCGGAACGGCCCGAGCCAAAGTACGGTCTCGAACCTCGGTTGAAGCCTCGCAAAACCCGCGAGTCTTCAACACGCCCGGTGGTGTAATTGCTAAAGCAATAACGCCATTTTCGCTGCAAATGAATACTCTCAGCTCTTCCAACTAGTTTATTTCATTATGGCAGGAACAATAAATAAAGACTTCTGATTATTCAAATAAATTAGCTTTGAGATTTTAACAACAATGATTAGATGTTTTTTTTATCGTTCAACCATTACATTATTAATAAAAAATCTGTTATCTCCAGAATGATTCGGATGTAACAGATTTTTTTGAATTTAAGTAATTTACAAATCACAATAAATGACAGAGTAATTGATCATGTCAGATATTTATTGCAATGAGAAACCTTGTTTCTTCAAAAATTCGGCAACGTCTGGGCGATGAACTTCCCTGAAAATTGCCAAGTTTTTATCAGTCCAAGAAGTGTCTGTGGGATTAGTCTTACGGTTGAGATAGTAATTTTTAACGGCATGATCATAAACTGTTAAATTGTTAAAATTTTCTGCATTATAAGTATTTGTAGCAACGTGGTTTTCCTTTGGCATTCGTGGTTTCAATTGATTTTTAGTTTCCGGGACGCCGACAGTCATTCCAAAAAGTGGGATTGTAAAGTCAGGTAAATGTAAAAGCTTGGCCACTTGAGCAATGTTGTTTCGTAAGCTGCCGATATAGCAGATACCTAATCCCATTGATTCGGCAGCGACTGCCATATTTTGAGCAGCAATCGCAGTATCAATAATTGAGACAATCATCGGTTCCATATTTTTAAGAGGTTCTAAACTCATTTCATGGTTTCTTATGATTGTGGCCTGACGATGTAAGTCTGCGACAAATATATAGAAAGTATCCGCTTTTTTAACATGTGGTGAGCTGATAGTTATATCCGATAATTCATTACGCAATTTTTTATCGGTGATTTCAATAATTGAAAATGCTTGGACGAATTCTGAAGACGAACCATGTAGGGCAGCAGCAAGTAAAGCATCTTTTTGTTCTTTGGTGATGATTTGGTCAGTGAAATCTCGAACTGAAACGTGTTGAAGCATATTTTCAATAGTTGGATTCATTTTTAAAACCTCTTTTTTACAATTTCTATTTCAGTAACAATAGAGTAACACTAGTTGTTAATTTTTTTGGGGAAAGTTTGGATTAAATATAGCTAGAAATTTTTAATTGCGCTATATTTTATTCACAAATAATAACCGTCATCCGGATGGACTCCGGTATTAAATAAACATAACTTTTGGTACACTTAAATCGCTACAAATTATCAATTAACGGTTCATCAAGCCAATTTAAATTTGATCAAAGGGGGAAGTAAATATGTTATTACTATTTTTATTATTGACTTTAGAATTTACGATTCTGTCATTCGTTCCTTTCATATATGCATTAGTTAAAAATCATAGTACTGGGTTAAGAATTCAGTTTCATGTAGTTGTTCAAGTAATATTATTTCTGTTAGCACTATTTTTCATCTATTTCGCCAATCCAGATCAGACCTGGAAAGTTGTTATTGAGTTCAACTTGTTAACGTTAGCAATATCAGCTGCGTTACATGGTGTTATTTTAACTTTTTCTAATAATATTATTCATCGAGATGGTTCCAATCGTCGCGATGTTTCACAACCAGGTTTTAAAATTGCTGGAAAGTTTCTAACCATAACGGTGGGGGCTCTAGTAGCTTTAGGCGTTATGATTTTGATTATTATGGCGGCTGGATATGCGACAACAAAGTCAGTTGCAAGGATTACTAACGTTACGGAGACTGCAACTACAAAGAAAGCTCCAATGCCTGTGATTAATTCACAGAGTAAGGAAGTTCCTGTAGTTAATTCCTATAAAACAGTTCGTAATCAGATGCAAAATTCACTCTCAAATGTCCCAGATTCTAACGTATATTCATTAAATCACGCGAGAGTTCAATTTTATCACGGAAAATTAGTTTATATTTCACCATTGGATTTCGATGGATCATTTTTCCGTTATAACCATTATAAAAAAGTACCGGGATATTTCATTGTTGATGCAACGTCAAAAAATGCTAAGCCACAATTTGTACGAAAGAGTATGCGTTATACACCTTCAGCATATTTTGGTCATGATGCCTCACGTAAAATTTATGCTTCAATTGTTGGTCGGGGTTTAGTTATATCAGGTAGCGCACCACAGTTGGAAATTAATGAATCAGGTCATCCATATTATGTTCAAACATTGTACAAACAGTATGGTCTCTCAAATCGAAAGGATTATCGTAAGATTTATGTTGCCGTTTTGGACTCTGTCTCAGGTAAAGTAAATGTTTATAAGCAAGGGGCGGAACCTAAATGGGTCGACGTAACCTTTGATCCAAACATTGCCAGTGATAAAGTTTATTCTTATGCTGCAGAACGAAACGGCTGGTGGAATGCTCATGGTTTTGGCGGTTCGCGTCTCGGCGTTATGAAATCAGTTGAAGGCGTTGGTACTGAAGGAAAAGATGATGTCTTTACACCAATTGCTTATAAGCACAACATTTATTACTTCACGTCAATGACTAGTAATAATCAGAAGCAGACTTCAGTTTTAGGTTACATGTATGTCAATGCTAAAACGGGTAAGACCTATTATTATCGTGAAGAGGCCGACGCAATGACGCCTAATCGGGCTGATAGTTTGGCAGAAAATCGAATGAAACAGACACAGTGGAAAGCTAATATGCCGTTGCTTTATCGAATTGACGGGAAGCCAACTTGGGTCGTTTCGATGATTGACGATAACGGGGCATTCATGTCATATGTTTATTTATTAGCAAATGGTAATGGAACTCAGGATACGGTTGCTGTGGGAACTGACGCCAAGTCAACGTTGCAGAAATACCGTAATCTGTTCAATTCCGATTTAGGTACTGCTAGTTCTTCATATTCGGGTAAAAAGCAACAATTCAATGGCACAGTCAAGCGAGTTGTTAAGGTTAATAACAGCGAAGTTGCCTTTTTAATGGATGGCAATGAAAATGTTTTCTATGCTTCAATCAAAGATTATCCTCGTAATATGTTTATTCAAAACGGAGATACAATCAGTTTTACTGGGTACAAGGATGGAAAAACTGTTGTCGTTGTGAAAGATATTAGTAATAGGAGTCTATAAAAAACTTTGAATCGGAAATTGCAATTCTTTCTTAAAGTTGACTAAAGGTTACAAGTTCTATATAGTATAAAATCCCCGTCATATCGGGGATTTTTTGTACAAAAATAGACATGAATCACTTCACATCTGTATACTTAAGGCGTCAAAACCAAATACACAAAGGAAGTTCATGTCCATGACTACTATACAATACAATGACCACAATATTCATGAATCTTTTAATTATTTTTCGAAATTGGTACACTTGCCAAAAATTATTCAAAAATCTAACATAAAAAAATCTCATGGAATTAAATCAGAACCACTGTTTGAATGGCTGCTTACAACGATTTTTAATCGTTATTCAATTTTTCGAAGAATACTGTTCGAAATTGTATCAACGATGTCCATACTAATTGGCAAAGAATGGTTCAGCAATCGTGAATTTTCAAAGAAAACGGAGTTACTTGCACGTGTTTTTGATCATGATAAACAGTGTTACCTCAAGGGGTTCCGTGCTTTAACGATCGGGTGGAGTGACGGAAACACTTTTTTACCAGTTAACTTTGCCTTGATGTCTTCATCAAAGACCTCAAATCTACATAGGTGGAATAAAACATTTTGATGGTCGTTCGCTGGCCGCGAAGCGTCGCCACCAGGCACAGCTTAAAATGACTGACGTTGTGCTTGAGTTAGTGAGGAATACAATAAAGTCCGGTATTAAGGCTAAATATGTCCTCTTTGATAGTTGGTATACTTCACCAAAGTTTCTATCAGAATTACTAAAATATAACCTATATAGTGTTTGTATGTTTAAAAAATCTAAGAAAGTTTATTTCAGGTACAGAAATCGTGGGATGGATGTAAAAACACTTTATGAAGTGCTATGTCGCAGTAAATATCCGACTAAATCAAACTACTTGTACAGTCCCGTTGTTCACTTCACTATCGACGGACATGACATGCCCGTCAAGCTGGTATTCGTGACCAACCGAGGTAGTAATAATAAATACTTAGTCCTAGGAACTACTAATACCGATATGGGTGTCAAAAATATCATCCAAATGTACGGACGTCGCTGGCAAATAGAAGGATATTTTAAAGTAGCCAAACAATATCTCCAATTCGATAAAACACAGATTCAGAATTACGATGGATTGTGTGGTCACATGGCTATGGTCATTCTGGGATACGATATATTGGCACTACATCAACGTGAAAGCGTTGATGATCGAACTATAGGGGATCTATTCTATGAATTTGGTCGACTAATGCCAGACATTAAAGTTGCGGATGCGCTTAGCTGGTTAATGAAAACAATTATTGGTCTAGCTAAGAAACTAAATATGACTACCGAAATTCTCGACACCATTTTCGATGAGTTTATAAAAACATTACCAAGTAATCTTGGAAGACTACTTGGTAATGTTTAGAAAGCAAAAATACCAATTTTTTACACTCTAGCCTTTTAGTATCAACGGTTAGGGTCTGTTTCTGTACTTGTAACCTTTAGTAATAAAACTAAATAAGCTATCAATCCATTTTTATAATAGGTCGATAGCTTATTTTTTTGTTTTTAGTTAATTTAACTAGTATCCTGCTTCCACACCTATTATTTTTGACTACCAAATTGACACCATTTTGACTACCAAAACTGTGAAATCATATGAAATGATATAAAATTAAAAGCCAATAAAAAAGCTGTCATACCAGGCTTTTTCAACCGATATGACAGCAAGTGAAATACTAAAAATCACCCGTATGGGAATCGAACCCATAACTCCACCTTGAGAGGGTGGCGTCTTAAACCATTTGACCAACGGGCAATTAAAACAACACTCATAATTTTAACTGTAAACAGTGCTTTCTGTCAATATGAATATTGCAATTATTATTAATTATTTTTTGGCATCCTTGGTTTTGATAATTAACACGTAAATTAGCATACCAATTAGGACAATTGTGTAGATGGCACTGGCAAAACCAGCATATTCCATAATAATCCAGCCTGTGACTCGTGCACTGGCAATTAATAGCATTGATAACACACCAAACATTACAATGCGGCGTAGCAGATCCTGATAAACCTCATTAAATTTCTTCTGATTATTTCTCACAATAAAATTACTCCTGTCGTAATGGCACCGCCCAGAATAGCCAAAAAGTTATTTAAAAAGTGGACAGTAATATCTGCTTTGATATTTTTTGTTCTATAATATACACCTGCTAAAACAATTCCCAGCAAGATTTTCGATAATGCATAAATCCAATCAGTGTCTGCAGAGAAGGGGGCATGTACGTATCCAAATAAGAACCCGCTGATCAGAATCGACAGCAACGGTTTGTCAACGAAGAACCAGTTCATGAATATTCCCCGAAAAATTATTTCCTCTAGAATTGGAGCAACAAAAATAGTAAAGATTATTAAAATGACTATACTATTATTAGCAACTAATTTTAAGGCCTCAACGTTGTCGTTACTGCTGCGCATAAATGGAACAGTGGCGACGTTGATCAGCAGGGTTAAGACTGTAGCCACAACAATAACTAGCCATGTTTGTTTCGTAAATTTCTGGGTTGGAGCTTTGCGAATTCGTTTGAATACAAGAATAATTATAGTCGCTGAAATAATTAATAACAAAATTGTGGCGAATGGTGCGTACTTTTGATATGTAGGATAACTCGTCCCCAGCTCTTTTTTTGTTAGGGTTAGTATACTTAATGGTAATTGTTCCAGCAAAAATAGTCCTAAAAAGACTATAATGTGAAGTATAACTCTTATGGGATGATAATTATTATTTGTATTCTTCATGAAAATACCACCTTATTTGAGATAATTATTAGAATTTTTTGATAATTAGTGCTTTAATACTATAATGCTAGAGAGTTTTTTAAAGGGAGTGAATAAATGTTTAAGATTGCTAGAGGTAGGATTAATAGCTGGCAAGTTCTTGGTGCGGTCATTTTCATGATTTTCCAAGTTATTGCGACGCTATATATTCCTAACATTACATCTGACATTGTTAACAAAGGTGTTATCACTGGTGATACTAATTATATCGTAAGTGCCGGAATAAAGATGGTTATTGTATCACTTATAACTGTTGTTGCCGCTTTTGGGAATGTTTTGATGGCTTCGCAGGCCTCACAAGGATTGGGTCGTAAATTAAGATCTGATTTGTTTAAGAAGATATTAAACTTTACACATGATGAATTCGACAAGTTCGAAACTTCATCATTAACAACTAGAACAACCAATGATGTTGTTCAAATTCAGAACGTTATGATCATGATGTTACGTATGATGATCATGGCTCCAATTATGTTGATTGGTGCCAGTTTTATGGCTTATCAAAAAAATGCAGAAATGACTAAGATTTTCTTGATCTCCATTCCTGTTTTGATTGTTGTCGTAGGATTGGTAATGTATTTTGCTGTGCCATTATTCAAGGCAATGCAAAAGAAGACTGATCGTTTGAACTTGGTCTTTCGTGAAGGTTTAACTGGTGTACGTGTCATCAGAGCTTTCCGCCAAGATAAGTTTGAGCAAGATCGTTTCAAGGTTGCTAATGCTGATTATACAGACAACGCGGTTAAAGTATTTACAATCGTAGCTGTTATGTTTCCAGTTGTAACTTTGGTAATGAGTGGGACTAACGTTGGTATTACTTGGTTAGGTGCTCATTATATTGCTAATCAATCTATGGAAATTGGTAATATGATTGCATTCATGACTTATGCCATGCAAATTTTAATGAGTTTCATGATTCTTTCAATGGTTTTCGTTTTCGTTCCTCGTGCTTCAGCTTCGGCTGCTCGTATTCAGGAAGTTTTCGAAACAGAAAGTAAGATTGATGTCGTTGCTAAGCCTGCCAAAGTTGGTGAGGAAGCTTCACTTAGTTTCAATGATGTTAACTTTAGATATCGTGGCGCTGAAAATCTAGCTTTGGCCAATTTAAACTTTAAAGTCACAAAGGGTCAAACTTTAGCCATTATCGGTGGAACTGGTTCTGGTAAGAGTTCATTGATCAATTTGATTCCTAGATTTTATGATGCTGAAACTGGTGTTGTCAGTGTTAATGGGACTGATATTAAAGCATTGAGTACTGAAGATATTAACAGCAAAGTCTCAATGGTGCCACAAAAAGCCTTTCTATTCAAAGGTACAATTCGTGACAATATGATCTATGGTAAAGAAAGTGCGACCGATGATGAAATTTGGCACGCTTTGGAAATTGCCCAAGCCGCTGATTTTGTTAAGGATCTTGACGGTCAACTTGATGGTGAAGTTGAACAAGCTGGTGACAATTTCTCTGGTGGTCAAAAACAACGTTTGGCTATTGCTAGAGCGCTAGTTAAAGACGCCTCAATCTATGTCTTTGATGATTCATTCTCAGCACTTGATTTCAAAACTGATCTTAACTTGCGGACTGCTTTGAAGAACGATGAAAAAATCAGTCAAGCAGTTGTTGTTATTGTTGGTCAACGTATTTCAACTGTTGCTGATGCTGACCAAATTGTTGTCCTTGATGATGGTAAGATGGTTGGTCTTGGTACTCACCAAGAGCTAAAAGAAAATAATAAGACTTATCAAGAAATTATTGAGTCTCAATTAAAGGAGGTTAAGTAATGGCTGATAAAAAACCTCAATCCGCACCTTCAACTGGCGGACATGGTCCTGGTAGTCATGGACCTAACGTCGTTGTAAAGCCTAAGAATTTCTGGAAGACAACTGGTCGTTTGGCTAAATATATGTCAAGTTACGTAGTTGGTTTGATCGTTGTTTTAGCTTTGGCGATTGCTTCCGCCGTGTTCCAAATTAAGACTCCTAAGATTTTAGGACAAGCTACAACTGAGATTTATAAAGGTTTGATGACTGGTGTTGCACAACAAAAGGCCGGTATCAAAATAAATGGTTTGCCTATCAATTTCGATAAAATTGAACATATCATTGTAATTGTTATCTTGATGTACCTTGCTTCGGCAGCCTTTAGTTTTGTTCAACAATTCGTAATGACTCGTATTTCACAAAGAACTGTTTTCAAGCTAAGACGTGATTTGAAGTCTAAAATGCAAAGATTACCAATCGGTTATTATGATTCACATTCTAATGGTGATATCATGTCACGTGCGATTAACGATATGGATAATATTGCCGGAACATTGCAACAAAGTTTGACACAATTTGTAACTAGTACAGTAACTTTCGTCGGTGTTATTTGGATGATGCTTACAATTAGTTGGAAATTAACGTTAATTGCTTTGGCTACTGTTCCATTAAGTTTGATTGTTGTTGGTATCATTGCACCTCAATCACAAAAGTTTTTCAAACGTCAACAAGCCTCACTTGGCCTATTGAATAACCAAGTTGAAGAAAATTATTCTGGTCATGTGGTTGTTAAGAGTTTTAACCATGAACAAGAATCAATTGATGTCTTTGAAAAAGAAAATGCCAAACTATACAAGGCTTCATGGAAAGCACAAATGATTTCAGGTATTGTTATGCCTTTGATGATTTTTGTTAATAACTTAGGTTATGTTTTCGTTGCCATGTATGGTGGTATTCAAGTTGCTAACGGTAATATTGCTTTAGGTGATATTCAGGCATTCTTGCAATACATGAATCAATTTTCACAACCAATCGCCCAACTAGCCAATTTGACTAATACTATTCAAGCAACAGTTGCATCAGCTGAGCGTGTCTTTGAAATTTTGGATGAACCTGAAATGGATAATTCAACAGTTGATGTTCCTGAGGTTGATAATGGGGACAAGGTCACACTTGATCACGTTAAGTTCGGTTATGAAGGTCGTCCGATATTATTGGAAGATTATAATCTAAGCGTTAAACCTGGTGAAATGGTAGCAATCGTTGGACCAACAGGTGCTGGTAAGACAACTATTATCAACTTGCTAGAACGTTTCTATGACGTTAAGGGCGGTTCGATCAAGTTAGATGGTAAAGATATTCGTAATATGAGTCGTGAAGAGGTCAGAAGTCAGTATGCAATGGTTCTTCAGGATACATGGCTCTTTACGGGATCAATTTATGACAACTTGAAGTACAGTCGTGAAGATGCAAGCAAAGAAGATATTATTGCTGCGGCCAAAGCTGCCCATGTGGATAACTTCGTGCGTCAATTGCCTAAAGGCTATGACACTGTCTTGAACGAAGAGGCTTCTAATATCTCACAAGGACAAAGACAGTTGATTACAATTGCCCGTGCCTTTGTTGCTGATCCTGAAATTTTAATTTTGGATGAGGCCACTTCATCAGTTGATACTAGAACTGAATTACACATTCAACATGCGATGGAACGACTTTTGAAGAACAGAACAAGTTTCGTGGTTGCCCACAGACTTTCAACCATTCAAGATGCCGACAAGATAATCGTTATGAACCATGGTTCAATTGTTGAAACTGGTAATCATGATGAATTGATGGCAAAGAATGGCTTCTATGCTGATCTTTACAATTCTCAATTTGCTGGAAATGTTGCACTATAAAAATTTATATAAGTTGGAATGCCGATATGGTGTTTCAGCTTATTTTTTTGGTTCCGTCTCCAGGACTGAGAACATTTGTCTGCCATGTGGAACGGGCCGAGCTAAGGTCTCGTCCGAGGCTGCTGAAAAAGTCCATAAGATATTTATAATGTTTTTTAAGCATCCAGTTATGGGTGCTTTTTTGATATAATCCACTTAATGAGGTAGATGACTA
>NZ_BJDF01000031.1 GCF_005404815.1 Companilactobacillus huachuanensis
CAATGTAATGAAATAAACACAATCTGCCTAACTCCAGTAACTGAAAATCCCTTGGAATCAGTATTTTAAAAAGTGGCTAACTTGTTCTTGCAATTTGCGATTTTTTTATGTGTGTGTAATATGGGAGAACAGCCAATTGATCATGAATAACGGAGCCCATTGACTACTTCAACTTCGAAGAAGTCAATGTAAGGTTACTGTAGAATTCGGTGTTAGCTGGGCTAAGATCGAATCCTTTAACACGGTTGTTAACTGGTTGCCATGCATAGTTGAATTGTTCACCAACGACACCAGCTTGTGAGTTCATGTATTCTTGCCATTCTTTGAATGTCTTAGTACGTGTCTTATCGTTCCAAGCTGAAGCATCGTTCATCTTATTGATCAATTCAGTATTCTTTGCTGTAGCAAAGTGACCCATGTTGAATGGTGCAGTATCACCATAAAGTTGTGATTGTGATGGTTCAGATGATAATGACCATGCGCCTAACCAGATATCCATCTTGTTTTGTTCTGGTTTTTGAAGGGTATCGTAGAAACTGTTCATTTCAACTGGTTTGCCGCTTGTGTATTTAACGTCCAAGCCAACTTTGTGCCATTGTTGTAGATAATCTTGGTAAGTTGCTTCTGTTGTAGCACTACTTGTCATAGCACCAAAGTAGATAACGAGTTTCTTACCTTTTGGATCTGAACGCCACTTGCTACCATTACGTTTCTTGTATCCAGCATCTTCAAGCAACTTGTTAGCTTTCTTGATGTTTAGTGGGTAACCTTTAGCAGATTTGTCATAGTATTTTGAGAATGCAGGTGGGATCAAAGTATTAGCACGCCACTTGATTCCGTTACCGAACTTCTCGGAAACTTGGTCAACGTTTAGAGCGTACATCATAGCTTGACGTAGGTTCTTGTTAGCCATCTTCTTGTTTGAATCTTGAACGTTCTTACCAGTCTTAGTATCGTAGTGACCTAAGTTAAAGGCAAAGTAACTGTAACCTAAAGCAGGTTGACCGACTTTTGTAACACCTTTAAGGTTCTTCAAGTTCTTGTAGTCAGTACTACCAAGTGAACCAGCTACTGAAGGAGCAACAGTATCATACTTCTTAGATTGAAGAGCTTTATCGATATTGTTCATTGAAACAACGTTCAATGTAATGTGACCGATTTGAGCTTTCTTGCCGTAGTAGTACTTGTTTGGTGACCATGATGTTGATTCACCTTCAACGACTTTATCTAGCTTGTAAGGACCAGTAAAGATAGGGTTCTTACGGATTTGTTCTGAAGAAGCCAATTTAGCGATTGGAACATCTTTAATGTATTCGTAAGGTTCGATGTAACCCCAGATGTATGAGTTACCAGAGAACTTCATACTTGGAGTCATTTGCTTGAAGTGAAGAACGGCAACTTTACCATTTTCACCGTTAGGCATTGTGATACCTGAGATAGTATCGGAAGTACCCTTGTGATAGGCAGCCATACCTTCAATATTCTCAAAATCAGATGAGTATTGTTGTGAAGTTGATGCCTTGTTACCTAAGACTTCATAAACGTATTCAACGTCTTTAGCAGTAACAGGTGAGCCGTTTGACCACTTAGCATTCTTACGAATTGTGATTGTAGCAGTCTTTGCTTTACGATCAAGTTTTTGATTAGCAAGTCCACCATCAACAATCTTGTAGTTCTTATCAACATTGAACAATGAATTTTGACCACCTGGTGCAAAGGCTTGAGCATCTTCGTTGTTAGATGCCAAAGTTGGATCAGAAATACCTTGGAATGGTGCGTTGTTAACGATAGCTAACTTCAAAGTACCATTCTTAGTAGCGCTTTTGTCTGTAGCGGCTTTGTTATTATAGGCCATTGGTAGTTTAACAGCTTTACTTGCACTTGATGAAGTGCTGCTACTATTAGAACAACCTGCTAGGGTCAATGCTGCTAGGAAGGTAACAGCAATTGAGGCTAGCTTTGTTTTTGTTTTAACCATATATATTTCCCCCTTGGAAATTTTTTAAACCCTAATTAAATTTGCCAAAACCCCGTGTTGAAAGATGAATTGGTTTTGTAATAAAGAAAGAGAACCAGAAGATAGTTTTGTAATGATGGAGGCATCACTTCTTTCAATTGTTTGATAATAATTTCAAAAGTAATTAAGCATCAATACCGTGACGCTGAGAAGCATCAGCAGAACGACGAACAACTTGACCAACGTAACTGATTGAAAGACATAGGATGATGATCAATAGTGCGGCTGGCAACCAAGTCCACCAGTATTGAGTGATGTTGTTAGGATCATTGGCATTAGCAATCAAAGTACCAAGTGATGGTGTTTGCATTGGAAGGCCAAATCCCAAATAAGAAAGACCCGTTTCAACCCCGATATTTTCGGCGAATGATAAAGTTGTATCGACGATAATAAGGGATGAAATGTTCGGCATGATTTCCTTGAAGATAATCTTGAAATTGCTAGTACCAGAAGTTTTGGCAGCAGCAACGTAATCTTTTTCAGACTCAGAAAGGGTACGTGAACGAATCAGTCGAGAAGTTCCTTCCCAATAAAAGATTGAGAAAATCAAGGTCAAGGTAACAGCGTTGTAATCTTTGATGATTGTAACTAAAACGATGATCATCATAGTCATTGGTAGCATCATCATAAAGTCGTACACACGTTGCATACCCCAGTCAATGTAACCGTTGAAGTAACCAGAAATAAGTCCCCAGCAAATACCAAAAGTTGATGAAATAACTGTCAAACCGATGGCAATACCGATAGAATTTCTAGCACCGACGATCAACTGCTGACCAATCGAACGTCCACCGGTATCGGCTCCAAGTAGGAAACCATTGGTACCTGGTGCAGAGTTGTAATTCATAATATCTGTTTCCATCATCTTAGGTGTGTTAATGAAAAGTGATGCGATCATAACGAATAAGATGAAAACTATGATAATAATCAACGCAGCCATTGCTGGCTTATCAGCTTTGAACTCGCTCCAAATGATTTTGGCTGAAGAAGGAGTAGCTTCTCCTTTAGCTTCTTTGGAAAGTCGTTCTAGGTCGGCCGCGGAAATTTTTGAATGTCTATTTAAATTCTCTTCCATAATTTAACGGCCCCCCTTATTGGATCCGAATTCTAGGATCAACGATACTTAGGATGATATCTGAAAGTAGGGTACCTAGTAAATTCAAGATTCCGTAGATTAAAACTAATGCAGTGATAACAGTGTAATCACGGTAACTAATTGAGTTGATGAAGAGTAGTCCCATACCGGGATATGAGAAGACGGTTTCAGTAAATAGGGAACCATTCAACAATCCGGTAATTGAGTAACCTGCAAAAGCTGCAATTGGTAACAATGAATTTCTAAAAATATGATGCTTGTAAATATCCTTTTCAGGAACACCCTTTGAACGGGCAGTTCTAACATAATCAGAACGTTTGGCGTCGATAACTTCTGAACGAAGATATTGAACGACATTGACAGTTCCAAACAATGCACCCAAGACACCAGGTAAAAGAATATGGTAGAAACGGGAACCGATTGATGGCAACCCGGACGCGGCCGTTGATGAAATGGAACCAGTCGTTGGGAACCATCCTAATACATAACCGAAGATCCAAACGCCGATAACTAAAATAACGAAGAAAGGAATACAGTAAGTTACGTATGTGTAAATTCTGATAATTGAATCAGGTAATTTGCCTTCATGTTTAGCAGCGTACATACCCATTGGTAAGGCAAAGCAATACGTCAAAATAGTTGTAAATAATGCTAACCAAAGTGTATTGACAGCACGACTACCAATTAAACGAGTTACTGGTTCTTGATATTGGTAACTATTTCCTAGATTACCGTGGAACAAATGGACGACCCAGTTCCAATATTGTTGATACCATGGATCATACAAACCGTTCATTTTCATTAAATGATGTAATTGAGCGGGATCAGCTTTGGGATTAATGGAGCCAGTAAACGGATCACCAGGCATTGCCTTAGCTAATAGGAAAACCAAAATACTTAGAATAATAACTTCAGGAATCATAATTAAGATACGACGGAGAATTGTTTTCCACATTATGCTTGCACCTCTCCTTCATGCTTTAATTGTTCTGCCAAATCCTCAGGTAATGCGACTGAATGTGTTGGCGTAATTTGAACTAATGGGTAAGCTAAACCATCTTTGTCGTAATATTTATCTTGTTGTTCACGATAAACTTCTTCGACTTTTAAACGGTTGGCACGATGTTCAGCACGTCGACTAACATTTGTTTCAGGAATGGCAGCTAATAATCGTTTAGTGTAGATGTGCATAGGGTGATTATAAATATCTTCTCTAGTACCAATCTCGACTAAACGGCCATTGTTCATGATGGCGATGTTGTTACACATGTGTCTGACAACACCCAAGTCGTGAGAGATGAATAAATAAGAAATACCGAATTCACGTTGAATCTTTTTCATAAAGTTAAGCACTTGCGCTTGAACCGATAAGTCCAAGGCTGAAACTGGTTCGTCAGCAATGATTAACTTCGGATTAGTAGCAACAGCTCTAGCAACACCAATACGTTGTCTTTGACCACCAGAGAATTGATGAGGATACTTGTAAAGAGCATCAGCATCAAGTCCGACGATATCGAGCAATTGTAAAACACGTAGTTTTTCTTCATCTTTGCTGAGGTGTTCAAAGTTACGAAGTGGTTCAGCAATGATATCTTCAATTCTTTTACGCGGATTCAAACTGGAAAGAGAATCTTGGAAAATCATTTGGACATCATGGTTATAATCAAGACTTTTACGATTAGACTTCTTCGTAATATCCTTACCTTTGTACATGATGGATCCGCTAGTAACCTTTTCGAGGCCAACAACGGATTTGCCAGTCGTTGATTTACCAGAACCGGATTCGCCAACAAGGCCATATGTTTCACCGGCTTCAATATCGAAGCTAATGCCGTCAACAGCTTTAACTGAATCAGTGACACGATTCCAAAAACCTGAACGAATAGGGTAGTGAACTTTTAAATCTTTGATTTCAATTAAGCTCATGCGGTTGCACCCCCTTGTTCATCAGGAAACTTGAATGTTTTGTAACAAGTACAACGAACAATGTGACCAGCTTCAAGTTCATGCATTGCTGGTTCTTTTTCATGTGCATCAGCAGGCAACCAAGGAATTCTTGGTGCAAAACGATCACCATCATGTGGCATCTTTTGTAATGAAGGAACATTTCCTTTGATGACATATAAGTCGTCATTTTCTTTGTCAAGTTGAGGCATTGATCTTAATAGTGAACGAGTATAGGGATGTTTAGGTGTGTTAAAAATTTGTTCCACACTGCCTTCTTCAACAATTTGACCAGCGTACATAACAGCAACACGGTCAGCAGTTTCAGCAACAACTCCTAAATCATGAGTGATAAGAATGATACCAGCGTGGTTTTCTTTTTGAATATTACGTAGGACATCTAGAATTTGTGCTTGGATAGTTACGTCCAAAGCGGTAGTTGGTTCGTCAGCAATGATTAAATCTGGCTTACAGGCGATGGCAATGGCAATGATGACACGTTGTCTCATACCACCAGATAATTCATGTGGAAATTGACGAGCAGTCCGTTTAGGATTAACAATTCCAACTTCATCTAATAATTCCAAAACTCGTTGATGTTTTTGCTCGGAGGTAAAATCAGTGTGATAATTCATAACCTCGCTGATTTGATCTTCAATTTTCTTTAGTGGATTCAAAGCGGATAGTGGATCTTGGAAAATCATACCGATCTTAGCTCCACGAAATTGGTTGTAGCCATTTTCATCTAGTTTCAAAAGATCGGTACCTTCAAAATCAACTTCCCCATTGATTTTTGTTTCTTCTGGATCATGTAGTCCCATAATGGTTGTGGCCAAGGTACTTTTACCACAACCTGACTCGCCAACAATGGCAAGAATTTCATCGTGATGTACTTCTAAGTTAATGTGAGAAATAGCATCGTAATACTTACCATTAATCTTAAAAGCGGTACTAACGTCCTTGATGTTTAAAAATTCTGAATTAGACCCCAAGAAATCCCCTCCCGGTTTTTTAATTTATCTCTTATTCTCCCTAACCACATTAAAGTGGTCTACACACAGTCGTTTGAATTGAGATGTAATAATTGATTTTGATTATAATTAATTTAAATCTAATTTACAACCCTAATTATTAAAGAATTATTAAAAAGATTAGTAAAAATACAATTTGTCTTATTTTAGGACTTTTGGCTTGCAATAAATGGCTCAAGATTTTTGAAAGGGGTGTCATCACCGTTCTATGGGAGATTCATTTTCTAATAATTGTTTTTTGGTCAGGTTAATTTGGGACAAAAAAAGAGGAAATATCATGAAATATAACTTCAGATATCTCCTTAGATTAAAATTTATAAATTTAAGTATTGGGAGTACATTTAAATATGCCATCTCCAGATTTGAGAGTATTAACCTGCTATGCGGAACGGTCTCGGATCGTACCACGCAACATATGAATACTTTCAGCTCTGGAAATGGCATAATGCATCAAACTTTCGGCCTTTAGATGTATGTTTAAAAAGGCTACTTGAGGAAATAAGTCAATAAATATTTATGAATCTAATTGACTGACTAAATTATAGATTTTATTGATATAACAACATTTACATATGATCATTCCCTCCGAAAAGTTATATGTTTTATAAAAAAATAGTTGCTTAAAAGAATTGCAGTAAAATCATTATTCCCACATACTTATATGACAAGTAGTTTTGGTTTGTAAATTATTCATTTTTGTAGAAATTATCTTTATTTAATAATCGCAAACTGATATTAATTAACTAATACCATAAGTCACTTAGTTGAGTGTTAAGATATCTGATAGAAGAAGGGTGATTGTATGCGCCATCGTAAAAAGAATAGAAAGCCACTAATTATTACATTAGTTTCCATCTTAGTAATTTTGATATTGTGCGTGGTATTTTTCTTTCCACTGAATAATATGATTCGCAATGCTACCGGCAATGATACTGCGAGTGACAAGGTTGTTAAATCGGAACTGGTTAAAAAGGTCAAATCTAAGAAAACTGGTGATCCAACTAAAGACAAAAAAATTGATCGTGCGGCGTCAGTCATTGGCAAGAAGAAGATGTCTCAAATTATGTCGGCTGCCAGTGATCAAGAGCAGGCAGCCAATTTAATTGAGAATTCATCGTCACTGTCGAAGACTCAAGCACAAACTGCCGCTCAAGAGATTTTCTCAAACGATGCTTATTCGGGATTACGTTCGGCTATTAGCTCAGGTAACTGGTATCAAGCATATCAGCAGTATCAGAAACTTTCGGGAAATGGTCAGTTGAACCAATTGCAACAGGATGTTAATCAGCAAAAATAACGTTAATTCGTCAAAGTTAACGTTATTTTTGTGGAAATTAAACAATATAGTATTAATTTCTGGAGTCTTTGACCATTAAAAGACTATAATAATAAATGCATTTAATCCAAGAATATTTTGATTATTTTTTCTATTTTAAGGTTTCTCTAAGGAATCATTGGTATCCTTATAAATAGCTATAATTACAAAATTTCCAAGAATATTTTTGGAAAAAGTCGTATTTTAAACTAAATTTTCATATTATGAAAGGTATAGGTTGTATTTAACGTATGATGACGATTGGAAGATATTTGCGTACTAAGAGATTTTTTAAAGAGCTGACATTACAACAGGTTGTTGATAACGTAAAGAGCAACTATAACTTTTCAACATCAACTTCAGTTTTGAGTGCTATTGAAACTGACAAGAACAAGATTATTGATGGTGAATTGTTATTTGTATTATCAGATTTGTATGGAATCGATTTGAAGGAACTTCAAGTATTGATTTTGAGCAATTTGAAAGAAAATAATAACAGAAAATAAAGATTATTGAGGCATCGTGCTTCAATTTTAGAATAGTGTGACAAAACATGGTCAACTTTCTGACACCAAATAAGCCTAACAATCAATTTGATTGTTAGGCTTATTTGCGTTAAATGAGGAATACTAAAAGGTTGAAAGTTTAGGTAATTGTGCTGTTATATCTAGAATGGCAATTTAATTAAATTTAAAACAAAGGATAAATTAGTCGGAAGAGCTGAGAACATTAACCGGTTGTGGTTGTGGCGTTACGGCTTTAGCCGTTACACCACCGGGCGAGTTTGGATACTTGCTGGTTTTGCAAGAATTCAAACCGAGGTTCAAGACCGCCCCTCAGGCTTGGACCGATCCGCATAGCAGGTTAATGTTCTCAGCTCTGGAGACGGCAGTCTTATATTTTTTTATATTATGAATGTGAATTTTTTCATATTTATCATAAAATCGTTTATAATAGTTTTGAGGAAGTTTAAACATGTTAACGACATTACCAGTATTTGTGACAAAATATTCTTTTTGATTGGAAGATGATAAAATGAAATTTTGCGTAAATACTGATAAGAAAAACAGTTGGTATATCGGGACTAATGGTTATGATCCAAAGATGATTAATAAGCTTGAAACGTTGATGTTTCAAGGTAATGGTTATATGGGGATACGGGCGGCTTCTGAGGAACGTCAATTGAATGAACGACGGAATATGTTCGTTTCAGGGACTTTTGATGCCTTTCCAAGTGAAGTTACCGAATTACCAAATTTGCCTGATATTTTGAATATGGAAATTCAAATTGATGACATACCTTTATCTTTGAGTTCAGGTCGCGTTGAGAATTATCAGAAGAATCTGAATTTAAAAAATGGTGAATTAACACGTAATTTTGATTGGATCATCAATGATAAACGGATTGGCTTTAAATACAGCCGTTTTGTTTCCATGAAAGACAAACATCTCTTTGTTTCAAAAGTGGAAATCATGTCTGATAAGGATATCAATGTTAAAATTCAGTCTGGAATTGATGGACAGCAGTCAAACAGTGAGACACAACATTTGATGGAAGGCGACAAACGTCTTTATGATGGCAAATTCATTCAGATGAAATCAGAAACTCAGCAGTCACATATTAAATTTGTCTTTAATGTAAGGCACAAACTATACATTGACGAAGTTTTAATGGGAATTAAGCCATACATGAAGATGGGACGTCGACAGATTTTTGGTAACTATGAATTTGATATGAAGCCAAATCAAAAATTGACTTTGGTGAAGTATGCCAATGTTTACACAAGTATGGACGAGCACCACAATGCTGATAAGATGGCCGAATCGTCGGTTGATGATTTGAAATTTGCCAGTTTGAGTAACTATCAAGAATTATTGCAAAAATCAGCTCGAGTTTGGAACAAGAATATTTGGAATAAGAGTTTTGTTCAAATTGAATCTGATGATGAAATGCCACAAGTATCTATCAATTTTGCTCGCTATCAATTGGCCGCCAATACACCGCATGATCCACGTAAAAATATTGGTGCCAAGGGAATTACTGGCGAGGGTTATAAAGGCCACAGTTTCTGGGATACTGAAATTTTCATGTTGCCATACTATACTTTCACAATGCCAGAAGTAGCTAAAAATCTTTTAACCTATCGTTATTTTGGACTTGAAGGTGCTCATAAGAAGGCCTTGGATAACAATTATAAAGGGGCTCAGTTCCCTTGGGAGGCAGCACATCCAGCTGATGGAGAAACGACACCACTATGGGGTTCAGCCGATATTATTACTGGTAAGCCGATGAAAATTTGGTCTGGTTTCATCGAACAACATATTACGAGCGATATTGTGATTGCTTTGATGGACTACTTAAACGTCACGGGTGACCATGAATTTGCTGAAAAGATGGGCTTTGAAATCATTCTGGACGCGGCTAAGTTTTGGAGCAGTCGGTTAGAATATAATCAAGCTCAAGATATTTATGAGATTAACGATGTTATTGGACCAGACGAATATAAGGAACACGTTAATAACAATGCTTACACAAACTTCACAGCTCGTTGGTGCATCCAAAAAGCTATTAAAGTTTATAATCTTATCAAGGAAGACAATCCGGCGCTCTATGTTGATTTGAACGATAAGCTTAATTTGAAGAAAACCTACGGCGACTGGATTAAACAAGTCAATAAGATATATGTACCTCAACCTAATGCTGAGGGTGTGATTGCTGAAGATGATCAATACTTGTCGAAAAAGAAAATTGATGTTTCTCAGTTTAAAGTTAACGATCAAATCAGTAATGTATTTAAATATTATAATTTGTCACAAATCAATGATATGCAAATAACAAAACAAGCTGATGTTTTGTTATTAATATATTTATTTGAAGATATGTTTACAGATCAAGTAAAGATTAGCAATTGGAATTACTATGAGCCAAAAACAACTCATGATTCATCGTTATCACTCTCAATTCATTCGATTTTGGCTAGTGATCTTGGATTAACAGATGAAGCCTATAAATTGTATGAGATGTCCTGCGAAACCGACCTGGGTGTTCATGTCGGTAAGGCAGCTCAAGGATTACATATGGCAGCCTGTGGTGGAGTTTGGAATATGACGGTTCAAGGTTTTGGTGGTATGAGAATTGATAATGGCAGACTAAAAATCGAACCACATCTGCCGGATACTTGGAAGAGCTTGAAGTATCAAATCAATTGGCAAGGAAATATAGTTAAAGTTAGTGTTGATAGGGACAATCTTGTTGTCGGAACAGTTGGCGATGGGATTGAATTTATCAATCATGGTCAGACGTATCAAGTGGATGCTAATTCTAATGTGGCCGTTGCAACGTCTGTTGAAGAGTTAGTCTAGATCTATTCTGGACTGTAAGTAATGATTGGGTTTTAGTTTGGTTTAATTTGTTGTAATTACTAAGATTTAATAGAATTAAAATCATTATCAATTAAAAGTAGTATTGAGATTTTTAAGGTTTAATCAAAGATGAAAGATTTAGTTAAGTATGCCGTTTCCAGAGCTGAGAGTATTCAATTGCTGTGCGGAACGGCCCGAGCCTGGGAAGCGGACTCGTTCCTCGGTTGAAGCCTCGCAAAACCCGCGGTCTTCAACACACCCGGTGGTGTAATTGCTAAAGCAATAACGCCACTTTCGCTGCAAATGAATACTCTCAGCTCTTCCGACTAATTTATTTCTTTAATAACAGGAACAATAAGACGAATATTTCTGATTATTTAAATAAATTGGTTCTACGTCTGTAACAACAATGGGTATATTAATTTTTCATCTTTCAACCTTTGGTTTTTAAAAATAGATTGTAAATCAAGCAGGTCCATAAACAGTGGAATGCTTGATTTTTTTTATGAAAATTATTTATTTGATTGAGTAAAGCTATTAAAATATTTCTCAGCTCTGGAGTCGACATATTTAAATAGGGCCAAACGTAGTTTAAAATATAATTAAATACGATTTGGAGGCATGTGTTATGGCAAAAGTGGTTATTATTACTGGGATTTCATCAGGTATGGGACGATCTGCGGCTTTGTATTTTCAAAAACAAGGTTTTGAGGTTTATGGTGGAGCTCGTCGGGTGGAAAAATTAGTTGACTTACAGGAGCAGGGTATTCATACGCAACAATTAGATGTAACTGATAAGTTGTCTGTACGTGGGTTAGTTGATCATGTCATTAGTGAAGAAGGCCAAATTGACGTTTTGATCAATAATGCTGGTTATGGTGAATATGGTCCTTTGGAAGAAGTTTCAATTGAGAACGCCAAGAAACAATTTGATGTTAATTTATTTGCTGTCGATCAATTGACACAATTAGTGTTGCCATTTATGAGACATCAAGGATTTGGACGCATTGTGAATATTTCGTCCATTGCCGCAAATGTTTATAGTCCATTGGGTGGTTGGTATCATGCTACTAAAGCTGGATTGAATATGTGGAGTGATGTCTTGGACACTGAGGTTCGCAGGTTTGGTGTTCGCTCTGTCATCGTGCAACCAGGTTTGACTAAGTCTGAATGGAGTAAGATTGCTTTCGAAAATGCTCGTAAAAATTTACTAGATGATTCACCATATGAGGATTTAGTTGATAAAGTGGAAAATCTCTTTGGTAAAATTGGAACCGGTGCGACTTCAGAAGATTTGGCGAGAGTATTTTTTCAGGCGGCTACAGATATCCATCCAAAGCGTCGTTACTACAATTCTGTAATGGATCACGGGATGGTAATGGTTGCTAGAACAATGCCTAATACTTACCGTGCAGCATTGAATTTATTGATGAAATAATAGGGGAAAAGAAATGGCGTTTTTTGGATTTAAAGATATAGATAAACTTTCTGAAGTGGATATGGCGATTTATCGTTATATTGTGGATCATGATGAACAAGTTCCATATATGCGAGTCAGGGATTTAGCCACTGGGGCTCACGCATCCAATTCTTCAGTGATGCGTTTTATTCATAAAATTGGTTATAGTAGTTTTCCGGAATTTAAAGTATCTTTTAAAACTGAAAATCAGGATTTGATGAGATCAAATAATGATATTTTAACAATGTTTACGAGGGATGCCTTTCCCAATGATATTGAAAAAACTATTAAACTAGTTGCTCATTTGATGTTAGATGCTGACAATATCATTTTCATTGGCATGGGCGCCTCGGGAGCAATTGCTGAATATGCATCTAGGCAGGCGGCATCATTAGGATTCAATTGTTATACAATGAAAGATCCATACTATCCGTTGATTCAACAATTACATAACACTTCAAATAATGTATTAGTTACACTATCAGTGTCAGGAAAGACGATAGAATTGGTTGAAATGTTAAACAATTTCGTTAATTCCGCAGATACCGTTTTAACGAGTATTACTGGAAATATCGAGAGTCCGATTGCAAGAATGGGCCGATATGCTTTGTCGTACAGTGTGGAAGAAACAAGAATCCATAAGTATTACGATTTAACAAGTCAAGTACCGGCGGTTTATTTGGTAGATGGGTTGTTGAAAGAATTGCATAATCAAGACGTTGCTCGACGATTAAATTAGCTGGTACATAGTGTTCCAAACTCGGAAAATCAGTCATATCATAGGTACGAATAATCAGAACGCTTGCAAAGTATTCACTTTTTGTAAGCGCTTTTTTATACTATGTAAGTAAATTGATTAGGGGGGACACAATATATTATGATGAACAATTTTAATGCCTTCATGGAAAAACACATCGTACCGTTTGCAACGAAGTTAAATGAACAACGTCACGTTGCTGCGATTCGTGATGCTTTCATGTATACATTTCCAATCACTATGGCGGCGTCAATCGTTATTTTGATTAATAATCTTATTTTTTCAAAGCAAGGTTTTATTGCACAGATTTTATTCTTACCGAAATTTTTCCCACACTTAGAGGAAGCACAGAAACTTTTGACTTCCGTAACTAATGGGACAATGAATATCATGTCAATTTTTATTGCGTATCTAGTTGCGAGAAATTTGGCTAAATACTTCCATGCCGATGATATGTTGGTTGGTATGACAGGTATCGCAGTTTTCATGATTTTATACTCACCATCAATTATGAAAGGCGGAGTTACATATTTGCCTACAACGTACATGGGTGCACAAGGTTTGTTTGTTGCCATAATCTGTGGTGGTTTAGTTGGTGAGTTTTTACCAAAATTAACAAGAATTAAGAAGCTACAAATTAAAATGCCAGATATGGTTCCACCAGCTGTTGCTCGTTCATTTAATGGCCTGATTCCAATCGTTATTGTCATTATGTTAGCTTCAGTTTTGAATTACTTTATTCAAATGGTTTCACCACAAGGAATCAATGATGTTATCTACAACACGATTCAAACGCCATTAACTCACATCGGTGTAAATATTTATGGTGTTATTATCATTGCCATCGTTCAAAATTTACTATGGTTAGTTGGTATTCATGGTCCAAATACTTTGAATGCTTTGAGATCAATTATCTTTACTGAAGCAGATTTAAGTAATCAAACTTTTATTAATGCTCACGGTACTGTTTGGGGTGTTCCACATCGTGTTACATGGGGTGTTCTAAACGATGTTTTTGCTAACATGGGTGGTAGTGGTATGACGTTGGGTCTAATCATTGCAATCTTCCTTGTTTCAAGAAGAAAGGATTATCGTACTATCGCTAAGATGGCTTTAGTACCTGGATTATTCAATATCAATGAACCTTTGATGTTTGGTTTGCCAATTGTTTTGAATCCAATCATGGCTGTACCATTCGTCTTAACACCAGTTGTTAATATTTTAATAGGTTATATGGTAACGGTTGTCTTTAATTGGATGCCGACACCCGCGATAGGGATGTCGTGGACAACTCCAGGGCCTTTGATGCCGTTCTTAGGAACGGGTGGTAATTTAATCGGATTAATTATGGGTGTTGTTTGTTTAGCTGTTTCCGTTATGATGTATTTCCCATTCGTTTTGGCAGCTAACAGAATGGCTGTACCAGATGATGAAGATTCAAAAGAAGATAAGAAAGCAGAAATTGAAAAAGACGCTAAAAAAGAGACTACTGATACAGAAGTAGTTGACGCCTAATCGATTGATAGAGGATAACTATTTATGAATTTAAAAGGACAAGCATTTCCAGATGGATTTCTCTGGGGCGGTGCAGTTGCTGCACACCAACTCGAGGGTGGATTCGATCAAGGGGGCAAAGGATTAAGTACTGCAGATGTAATGACGATTGGTGCCAATGATATTCCAAGAAAGGTTACTGATGGGATTGATCCTAATGAATTTTACCCAAATCACAATGCTATCGACTTTTATCATCGTTATCCTGAAGATATTAAATTATTTGCTGAAATGGGATTTAAGGCCTTTAGAACGTCAATAGCTTGGACAAGAATATTTCCTAATGGTGATGATGAACAACCAAATGAGTCAGGATTGAAATTTTACGATGATTTATTTGATGAATGTCTTAAATATAATATTCAACCAGTTATTACGTTGTCACATTTTGAAATGCCGTATCACTTGGTACAAAAGTATGGCGGTTGGAGAAGTCGTAAGGTAATTGATTTTTTTGTTAAATTTGCAACAGTTGTATTCAAGCGCTATCAACATAAAGTTAAATATTGGATGACCTTTAATGAAATAAATAATCAAACCGATTTTGAGTCCAGTCATGCTTTATTTACTGATTCAGGTATTTTGCCTAAATCTAACGAAGAAAATGAAAAGTTAATGTATCAAGCAGCACATTACGAATTAGTTGCGAGTGCAATGGCCGTAAAAATTGGTCATGAAATTAATCACGATTTTCAAATTGGCTGTATGATTGCAATGACACCAATTTATCCATTAACTTCAAAGCCAGAGGATGTTCTCTTTGCTCAACGTGCTATGCAAACGAGATTTTGGTTTGCTGATGTTCATGCTAATGGTTTTTATCCACAATGGTTATTGAATCATTTTAAGGAACAAAAATTTAATTTAGATATTACTGAAACTGATTTAAGATATTTACGTGAGGGTAAAGTTGATTATATTGGATTCAGTTACTATATGTCATTTACTGTTAAAGATACCGGTAAACTCGAATATAATGAGAGTTATGACCGAGTAAAAAATCCGTATGTTAAAGCTAGCGAGTGGGGCTGGCAAGTTGATCCCGTTGGACTAAGATATGCACTCAATTGGTTTAATGACCGATATCATTTGCCACAGTTTATTGTTGAGAACGGTTTGGGCGCAATTGATAAGAAGACAGTTGATAATCAAATTCATGATGAGTATCGAATTTCCTATATGAACAATCATATTCGGGAAATGAAGAAAGCCGTCCTTGAAGATGGGGTTAATTTAATTGGCTATACGCCTTGGGGGTGCATTGATTTAGTCGCCGCAAGTACAGGTCAAATGTCGAAGCGTTATGGGATGATCTATGTGGATGAAAATGATGATGGCACCGGTTCATTGAATCGTTACCGTAAAGACTCATTCTATTGGTTCCAAGATGTGATCAAACATAACGGTTCAGAAATAGAGTAGAAAATAATATGACAAAATATATGGGCATCGATATTGGTGGTACCTCTGTTAAATATGGTTTAGTTGATGAAAATGGTGTTGTTTCAAATAAAAATAGTTTCAAAACTAAAGCTGAAAATCAAACTGGATTATTGGAAGATTTACTTACTGCAGTCGAGAATATTAAAACAATTGACTCAAATCTGGCAGGTATTGGTGTCAGTATGCCAGGAGTTGTTCAAGAAGACGGATATTTAACAACGGCTGGAGCGGTGAAGTGTTTTTATGAAATTAATCTTAAGGACATATTAGAAAATAAGACAGGTCTGCCAGTAAAAATTGAAAATGATGCCAATGCTGCTGCCATCGCAGAAAAATGGATCGGTTCTGCACGAGAAGTTCATGATTATCTAAGCTTAGTTTTAGGAACCGGTGTCGGTGGAGCATTAGTTATTAATAATCAAATTTATCGCGGAGCACACGCTCGTTCAGGTGAGTTTGGCTGGATGATTGTTGAGGATGACGATATTGACGTTGAAATGGGCAGTCTTAACTTTCGTGGAGCTACAGTAATCGGTTTGATTAGAAGATACAATCAGTACAGTGATAAGCCAGTTGATGATGCTCGGGTCATTTTCAAACGTGCAGATAATGGAGAAGTGTTAGCTAAGAGTGTTTTAAAAAGCTATTATCACAGTTTAGCTAAGGGGATTATTAACTTAGAAGTTTCGTTTGACCCTGCAACAGTTATTGTTGGCGGTGGAATTAGTAATAATACTGAGTTTATTGAAACATTGAACCAAGCCATTGAAGAAATTAAAAAGGTGCATAATAGTATTAAAAATTTAGATTTGCCACCGGTCAAGGCTGCAAAGTTGAAGAATGATGCAGGAATGATTGGAGCAGTTTATCAATTAATTAATTGAATAAAGATTGAAAGGAGTCCTTTCAACCTTCAATAAGACAATCGGAATGCTGGATTATAAACTCACGGCGTTTTGATTGTCTTTTTTTTAATTAGCCATTATATTATTGTTAATAGCAACTATATGTTTAAACAGCAAAAAGAGATGATTTCAATGCTATTTGGAATTGCAACTAAAAAAGATGATGACTGGTGGATTGGAGTTACTAATCCTGATACACCGCATTTGAGTAAATACGAATCATTGATGTTTCAAGGTAATGGTTATTTAGGAATTCGTGGATCTCTAGAGGAACATTACTTGAATGAAAAGCGTGATATGTTCATTTTGGGCACTTTTGATAAATTTAAAAAAGAAGCAACGGAATTACCTAATTTACCAGATATCGTTAATATTGAAATTACGGTGAATGGGAAATCGCTGAGTCTGAATCATGGCGAGACGACCAATTATCAGCGTGGACTTAATTTGAAAAATGGCGAAATTATTCGGGCATTTGATTGGAAAAAAGGTCCTGATAAGCTGCATTTTGAATTCAGAAGATTTGTTTCAATGGCAAATTGTCATCTATTTGTATCTGAAGTAAAAATCACCCCAATCTCTGACACCGTTCGTCTCCAAATTAAATCGGGGATTGATGGCCAGCAGACAAATGGTGGGACACAACACTTTATTGAAGGAAATAAGCGTTTATTCAATGCTCGTTTCGTTCAGATGCAAACCCAGACTCAAAATTCTTTGGTGAAATTTGCTTTAACTGAGTATCACCGACTCTTTTTGAATGAAACTGAGTTGACATTGAATCCTAGATTACAAATTGAACGTCGCCAAGTTTTTGCCAACTACTCAATTGATGTTGAAAAGGATCAATGTTTGACTTTTGTTAAGTATGCCAATGTTTTCTGCAGTAGCGATAAAGATTTGAAAGATAATGTTTCCGAAGATTGTCTTCATCAATTGGAACATGTCGGTCGTGAGACTTATCAAAAATTGTTAGCTAATTCGACAAAAGCTTGGGCAGAAAAAATTTGGAATAACAGTTGTGTAGAGATTTCCTCGCATAATAATAAACCGCAAAT
Organism: Companilactobacillus huachuanensis; assembly: GCF_005404815.1. Lineage (GTDB taxonomy): Bacteria > Bacillota > Bacilli > Lactobacillales > Lactobacillaceae > Companilactobacillus > Companilactobacillus huachuanensis. The sequence continues at coordinate 17,943 of NZ_BJDF01000031.1, forward strand.
TGCAGTCAATTATGCACAATATCAATTGGTTGCAAATGTACCTTGTGATTATAGTAAAAATATTGGTGCAAAAGGGATGACAGGTGAAGGATATAAGGGTCATGCTTTTTGGGATACAGAAATTTTTATGATGCCATTCTTTAGGTTGAATATTCCATCCTATGCTCATAATCTACTAATTTATCGTTATTTGAATTTAATAGGGGCGCAAAAAAAGGCTCATCAAGGTGGTTACAAGGGTGCTCAATATCCTTGGGAAGCGGCCATGCCAGAAGATGCTGAGTCTGCGCCTTTGTGGGGGAGTGCTGATATTATTACGGGTGAACCGATGAAAATTTTGTCAGGTTCAACGGAGATTCACGTGACGAGTGATGTCGCATTTGGCGTTTACCAATATATTAAAAATACAGGCGATTATGCATTTGCCAAGCGAATGGGTTACGAAATAATTTTGCAGTGTGCTCAATTTTGGGCTAGTCGAGTGACTTGGAATAGTGTTAAAAATAGTTTTGAGATTCTTGATGTTATTGGACCCGATGAATATAAAGAGCATGCTGATAATAATGCTTTTACTAATTACATGGCGCACTGGTGTATGCGAAAAGGTGCTGAAGTTATTACAGATCTGCGCCAGAATGACTTGCTGACATATAATCACTTAAATAAGAAATTTAATTTGAAACAGTTAGTTAAAGAATTAATTGAAAAGGCATCTATGATGTACTTACCTGAACCTAACGGTGATGGCATTATCCCTCAAGACGATAATTACTTATCATATAAGAAAATCAATGTTAATAAATATCGAATGTCAGATAGTACTTCAGAAATTTTCAAAGACTTTGATTTGAAACAGTTAGATAAAATTCAGGTTACTAAGCAAGCGGATGTATTATTGCTGTTGTTACTATTTGAAGGAAATTTTTCGAAAAAAATCATCAAGAAGAATTGGGATTACTATGAACCTAAAACTATTCATGATTCTTCATTGTCATTTTCAACCCACGCAATTTTGGCTAACGATATTGGACTTTACGGTAAGGCCTTCGATTATTTTGAAAAAAATTGCCAAATAGATTTAGGAACTAATATGAATTCATCAGTTAAAGGTGTTCATATGGCTGGCTTAGCCGGTACTTGGAAGATTGTCATAGAAGGATTTGGTGGGGTTCGTTTGGTAAAGGATGGTTTGCAGATTCAGCCACATATTCCTAGTACTTGGAAGTCGTTGAAATATTCATTCGTCTGGAAAGGTATTAAAATAAATGTCTTAGTAACACATGGTTGTTTCTCAGTAGTTGCCGATGGAAAAATTAAGTTTATTTCTCATAAGCATGTTTATTATGCCGAACCTGATGAAAAGATATTGATTGAAACTAAAGTTTGAAAGTTTATTTGAGGATATCGTTTCCAGAGTTGAGAGTATTCAATTGCTGCGCGGAACGGCTCGAGCCTGGGAAGCAATCTCGGACCACTTTCGCTGCAAATGAATACTCTCAGCTCTTCCAACTGGTTTAACTTTTTTATGGCAGCAACAATAAAACGAATACCGCTTCTGCTTATTTATCTTTATTAAAAATTGAATTTTAAATTATAATAAAATAATTAAAATGTCTCAGACTATCAATAAATATGATGTGAAATGTTCAATTTGTTATTGGTTAAAAGTATAGTGATTTCATGATCCTATCTATCAAAAAAATAATTTGATTGCAGTTATGAATATTTACATTGATAGCAGTAATTCAGTGATGCCAGTCAATACATACCGTCATGATGTGAATGAATTTGTTATTTAGAATCCCTTAAATACTTTAGAAAGTGGTTCTAAGAAAGTGCTGGACAGTTACCATAGCAGATGTGACTTTTCACAAGTGAAAACGTAAACATTTATAATGAAAATTAAAAAATCTAATATTTCTCTAATTTAATTGTTGAAAAAGAGTGTCGATGATGATAATATCTTTTTCAACAATTAATTTTTTTCTAATAAGAGGAGATAACATTATGACAGAGACAAAGAAAGTAATTTTAGCATATTCCGGTGGATTGGATACATCAGTAGCCATTCCGTGGTTAAAGAATAAAGGATACGACGTGATTGCATGTTGTATTAACGTTGGTGAAGGAAAAGATCTTGAGTTTATCAAGAATAAAGCAATTGATGCTGGTGCAGTAGATGCAATTGCTATTGACGCTTTGGATGAATTCGCCGACGATTACGCCCTCGTGGCTTTACAAGGACATACCCTCTATGAAGGTATCTATCCGCTTCTCTCTGCTCTTTCCCGACCTCTTATTAGTAAAAAATTAGTAGAAATTGCCAAAGAAAATGATGCAGTCGCCATTGCCCATGGCTGTACCGGAAAAGGTAACGATCAAGTCCGTTTTGAAGTTGCTATCCACGCTTTGGCACCAGAAATGACCGTGCTTGGACCTGTTCGTGATTGGCACTGGTCACGTGAAGAAGAAATTGAATACGCCAAGGAAAATAACATTCCTATTCCTATCGATTTGGACTCACCATACTCAATCGATGCCAATATTTGGGGTCGTGCTAATGAATGTGGCGTTTTGGAAGATCCATGGAACGAAGCTCCTGAGGATGCTTTCGATATTACTACTCCAATTGAAAAGACGCCTGATGAACCAACAAGTATTGAAATTGAATTTGAACATGGTGTGCCAGTTACCTTAGATGGTGAAAAAATGAAATTTTCTGAGATGATTCAGGAATTGAACCTTGTTGCTGGTGAAAATGGTATCGGTAGAATTGACCATATTGAAAATCGTTTGGTTGGTATCAAGTCACGTGAAGTTTATGAAACTCCTGCTGCAGCAGTATTATTGAAGGCTCATAAAGAATTAGAAGATTTGACTATAGAACGTGATTTGGCACATTTCAAGCCATATATTGAAAAAGAATTAAGCGATACAATTTATAATGGCTTGTGGTTCTCTCCATTGATGGACTCATTGTTGGCATTCCTGCATGAAAGTCAAAAGATGGTCAACGGAACTGTTAAGTTAAAGCTATTTAAGGGTACTGTTTGGGTCCAAGGACGTAAGTCACCAAACTCACTTTATGACAAAGATTTGGCAACATACACATCAGCTGATTCCTTCGATCAAGAAGCTGCCCAAGGATTCGTCAAACTTTGGGGATTACCAACTCAAGTTTCTGCTCAAGTTGCTGCTAAGGCCAATGCTAAGCAAGCCGAGGCCCATAAAGACGGAGTAAACCAATGAGTACAGCCAAGCTTTGGGGTGGAAGATTTTCCGCTCAAGCTGACTCATGGGTAGACGAGTTTGGTGCTTCAATCAGCTTCGATCAGTTAATGGCTGATGAAGATATCGAAGGTTCTTTGGCTCACGTGAAAATGTTGCAGAAGACGGGCATTTTGAGTCGTGAAGATGTGCAACAGATTGTCGCTGGTTTGGAAGGCATTCAAGCTGACCTTCATAAAAATAAATTGCATTTTACAGTTGAAAATGAAGATATTCATATGAATATTGAGAGTATTTTAACTGACCGAATCGGCCCGGTAGCGGGTAAATTACATACTGGTCGTTCTAGAAATGATCAAGTGGCAACAGATTTTCACTTATATGTCAAAAAACGTTTGCCCCAAATTATTGAAGAAATTAAAACGATTCAAAAGACTTTAGTTAACTTGGCAGCTGATAATGTGGAGACGATTATGCCCGGGTATACACATTTACAGCACGCTCAACCAATTTCCTATGGTCATTATTTAATGGCTTACTACTCAATGCTCAAGCGGGATGTGGAACGTTTTGAATTTAATCAAAAACATACTGATATTTCGCCACTTGGAGCAGCAGCATTGGCTGGAACAACTTTTCCCATTGATCGACAATTTACAGCTGACGAATTAGGATTTTCTGAAGTCTACAATAATTCGTTGGATGCTGTGTCAGACCGTGACTTTGCATTAGAGTTTCTTAGTAATGCGTCAATATTGATGATGCATCTGTCACGTTTTTGTGAAGAGTTGAGTATGTGGGTCAGTTATGAATTCAATTATTTAGAATTAAGTGATAAATATACAACGGGTAGCTCGATCATGCCACAAAAGAAAAATCCTGATATGGCTGAGCTGATCCGTGGTAAAAGTGGACGTGTTTTTGGACATTTATTAGGTTTACTTTCAACAATGAAATCCTTGCCTTTGGCGTATAACAAAGACTTACAAGAGGATAAAGAGGGTGTTTTTGATACTGTCAAAACTATTCTGCCAGCTTTGAGGGTTTTCAACGGAATGCTTTCAACTGTTAAAGTTAAAAAAGATAATATGTACAAAGCAACGACACACGATTTTTCTAATGCAACGGAATTGGCCGATTACTTGGCTACGAAGGGGATTCCTTTCAGACAAGCTCATGGCATCGTGGGTGAATTAGTTTTGAAGGGCCTACAGTCGGGTCAAAATTTACAAGATATTTCAATGGAAGAATTTAAACAGATATCGTCTTTGATCGAAGACGATGTATATGATGTTTTGAAACCGGAAGTAGCTGTCGAGAGAAGAAATTCTTTTGGTGGAACTGGTTTTAAGCAGGTTTTAGCCCAGATTGAGCGGGCTCGAACTGAATTAGCTGAATAATGTTTTGGAGTCCTGTTTTTATGGGACTCCTTTTTTTGTTGTATTGAAGTATGCCGCCACCGGGTGACAGTGATGGTAGCCTGCTGTGGGGACCGGTCCGAGCCGAAGTGCGGTCTCGGGCCTCGATTTTGAGCCTTGCAAAAATCGGCAAGTCTCAAAAGTCGTCCTAGTGTTGTAAGAACGAGAAGTTCGCTCGTTCTAACGACACTTCCCACTGCTGGCTACCATCACTGTCACCCGGTGGCTAGATTATTTTCATGGATGTAGTTCTTTTGGGGCTTCAATATTATTTAGTTATTTCTGTTGGATTGTATTTTTTGATGGATGAATTTTCTCTGATTAATTCGGGAGGTTCTGCCATTTTTTTTGCTTTTAAAAATTTTGGAGTTATATAGGCTGTGGCTCTAAAACGAGCTACGACAGGCCAATTTCTTCCGCTTTGCATAAGTTCCCAAATCATTCGCAAGAAACGCGAATAATTAGTGAACTCACGCAAATGCTCGGAAATTCCCGGGCCGTCTTCGCTCTCTAATTAAAACGAGCTACGATAGGGCAACTCCTTCCGCTTTTCATAGATATGACAACCGCCCGCAAAATACGCGTGCAATTCTCATATCTAAGAAAATGCTCGGGAGCTGGGCGCCCTGTCTTCGCTCTCTGTCCTAAAACGAGCTACGATAGGGCAACTCCTTCCGCTTTTCATAGATATGACAACCGCCCGCAAAATACGCGTGCAATTCTCATATCTAAGAAAATGCTCGGGAGCTGGGCGCCCTATCTTCGCTCTCTGTCCTAAAACGAGCTACGACAGGCAACTCCTTCCGCTTTTCAAAGTTTTGTAAACTGACCGCAAAGTACGCGCTCAATTTACAAAACTTTGAAAATGCTCGGGAGCTAACCGCCTGTCTTCGCTCTCTAAGATTTTCTTATATTAACCTTATTCAATCATCAAGACCTTGCTACTACTGGGATGCTATAACTTATATATGCTTTTGAAAGAAATAAAAACGGCAAATTTTATAATCAAGTTAGCCACTTGAAAAAAATTGAATAAAAAAACACCAAGACGAAAAAATCAGGTATCATTGGAGTTCCGACACTAACAATG
>NZ_BJDF01000032.1 GCF_005404815.1 Companilactobacillus huachuanensis
CAATGTAATGAAATAAACACAATCTGCCTAACTCCAGTAACTGAAAATCCCTTGGAATCAGTATTTTAAAAAGTGGCTAACTTGTTCTTGCAATTTGCGAAAGAAATAAAAACAAATTAGTTTCAATATTTAACAAACAGAGGTGAGCTTTTGGCACAAGCACAAGTAAAGAAGAAACGGTATCTTCATGAAGTTGATCTGATGCGCGTGATTTTTATCGGGGGTGTGTTGTTGAATCATACGACGACTGCCTTTAAGAACAACGTTGGTAGCGGGTCTGGCAGTGAGCTTCTTCTTGAGGCAACTCATTTGGCACTTCATTTTACTAGAATGGGTTTCATGTTTATGACTGGGCTCGTTTTGGTACTTAACTATTACAATAAAGAACCACATTGGTTCAGTTTCTGGAAAAAACGTTATATCAGCGTTGGGATTCCTTATGTTGGTTGGAATGCAATTATTATGTGGTTCGCAACAATTACGGCTGGTGTCGCGTTGAATTGGCCGGACTACTTTAAAAATTTATTTAGCGCAATCATTCTGGGAAATAAATATTACATGTACTACATTTTGGTCACTTTCCAGTTGTATCTGATTTTTCCACTATTGGTATACATGTTTAAGAAGCTGAAAAATCATCATATTGCCATTTTGGTAGGAAGTGCTCTGATTCAATTATTGTTACTGATTGGAATCAAATATTGGTTGCCTGGTGTTAATCGAGACAGCTGGTGGTATTTATTTAGAGCTTATGGAATGAATATTTTAGTTTATCAATTCTACTTTGTCGCTGGTGCATTTGTCGCTATTCATTACGATGAGGTTGATCGGTTTATTGAAAAAAATCACCGAGTAATCGGTTGGTCTACGTTAGTTCTTGCCATCGGAACTGTATTCTTATTCTTTGGCAATTTGAATATTTTGAAATTGAGTATGGGCGCAACGGAATCAATTCACCAACCATACATTTTTATCTATGATGTCTTCATGATTGCCTTTGTTTTCTGGATTGGGCGACAATATGCTCATTCTCGTGAAAAAGGATTGCCACAATGGCTTGATCGAAGTATTAAAAACATGTCTAAAGTATCCTTCGGGATTTATTTAACACAGACGATTCCAATAACGCTGTTATATGGCATTCTCAGTTTTGTCAAAGTTCCATCAGTAGTTATGTTAATGTTATTGCCATTTGGATATGCATTCGTCTTAGGTGGTGCGTTCTTGATTTCATGGTTCTGCTACAAAGTTCCACCATTTGGAGTTTTGATAGGTCGTCCCCAATGGCACCTTAGTAAGGCTAGAAAAGAAGCTAAAGGAGTAAAAGAAAATGTCAAAAATAACGAATCAATTAAACAAACAATTAGAGAATAATATGAATGAAAAAGTCATTAAAGACGAAACTTTAAACCGCTGGTATAACGGTTATGAAATTGCAGACGACGTTCGGTCGTTACGTGATGTATTTTTGGATCTACACATTGGTCGAGGTGATGCAGTTCTAGTTTGTTTGCCAAATACGGCTGCATACCCAGTTATCACACAAGCTCTCTGGGAAGTTGGAGCAGTCATGCACCCAATCGCCGCCACAACTCCAGAGTTAGAATTAAAACAAGAATTGCATGAACATGATTATGTGGCATCAATTGTTGGACAAGAGTTGGTAGATGCTGCACTGGATGATCGTTTAGCCATTGTAACGGCGTTACATTTGCAGACATATCCTTTATTACACATTATCCGTGATCGAAAATTGATGGGTAATGATGCGGGAGTGCCTGAGGAAGATGATTTGGCTTTAATTATGAACACTTCTGGAACAACGGGAAAACCTAAACGAGTTGGTTTGACACACCGGGTTTTGCTGAATGGGGTCGAACATGATATTGAAAGTCATAAAATGACGGCTGCTGATACGACAATGGTTGTCATGCCAATGTTTCACATCAATGCGCAGGCAGTTTCAATTCTTTCAACTAGATTATCAGGTGGCAAAATTGTGATTGCCGATAAATTCAGTGCTTCAAAATTTTGGAATCAGATTCGAGATAACGGCGTTACATGGGTTTCAGTGGTGCCAACAATCGTTAATATCCTATTGATCAATCAAAGGGCCAATGATAGTTATAGTGATGACGTTAAATTGCGTTTTGTCAGATGCTCATCATTTGCTTTACCACTTGATAAATTAACTGCTTTTCAAACTCGGTTCCATACGATAATCCTCGAAGGCTACGGTATGACTGAGACAGCTAGCCAATGCACATTAAATCCATTCGATTCTCCTAAAGTTGGGTCTGCTGGTAAAGCATTCAAAACTGATGTTCAAATTATGAACGACGGAAAGATTATGTCAGGTGCCAATCAAGTTGGTGAAATTGTTGTTCGTGGCGATCATGTAATTAGTGATTATCTCGAATCACATCCAGACTCTTTTCACGAAGGTTGGTTCTTGACTGGTGATCTTGGGTACTTGGATGAAGACGGATACTTATTTGTAAAAGGTCGTAAGAAGGATATCATCAATCACGGTGGTGAAAAAGTTGCTCCGGTACAGGTAGAGAACTCACTTAGTCAGTTAAACTTTGTAAAAGAAGTTTCAGTTATTGGGACTCCAGATTCACTATATGGTGAAGCCGTGACGGCAGTAGTTATTAGTCAAGGCAAGCAAGAAGAATCTTTAGAACGTCAAAAAATCTTAGCTCATGCCAAGGAAACATTAGCCAATTACGAACAACCAACGCGGATTTTCTTTGTTAAAGATTATCCCCGTAACGCAACTGGTAAAGTAATTCGTTTGAAATTACGTGAACAAGTCTTGTCATTAGCAGGGAGTGTCGGATGAATAAAAAGCAGAAAAAATTTAAAAAGTTAATTATCAGTGTGGTATTACTCTTCTGGGCAGTCATTGCTATTTATGGATTTAAACAAACTGATGCTGGCGCTGCTAGTTCAGATTTACAAACTGTAACTGTCGGTTACCAAAAGGGTGATCCATTCGATATTGCCAAGCAACGTGGCGAATTTGCTAAGAAGATGAAGGCCAAAGGTTATAAAGTGGTCTGGAAGGAATTCCAAGATGGTAGCTCTTTGATGCAGGCTCTGAAGGCCGGAAGCATTAATTATGCTAGAACCGGTGATACACCACCAGTTTCCGCACTATCGACAGGAACTAAATTGACCTATGTTGCTGCTGGTTCGTCAAAGGCTAAAGGATCTGGAATTCTGGTCAAGAATAGTTCAAGTATTTCATCAATCAAGGATTTGAAAGGTAAGAAAGTCGCTTATACCAAAGGAACTAGTTCACAGTACATGTTGCTAGCTGCTTTGAAGAAGGCCGGATTGAGTGCAAGTGATATTACCTGGGTCAATATGGACCAATCAAGTGCCAGTGTTGCTTTCTCGAAAGGCAAAGTTGATGCGTGGGCCACTTGGGATCCATATACCTCTCAAGCTGAAATTACGCAAAATGCTAAACTTTTGACTAACGGTGTCGGAATCACAAATAATCGTGATTACGTCCTTGCAATGCAAAGTTATGCTAAAGAGAATACCGAAGTTTCTAAGTATCTGATTAAGTATCTTGAAGAAGATATGCAGTGGGCCAATAACAATCACAGTGAATTGATCACAATGATGAGTAAGTCATTGAAGGTATCAAAGGCGGTGGTTAAGAAGATGGTTGACCGCAGGACTTATGGAATTAGTGCGATGAACAGTACTTATGCTAAAGAAGAACAGCAAATAGCTGATCTGTTCTATTCAGAAGGTTTAATTGAAAATAAAGTCACGATTAGTGATTCAGGAGACTATAAAAATGAATAACTAAAGGCTGAAAGTATGCCGTTTCCAGAGCTGAGAGTATTCAATTGCTGCGCTGAACGGCCCGAGCCTGGGAAGCGGTCTCGGACCTCGGTTGAAGCCTCGCAAAACCCGCGAGTCTCCAACACGCCCGGTGGTGTAATTGCTGAAGCAATAACGCCACTTTCGCTGCAAATGAATACTCTCAGCTCTTCCAACTAGTTTATTTTTTTATGGCAGGAACAAATAAAATAAATACCGCAAAATAAATACTTCTGCTTATTTAAATAAACTTGTTTATACCTGTAACAATAATGGTTATAGTAGTTTTTCACCTTTCAACTTTTAGTGAATAAATTTAATAATGAGAGTCGACTCTATGAGTTGGCTCTTTTTTCTGTTGGTTAAATATGCCGTTCCCAGATCTGATAGTATTCCCTGCTGCGCGGACCAGTCTGAGCTTGGAAAGCGGTCTCGAACTTCGGTTGGCATGAGTTCGTCAGAGTCTTCAAAATATCAAAACAATGGTTCCATAGTATAGTCAGACATCAACCAGCAACTTGCAGATTATGATATATGAGAATATATACTTATATAAATGAAGCATTTAGTTCTGTATCATGGAACGTAACGACATTATAACGATACAATCTGCTTTATATAATAAGTGCAACCGCCACGTTCTCGGCAAATGAGGCTATATCTAATAGAATTTGAATTAATCAAGGGGGAATATTGAGATGAAAATTGGTGATCAATTACAAAAACAGCGTAAATTACGAAACATGTCTCAGAATGAATTGGCTGATAAATTGCAGATTTCTCGGCAATCAATTTCAAAATGGGAAAATGGTGCTTCGTTGCCTAGTTTTAGTAATGTGATTGCAATCAGTGAGCTATTCGATATTTCCCTTGATGAACTGATTAAAGGGGACGTGGAGCTGATGAATAAATTGGAAGACGATAAAATCAATTTGAGTAAAACAGAAACAATTTTTACAGTAGGATTTGTTTTGATTATTGCATGCTTGATTTATATATATAGCAATGGTATTACCGTTGCTAGTGTTGATTATTGGTTGCCGGGGCTAGGAATCATCTTTTTTATCGGTTTTATTTCCAATATAAAGTGGAGTGTGTTTAATAAAAGTCTTAATAGAAAAGCTGTGTTTTTTGGAATCCTATTGTTGGTTGTAATTTTTGTTCCATATATTATGCATGAGGTTCCCGATATTTTGGAAGGTATTAAAGAAGGTAGTAATTATTGAGACCGTCAAAAAAAATAAGCCCATTGGGCTTATTTTTTTAATATTCTTATTCGTCATCATCATCTGAAAAATCCAACATTGGCAAGGTCATAGCTGAAAATCCGCTGGCCGACGTCATCATTGAAACCATTGGCCGTAAATAAGACAACAGAATTGAAGCCCCCTCATCCTGCAATACTTGCAGAGCATCTTCTTGTGGTAACAAGTTGGAAACTTTGAATAACGATAATATGCGGGCTGTGATTTTATATGGTGAATTATTGTTTTCATAATTGATAAAAATAGTTAAATAAACGGGAATTGCTTCATTGAAGTCAATCTCATCTTCAGTTGGCATTTCCACAAGTGTGCTGATATCGGTGTCGTCAATTGTGTCTTCAAAATCAAAATCATCATTAACTTGAAAATCGAATTTCAGAACAGTGGGATTTTCAAATTCTAAATACTTATTTGTTGTATTCATAATTGTACTCCAGCTATTTTATATGAGCTTATCATTATACCGAATAAAAAAACAGCTTTTTAGGAGGCTTTTCAGTGATTGAAATTAGACCCGAAATTAGGACTAACACAGCAATGTTCGTAGCACTTTTTCACCTTTCAACCTTCAGCTAATTTATGTGTATAAAGTCATACTACAATTTTTGCATTATTTTATGCAGAAGTTGTTCTGTTAAAATGTAAGCGCACACAATAATATGGTAGTTGGATAAGGGAGAGGACGTGAAATGAGAACATACTTAATTTTAGAAGAACTAGTCAAAAGTGAAGATTATCTGTCGATTGCTTTTCTCATGAATAAATTAAATGTGTCAAAAAGAACAGTCCAGAATGAATTGTCGTATCTGAAAAAGGAGGGAAAGAAGAATGGATATGAAATTCTTAATACTTATGGCAAAGGATATTCTCTGGAGATAATTAATGTTCAAGACCTTAACCACTTTTTAAAAGAATTGGGCAACAATGAGTCGACGAATGAACAAGGACAATTAATTTATGATGAGTTGAGCATTTTACTTAGTACCAACAATGGTGAATATACTTCAACTAGTGAGCTAGCAGATATGCTTGGAATTAGTAATACGTCGCTTTATTCCAAAATGGATACTATATCGGAATATCTGAATTCATATCATCTGGTTTTGGATAGAAAAAGTCATTACGGAATTCGAATTACGGGTCATCCTAAAAATATTAGAAAATTAATGATTGATATGTATATGCACGATGATAATCGTTTCAAACAACTAGTGGATAGTAGAGTAGGAAACTACGACGAATATGAACGGTTAGTACAGGACTGCATTAATAAGAACACTTTGAGAATTGATTATTATGAATTTCAAGTCATTATGTGTTGGCTCCGAGTAATAGTTTTTTATAAGTTGTTTTTTGATAGGAAAGCAATTACTGAACCAATATCAGATGAGATCAAAGATAACCTAATAGATTTTTCAAAATTTGGAGAGGTGTTATTAAAACTACAACATAATTTTCAATTTATTTTGAGTGTTAATGAGGTCTATGAATTTTATCATTTGGTTGAGCATTCAACTCAAAAAGACAAGGTCGATACTGATATTGATCGAACGTTGCTGACTTCGGAACTGATGACATTCTTTAAACAAATTGATATTGAAAATAATACTGATTACAGTTCTGACAAATTTTTCTTGGATAACCTCGTGACACATCTAGAATTCTTGATTGCCAGGTTAGATGAAAAAATTGCGTATAAAAATCCGTTATTGTTAGAGCTTTGTATCAAGTATTCAATGATATTCGATATTGTTTTGAAACTGTCCACCTTTTTAAAAGATAAATTTGGATATGAAACTTCTAATGATGAACTTGGATTGATTGCTGTACATTTTCTAAACCATTCTGAGACTGAGAAAAGAAGCAAAATCAATCAATACGAACGAGTAGCGATTGTCTGTACAACAGATGGTGGAATCAGTAACTTAGTGAAAACTAGGATTAAAACTATCTTTCCTAGTTCTGAGGTTAAAGCTTTCCCATTCTGGCAATATTCAGAGTTGGAATCGTTTCATCCTAATATTATTTTCTCCAGTATCCCATTGAAAAATAATCAAGAAAGCCCAGTTATTTATATTAAGGAACTAATTTCAGATAAAGAATTACAAAATATTAAACAAATGCTTTTCCTGAATAGCTCTGATAATTTACAAAATAAGTATTCGGAAAAGTCGACAGCATATATAGATTTAATCAAACAAGATTTATTCGAGGTTAGCAGTGTAAAAAAATACGATACGTTGATTGATCAAATGTCTCTGAAGATGATTGACCGAGGATATGCTTACAAGAATTTTGATAAAGACGTTGCTTTAAGAGAGCGTTACATGAGTACCATTTATAAAAATGGCATCGCAATTCCACATCCAATCGAAATGGATGGTAAAAAAAGTGCAATTTCATTATATATTGTGAAACCAAAATTAGTTGAGAACAACAAGGATGTCAAACTCGTATTTATGATTTGTCTAACGAAAAAGGACTTTTATTATTATCGAGCTATCTCCAATGGTATTTATCAGCTAATGCAAAATGAACAGAAGATTAAAGAAATATATACCAAAGCCAATATTAATGTAACCAGAAATATATTGAGAGAAGTGGAAAGAAATGAATACTGATTTTAGCTTGTTAGAGAAACTATCAAACGCTGATTCATTAGCTTCCAATGAAAAAGAAGTTCGAGATTTATTAAAGGAAGAGCTTGCAGCGTATCAAGATACATTCCAATATGATGGAATTGGCAGTTTGATCGTTACGAAGAAAAGTACTAAGGAACAAGCACCAACAATTATGTTTGCAGCTCACATGGATGAAGTCGGTTTCATGGTGCGTTATATTTCTGAAATTGGTTTTGCCTATTTAATGCCTTTAGGAAATGTGGAAGATAGAGCTAAAATCATGCAGATGGTACGTGTAACTACTGCTGAAGGTAAGCAAATTAGAGGTTTGCTTAACGTTGAACGTGATAATGCGGGCAACATTAGTCAGATGTATGTTGATTTTGGATTTGACAATAAAACTGACGTTGAAGCATCAGGAATTGATGTCGGAAATATCGTAAGTTTCGATTCTCAATGTAAAACGATGACAGCTGATGTTATTGCTGGTAAGGCAATGGATGATAGATCAGGATGCTGGTCCTTAGCCCAAGCAATGAAAGAATTATTAAATGTTGATTTAGATATCAATGTTGTAGCAGCCTTTACAAGTAGTGAAGAGGTAGGAACTAGAGGTGGACGTTTAACTTCGAAGATTGTTGACCCTGATGTTTTCTTCGCCATTGATGTAGCTAAGAATCCAGAGCTTGACCGGGGGTTCATGAATACTAGAAAAATCGGTCACGGACCAATGCTCGAGTACTTTGATAAAACAATGATTCCTAATCCTAAGGTAGTTAAATTTGTGCGTGATGTTGCAGATAGCAATCATTTAGATTACCAAAAAGATATGTTTAAAGGCGGAGGAACGGATGCTGGAAACGCTCATCTAGAAAACGGTGGGACAACATCGATGGTTATCGGCCTGCCGTTACGTTATTGCCATGATCCGTACTCATTTGTAAGTAAAAAAGATTTAGTTACAATGAGTAATTTGATTCAGGAAATTTCTAAGAGCATCACTCAAAATCAAATTGCAGAATTTTATAATTTTTAGATAGGAGCATTTATTGATGGACGAATCAGAGAAGCAAGTAATGGGGCTAATTTCCTCATCAGGTGAAAGTAGATCTAAGGCATTTGAAGCCTTGCAAAAGGTACGTAGCCATGACTATGACAGCGCGCATAAGCTTTTACAAGAATCAAAAGATCTTGATGTAGAGGCGCACAATATCCAGACTAAAATGATTCAAAAAGAATTAGGCAGTGATGAAGATAGAGTTGAGGTGACATTATTAATGGCTCACGCTCAAGATCACTATATGACTGCACAAGTAGCTCGAGATTTAATTGATGAAATGATTTCAATTTTTGAAGAACGTGATAAAGAAGCAGCAGATAAATAGGGGGTTACGATTATGAAAATTGTTTTAGCATGTGTAGCAGGTCTTTCAACAACAATGATGATGGACAGTATGAAGGAAGTCATTGAAAAGAGTGCCAAATTAAATAGTGATGACTTTAAATTAATGGCCATTCCCGTAGATTCCTTGCCATCTGAGATTGATGACGCGGACGTTGTTCTCTTAGGACCTCAAGTTTCTTATAAAAAAGATTACGTTGAATCATTGACAGCACCTAGAAATATCCCATACGTCGTTATTGATAAGGAAACTTATGGATCAATGGATGGCGGAACAGTTATCAAAGAAGCATTGATTGCCAAGCGTAAACAAGATCTAAAGGCGGGTGAAGGGAGAGATAACTAATGTTTGATAAATTTGAAGAGTTTATGAACAAGTACTTCACTCCTTTGGCCAATAAAATGGACAGAAATATCTACCTAAGTGCCATCAAAAAGGCCATGGTAGCGATGACTCCAATCTTAATTATTGGTAGTTTTGCCCTGATTCCAGACGCTTTACCTAATATGATTGGTAAAAATAATCCGGTTTCAGAATGGATCACAGCAAACAGTTCAATTATTTCAATTCCTTATACCGTTGGTATGGGGATGATGGCTTTATATGTAGCCGCAATTATTTCTTATCATTTAGCAATTTCCCATAAACTTGATGTGCCTGGTTGTGTAACCATGGGCGTCATGGGTTACTTAATTCTTGCCGTTGATATGACTAAAGATGGTGGAATTGATGCAACATATCTTGGAACAAAAGGTTTATTCGTTTCAATGTTTGGTGCTATCGCAGCTGTTGAACTATTCAGATGGTGTAAAAAGAAGAATTTCACCATTAAAATGCCCGATAGTGTTCCTGACTTTGTTTCCAAATCCTTTGAAATGATTCCTATTTCAATTATCGTTATTGGATTTTTCTTAATCATTAGAGTCGTTTGTGTTAACCTCTTGCACACAATGCCACCAATGATCTTCACTTATATCCTGGCGCCATTAGTTGGTTCAATGGACAATCCATTTGCCTATACATTCTTGAAGATTCTACAATGTCTATTGTTCTTCTTCGGTATTCACCCAGCTGTATTGAGTCCAGTTACAAGCCCTATTTCAACACAATTCTTAGCTGAAAATATGGCCAGTTTCAAAGCCGGACAAACATTAACTCACTTCTTTACACCTGGTATGGATTCAGCCTTTGGTAACTTTACTGGTACAGGTGTTACATTTGGATTAGTATTCTGGTTCATGTTCTCAAGAGCCAGCGCTCAAAAGAAGATTGGTCGTATCGCCTTGATTCCTGCATTATTTGGTATCAACGAACCCATCTTGTTCGGTGCTCCCGTAGTATTGAACCCTCTATTCTTCATTCCATTCGTAATCATTGGACCTATCGTTTCATCCTTTGGTGCTTGGGCAATGCATTTCGGTTGGTTAAAGATGTCGATCTTTACGCCACCGTACGTTGGAGTCTTTTTGGAAGGGTACCTAGCAACGTTTGATTGGCGAAGTATATTAGTTAATGGGATGCAGTTGATCGTATCAATTATCATTTGGTATCCATTTGCTAAGTTAGCTGAAAGACGAGAGCTAGAAGCAGAATCCAAGAAGAAGAAAGCAATTTCTGAAGATGATGAAGCATTAATTGATGATCTAGACTTGGACTTTTAAATTAACGGATGAGACAAGTTTATCTTGTCTCATTTTCTTTATTATTAGAAAAATGCCGTCTCCAGAGCCGAGAAATATTCACTGGCTGTGCGGACCGGGCCGAGCCAAGGTCTCGTCCCTCGGTTTGAAGCCTTACCACAAACCGGTAAGTCTCCAAACACGCCCGGTGGTGTAAGAGCTAAAGCTCTAACACCACTTCCACTGCCCACAAATATTTCTCGGCTCTTCCGACTAGGGAATCTTTGGTAAATGGGATTCATTTTGAATGAAATTGAATTACATTTTTTCTTTATGTTTGAAGAATAATTAATAAGTACAACGCATTACAGTTAGCTAAATAAATTGGATATAACTATGAAATTTTCAAATTAAGCAGTTTAAAACAGTTTTGAATATCTATTTATTGAATAATAGTAATATCCAAAATCAAAAGAAATTAGTCGGAGGAACTGAGAGTATTAACCGGCTGTGGGTGTGGCGTTACGGCTTCAGCCGTTACGCCACCGGGCGAGTTTGGATACTTGCGGTCTGTGCAAGGATTCAAACCGAGGTTCGAGACCGCACCCCAGGCTCGGACCGGTCCGCATAGCAGGTTAATACTCTCAGTTCTGGAGACGGAACCGCATATATAAACCAATACTGAGGTGAAAATAATGAAAGCTAAAAATAAGAAAGTTTCTGAAACCGGATCTAGTCGATTAGTATCGTTTATACTCGATTGGCTTTTTGGTGGCATCGTTGCCGGGATTCCATCAGTAATTGCCTATTTAATACTGACAGGTAAGAGTAAGCCTCTGACCAGCATGTATCAGTTTGGAGCTGCCGGATTTGACGGAGGAACCACAATTCTAATTTCTCTAATCTGCATTATTTTTGGCTTCTTTTATTACGTGATAATACCTTGGAAGATTTTTCCTGGTCAAACAATCGGTAAGAAAATGATGCATTTAAAGATTGTTTATAGAGATGGTAAAAATCCATCGTTTAATACTTATTTTATGCGCCAGTTCATATTTATGATTTTAGTGGAAGGGGCAGCTACACCAGTTTCGACATACGTAAAAGTTATTATTACTACTTCTACCAGATTTTATATCGATACATATCTAGGTTTGGTTTGGGATGTAATTACATTGATTTCGGTTTTCCTCTTATTCTGGGGAAAAGGTCGATTATCACTGCATGATTATGCTACTAAAACGTTAGTTATTAAGGTGCCAAAAGTTGAACGGTGAAAAATTAATATAACCATCGTTGTTACAGGCCTAGAACTAATTTATTTAAATAATCATAAATTTTTGTTTTATTGTTTTTTCTATAAAAATAAATTAGTTGGAAGAGCTGAGAGTATTCATTTGCAACGAAAGTGGCGTTAGAGCTTTAGTTCTTACACCACCGGGCGCGTTGAAGACTCGCGGGTTTTGCGAGGCTTCAACCGAGGTTCGAGACCGTTCCTTGGCTCGGGCCGTTCCGCGTAGCAATTGAATACTCTCAGCTCTGGAAACGGCATCCTTAAATAAAAGTTACCAAAGAATTAGGAAATACTAAGGAGATAAGGCAATTGACTAATAATAGAATTGAAAAATTACGTGAGACTATGCAAGAAATGAATTTGGATTCTTTTTTATTAAATAGTAAGGCTAATCGATTTTACATGACGGGATTCACTGGAACCTATGGGCAGGCAATTATTTCACAAACGGGTAAATATATCATTGCCGATGGGAGATACTTTGAACAACTAAAAACTCAGTCACCGGATTTTGAAGTGGTTGATAATCAAATGAGAATGGAACCAACAATTAATAATTTGTTACAAAGAGAAAACTTAAAACGCTTGGGAATTGAATCAATTGAGATGAATGTGGAAGAATATTTAGCCTTGAATGATGGGGCTTCCAAGTTGGTTCCGACGACAAATGTGATTGAAAAACAGCGAATGATCAAGGATCCTGACGAACGACAGAAGATTGCTAAGGCCGGTCAAATTTCTGATGAGACTTTTGTACATATTCTGGATTACATCAAACCAGGAATGACTGAGAAGCAGGTTGCCAATGAAATTGATCAGTATGGCTTAAATCATGGTGCAGATGCGACTGCCTTTGAAACAATTGTTGCTTCAGGCACTCGTTCGGCCTTACCACATGGTCATGCTTCCAACAAGGTGATTCAAAATAATGAAATGATAATTTTTGACTTTGGATTTATGGTGGATAGATATTATTCTGATATTACGAGAACAATTAGTTTGGGCAAAGTCGATCCACAACTCAAGGAAATTTATCAAGTTACATTAGATGCACAAAAAAAGGCCATTTCCAACTGCCGGAATGGTGTTCCAATGAAAAATATTGATGCGATTGCTCGAGACTATATTACTGAAAAAGGATATGGTAAAGAATTTTTACATGGAACTGGTCATGGATTAGGCCTAACAGTGCATGAATATCCTTTATTCAATGCTGACAGTGAAGAAAATCTTCAAAATAATATGACATTTACTGTTGAACCGGGAATTTACCTGGCCGGTAAGGGTGGTGTCAGAATTGAAGATGACATTTGGATTAATGACGAAGGTGAACCAGAATTAATGACACATTCACCAAAAGAATGGATTGAACTCTAACTGAGGAGGAAATATTTATGTCAACGGATTTTGATAGTGTGGTTAATAGATACGGAACTTATTCCACACAATGGGATTATGTAAAAGATCGATTTGGGGAAGCTAATCTATTGCCATTTACTATTTCAGATATGGATTTCAAGGCTCCTCAAGGAGTCAGTGATGTTCTGATTGAGGCAGCCCAAAGAGGAATCTTCGGTTATACGAGATGGAATAATCCTGAATTTAAAGGTGCAATTTCTAATTGGTATGAGAAACGATATCAAACAAAAGTGTCGACTGATTGGATAGTTTATAGTCCTAGTGTGATTTTTAGTGTGGCCAAGTTATTGGAACAATTTAGTGACCCTGGTGACAAAGTCGTTACATTAAGTCCTTGTTATGATGCCTTTATTAATACTGTCACCGCAAATGATAGACAACTGATTCAAATGAATATTGATGGAGTAATGGATTTTTCGAAATTGGAACAAATTTTTGCAATTGAACATCCAAAAATTTTCTTATTATGTAATCCACATAATCCATTAGGAATCGCTTGGACAGCAGAACAAATCGAACAATTTGTTAATTTATGTAATGCTTATCATGTGGCTCTGATCAGTGATGAGATTCATTTAGACATGGTTAGAAAAGGAGTCAAAATGAATTCCGTTGCCAATTATTTTAGTCAATTGACTGTTCAAACGGCAGTTTTGTCTTCAGCCAGCAAATCATTCAATATTCCAGCGTTAGGATGTTCATACGCGTTGATTCCGGATGAAAAAGATCGATTGGATTTCTTATTTGCATTAAAACAAAAGAATGCTTTGTCATCAGTGCCATATCTGGGGATGTTAGCAACAATCGAATGTTATAACAATCAAGAATTATGGTTGGACGACTTAAGAGATTATATAGATAATAATTTTATTTTTATGAAAAATTTGTTGAAATCAAAATTGCAATTAGATTATCAAATACCTGATGCCACTTATTTAGGTTGGATCGACATCACTAGCTTGGGAGTTGACATGGAAGACTTACAGGCTGAATTGGTAAAGAATGAAAAGGTAGCAATCATGGATGGACGAGTGTATGGAAATGGTGGAGTTAATCACCTCAGAATGAACTTGGGTGCGCCACGTTCCAAAGTTGAGGATGGACTCAATCGTCTTGTAGAAGCAGTAAATAATTTGAAAGTAGGAGAGAATTAAAATGGAAAGAATAATTTCAAATAATGCTCCAGATGCCATTGGGCCATATATTCATGCAACACAATCAAATAATATTATTTTCACATCAGGACAGATTGGTCTAAACCCGGAAACTAATAAATTAGCTGAAAGTTTTGAAGAGCAGACTAAGAATGCTTTAAACAATTTGAGTGCTGTTTTGGAAACTGCTGGTAGTGACTTTGACCACGTTCTTAAGACAACAATCTATCTATCTGATATTGGCAATTTTTCAAAGGTCAATGATATTTATAAAGGTTACTTTAACGATAGTTATCCAGCAAGAACAGCATTGGAAATTTCAAAACTTCCAATGGATGCAATGATTGAGATTGAGGCAATAGCTGAAAAGGCCGATTAATTGTTGGAGGCCGTCTCCAGAACTGAGAGTACTAACCTGCTATGCGGAACGGCCCGAGCCTGAGGAGCGGTCTCGAACCTCGGTTTGAAGCCTTCCCATAGACCGGAAAGTCTCCAAACTCGCCCGGTGGTGTAAGAACGGCCAAAGCGGCCGTTCTTACACCACATCCACAGCTGGTTAATACTCTCAGTTCTTCCGACTAGTTTTTTGCGAGTTTATTTTAGTTATATAAAATGGGTTGTATCACTTTTGAACAATAATAAGGTGTGATACAACCTATTTTTGTTCATTTCAAATTTTGATAATTGATATAAAGATTAGGAAATTAATTGCTGGAATTTTTCTATAATCAAATTTAAGATTTTAAGTTGAACAAGTACAAGTATAAAAGGAGCAGAAAATTATTTCTTAACTATACGAAGTGTATATTTTTGAGGCCGCTTCCAAATATCTTTATACTGGGGTCATAAAAGGTGAAGGAGTTGTGCAAAAATGACAAAACAAAATGAACCGATTCGTCAGGCTGACCAAACGGGCTGGCTTGATCAAGGTCCGCGTAATGTTCAGCGTGATTTGGAAAATCCTGATATTTTGGTGCCACCAACGACTGATCACGGAACAATTGCGAACTTGAGATTCAGTTTTTCAGATGCTCACATGCGCTTGGAGGAAGGTGGCTGGGCTCGTGAAGTTACTAACCGAGAATTGCCGGCCTCACATGATATGGCTGGGGTCAACATGTGTCTAAAACCAGGTGCTTATCGGGAATTGCACTGGCATAAGGAGGCTGAATGGGCCATTATGCTGAAAGGTAACGCTCGGGTTACTGCTCTAAATGAAAATGGTGAAAGTTTTATTGACGATATTGTTGCTGGTGACTTGTGGGACTTTGAAGCTGGAATTCCGCACTCAATTCAAGCATTAGATCAAGGCTGTGAGTTTCTATTAGTTTTCAGTGAACCTGATTTTTCCGAGAACAATACCTTTCTATTAACTGATTGGTTGGCACACACGCCTAAAGATGTCGTAGCGGCTAACTTTAAGTTGGATGAGGATTCCTTGGCAAATCTACCAACGCATGAGAAATATATTTTTGATGGTGAAGTTCCTGGTCCAATTGACCAAGTTAAACGTGCTGGAACACCAATGACCACACCATTAACGTTACATATGAAAGATGTACCCGCTAAGCAATTTGAGGCTGGTAAAGTTTGGATCGTTGATCAAAGTGTCTTTCCAGCTGCTAAGACGATTTCTGCTGCAATTGTTGAGGTTCAACCTGGTGGAATGCGTGAGCTCCACTGGCACCCTAAGTCAGAGGAGTGGGACTACTTTATGCAAGGTAAGGCCAAGGTTGGGGTCTTCAATTCCAATTCGTTAGCAAGGACTTTCAATTATCAAGCTGGGGATGTCGGCGTAATTCCTAAGGAAGCTGGCCACTACATTAAAAATATTGGTGACGAACCATTGATTTTCATTGAATTATTTAAGAATCCAATTTATTCGGATATTTCTTTGAACAAATGGTTGGCAACCACACCGTCTCAGATTGTAGCTGATCACTTGAATATTTCAAAACAAACTGTCGAAAATTTACCAAGCGAAGAGGCTGCCGTAGTTTGGTATCATAATCCTTCACAAACAAAAGAATCAACTGAATCAGCTCAATCAGTTGACGATGCGAGCGAGTATTTTAGTTAACAATGTCGATGTCAAAATTTGATTTGATTGTCATTGGTGGCGGCGTTGGCGGTGCTGGTGTGGCCATTAAAGCTAGTTCATATGGACAAAAAGTTGCGATAATTGAGCAGCGTGACTGGGGTGGTACAACTGTTAATCGTGGAAGTACGCCCAAAAAAGTTTTGTTGGCAGCGGCAGAAGCTCACCGTCATTTTGAAACTCAAGTATTTTCCGAAACAACGCCTGATATCAATTGGGAAAAGTTAGCCGCCTATCGAGATAATATCGTTAATCAAACGGCGGTCAAATTTAAAACTAGGTTTCAGAGCAATGGCATCACGACTTACGAAGGTCATGCTGAATTTTTGAATAATCATGAAGTTACTGTCAATGGTCAAACGTTGTCGGCAACTAATATTGTCACTGCTAGTGGAGCCCATCCCAAAGAATTGCGGTTTTCAGGTAGTCAATTTGTGCAACATTCCGGAAGTTTCTTCCGCAGTGAACAATTGCCTTCAAAAATAGTGATTATGGGCGCTGGAATCATCGCGTTTGCTATGGCTAGTATTGCGAATGAAGCTGGAGCTGAAGTGGTCATGTTACAACATGATGCAGTGGCATTGCGCGGATACGATCATGAATTTGTTGGTTTATTAATTGATGATTTAAAGCAACGTGGAGTACGTTTTCAATTTAACAATGAAGTAAAGGAAATAAAATCAGTTGATAATTGTTTACATGTTTTGACACAACAAAGCAGCATCACAACCGATGTAATTTATACTGCCTTAGGTAGAGAGGCCAATATCAGTGGCCTACATTTGGAACAGGCTGGGGTCAAATATACAAAACATGGCATTTCAGTGAACGATTATTTGCAGACAAGTCAATCAAATATTTATGCGGTTGGAGATTGTGCCGTGACTGGTGTTCCGCAGTTGGCTAATTATGCAATTTACCAGGGTAAATATTTGGGTGACAGTTTATCGAAAACATTAGCATTTCCAATCAAATATCAGTTACCAGTGACGGCCGTGTTTAGCATGCCACGTTTGGCTCAAGCAGGTGTCACTGTGCAGCAAGCTAATGAACAGTCAGATAAATATCAGGTTAAAAGTATGTCGTTAGCACATTGGCTAAATTATCAACGCAATCATGATGAACAAGCACGTCTAAAGTTAATTATTAATCGTCAAAGTCAACAAGTTGTCGGGGCTGAAGCCTATAGTTATTCGGCAGATGACTTGATTAATTATTTGGCAATTCTGATTCAACAAAATATATCAGTGAAAAGATTGCATGATTTATTCTTGGCTTATCCAAGTACAGCAACTGATTTATACGGTATATGGGTGTAAAATTTTACCGCAGTATCATTGTTTAATTAGAAATTAAAAAGAGAAGTTGTTTTTCACTTATCCGAAGGGCAAGTGAAGACAACTTCTCTTTTGGTCAATTATCAAAATAAATATAAATGATGTTGCAACAGTATAAAATTTCAATTTAAGTGGACTCTATTTAATGAATAGTCATACTAATCAATAAGAAAAAGCATAAAACATAAAGAACTGTTGCTACGGCAACTGTACCTGTTAGCGAATTTCGAGTAGATACTACCGTGCTGTCAGGTTGATTTTTGAATGACCAATAAGTTGCTACGAAAGAAATAAATGAGAATATATTTCCAACGATTAACTGACATATTGCCAAATCGATTATTAGAAAACGAGTTTTTTTATTGTTTGCGATACCTTCGTTACCTTTGATCCAAAGTGCATATCCCACCATTAAATTAAGCAGTACAACGATAAACATAATTGACGTATAAGGGCTCGTTCGCAATATTTGTTGAAATCCAATATGTTGTGACATCCCAACTGTCAGGATATAGATTCCATAAAGGAGCGAAGTTATAAATAAAACAAGATAATTCATCATGTAGATCTTTTTAGAATTTAGTAAAGCTACCTTTTTTAAATTAGTCGTTAATCTATTTATCATCGTATCCTCCAAAGAAATGTGATATTTAATCCTATTGTAACCGGTTACTTTAACTATTCAATGGATTTAAAAGATGTTGAAACACATTTCGATATCTTTATTTTGGATAGGTATCTATGTATGACCTAAATAGCGCATCTGCCACCAATTCCAGTGATGAGAAGTAATTATATTCAGTGTCTGGAGTATGTGAAATATCAAGAATTGTCGTGCTGTAATAAAGATTATAGGTTGCTCTGGATGAAAGGGTATTTTTGGATAATGGCGTGATGGAAATATAAGGAGCATTATGTAATTTGAGCTTTTTCAAACTGTCATTTAACATCACATTTTCTCCACTAAATGAAATCACAAATAAAATATCATCAGCTGTAATATCGTTAAGTATCCATTTGAGTTCAGTAAACGAAGGAATGATATAGAACAGAATATTATAAGCCAAAAAATCTCTGGACATTAAATCGGCTGCACGTCTTTCGCCCCAACCAGTTCCGTAAATATATATATGTTTAGCACTATGAATATATCCAGTAATTGGCTTCATATTAGTTTGACTTAATAGCTTGATCGTATCGTTCATATCGTTGATTAATGTATCCAAATGGTTTGTTTCAAAAGGTCCTGAATCGTTGGCGTCATTTTTAAGAAAATATTTAAATTCTGAGAAACCGTTAAAATGTAGTTTCTTAGCTAACCGTGTTAAACCAGCTGGCGATGTATATGCAATATTACTAATTTCTTTGGAACTAAGATTACTTAGAATTTTTTTGTTTTTTAAAATAACCGAAAGTAGTTGGTAATCATTGTCAGACAATTGATCTGAATATTGATTAATTAGTTCTTCAATTCGCATGTGTCAACCTCCTAATAAAAAATGAAAAACGTTTCAATAATGTGAAAGAGCAATCGCTTACATGGAAAAGTAAGCGCTTACTTGAAAACGAAACAATTCACTCTGAATTCATTATATACTGACGTCGTTGAAAAAATTAATTTATTTATAGGGGGTTACATTATGAAACAAACAGATTTACACGTAACAATTGCTGGTGGAGGTAGCACATACACACCAGGTATTACTCAAGCTGTTTTGAACAACTTAGATCGTTTTCCTATGACTAAGTTGACTCTGTATGATATTGATGAAGTAAGAAATGAAGATATGTATTTGATTATTCAATACATGTTAAAGACAACAGGCCATGATGATATTGAATTGGTAGCTACTTTAGATCCCAAAGAGGCCTTCACAGGATGCGATTTCGTCTTCTCACAAATTCGTGTCGGTGGAATGGAAATGCGTGAAAAAGATGAAAAGATTCCATTGAAATATGGCTTAGTTGGACAAGAAACATGTGGCGTAGGGGGATTCTCATATGGTTTGAGATCAATTAAGGGTCTTCTAGGAGTTGTTGGTTATGTTCAACAATATGCCCCTGACGCTTGGATTTTGAATTATACAAACCCTGAGACTCTAATCGCTGAATCAATCAGACGTGCTTATCCCAAAGCTCATATGTTGAATGCATGCGATATGACAATTTCTATTGAAGAAACAATGGCACGTAACTTTGGCTATGATCGTAAAAACTGGATTTGCCAATATTATGGATTGAATCACTTTGGCTGGTATACAGAAATTTACGACAAGGAACTCCAACGTGACGTTATGCCAGAACTTATCGAAAAATTGAGAAACAAACCTATGAAGATTGCTTCATTCAATAAAGGTGATCAATCATGGCAAGATGCTTGGAACAAATTATCAAAAATTTTGAACTTATTCCCAGATTATTTACCAAATAATTATCTTGAATATTATTTCTTCCCAGATATTGTCGTTGATGAAACAGATCCTAATTATACACGTGCCAATATGGTTATGGATGGCAGATTAAAACACACCAAAGACATGGCCAATGAAATTAGAAATAACGAAGATGGCAATATTTTAGACTTTGATTTTGGTGAGCATGGTCAATATATCGTTGATATGGCAACTTCAATTCTAAATGATAGTCACGAAAGATTTATGTTGATTCTTCCTAATCGTGGAGCTATTCCTAACCTTCGTAGTGATGCTGCGGTTGAAGTTCCAGCTTATGTTGGACGCCTAGGTGCTGAACCAATTTCAATGCGTCATGATATTCCAGATTTCCATAAAGGTTTGATGGAAGCTCAGAATGCTGCTGAAAAATTATTAGTAGATGGTTACTTTGAAGGTTCATATCAAAAAGTATTACAAGCATTCACTTTGAATCAAACCGTTCCATCAGCTGATAAAGCTAAATTAGCACTTGATGATCTAATTATTGCAAATAAAGATTATTGGCCAGAATTACATTAAAACCTTTGGAGGTATAGAGATATGATGGCTAAGTTCCAGCGCTTTGGTGGCGCTATGTTTACACCCGTTGTATTTTTCGTATTTTCCGGAATTATTGTAGGTCTGACTTCTGTTTTTACGAATCCGGCAATTGTCGGAGGGCTTGCGGATCAAGGAACGATTTGGTACACGGTTTGGAAAGTTATCGATGCCGGTGGGTGGACAGTCTTTAATAATATGGAAGTTCTGTTCGTTATTGGTTTACCACTAGGGTTGGCCAATAAGGCAAAAGAACGTGCATCACTTGAAGCATTTGTTATTTATATGACATTTAATAATTTTGTAAATCAAATTCTTCAAATGTTTGGTAAGAACTTTGGGGTTGATATTAATTCAACAGCACAAACAAGTGGATTAAAGGTAATTGCAGGTGTTAAAACACTTGATACAGGTGTTATTGGTGCCATTTTAATTGCCGGAATTGTTGTATGGCTACATAATCGTTACTTTAGTGTTAAATTACCAGATTGGTTAGGAGTTTTCCAAGGATCAGCGTATGTTGCAATGCTTGGATTCTTCCTAATGCTTCCCATTGCACTATTGTTCGTTTGGATCTGGCCTGTTTTCCAACACAGCATTCTCCAAATGCAGTATTTCATGGTTAAATCGGGGAACTTCGGGGTATTTACTTACATATTCTTGGAGAAAGCGTTACTTCCGTTGGGATTGCATCACTTCATTTACGCTCCGTTCCAATATGGACCTGCTGTAATTGAAGGCGGGACAACACTTTACTGGGTAAAACATATCAGTCAATTCGCAGCTTCAACGAAGCCTTTGATTAAATTGTTCCCAGAAGGTGGATTCGCAATGCAAGGGATGTCAAATATCTTTGGTATTCCTGGTATAGCATTAGCATTCTATTCAACTGCTATTCCAAAGAATAGAAAGAAGCTATTGGCTCTTATCATTCCGGGAGTTTTGACGGCAGCCTTGGCAGGTATTACGGAACCATTTGATTACACATTCCTATTTATTGCGCCAGCATTATTCTTTGTACACGCTTTTCTTGCAGCATGTTTGGCAACAACTATGTATGCTTTTGGTGTAACCGGTGATATGGCAGCAGGGCTGATCGATATTACCGCAAAGAATTATATCCCGATGTGGGCAAATCATTGGCAAATATATGTAATTCAATGGATTATCGGTATTATATTTATCGGAATTTACTTTGTTGTCTTCAGATTTCTGATTCTTAAATTTGATTTCAAGACACCTGGTCGATCAGAAGATGAAATGGTCAACATGTTTACTAAAGATGATTTCAAGAATAAAAATAAGAAGTCTGGAAAAGCTACTAAAACAGCGGCTGATCCTTTCCGTACAGCAGCAGGTGCCTATATTAATCTTTTAGGTGGTGCTGACAACATTGCCTCAGTAAATAATTGTTTTACTCGACTACGGTTAACTATTAATAATCCAGAATTAATCGCAAATTGCAAGAACAAGTTAGCCACTTTTTAAAATACTGATTCCAAGGGATTTTCAGTTACTGGAGTTAGGCAGATTGTGTTTATTTCATTACATTG
>NZ_BJDF01000033.1 GCF_005404815.1 Companilactobacillus huachuanensis
ATCAAAACAGATTTAGGTGGAATGTCGCCTGTTCAATATCGAGAATCAACAGAATTAAAAGCTGCATAAAAAAGTGTCCAAACTTCGGGGTTCAGATCACGTGCCCGGTGGTGTAATTGCTGATGCAATAACGCCACTTTCGCAGCAAATGAATACTCTCAGCTCTTCCAACTAGTTTATTTTTATGGCAGGAACAATAAAATGAAGATCTCGTATTATTTAAATAAATTAGCTTTGTGCCTGAAATAACAATGGTTATACTAATTTTCAGCTTTCAACCTTTAGTTAAAACAAGTAAGACCAGCAATCCCAACTTGGATTACTGGTCTTACTTGCCCTAATTTACAAAAGTTGAAGATGTTTTGGCCCACGCTTTTCTGAAGGGAGATTGTTGGATGACGTTAAAAATGGATACTGGTACCTTGGTAAAAAAGATTATTGCTGAAATTCAGTCTGGAAAGCTGATGGATGATCAAAGGAAGCTGCCAACAGAGCCAGAATTAATGGAGCATTATCAAGTTACTCGTTATACTTTGCGTGAATCGTTAAAGAGACTAAGTATGATGGGATATATTTATCAGGTTCATGGAGTAGGAAATTTTGTACGACAACAACAGACGAGCAATTCCGTTTCCCTGGAGCATAATGGTGGTTTATCGGCGGAGATGGCTCGCATTGGTCGAAACCTAACGACAAAGAAGGCCGTAGAGAAAAATATTTTCGCCAAAGATGCTGAATTTTTGCCAGACACATTTAATTTTGATAATGATACCAAATTAATTGAAATTACTAGATTTCGTAATTTGGATAACGAGCCTTACGTAATGGAACACTCTTATTATTTACAATCGGTAATTGAAAAAATTCCCGAAAAAGCATTGTATGGATCATTGTTTGAGTATTTTGAGGAACAAAGTAAAATTCAAATTGGATTTATTGACCAGACAATAATGAGTGAGCCATTGCCAGAATCAGTTAGTGATTTTATGAAGCTGCCAAAGGGCTCTCCAAGTTTAGTTGTTCAAGATGAGTCTTATTTGAACACAGGACAATTACTTGCCTTCTCTAAGCAGTATTATAATTACAAATTAGCTAAGATGTTTATGGTTAAAAAAATCCATTAGTTTCGATTGTGGATGGGAAAGATTAAAATAATTTAAGAACAAGATCTAAAGGTTGAAAGTTTAATTAAGTATGCCGTTTCCAGAGCTGAGAGTATTCAATTGCTGTGTGGAACGGCTCGAGTTAAAGTGCGGTCTCGAACCTCGGTGGTGTAATTGCAGAAGCAATAACGCCACTTTCGCTGCAAATGAATACTCTCAGCTCTTCCAACTTGTTTTTTTTTAATGAAAGGAATAATAAAACAAAACTCCTGATTATTTAAATAAATTAACTATAGGCCAGTAACAACAATGGTTATATTAGTTTTTCACCTTTCAACCTTTAGAACAAGATCAATAAATACTGTTCACACATCATAAACAACTGTCCATGAACCCCATCACACCAGTGTTCATAGCAAAAATAAGTTTAAAAATAATTGAATAAGTTTTACTCTAAGAAACTTTCATAATTTATTTGATAAAATGTGAAAGTTTTTTAAGTCCCTACAGCGAGTAGAATGTAAACTTTAATTTGTTCTAAGACAATAATAGGTATTATTAGAATGAAACAACTGTATGATTTAAATCGCTGTAACCCCTGGTATGACGGGGTTGTTAAAGCATTTTTAGCATGGTACTATCAGTTATGGAAAAAGAGAAAACACTAAGGGGTGGATGTTATGACAACAAGAAACGTAAAATTCATGAAAGTAGCACTAATGGCGGTAGTGGCCATATTATTAATGATGTTGTTCGTCTCGCAAAGCCCATACATCATTCCAGCAGTTGCAATCGTCGCAATCGCATTAGCAGTTTACTCAGAAGATAGAATTTCAAAGACACATACATTTAAGTTTGTTGATTAATCAATTAACAAGAAAATATCATTTACAATGAAAACTCTCCATGATAATCCGTTGATTATTGTGGGGAGTTTTTTTGCATAAATAGAGGTTGAAAGTTTAGGTAAGTCTGCCGTATGCCGTTTCCAGAGCTGAGAGTATTCAGTTGCTGCGCGGAACGGCCCGAGCCAAAGTACGGTCTCGTACCTCGGTTGAAGCCTCGCAAAAACCGCGAGTCTTCAACGCGTCCGGTGGTGTAATTGCTAAAGCAATAACGCCACTTTCGCTGCAAATGAATACTCTCAGCTCTTCCAACTATTTTATTTTTTAATGGCAAGAACAATAAAACGAAGATCTCGGATTAGTAGTTCTTTGGCAACAATTTTTCTACGCAAACTTGAAGCAGCATTAATTAAGTAAATTACCTTTCAAAGATTATTTTTTTCGAACTTTAGTCATGAATAATTCAAATATCATCACTATACTCAAGTTTAAACAAATAAGAGGTAACGCATATGATAAAAAAAGTGGCGGGTGTGGCACTGTCATTCGGAGTGGCAGTGGCTATGGCTATTGATGGTTATATTGTCTTTTTCAAAAATCAACAATCTAGTGCTGCGTCTAATTTAAGTGAAACTAAAACAACAACTAAGGCCAAATCTGTTAGTTCCAACAAAGCACAGACTTCTTCAAGTAGTACTTCCAGCAATACGACATCTGGGAAATATAAAGATGGAACTTATACTGGAACTTCGACAAGCACTCGATGGGGCGATGTCCAAGTTGAAATTACGGTGGCAAACGGTAAATTAACGAAAATAACCGTGTTAAGTTCTCCTAATTCTGAACAAAAATCAATCGCTATTAATGAACAGGCACTTCCTACCTACAAATCAGAAGCCATTAAAGCTCAGAGTGCCAGTATTCAACAAATATCCGGTGCAACTGAAACCTACAAGGGATTCACCGGATCATTGCAAAATGCCTTAAATCAAGCTGAATAATCGAGGTGAAAGTAAATGAAAACGAATCAATATTTTTTTCCTAATCAAGTAATCGAACAAATGAATATCCCCTTTACAGTCAAGTTAGCAACAACGGATCCAGATGAAGTTGTGATGGAACAACTAAAGTTAGCCACGGATAAAATCAATCATAGATTAGTTGAAATTGATCGTGATTTTTCGCCATTTCGAACTGACTCACTGGTATCAAAATATCAACGTGGCGACCGCAATCCGATTTTGGATTCCAATGACTTTCAAATTGTCTATGGACAGGCAATTTTGGCTGAACAAATGACCGATAAAATTTTTACACCTTATTTTGATGGTAAATTTGATCCTACTGGCTTGGTCAAAGGCTGGGCAATTGAACAAACTTTTGATAAGTATTTAACGCCTTTATTGGATGATCCTAAAATTGAAGGTATTTCTCTGAATGGCGGTGGCGACATCAAATTTGCGACTAAGGTCAATTCTGAATTCTGTTGGGGTATTGGAATTGAAGACCCCGATAATCTTCAAAGGATTTTGGCAACTTATTATTTAAAAAATGGTGCAATAGCAACCTCAGGAGATAGCAAACGTGGGGAGCATATTGTCCGCCAGATTCCCAATAAGATCGAGCAAGTAACCGTTGTCGACAAAAGTTTAGTTACAGCTGATATTTGGGCAACAGTCGGTGTTTCTGCCGGATTGGACAAGTTTAGTGAATTTGTCGAAAAATATCAGCTTTCGGGAATAATAATTGACCAACATCGTTCACCAATTAATTTTAGTGAGGGGATGATTACCAATGTTGAAAAGACACCGCTATAGTTTTGGACTTTTCTGGTTAATTGCCATATTTTTGTTGCCACTGTCATTTATCCAAACTTTATCTAATGGATTACCGATAATTTATCAGAGCGAATTCCGAGCCATTTATTATGGAACAATTGCCTATGTGTGGATGCTATTTGCTATTTACTTGAGTACGAAACCCAAATGGCTTGACCGCTTGATTGGTTTGCCGGAAATGTACATGGTTCACGGAATGCTGAGCATTGCGGCAATTGTATTAGCATATTTGCACAAAGAAGGTACTGTTTCAAGTGGCTGGATTAAAACCACTGGTGACTGGTCATTTGACTTATTTCTTGGTTTGATGATTTATTCGTTAATATTTATGGCCGGCTGGTTGACGAATCGAGTTCCGATTTTGAAGCAAATTAAGCACATTTTAGAAAAAGTCTTTAAGCATGAATTATCAATTTGGATCCACCGATTAAATATTTTAGCAGTTATTTTGGCATTTATTCATGTTCAATTAATTAGTTATATTGTTGCTATTAAACCATTTATTTATTTGTTCGATGGAGCCAGTTTAATAGTATTAGTCTGTTATCTGGTAAGTAAATTTGTTCAACCTTTAACCTATCAGCAAGGAATAATTTTGTTGAATCGGACGATTGCAAAAAATGTTCAGGAGTTGAAAATTAAATTACCCCGGAGCTCTCATATGAACTTACTAGCTGGTGATTATGTTTTTCTAGCATTTCCTGATTATCCGGGTTTGCGAGAAATGCATCCGTTCTCAATTGCAAATGCTCCCAATAAGGAACGAGTAATTACGTTAGCTATTCGTGGTGACGGTGATTTTACACGTGAATTGGGACAAGTTACAACTGATTCAAGAGTTCAAATTGATGGTGGATATGGTCGTTACCAAGCATTCTTGGATGATCAACCACAAACGTCGAACATTGTTATTTTAGCGGGTGGGATTGGTGTTACACCATTACTATCGACAATTGATGCCAATATTGACCGTAATTTGAAAATTTTTTATACCGCGCATAAACAAGATGATTTATTGTATTTGGAACGCTTTGATCATTGGCAGCAACGTCCTAATATTGATTGTCAATTACAAGTTGGCCGCTTTAAAGATGTTCAGGTTTTAACACAATTGCCAAAGGATTGGCAGAAGAATACCGTCTTCTTAATAGGTGGTCCGAGTTCGATGATGCATCATTGGATTAAAGTGTTGAAACAAAATGGTGCTGGAAATGGGCAGATTTATTTTGAAGAGTTTAGTTGGTAATTGATGATAAGAAAATAGAAGTTATTTTTCACCTGAAAATATTTCATTAAGTGAAAATAACTTCTTTTTTATGGTTCCTAATTAAAGATTGAAAGTATGCCATTTCCAGAGCTGAGAGTATTCAATTGCTGCGCGGAACGGTCCGAGCCTGGGAAGCGGTCTCGAACCCCGGTTGAAGCCTCGCAAAAACCGCGAGTCTTCAACGCGCCCGGTGGTGTAATTGCTGAAGCAATTACACCACTTTCGCTGCAAATGAATACTCTCAGCTCTTCCAACTTGTTGTTTTTTTTAATGAAAGGAATAATAAAACAAAACTCCTGATTATTTAAATAAATTAACTATAGGCCAGTAACAACAATGGTTATATTTGTTTTTCACCTTTCAACCTTTAGTTATTTAAATAAATTGAATTTAGGACTGTCACAGCAATATTTATATCACCTTTCACCTTTCAACCTTCAGGTTCCTAATTGAACAATGATACGACAGCAGATTTTTGTCCATATGACCAAACTTGAGTTGGTTGTTTGAGTGGTGAATATTTGATGCCAAATTGATTATAAATATATTCATAATCAGTAATTTCACATGTATATAATTGAGACAAAATTTCTCATTTCTGATGATATTGTTATTTTGAGAAAGAAGGCTCTAAGTATATAAACGAAGGTGAAGATTATGAGAAAACAACTTATTTCATTGGGGACATCTATATTATTTGCTACTTTGACTATAGGAATTGGTCCTACAGTGATTCATGCCGCTACTGAACCTGTAGTCAGTGAAACAAATAAAGTGGCAGCTGCTGAAAATGAAGTAATAGCTAATGGTAATGATGGCGAGGCTCAGTGGTCCTTAACGTCAGATGGAACTTTGCATATTTCGGGGGGAGAGGTTTCTGCTGATGGATCGTCATTTGCAGCTTCGATGGATGATGATTTAAAGCCAACGGTGACAAAAGTATCCTTTGAGGGACATGTAATTGCACAGAACAGTACGACTCAATTCTTTGAAGGATTTAAAAATATTGTTGAGATAGATGGTTTAGAAAATTTTGATACCAACGGAACCACCGATATGTCCAGAATGTTTCAAAATCTTACGAAGTTAAAAACGGTTGATTTGAATAAATTGAATGTTAGCCATGTTACTAATATAAGCAATATATTTCTTAATTCCGGCTTAGAATCAATCGATATTTCTGACTGGGATGTTTCTAGTTTAAAGAATGTAAATAATTTATTTTATGATATGCCAGATTTAACTTCCGTTAAGATGTTTAAAGACTTTAAGAATATTAGTTCGGTAAGTGGGATGTTTCAAAAGTCTAAAATCAAGAATTTGGATGTATCCGATTGGGATATGAGCAATATTAAGGATGCCTCAATGATGTTTGCAGAATCTAGTATTGAGACCTTAAATGTGTCCGGTTGGAATTTGGAAAATGCCAATAATTTGGTTTGGATGTTTGCAAAAATGCCCAAATTAACTTCAATAAATGTCTCAAATTGGCATTTGCCCAATGATGTTAGTATGGATGCAATGTTTTCCGGAGATACATCATTGAAACAATTAGATTTAAGTACTTGGCATAATATTGGGAGTTCTTTTGAAAGTGGATTAAATAATACTGGTATTACACAATTGAAAGTTTCAGCTGATACTGAACTAGCCAATTCATACTTTGGTACAACAGAAGATGAAGAGGGCGATATTATAGTTGATGAAGAAGGGGTTCCAGTATATTCAGGTTACTTAATTAAAGTTGGTGCTTCTGACACTGAATTAATTGCCGCTAAAGATTTCACTAATGGAGCTCAGGGAACATATAACTATGTCGATCCATCCGAAATTACTGCTAAAGCAACAATTGAAAGTAATCGAGGAGACCAAATAATTGACGTAGCAGTTAGTGGAGATTTAACTCAAGAATTCGATGTGATCGTACCGACAATTAGCGGTGCAACAACAGATAAAGAAAAGGTTAAAGGCAAATTAGTAGCTACAACGGATGAAGCAGGAAATACTGTCTATACGGTTTTAATCAATGATCCAAAAGGTGCAGGATATGTTACGTACACTGGTGGTGATTCAGGAAATGCCGGTGGTGGCTCTAATAGTTCCAACAAGCCCGAAGTAACAAATGCCAAAAGATTAGTTTCAGTACATGCCGATAAAGGGGAAGCAAAACTTTATCAACTAAATACTGAACAGGTGAACGGCCGAGCTTTAGCCAGTGGCAGTGATTGGTATAGCGACCAGCAGATGGTTAAAAATGGTGAAACATATTATCGTGTGGCAACCAATGAATGGGTTAAGGCAAGTGACGCTTATGTTTACGAAAGCCACAGTGGGGTAGTTGTTACAGGTAGTGATAACTATCAAACACTAACAAATTCACGTGGAAAGATAGTAAGTGACCGTGCTCTAGCAGCTAATTCAGCATGGAGAATTGATAGATTGGCTTATATTAATGGTGACCAATATTATCGTGTGGCAACCAATGAATTTGTTCCAATTGATAGTGTTTCAAAACTTTAAATAATTGGAACGGACGTATTTTGATTTTTTATCAAATTTAAAAATAATGTTGGCTGATTGAAAATGTCAGTTAACATTATTTTTTTGCCTAATATTTAATTATTTGTTAATGAGTTTTAAAATTGATATACGAACATATGTACGATAAAATGTAATAAATCATAATGAAGGATGGGGACAAATGAGTAATTCAAATGAAGCATACATTAAAATTCCTAGGTCTTTTACGATGGAATATTCACAAATAAATTCAATCTTGAATCAATTAGCTCGCATAGAAGACAGCAATGTTAATGCGATTGGTTTAGATTTTACAGTTACAAGTTTTTTTAGTGCAGAGTTATCAACCTTTTTGGGAATTATCATTCAATATTTACAAGGTCGAGGATATAAACTATTCACTATAAATTTGAAAACGGATTCTAAAGTTGGAAAAATTTTATCAAAAAATGAATTTCTTAAGTTAATCATGGATAGAGATCCAATTAGAGATACATATAATTCGACTATAAAGTATGTAAAGGTTAATTCTGATAATATTAATTCTATAAATAGTTATTTGGAGAATAATTTTATTCCTAAATTTGAAAGTACGGTACGTATTAACGATTTGAATAGAGAGCTAGAAGAATCATTTAAGGATTCCATATTTGAGTTCTCCGATAATATTAGTGCACATTCTCATTCAAAATATTTGTATATGTGCGGACAATATTTTCATAATAATAAGGAATTAAAGATGGCCATTGCAGATATGGGTATTACAATCCCAAGAAATTTAAGAGAGCACCAAGTTTTGTTAGATAAAGTTGGAGATGAAGAATATATTAATTGGGCCATGCAAAAAGGAAATTCTACCAAAGAAATTCCACAAAGTGGAATGGGATTGAATGAAATTAAAGAGGCTATGAAAAGATTAGGACATATGACTATAGTATCTAATCGAGGATATTGGAAACAAAATTATGATGGTACAATACAAAAGAAACTATTGTCTGAGCCCTTTCCGGGGACTTTGTTACATATGAATATATTATTAGACAAAAGCAATTATTATGAGAATGATATTTTAAATATTTTCGAAAATAACGATGAGTTAGTATTCTGATTTCTGAATTAGGAGAGTACATTATGGATAAAAAAATAATTGTAAAAGATATTATAGAAAGTCCTCTGGCCGTTAATACTAAGCAGGGGAAAAAGGTTTTTGAAATTATAAAACGAGAACTTGATAAAAAAAATACAGTGGATGTTGACTTTAGTGGGTTAACAACTATTACCACGGCTTTCTTGAATTTATCGATTGGTAAGCTATATAGCTTGGATGAACCAAGTGAATTGAATAAGCGTGTAAAGATATTAAGCGATTCTTTAACTATATTTCAAAAGCAAAAGATTCAAAGAGTAATGGAAAATGCTAAAATAAAAATTTCTGATGAGGAATTAAATGAGGGTTAAAGATGACTCAATTCGGGACTTTTAAACTGCAAAAAAATTCGAAACTGAACAACGGTAATTATTTACTGGATACTAATATTTTTTTGTATTTATTAAATGATATTCAACAGAAAAATGATCCTGGTTATTCAGATATTATTTACAATTCTACGAATTCAACGGATGTAAACTTTTTTGTTGATATTTATATAATTTCTGAGTTTATAAATCGAAATTTGAGAAATTCTGGCTATGCATATGCTAGAAGAAATAATGTTACTAATTACAATTACAAAAGGGATTATAGAAGTACAATGGATTTTGAAACTACGTATAAATATAGTTTGGATATGGTGAAAAATGACATATTGACCTTATGCGGTATGTCTAAAGTACTTAACTATGATTACCTGATGAACGCCATATATAATCCCCAAGCTAAGGATTTTAATGACCAATTAATAATTAATGATGCAATTCAAAATGATCTTATAATAATTACACATGACAGAGATTATTTGAGGTTAAAAAGTGAGAATCCAGAGATACCTTCAATCTATACTTTAGGAAAACTAAAGTAGGATGATAATGGGAATTACACCAAAAAATAAAAAAAATGAATGTTGAGGACGTTAAAAGAATTGAAAATCCTTGGATACAAAAAATAGGTTCAGTAATCTGATTATGATTACTGAACCTATTTGATGATAAAAATTAATCTGCGTATGGTAAGGCATTATTGGACACATCTTCTTTATTCAAGAGAATAATATTTTCACCTTTTTCTCTGCGCATTTCAATATCATTTTCCCCCCAAACACAAAGTGCTTCCAGAATTTTATTCAAAGAGTGACCGTAATCAGTCAATGAATATTCAACCTTGGGTGGGATTTGATTGTAAACTTTACGGACAATAATGCCGTCATCTTCCAATTCACGAAGTTGTTGTGTCAGCATTTTTTGAGTGATGTTTGGGATGGCACGACGTAATTCACCGGTGCGCATTGTACCATGCTTTAAATGGCAGAGAATGATCGGTTTCCATTTTCCACCAATTATTCGCATAGTTGCCTCAACACCAATATTATAAATAGCCTGCTTCACGTGTTACACCTCCATGTTCAGTAAATGTATCTTAACATCACTAATTAGTCTTAGCAATTTTCTAAGTCTAAATCCTTTGAATCAACCGTGGAACCTTCCATTCTCATCAGTACCCAAATGAGTATGATACTGGCAATCAACATAACTATACCAATAAATGGTGTGTTTAAAAGTTGATGATGAGAAACTGCAATTCCGCCGGCAGTTGAAGCAAATGAGATACCGACATTGAATGCTGAAATATTCAAAGCTGATGCTAAAGGAACTTCATTAGGAGTATACTTTTCTGCCAATTGGACGATATATAGTTGTAAACCAGGTACATTCATAAAGGCAAAGACACCTAACAATAAAACAGCTAACAATCCAAGAAAATGTAAGTTGATCGTGGCTCTAATAACTAACAAAGAAACACCTAGACCAATAAACATTCCCATCAGAGCACGTAATGGATTTTTGTTAGCCCAACGTCCTCCAAGAGTATTACCGATAGCTACAGCTACACCATAAAAAATCAAGATGATAACAATAGCACTTTCAGACCAACCCATGTTCTTGTTCAAAATAGTTGTGAGATAGGTATAAACGGGGAAAGTTGCTCCGTAACCTAAGGCTGTGATAACTAAGATCAATAGTAATTGTGGTTGCTTGATAATGCGCCAAATACCCTTAACATTAGTTGGCTTTGGCAATGGTAATTCGTTTGGTACAAGGATGGCATTACTGATAAGTCCAACCAATCCCAAAGTAACTAGAAAAGCAAACGACATTCTCCATCCCAGAGTTTGACCGATGAAAGTTCCAATGGGAACACCAGTAATAGTTGCCACAGTCAAACCTGTAAACATGACTGCAATAGCTGAAGCACGCTTGTTTGGAGCAACAACATCAGCTGCAATCAAGGATGCAATCGTCATGAAAATTCCGTGTGATAAAGCAGCAATGACACGGCCAGCCAATAAGATAGCAAAGGTTGGCGCTAGAGTAGATAAAAGATTTCCGATGATAAAACTGACCATGATACTAATCAATAATTTTTTCCGATTCCAGCGATTAGTAACTAAAGCCAGAACTGGTGCGCCAAACATGACTCCCAAGGAAGGCTGCTGAAAAACTCCTGAATTTTTAATTTTAAAAAATCAATTCCCATAAAACAGTTATTATTGAGTACAAAAGTGGGTGAAATTACCCAAAATAGTGCTTCAAATAAAACGAAAATGGTGGATTAAATTTCTCTAATTTAGTTTTTCAGCAGCCTCCTCCCAAGGCGTAGATAGAAACGGTCAGACCACCTTGAGAAAGTGAAATGCCAAAGGTTCTTGTTAACAATGGCATAATTCCGACACTGATAAATTCAGTGGATCCAATTGCAAAAGCACTAATTGCTAATGACAGTAAAATCCAATTTGGAGATATTTTTTTGTTCATATTATTTTCGCCCCTTAAGTAAAATTTGAGTATGTGTAACATTATATTGGGTTAGAACAAATAAACAATTACGTACTTTAAAGTGCAGTAGGGACTAAAAAGTACCTGTTAACTGGAGGCGATAAAATCAATTAATTTAAGTATGCCGTTTCCAGAGCTGAGAGTATTCAATTGCTGCGCGGAACGGCCCGAGCCAAAAGGTGGTCTCGGACCTCGGTTGAAGACTCGCGGGTTTTCCAACTAGTTTTTTTTAAGGGCAGGAGCAATAAAATAAAAAATAAAAACTTCTGATTATTTAAATAAATTTGTTTGTGCCTGTAACAATAATGGTTATATTAGTTTTTCGCCTTTCGACCTTTAGTAAACCAACCTAAGGCATTTCCTAAATGAAATTTATGCAAATAATTTAATAAGTATATGCAGTTGGAAAATCTGAGGAATATTTGCGTACAGTTGAAGTGCTGTTAGGATTTTACTATTACAACACCGGACGGGTCTGCGGTAAGTATTAAAAACGAGAATCAAGACTGTTTTTCAGACTCGGATTGGAACGCACAACCAGTGAATATTTCTCAGTTCTGGAGACGGCATATTCAATTAAATTAAATATTTCTAATAAAATTATTGACATATTAATTTTTGAATGGTTAACTAGTCATTGTAAATTGAAAACGAGAGGAACTTTATTATGAAAACAATTAATGAGCTTAACTCACATTTAAATAATCAATTTGCCTTTAGCTTTTTCTTTAGATAGCGTTTGTATCCGGTCATTGGATACGAACGCGTACGTGTTCGTATCTATCGATTGGCTAAAGCTTTTAAGCATGTCATTTAAAGCCAGATAGATACAGGGTTGAATCTATCTGGAGAAAATATTTGGGCCCAATTATTTAGCCAGTTAGATTCGTATCCGAATCTAACTGGCTTTTTTTATACTTTTGGGAGGGTATTTTCATGAAAAAAACATTAATCGGATTATTAACAATTACAATGGCAGCTATTTTATTAGTTGGCTGCTCTAATAAAACTTCAGCATCAAGCAAGGATCTGAACGTGGGTATTTTACAAATCGTACCTCATGGTTCACTTGATGCAGCTAGAAAAGGATTCAAATCAGAACTTAATAAAGAGGTCAAAGAGCACGATAAATCAATCAAAATTAATTACAATTATCAAAATGCTCAAGGTGATCAATCGAATTTAAATTCAATGGCACAACAATTGACACAAAAAAAGAGTGATTTGATTTTGGGAATCGCTACACCATCAGCACAGGCTTTAGCTAAGAAGACTAAAACAACACCAATCGTGGTCACAGCTGTTACCAATCTTAAAAGCGCTGGACTAGTTAAAAATGACAAGAAGCCTGGCACCAATGTCACGGGTACGAAGGATCTTGGACCAGTTGATAAGCAGGTTAAGTTATTGACAACTATGACAAAGAACAACAAACCAATTGGTGTTTTGTACAACTCATCCGAAGAAAATTCTGTTTTGCAAATTAAAATGGTTAAAAAATATGCTAAGAATCATAATTTGAAATTAAACATCGTCAGTGTCACAAGTACTAATGATGTTGCCAGTGCTTTATCAGGATTGGCTGGAAAAGTTTCTGGTATTTATATTCCAACTGATAATTTGATGGCAAGTTCCATGAAAACTGTTGGTAAAAAAGCTCGTGAAGCTAAATTACCAGTTGTTACCGGCTCAATTGAAATGGCTGAAGATGGTGGAACAGCAACATATGGAATCAATTACAACGACCTTGGTAAACAGACAGCAAAAATGGCTTACAAGATTTTAATCGACAAAAAGAAGCCTCAAGATATGCCTGTTGAAACATCGCATACATTGAGACTATACGTAAACAAGGCTAATGCCAAAGCAATTGGTGTTAATCCTGATCAAATTCAAAAGCCATAGTTAGAAATTTTTGGAGGTAAAAATATGCTTATATCTAGTCTTGGACAAGGATTACTGTGGGCGCCTTTAGCAATTGGTGTCTTCATCACATTTAGAATCTTAGATATTCCTGATTTGACGACTGAAGGAAGTTTTCCCTTTGGGGCTGCCGTAGCAGTTAGCTTGATGTTAAAAGGTCAATCAGCCATCACCGCCGCATTAGCAGGATTTATCGCTGGATGTTTGGCAGGACTGATAACTGGGATTCTGGATACCAAGTTACATATCCCTTCACTTTTAGCCGGAATTTTAACAATGACTGGTTTGTACTCTATCAATATGCACATCATGGGCAAATCTAACGTGCCACTACTGAATGAAAAAGTTTTGACCGAATATTTACCAGCTGGCTGGAGCTTGGAAATACAAACAATCGTGTTGGGATTAATTGTTACCGTTATCGTTGTCACAATTTTATATTTAATGTTCAAAACTAGATTGGGCTTATCATTGATGGCAACGGGTAACAACAAGAATATGTCTGCTGCTAATGGTATCAATACCGATGGAATGATTATCTTTGGCTATATGATTTCCAATGGGTTTATCGCTTTGTCAGGTGCCTTGATTGCTCAAAGTAATGGTTATGCTGATATTGGAATGGGGATTGGAACCATCGTAATCGGATTAGCATCAGTTCTAGTGGGAGAGATTTTCTTACGTGGACACAATATTTTGACCAGATTAATCGCCATGGTCGTTGGAGCAATTGTTTATCGACTACTCCTAACAGTTGCCATGGGATTAGGATTCCCACCAGATGATTTGAAAATCTTATCCGCGGTAATTTTAATAATCGTAATCTGTGTGCCAATCATTCAAACAAGAATTAGAACTAAACGTCAATTGAAGAAATATTTAGAACAAATGGAGGACAAGACTGATGAAGGTATTACAAGTGAAACACCTACAAAAGGTATTCTTTCCCGGAACTGATAATGAACGCCATGTATTGAAAAATATTAATTTAGAAGTAGATGAAGGCGACTTTATTTCCGTGATAGGTAACAATGGTGCTGGGAAATCAACTTTGTTAAATACCATTGCTGGGACCTTGCATGCGGATGCTGGAGAAATCGACTTGGCCTCACATAATGTTTCTAAAAAATCAATTGCGTACCGTTCTCGTTGGATGTCACGAGTATTCCAAGATCCTAAAATGGGTACGGCCGGAGACCTGACAGTTATGCAAAATTTAGTTTTAGCTCAAAGCCACACCAATACCATTAACTTGAAGTGGTATCAACGAAAAGGTGACGTCGAAGAGTATCAAGAATTGCTCAAGACATTAAATATGGGACTTGAAAATTTCATGGATACACAAGTTAAATATCTTTCAGGTGGTCAAAGACAGGCATTATCATTGTTGATGGCAACTTTAAGTAAGCCAAAGTTGTTATTGCTAGATGAACATACTGCGGCACTCGATCCGAAAACCAGTCAAGAAGTTATGAAGATAACAAATGAAATGGTTCAAAAAGAACATTTAACAACCATGATGATCACACATAAAATGTCGGATGCATTGAAGTATGGCAATCGCTTGGTTATGGTTCAAGATGGTCAAATTAAGTTAGATGTTAAAGGCGATAAAAAGGATAGTCTGGATACAGCTCAATTGTTGCAAGCGTTCGAATAAATTGTTTGTGCCGGACTTTTGGTACTGTCAAAACGGAAGTAATATCAATTTTCATCTTTCAGTTAAGAAACTAAAGTTTGAAAGTTTAGGTAAGTATGCCGTATGCCGTTTCCAGAGCTGAGAGTATTCAATTGCTGCGCGGAACGGCCCGAGCCAGAAAGCGGTCTCGAGCCTCGGTTGAAGCCTCGCAAAACCCGCGAGTCTTCAACACGCCCGGTGGTGTAATTGCTAAAGCAATAACGCCACTTTCGCTGCAAATGAATACTCTCAGCTCTTCCAACTAGTTTATTTTTTTATAGCAGGAACAGTAAAATGAAGATTTCTGATTATTTAAATAAATTAGTTCTAGGTCTGTAGCAACGATAGTTATATTGATTGTTCAACTCTCAACCTTTGGTTATAAAATTTAAAGGTTGAAAGGGTAAGTTAGTTATGCCGTTTCTAGAGCTGAAAGTATTCATATGCTGCGCGGTACGATTCGAGCCAAAAAGCGGTCTCGAATCTCGGTTGAAGCCTCGCAAAAACCCGCAATTTTTCAACACGTCCGGTGGTGTAATTGCTAAAGCAATAACGCCACTTTCGCTGCAAATGAATACTCTCAGCTCTTCCAACTAGTTTATTTTTTTATAGCAGGAACAGTAAAATGAAGACTTCTGATTATTTAAATAAATTAGCTCTATGCCTTTAACAACAATGGCTATATTAATTTTTCACTTTTCAACCTTTAGTTAAAAAATAAAAAGGCCAGTTACTGAAGTAGGATTC
This sequence comes from Companilactobacillus huachuanensis, assembly GCF_005404815.1. Classification (GTDB taxonomy): domain Bacteria; phylum Bacillota; class Bacilli; order Lactobacillales; family Lactobacillaceae; genus Companilactobacillus; species Companilactobacillus huachuanensis. Next base: position 15,912 of record NZ_BJDF01000033.1, read on the forward strand.
AGTAACTGGTCTTTAATTGTATAACCCATTTATCAGGGGGGAAGGATGGATTACAACTTGTTCTTTTTGAATGAGAACCATTCTATATCTATTTTTTATATGAAGATTAACTTTATAGGGGGGATAAGTTAAAGGTTTTTGGCTTCCTTTAACTTATGTATACATCATAACTAGAAAATGTGAAGAAATTATGATGCCAATGTTCCGAAAATGAGAATTTTATTTATTTTTTTATTTCCGGTTGAGATATAGAGTTGCTGTGAGGGTCCTTCCGACTAGTTTTTCTGTTTTATTAGACAGAATAATTTCTGATGAATTTGAATTTTTGATTATCGGTAAATTACATAAAACAGTTATATCGCTGACAACGGGAGACGGCAAAACAACAAAACTATTCTAGGTAAATCTTCTTCAATGACTCGATTTCAGAAGAGCTAACTTTCAATTCGTTTTTGATATACTTATCAATGTTTCCATAAGTTTTATCAATAGTTTTAATAGCAGTGGCTAAGTAATTATAATGAACAGTCATTAGATCTTTAACAGAATTGATAACGTCAGGGTCTTTGTAACCTTTAGAATCCAACAATCCTAAGAGATCATCAACGAAGTCTTTGTTAGCGACGTTAGTCAAAAGATAATCTTCCTTGATTGTTTCAAAAGGAACGCCCAAGGCTGTGAGTAAGAAGACTGCACCCATACCAGTTCGATCTTTACCGGCACTACAGTGGAAAATCAAAACTTCGTTATCGTTCTTATTTAGTAATAATTGGTTAAAGAATTTCCGATAAGCAGCTTTTGAAGTATCCATTGTGATAATATCACGGTAAACATCAACCATATGTGCATATCCATCGGTGGGATCACCATCAATTTCAGGAATGTAGCTGTCACTTTGGACTTCAGATGCCTTAGTTTCATCTTCAGCAAAAACTGGTGCCCAGACGTAACGTACGCCTTCAGGTCGTTTGTCAGGCTTCTTGTCGATTTCTTGTTTTGAACGGAAATCCACATCGATCTTCAAACCATAGTCCTTCAAATATTGAAGGTCTTTGTCAGTCAAGTCAGCCAATCCAGCTGATCTCAAAATTTTGTGATATTTAACCGTTCTGCCATCGGTTGTTTGATAGCCGCCAAGTTCACGGAAATTAACACCTTTTTCAAGGTTTAAAACACGTTCATTATCGTTAGCCATTCTTATTTACCTCGGTTGTTTTTTTCTACGTACCCATTATAACAAAAAGAAAGAGTTATCCTTATTATGAAGTTCATTATTGCACCCGGAAAATACAGTAATCATGTTAGCTCGGAAAAAATCGGTCAAGCTATTTATAGTGGAATATTACATGCCTTGCCAAATGCTGAGATTGCGACCATGCCTGTAACGGACAGCAAGTATGGAATGCCAGCCTTGGTTGAACACACAATTGGTGGTCACTGGAGTGAACTGCCGTTTTTTGATGCATTTTGGACTAGTAAAATGGGACGTTATCTTATTACTAATATCGACAGTCAAGATACCGCTATTATTGATTCAGAACAAGTCGTAGGAGTAGATTTAGCAAAAAATAAATCACGTGATCAGTTGTTTCATGCAACTAGTTATGGTATCGGTGAACTAATTGTTGATGCTGTGACGAGTGGAATTCGCAATATTGTCCTTTGTTTGGGAAAGACAGCAGTGGCAGATGGTGGCCTAGGGGTCTTACAAGCGTTAGGGGCTAAGATTTATGATGAGTCTGGGTCATTGATACCAGAAGGCGAAAACCCGCTGATAAACGTTAATAGAATTGATCTGGAAGATGTCTATGAATTGTTGGGAAAAAGAACCAGAATAAATGTTCTGTTAAATTTTTCGAGTTCTAATAAGCTCAGTGATACTGTAGAGTATTTAAATGCAGCACAGGAAAGTTTTTTGGAAGATAATTTAGTTTATATTACCGAAAAAATGAATCAGAAGTATAATTTAGATATACACCCGATGCCACATTCGGATTCAATTAAGACATTGGCTGGGGCGTTTGCAATGATTAATGCACGGATTTCACGCTCGTCATTTGAGTGGGTTGCCAAAGTTACTGGGATGAATGAAACAATACGTTCAGCAGATATACTGATAACAGCCACTGATAAAATTTCTGGAGATTCGATGCAGGATGATATTTTGTATCATTTAAGTCGAATTGCAGGATCGGAAAAAATTCCAACATTTGTTTTGTGTAATAATTTTGTCGATAATTTTAATAATTATGAACAACTATTCACAGGAATATTTTCCACTCAAATGACGGAATATGACGATGAAATCACAATTTTTGAAAACTATGAATCCGTGGCGAATCAATTAACACGAACTCTTTTGGCTTTTAAATAGTTATTTTATTGAATAATATATATGAATGCATTAATCTTAAAACAAAGGATTTTCAATAAGTGCATTGGAGGATTGAATTATGGAACAAGATTATAAGAGAATTTTGGTTCCGGTAGATGGATCAAATGAAGCAGAAATGGCTTTTAAAAAAGCTATCACAGTTGCCAAGATGAACGGTGGTCACATCGACGTTTTGACGGTGCTAGATACAAAACAATTCATCGGTTTACATGGTGGAATGCTTAACGGGGACGTTATTTACCAACTATCCGAAGATGCCCAAAAATATCTTAACGAATTAAAAGAGGGCGCCGTTAAGGATGGCTTTAAAGAAGACGAAATTGATATTCACGTTCGTTTTGGTGAACCAAAGACAGTTATTTCTCAAGAATTTATCGAAGAATACAAGAATGATTTGATCATGATTGGATCAACAGGTATGAATGCAGTTACAAGATTGCTAGTAGGTTCAGTTTCTGAATATGTTACAAGAAATGCTAGAACCGATGTTATTATCGTTAGAACAGATATTGATAATAAGAAGTTGGTAGATAAGAAACATAAGAAGTAGAGAGGAAGAAAGAGAGTGGAACAAGCCCGGGAATTTCCGAGCATTTTCGTAGTTCTGCGGATTGCACGCTGAACTTTGCGGGCGATTTGCAGAACTATGAAAAGCGGAAGAAATTGGCTTGTGGAACTCGTTTTAGAGCCACTGCCTATATAACAGAGGTCTAAAACCCACTGTCTATATAAACAGAGGTCTAAAACCCGCTGCCCATATAAACAGAGGTCTAAAACCCACTGCCTATATAAACAGAGATCTAAAACCCACTGCAATATATATATATCCACCAAATTTCAGCTCTATAATATAAATACGTAGTAAATACGAATTAAATAAGAAAAACAAAATAAAAAAATGCTGGCTCATGCCAGCTTTTTTGTTGGGAGAAAACAATATGAGATGTGAATGGGCCAATAGTTCAGAAGAAATGCAGTCCTACCATGATAACGAGTGGGGCACGCCAAATCATGATGAACGTTATTTTTTTGAAATGTTAACACTAGAGGCCGCTCAAGCAGGATTATCGTGGGCAACAATTATCAAACGCCGTCAAACATATCGTTTAGCGTATGATAATTTTGACGTTGATAAAGTTTCTGCCTACAATCAAACAAAAAGGGATGCGCTACTTGAAGACAAAGGAATCATCCGTAATCGTCTAAAAGTAGATTCATCAATCAACAATGCCAAGTTAATTCAAGAAATGCATCAACGTGGTGAAAATTTTTTTGAATATATTTGGAATTTTGTTGATAATAAACCAATAATTAATCATTATAAAGATATGAGTGAAATGCCTGCTCAAACAGAACTGTCGCAAAAAATCAGTAAAGATTTAAAAAAACGCGGCTTTAGATTCGTTGGGCCGACAATAATTTATTCATTTTTGCAGGCAGTAGGCGTAATCAACGACCATGTAGATTCCTGTGAATTCAAGTAGGAATCAGTATAATGGTATTGTAAGTTATGAATTTGAAAACTAAACAAGCAACCTTTAGCAATAACGGAGGAGAATTATGAATTCTGAAACTATTAGTAAATTAGCTGAGAAGCTATATGAAGATCGTAATAACATTGAAGAAAAATCCCAAACATTTGAGGCTCAAGCAGTCTATGATATTTTGGACTCACTAGAAGTCTTGAGAAAACCTATCAAAGAATACTTTGATATGACTGAAGACGACTATTATCAAAATGAATCAGATCACCGTTTGACTTTACAAAAGCCAACTCAAAAATTGAGTGAATTGCATGATCGTGTCCAAGTAAATCACGTTGATGGTTCTTTGGATGCTCACGAAATCAACTTTACTTATAACCATGAAGATCCATACGCTGACGGAGACTACAAAGTTAAGACTGATCTTAATTTGGTCAGCTTTGCATTCACCGTTATCGGCGCTGTTTATGACAACACAATTGTCGCTGATGTCAGAAACTCACTATCAAAAGATGCCATCCTTTCAATCGGACTAGCAGCACACGCTATTGAGGCTTGGCAAAAATGAAATTAATATCAGTCAATGATTTATCATTGCAAAACAATGGCTACTTTGCATTCAAGCATGTAGCTTTTTCTTTATCCCAAAACGAAATAATCGGTATCAACGGCGACAATGGCAGTGGAAAAACGCAACTTTTAGAGGCAATTGCCAATTACCAAACACCAGATAGTGGCACGATCGAATATACTCCTGGAGTTAGAATTGGCTATCTGCCACAAGCTAATCCCCAAGTTGTTGATCAAACTGTTACCAAGTATTTGGAAGATATCCGTAAAATTTCGAAAAATTTAGCTGTTAGAAAAGAACAGTTACAAGGGATGATTACGTTTCTGGGTGTAAGTCCATATTTGAATCAACCAGTCCGCCAATTATCCATCGGTTTGAGAAGACGCGTTGATTTTTTGGCAGCAGTTGCTGGACATCCCAATGTGTTGTTATTGGATGAGCCATTTGCGTTTCAATCTAACAAGACAATCAAGAATATGCTGAGTTTAATGCAAGATTTGAAGAAGAATGGCTCGGGCATTATTTTGAGTGCGACGAGTTTTGACAAAGAGATCAGTCAGTATTTGGATACCGATTATTTTTTGGCAGATAATAAAATGACGAAAATTGAATCGACGACTAATAAAGAACTGAAATGTCAGTTGATTTTTAGCGTTCATCCCAATTCGGTGGCAGTTACTTCAGATATTGAACGTTATATTGCTTCGAATCTCCATAATACTGTTAAGCTAGATATTCCTTTGGCATTGAAAGATGCTATGGTTGAGAAGATGACGCGACTTAACTATCGTCTGGAGGAGGTTTTACGAGATGAAAGTTAGAATCTTATTGAAAAGTTATCTGCAATTAATTTTTCAAGACTTCTGGTATTTGACGATGCTCTTTGCCATTATCGTTTTCGGACTGACCGCTGATCATTTACTTGATATCGATCCAATTAAAAAATACAGTCTATTGCTGATAGGAAGCTTTTTCTTGTCGCTGTTTGCTACGATGAATCTTTATCACAATGACAGCCATCAGAACAAGTATTTAAAGCAAAAAGTTGCCAGCTATTGGGCCGATACATTGAGTCAATTTTTGGTGGCATTGATTATAAATATTTTTTCAGGGATCTTGATTTTTATTTTCAGTCTAATCTTGAATCGTAATGTTTTATTGGATACGGTAGGGATTTTGACGTTAATTGCGGTTGGTTTCTTAGGAAGTTCAATTGCAACGTTATTTAAAACCCAATGGAATAGGCACACGAGTCTTGGACAGGTCGGCGTTTTGGTGTTCGTTTACTTGGCATTATCAGGAAGTGTGATTGATTTATTGAGTTATGTGGAATGGGTATTGCCTCCGTTATCAAAAATAATAGTAACTTTACAGAGTAAACCATCTATACCACAGTTGTTGCCGATTACAGGCCAAACATTTTTATATGGACTAGTTTTATTCGCAATTAGCAGTTTGATTTATCTTCCAAAAAAAATGCATTAAAGTGTTGCAATGAGGTAGGCTTTTCTGTTTTAATATTTTGATGGCTTACAGTTGAAAAATATCTTTTTATGTGGCCATATCCAGATTTTAAATAAAATACAGCTAAAGGTTGAAAGTTTAGGTAAGTATGCCGTTTCCAGAGCTGAGAGTATTCAATTGCTGCGCGGAACGGCTCGAGCCAGAAAGCGGTCTCGAACCTCGGTTGAAGCCTCGCAAAACCCGCGAGTCTCCAACACGCCCGGTGGTGTAAGGACTAAAGTCCTAACGCCACTTTCGCTGCAAATGAATACTCTCAGCTCTTCCAACTAGTGGAGCGTAGCTCTCATGTTTATATTTAATCAACCTTCAAGTTTTGGATAAAGTGAATGTAATTTTATACGTGCATCTGCAGTTGTGAATTGCCAATCTATTGATAAATTTTTAGCATTACGTTCACTACACCATGCTGCTACTTCTTGTTTTAATTGTTCCATTTCTGGAATTCGCCTG
>NZ_BJDF01000034.1 GCF_005404815.1 Companilactobacillus huachuanensis
AAACAGCCACATTTGATTGAACAAAAAAATAGCAGAAAAAACTGGAGACCAGAAATTTCTGCTATTTATTATCTAAGACTTTAGTTTTGTCCCAGACTCTTTTTCGTATTCATATTAAAAAAGTGAGTTCAGTCATTAAATCATTGCAGGTTTTCCGTACAGGTATCCCTGTTGAATATTGATACCGTACTTTTTGGCCAAAACTTGATCCTTGCCATCTTCAACGCCTTCCAATACCATATCAAGACAATAATCTTCAGCTTGATTAACCCAAAAAGAGACATATTCAGGGATTTTATCAGATTTTCCAGACATACGAAGGTTTTGCATGGCTAATTTTATTTTATCGACGTATGGTAATAAGTGTTTGATATTGTCAAAAGTATTTGAGCCGGTACCAACATCATCAATAACTAATGGAATATCATATTGATGAAGCAGTAAACTAAATTCTTTGATTTTATCCAGAGACATAGCCTCGGTCAATTCAATATTTAGTACAACAGGTTTGATACGTTTTTTAAGGGCAATAATTTCCCCAATTGTATATGGATCGTCAGCTTGTTTGCTGTTTAAGTTGAAAGAAATAGCTTTGTCAGTTGTCCCTGAACTCTTCTTAATGGCATTAGCTGTATCTTCCACCAATCTAACTTGTTCAGCGATAGATAATTCGGTGAAATCTTGCGGTAAGTGCCAAGCACCGTTGTCTTCTTTGCGTAAAAGGACTTCATAACCGAAGATTGAATTGTTACTTTTATTTACTTGTGATTGAACAAAAAAACTATACTTCGTGTTCATTCTCCCCATCCTCTACTTTAATGATAATAGATAATTTTAAGGCATTTCATTTCTTATATCAATGGTATATACAAATTTTATAAATGATATTGATATACTTATACATAGAACATTATATAACGCCGTTACAAAAAATGTTACAAATATTGCTTGCAAATTACCTAAGGTAATAATCTATAAATATAGTCAAGGAGGTGACAATCTATGTCCGAATATACGACCGGTGAGTTGGCAAAGTTAGCGCAGGTTTCTGTCAGGACGATTCAATACTATGATAAGAAGAATCTTTTGAAACCTAGCCATCTGTATGAGAATGGCAAACGAATTTATAGCGAGACTGATTTGAACAAGCTGAAATTGATACTACTATTGAAAAACTTGGGATTATCGCTCAAGGCTATTGATGAAATTTTGGATAGTCAGAACTCAATGAAGGTGATGAATCTTTTATTGGAACAACAGTTACGGTACTTGCATGACCAATTGAAGACCTCGAAAAATCAAATTAAAATGATTGAAGAAATCCGCCATGACTTACCAGAGACTGACCAAATAAAAATAAAAGATATCAGGGACATAGAGAATGTTATGAATAATAAGAAATCCTTGAGAAAAGTTCATATGACGATGTTGATATTTGGATTCCCGTTAGATTTTATAGAAATTGGAACCTTAGTTTGGGCCATTATGAAAGGTGATTGGCTTCCATTTATCATTGGAATGACAGTAGTCCTAATCGGTGCTGCCGGGCTAACGATGTTCTACTTTAAAAATACTAACTATATTTGTCCCAACTGTAATACGGAATTTAAGCCAGAAATTCTGGGCCGCATTTTGGGGTAAACATAATTTTCGAGCTAGAAAATTAGTTTGTCCAGCTTGTGGTAAAAAGAGCTATTGTGTCGAAGTTTATGACGAAAAGAAAGAATTAGCCAGATAATGTTATATAATAATGTCATTACGAGAGGAAGGTTTTGATGGATACCCTTAAAAGAGAACCCAGAAAAGTTGAAATTTCTTCAGCTGAATGGCAAATTATGAGAATTGTTTGGACTTTGAAACAAGTGACAAGTTCTGAAATCATCAATCTTATGCAAAAGAAGCAAACGTGGTCTGATTCTACCATCAAGACGTTAATTACTCGGTTGACTAAGAAAGAATTTCTCAGTCGGAAAAAAGAACAGGGACATTATATTTATTCAACAACGGTTGAAGAACAAGCGACAATGAATGAGTATGCCAATAGTTTGTTTTCAGATTTTTGTGCCCACAAATCAGGATCAGTGTTGAATGAATTGATCGAATCAATGGAAATCAGTCAGACTGATATCAAGAAGCTGCAAGAAACTTTAAATAAAAAATCTGCAACAGCTCCGGAGCATGTTAAATGTGACTGTTTGCCCGATGGTTGTGCAGATATGTGTTAAAATAAAGTTCCTTGGCAGGGGCGACATGGCGTTCAATCAATTATTGGTTGAACGCCTTTTTTTGTAGTGATAATCAATATGTAGTTAGGTGTGTCCAAGTTAATATTATTTTAAAAACTGAAGGTTGAAAGGTTAGTTAAGTATGCCGTTTCCAGAGATGATAGCATTCAATTGCTGCGCGGAACGGCCCGAGCCAAAGGGCGGTCTCGGACCTCGGTTGAAGCCTCGCAAAACCCACGAGTCTTCAACACGCCCGGTGGTGTAATTGCTGAAGCAATAACGCCACTTTCGCTGCAAACGAATACTCTCATCTCTTCCAACTAGTTAATTTTTTAATAGCAGGAAGAATAAAACAAAATTTTTGGATGTTTAAACAAATTATCTTTAAGGCTGTAACAACAATGGCTAGATTCACTTTTCATCTTTCAACCTTCAGTTAAATAATCAAAATATTTCATTTTATTATTTCTACCATCAAGAAATACTCTCAGCTCTGGAAACGGCATACTTTACTAAATTTTAAATCGCAACTTCCATAACTAAATCATTTTCATTTTGTCCGGCCAAAGTAAATGGTTGGGTTTCGATAGTTTTAAATCCATATTGGTTATAAAAATGAATTATTGAAGAATCGTGTTCCCAAACGCTGCTCCATAGAACTTTCTTATTGAAATGATGAGCCTTCTTGATTGCTAGGTCGAGTAATTGCTTCTCTAGTCCAATATATTGAAAGCCATGGCGGATATAGATTCGATCGATTTCTAAGGTGTCTTTCCCCATATTTTGTGATTGAGCATCACTGATATTCAGTTTTAAATATCCAGCCAATTTGTGATTGTAATAAATGAAATAGAAGAATGATTGAGGATTAATAATTTCACTGGTCAATTGACCATAATTATAATTTTTATTGGTGTAATCTGAAAAACTATAAATTTGATTATTTCTGAAGGTATCATTGAATGTTTCAACACTCAGACGATGCAATTTTGGAAGATCAGAATAGTCAACTTCTGTAATATCGATTGGTAGGTTAGAAAATTTCATAAACTACACTCCTAATTTAAATTTAATAACATGTCTAGGTGAGGGATGTTGTCCTCTAAGTACACATCGGAAATAGCTTTGAACCCGAAACTTGCGTAGAATTCTTGTAAATAAGCCTGAGCTTGGATTTGAATTGGTTGTTTAGGGAATCGCTGTTCGATTTCGTCAATGGTAGCCTGAACAATTTTAGCGCCTAATCCGGCCTTACGGAACTTCTCAACTACTAATACCCGACCGAAAGTAATATGGTCTCCTTTGTCAATAATGCGTGTATAAGCCTCTAATTCGCCATTCTCGACTAGGCAAACGTGAAGGTCACTGTAGTCATCCTCATCAACTTCTTGATAAGGGCAATTTTGTTCAACTACAAAAACAGCAACCCGTGCTTTTAAAATATCGATTAATTCTTTGGGACTAAGTTCATTCGTACTTTTGACGATAATCATAAGATGCCTCCAATTAAATAATTATTGGTGACTATCATAAAACTATTTTGTTGCAAATGCAACAATAAATAAAAATACTTTAAGAACTCAGCATTGAATTAACGCTCTCATTAATATAGGATTAGAGGGTGTGAAACATGTGTTTCACGAGTGGAGGTATGTCAATGAAACCGGAAGAATTTTTTGAAGCGCTAGGCCAACATGGCATTGCTTTAAGTACGGCTCAAAAGGAACAGTTTGCGACTTATTTTAAAGAATTGGTTGAGACTAATAAGGTCATGAATTTGACTTCAATTACTGATGAGGAACAAGTATATTTAAAACATTTTTATGATTCAATCGTCTTGGGATTCGTTGATGAAAAATTATTAGATGCGGAATTAACTTTATGTGATGTCGGATCAGGGGCTGGTTTTCCATCATTGCCATTGAAGATTATCAATCCTAAATTGAAGATTACAATTGTTGACTCCTTAAATAAGAGAATTAAATTCTTGGATACATTAGTAACTAAGTTGAACCTAGATAATGTCAATTTAGTTCACGGACGTGCTGAAGAAGTCGGCAAAAATCCCCAATTTAGGGAATCATTTGATGTTGTAACAGCTCGTGCCGTTGCTGCAATGAATGTTTTGACAGAATTTTGCTTGCCACTAGTTAAAGTGGGTGGACAATTTGTCGCCATGAAATCTGAGAAAGCACCAGAAGAATTGGAAACAGCTAAGTTTGCCATCAAAGAGCTTGGTGGAGAAATTAAGCAACAGGAATCAGTCGAGCTACCAAATGATGCAGGATTACGTAATTTTATCTTTGTTGAAAAAATTGCTAAAACACCAAAGAAATACCCTCGTAAGCCAGGAACACCTGCTAAAAAACCACTCGTGAAATAAATTTATTAAATATGCCGTTTCCAGAGCTGAGAGTATTCATTTGCTGCGCGGAACGGCCCGAGCCTGGGAAGCGGTCTCGAACCTCGGTTGAAGCCTCGCAAAACCCGCGAGTCTCCAACGCGCCCGGTGGTGTAATTGCTGAAGCAATAACGCCACTTTCGCAGCAAATGAATACTCTCAGCTCTTCCAACTAGTTTGTTCTTTTTATGGAAGAAATAATAAAACGAAAACTCCTAATTATTTAAATAAATTAACTCTAGGCCTGTAACATCGGCGGTTATATTAATTTTTCACCTTTCAGCCTTTAGTCATTACGACTTTAATAATTGGTAAATCAAAGGCAGCAAAAGAGTCGGAAGAGCAGATAGTAATCACCAGCTGTGGGTGTGGCGTTATGGCTTCAGCCATTACACCACCGGACGGATTTGGAGACTTACCGTTCTTTGGTAAGGCTTCAAACCGAGGTTCGAGACCGTTTCTCAGGCTCGAATCGGTCCGCATAGCAGGTGATTACTATCTGCTCTGGAGACGGAATAACCTTAAATAATTCTGTAAAAATGATAAGATTATATAGTTATGGCAAAAGCGCCAAAAAAAGTGATTACCATAGATAAATATTTTGTGAAGTTGTTCGGCAATTTCTAGAGATAGGGGAATAAAATGGCACGAAAAATATCTGTTGCAAATCAAAAAGGTGGTGTCGGAAAAACCACAACCACCATTAATTTGGGAGCATGTTTAACTGATTTTGGTCAAAAGGTATTGATTATTGATACTGACCCGCAAGGTAATGCTACCAGTGGATTAGGTATTAAAAAAGCCAATGTTGAAAAAGATGTTTATGATGTTTTAGTAAATGAATATCCGCTTAAAAAGACGATCATTCATACGGAGCATAAAAATCTTGATATTGTTCCCGCAACAATTCAATTGGCTGGGGCAGAGATGGAATTAACTTCAATGATGGCTCGTGAAACTCGTTTACGTGCTGGAATTGAAGAAGTCGACTCAGATTACGATATTATTTTGATCGACTGTCCACCATCACTTGGACAACTTTCAACCAACGCTTTTACGGCAAGTGATTCCATTATTATTCCAGTTCAAAGTGAGTATTATGCGCTGGAAGGATTGAGTCAATTGTTGAATACGATCCGTTTGGTTCAGAAGCATTTCAATACAAACTTGGCTATCGAAGGAGTTCTGATCACCATGCTTGATGTGAGAACTAATTTGGGCGCTCAAGTTGTCGACGAAGTAAAATCATATTTCGGCGATTCAGTTTACAAAACAATCGTTCCTAGAAATACACGATTAGCTGAAGCACCTAGTTATGGACAACCCATTGTTGACTATGACGCTAAGTCAAAGGGGGCTAAAGCTTATCGTGATCTTGCTAAGGAGGTGTTAAAGCGTAATGGCATCAAGCAAAAATAAAAAGGGTTTAGGTAGAGGAATCGATGCGATTTTCTCTGAATTTGAAGCGATTGATGAAAATAGTGAAACAGTTGTTGATCTTTCCATCGAAGACATTCGCCCTAATCCATACCAACCAAGAAAAACTTTTGATGAACACGCTTTAAACGAATTGGCTCGTTCAATTGAACAAAATGGTGTTTTCCAACCAATTATTGTTCGTGAAAGCGTGAATGGTTTTGAAATTATTGCTGGTGAAAGACGTTTCCGTGCAAGTAAAATTGCTAAGAAAACAACGATTCCAGCTATTGTCCGTCCATTAAGCGAATCAGGCATGATGGAAATTGCTGTTTTGGAAAACTTACAACGTGAAGACTTAACGCCATTGGAAGAAGCCGATGCTTATCAAACTTTGATTACGAAACTAAATCTTACCCAAGAACAAGTTTCGCAAAGACTTGGCAAGAGTCGCCCATACATCGCTAACTATTTACGATTATTGAATTTACCCGAGGCAACTAAGAAATTAGTTCAAGATGGGGAACTTTCAATGGGGCAAGCTAGAACGTTGCTCAGTTTGAAAGATAAGGACCAAATTGATAAACTTGCTAAACGTGCAGTCAGTGAAGATTTAACCGTTCGTCAATTGGAACAGCTAGCTACTGAATCCAAACATGACAGCAAGAAGAAAAAGAAAGTTGCTCAGAAGTCACCTTATATTCGAGCAACTGAAGAAAAATTGGTTGAACGTTTTGACACAGCGGTTGCAGTTAAAGAAACTCGCAGCGGCCATGGAAAACTTGAGATTGATTTTACGAATACGGAAGATTTAAACCGTATTTTAGACATATTAGGAATCCATTTAGATTAGAGGAATTGTATGTTTAAACTTGGAGATATTATCATAATGAAAAAACCTCACGCCTGTGGGGAAAATCGCTGGGAAGTTATTCGCTTAGGTGCGGATATTAAAGTTAAATGCTTAGGATGTGGGCATATCGTCATGATTCCACGTGCTGATTTCAGTAAGAAATTCAAAAAAGTTTTAACTCAAGCTGACCAGGTCAAACCTGAGAATGAAGAACATTACTTGAGGCAAACTCAATTAATGCCATCAAATTTTACTAAAAGAAATGAGGAATAACTAATGGCTTTAACTGCCGGAATCGTCGGACTACCCAATGTTGGTAAGTCAACTTTATTTAATGCTATTACAAAAGCGGGTGCGGAAATGGCTAACTATCCGTTCGCTACTATTGATCCTAACGTTGGGATGGTTGAAGTACCGGATAAACGTCTTTCAAGAATCGATTCATTGATCCCTGCTAAAAAATTGATCCACACAACTTTCGAATTTACTGATATTGCTGGTATTGTTAAAGGTGCTAGTAAGGGTGAGGGACTTGGAAACAAGTTCTTGGAAAATATTCGTCAAGTTGATGCCATTATTCACGTTGTTCGTGCTTTTGATGATGACGATATCACCAGTGTGACAGGTACTGTTGATCCACTAGATGATATTGAAACAATCAATCTTGAACTTGGATTAGCTGATCTTGACAGTGTTAACAAGCGTTATACACGTGTTGAAAAAGCTGCTAAGAGTGCTAAGGATAAAGAAGCTCAAGCCGAATTCAAGGTTCTTGAAAAGATTAAGCCAGTCCTAGAAGAAGGCGGCTCAGTTAGATCAATTGACTTTGATGAAGATGAAGAAAAAATTGTTAAAGGTTTATTCTTATTAACATCAAAACCAGTTTTGTATGTAGCTAATATCGCTGAAGACGACATGGCTGATCCTGAAGCTTCGAAGTATTACAAAGTTATTGAAGACTTTGCTAAGAAAGAAAAAGCTCAAGTTATCGGAGTTTCAGCTAAGACTGAAGAAGAAATTGCTGAACTAGATGATGACGAAAGAAAAGAATTCCTTGAAGCTGAAGGCGTTACAGAATCTGGTCTTGATAAGTTAATCAGAGCCAGTTACAAGCTATTAGGTCTAAGAACATTCTTTACCGCCGGTGGTAAGGAAACTCGTGCTTGGACATTCCATGAAGGTATGAAAGCACCACAAGTTGCAGGTATCATTCACTCTGATTTTGAACGTGGATTCATTCGTGCCGAAGTTATGGCATTCAGTGATCTAGATGAAATAGGTAGTGAAAAAGCCGTCAAAGAAGCCGGTAAATTACGTGTTGAAGGTAAAGATTACGAAGTTCAAGACGGTGATATCATCGAATTCCGCTTCAATGTCTAAATCAGGGGGAGTAAAATGTCTGAGGATTTAAGAGAAAAGAACAAGCAAGCTGCTGAAAAGCAAAAAGTAACTTCAGCAAAGAACGATAAAAAAGAAGAAGTTAAGAGCGAAATCTACAGCGCCAACGCTGATGATTTGCGCAAAAAGTTAAGTAATAAGAATGCTGAATACATTTTTAAACTTAACAAACATTTGATGGATGATGGATTTAAGGAAGACGAAGCCAAGACAGAAATTGACAAGTTATTGCCTGAAATTATCGAAAATCAAATCAAAGGTATTCCAGCAAACCAATTGTATGGACCTGTAACGAAGAGAGCCCAAGATATTACCCATCCAGTTAAAAAGCCTAAGAAGACACCATTCTGGGCCTCATGGCTAGATACTTCATTGTTGTTCTTTTCATTGTTTGGATTGCTATATGGGGTTGTCGCATTGACAGGAAACGGTTCAAAAAATGACCCTAACAGTCAAACAGGTATCATCACATTAGTCGTTCTATCAGCTATGTGGGGTGCTTTATTATCATGGTTCAACAACCAAATGAAGAAACCTAAATCTGAAAGACCAGGCTGGGGAATTACCATTGCCTACTTAGTAGTCGGAATGGTATTCATGTTTGTATTCCTAGCAGCAATGTCAGTAATACCAACAACAATCAACCCACCTCTAAATGCAATTGGCTACTTTATTGCCGCAGTTGTAGCATTCGGTGGAAGATTCTTGTTCCGTACTATGACAGGTTATAAAGAAAGATCATTCTTTTAAGAGAGTGGAGATAGGGCGGTCAGCTCCCGAGCATTTTCGTAGATATGTTAATTACACGCCGATCTTGCGTGTGATTGACATATCTATGAAAAGCGGAAGGAGTTGCCCTGTGGAGCTCGTTTTAGATTAGAGAGTGAAGACAGGGGCGGTCAGCTCCCGAGCATTTTCGTAGATATGTTAATTACACGCCGGTTTTGCGTGTGATTGACATATCTATGAAAAGCGGAAGGAGTTGCCCTGTCGGAACTCGTTTTAGAGCCACTGCATATATAAGCTTAAAATTTAAATTAAAAAAATGCCCCCGATATTGTATCGGGAGCATTTTTTGTTTCAATTCGTGATTCAAAAATGAAGGGTGTATTAGGATTTTTAATAAAATATGATTTCATTCTGCCCATTGGTAAGAGTATCAGTTATCAAAATAAATTTTTTTTACCAATGCTTGCTGAAGAAATCAGTAAGGGAAATAATATCCTAATATATTCAGAACAGGAGATGTAGTTTAATTACCGCAAACCATGTCCTCTTACGCGTAGTGCATATTATTATGCTGTAGACTACATGTGCCAGTAAGCTCTTGTTTTTGTAAAAATCGAAGTGTTGCATAAAAAAAGGCCTTATTTTATAAGACCAAATATATACTTTACATTCTCAATCCAATTATCCTGATGAAAATATAAATAGAAAAATATATATAATAGTTTCGGTCAATAATTGCATATTACTAAGAAGTGTTATTGAATGATAAGAATCATAATTGTAATATTGTTGGGTTCAGTTTAGTTTTGAACTTTTTCACTTTTGACCGATTTATTCAAATTTGAGAGTTCAATAAATAGTTTTACTTTCTTGAAGTATTCTGTACGAATCTAGTAGAATACATATTATGATGAATACACAAAATACAGACCAAATAACAGTTTTTAAAGCATTAGCGGATTCGGTGAGACTGGATATTATTGAATATCTGAAACATACTGACCATGAGGTTTCCTGTGGTGAAGTGGGGAAGGCACTGAATATTAGTAAAACTTCTGGATCTTATCATTTCAAGTTGTTGCAAGAGGCTGGGATTATCACTACTAGAAAAGAATCTAGAGAAAAATACGTGAGTCTTAATTCAAAGACGTTTGATAAATATGTTACTAATTTTTATAAAAATATTTGAGAGTGTATATTTACACTCTCTTTTTGTTTGTCATTTTACTTGTCATATTTTTTTGATAATGTTAGTTTTAAATAGTTCAAAAATATTTGAACTATTTTGAATAGAAAACAGTGAATGAGGGAAGCATAAATGAGAAATAAGCAAGTTAATTCAACCTGGGTTTTGATTTTAACTTCATTAGGATTCTTCATGTCGATGATGGATTCAATGATTGTAACCACTGCTTCGACAGCTATTCGGACAGATCTTAATATCTCCATTGATACCCTGCAATGGGCCATGAACGCATATAATATTACAATTGCGGCTGTACTTTTGGTAGGAGTGTCATTGGGAGAGCGTATTGGGCGTCGAAAAATCTACAATTTTGGAATTTTTGTTTTTACATTAGGTTCAATATTATGTGCATTATCTGGTGATATTACGATTTTAGTGATTGCGCGTGTCATTGAGGGAATGGGTGCTTCAGTTATGACTCCGATGTCCATGGCGATTTTGACCAATTCAATACCAACATCAGAACGAGGTAAGGCATTGGGGATTTGGAGTGGTATTGGTGGCCTAGCATTGATTGTTGGTCCGTCATTAGGCGGATTGATCGTCGCCAAGTTAGCTTGGCAGTGGATATTTTGGATCAATGTTCCAATTGGAATTGTTGCAATTTATCTTTCGAATAGAATATTGCCAGAAAGTACTGGTAGCAGTGATAAAGTTAATTTGTTAGATTCAGTTCTCATTATCATTGCATCAGCAGGTATCATTTGGTCATTGTCCGCGATGACATCTGCAAACTTAACATTGTTGCCTGCTGTGATAGGAATAATCAGTATATTATCTGGAATTTGGTTTGTATTTCGTCAGAAGTTTGAAAAAAAGCCGATGATCCCATCTGATTATTTTAAATCAGTAACTTTTACAGGTGGAAACATTGCCACTTTCTTGTTATATGGCTCAATGTACGGAGTAGTGTTCTTTCTGCCACAGTTTTTACAAGTAGTAACTGGTGCTAACTCATTAACAGCGGGTCTGGAAATACTTCCATGGACTGGAACTCTGGTTATTGTTGCACCATTTGCTGGGAAGGCAGTCGACAAATATGGAGAGAAAATAATTGCAACGTTAGGATTATTGTTTCAGGGAATTGGGTATATCTTGATAATAATTTTTGTGAATAGACACAGTTCATATTTGAATATGGTTATTCCACTTGCACTAGCTGGGGGAGGTTTATCCATGGCTGGTCCAGCTTTACAAAAAGCTGTTTTAGAATCAGTTGATAAAACAGCTATCGGTAAGGCATCTGGAATCTATAATGTTTTTCGATTGTTTGGTGGTGCAGTTGGAACAACCATTTCAGTTATCATCTTTTACAAGTTTGGTGGAGATTCGAATGCTGAGCTGTTCACGAACGGTTTTCGTGCCGCAATATTTGGAGCAGGGATGATTTCTATCTTAGGTGTTATGTTTTCCCTTCAATTCAAAAGAAATAATTCGATAATGTGATTTTTGATATGAAATGACTGGTTAAATAGGATGATTAATATTTATTACAAGTCTAAAGGTTGAAAGTTTAGGCAAGTATGCCGTTTCCAGAGCTGAGAGTATTCAATTGCTGCGCGGAACGGCCCGAGCCAAAGTACGGTCTCGGACCTCGGTTGAAGTCTCGCAAAATCCGCGAGTTTTCAACACGCCCGGTGGTGTAATTGCTGAAGCAATAACGCCACTTTCGCTGCAAATGAATACTCTCAGCTCTTCCAACTAGTTTATTTTTTTAATACCGGAACAATAAAATAAAGACTTCCGTTTATTTTAATAAATTAGTTCTAAGCCTGTAATAATAAGGGTTAGATTAATTTCTTACCTTTCAACCTTCAGTTACAGTGTCTCTTTTATTGGAATTATCTAATTTTCTAAGTTCCAAACAGCAATCTTTTGAATTAGTTGAACCGGAATAGCATTCACATCTTTAGGAAATTTCAACGTAGTTTTGCCACTCAAATAAGGAGCAATTTCCTTTTGAAAGTGTTCAATCGGTTTGTTGGTTGGGTAAAAACTAATAGTCTGCTTGTTGATACCGAAGAAACAAATTTGTTTGGGTTGAAAATAGCCAACTAGCCCATACGACAAACGAACTTCAGCATCAGGCAGAACTTTAGCAATAATTTGATTCATTCTTTTAACTAAAACTTGATCCTTTGGGTCAGTTGTTTTTGCAAGATATTCGTCCATAATTACATCCTCAACTTTGAATACGTTTATTTAACTCTGAAAAACTGAACCAGTCCATATAAACCATAGCCTCCGGCAGCAGCCTGAAGAATAGTCATCATGAAACCAACTTTTTTAAATGAAATATTATGGTCAAAGTGGATTTCGTATTGTACAAAGGCAATTATCGCCACCGAGAAGATCATAATCAAAATGAACTTCATTCTTTTCTTTAAGTATTCCATGTAGGGCCCTCTTTCATTGTGTTAATGCGTTTTTGATTTTGAAAATTTAATTTAACTATTAGTGAGAAAAATTAGTCGGAAGGAATGAGAATATTTACCAGCTGTGAGTGTGGCGTTACGACTTTAGCCGTTACACTGGCGGGCGAGGTTGGGGACTTACCAGTCAGTGGTAAATATTCAAATCGAGGTTCAAGACCGTTCTTCAAGCTTGAGCCGGTCCGTATAGCAGGGTAAATGTTCTCATTCCTGTAGACGTCACATGGAACAATTAGTAATCTACTTACATCTTATTGTATAATACTAACTAGTTGTAGACTTGTAAATATATGTTCGCTTGTGAGGTTTATTTAAATGAAAATCTTAGTTGTCGATGATGATAAAGAAATTGTAGAATTACTCAGTATTTATATAAAGAACGAGGGTTACGATCCGGTTTCTGCTAACTCTGGTCAAGAGGCACTAGACCAATTGTCTGCTCATAGCGATATAGCGCTGATGGTTTTGGACATTATGATGCCTGGTATCGATGGTATTGAAGTTGTAAAACGGGTTCGGAAGAACTCGCAAATACCAATTATTATTGTATCGGCTAAAACAACCGATATGGATAAAATTCAAGGCCTGATTACCGGTGCTGACGATTATGTTACTAAACCATTTAATCCGCTTGAAATTATGGCACGAATTCGTTCACTATTACGTCGTAGTTCGCAACAAACTTCAAAAAATGTTCCTGATAAGCTTGAAGTTGGGCCAATTACGATTTACAAAGATTCCCATGAAGTTGTGACTGATTCTGGACAAAAAGTTCAGCTTACAGCTTTAGAATTTGGCGTACTCTATTTACTCGCCAGTCATCCTAATCGGGTCTTTTCCGCTGATGAAATCTTTGAACGAGTATGGAAACAAGAGAGCGTTGTCTCAGCCAAGACAGTTATGGTGCACGTCAGCCATTTGCGAGACAAACTAGAAGAAGCTACCAACGGTGAAAAAGTTATTGAAACTGTTTGGGGTGTAGGCTACAAAGTGGAGGTTTGATTTTGAACAAGCGAATCAAACTGAATGTAGGAGAAAAAGGTGTCCTCCTTGTTGAAGGAATAGGCACCTTTCTTTTATTTCAGATAATAAACGTAATTTTAATTAGCAACATAGGCAAGGCTAAATTACTGACAAACTTGCAAACTAATTGGCAAAGTTTAATAGCTGATAAAGTGTGGGTTGTGGTCGTTGTTTTAGTTTTGGAAATTTTCTTGACTTATCTAATCGCAATCAGTGTTTACCATCGGATGGAATTGGATCAAATCAAACAGATCTTACAAAAGACGGCTGATGATAACTTGACTAAGCCAGTCGATGTTAAGGTCAATCAGAGTCTCCAAAGTATTGTCGATAGTTTTAATCTTTTAATTTCCAATATGAATCGTCGAGCTGAAGAACAACGACAATCTGAGGAAAGTAAGGATGAGTTGATCAGCAATGTCAGTCACGATATCAGAACCCCTTTGACATCTGTGATTGGCTATTTAGGATTGATTGAAAGCAAAAATTATAACGATTTGGGACAAATTTTGAAATACACTCATATCGCTTATAAAAAATCACAAGAGATGCAGAATTTGGTCAACTCGCTATTTGAGTATGCCAATGTTCAGCATGCAACCAGTCGTTTAAATATGACTAAGTTTGATATGGCTCAAATGTTGGATCAATTGTCGGCTGACTTTGAATTGGAGGCCAATAAGCGTGGGATGGAAATTATGGTTAATTCCACACCAGACAAGATTCTCATGAAGGGCGATACGGAAAAACTCGGTCGTGTCTTTAATAATTTAATTATGAACGCCTTGAAATATGGTAAAGGGGCTACTCATATTTGGTTAACGGCTGAAAAGAGAGACAAAGAGGTTGTAGTGACAGTTGCCAATAATGGGCTGCCAATTCCGGAAACTTCGTTAAAACATGTTTTCGATCGCTTCTATCGAGTTGAGGATTCTCGTTCTAAAAAGACTGGTGGGACTGGATTAGGCCTAGCAATTGCCCAGAGTATGGTGCAGTTGCATGGTGGGACAATTGCAGTCACATCAAATGATGAAAAGACATCATTTATTAGTCATTTTCCAATTTCTTAATTCCAAGATTGATTTGTGAGGTTTAATTAATGAAGAAGTTTTTTAAGAAATTAACATTGGTAATGTCGATCATAATTTTGACGTTACCAATGTTTGCATCAACTGTTCACGCTGAGGACGCTACTGATCAGAATTTAGAGATGAACGCTACAGCTGGAATGATTTATGATGAGCATACTGGGCAAGTAGTTTATAAAAAGAATGCTGATGAAAAAGTTGCCATCGGTTCCATTACCAAAATTATCACCCTTTATTTGGTAACAAAAGCTATCAAAGAGGGTAAATTTACCGAAAAAGATATGTTGCGACCAACAGAAGCCCAAGCGGAAATGACCCAGAAAAATGAGTTAACTAATGTCCGTTTAGATTCTGACAAAACATATAGCGTTAAAGATTTGTACGCGGCAGCTTGGATAGTTTCTTCGAATTCAGCAGCCATGATGTTGGCAGATAAAGTTGCTGGCAGCCAAGGTGAATTTGTAAAATTAATGCGCAAAACGGTTAAGAATTGGGGTATTAAGGGAGCTAAGCTTTATAATGTATCCGGATTGAATAATTCCGATTTAGAGCCTGACATGTACTTAGGAACTCAGGAAGACGAGAATAAATTATCTGCTGATGATATCGGAGTTATCGTCAAGCACGTGTTGGACGAATATCCCGAAATTTTGCAGACAACTTCTAAGGCAAAATTGAGTTTTCCAGTAGAAAATGAAACCAAAACTTATGACTCATTGAATTTATTGTTGAAGGGACATCGAGACTATCAAGAAGGCTATGAATTTGATGGCTTAAAAACGGGAACAACCGATGCCGCCGGCGAATCATTTGTTGGAACGCTTCCAATTCAGGATACCAGAATGGTAACAATAGTTTTGAATGCTCAAGGTGAAAAGGAAGACCGTGATAAACGTTTCCGTAGCACCCAAAAGCTAGTTCATTTCTTAGTCGACAATTATGAGCGTAAAGAAGTTATTAAAAAGGATCAAAGTATAACAGTTAATAATAAAAAGTATAAAACTTATGAACCAGTTTATTACTGGCTTCCCAAAAATTATAATGTTGAAGATTTACGTTATAATGTAAGTAGAAACGAATTAGGGTTTACGGCGATTCACAATAAAAAAACAGTGAAATTGATAGCAACCAATACAGCTGGTGGCTATCTACCATATCAAAAAACAATTGTTAAAAAAGCAACTACTAAAAAAACAAACCATAAATCATGGTGGGATCAAATAGTAGAATTCTTCCAACACTTATTCTAATTAAATATGCCGCTGAAGATTTGGAGGGATTAAAGCCTGCGGTGGGGACCGGCGCGAGCCAAGGTCTCGCACCTCGCTTTGAAGCCTTGCAAAACCGGCAAGTCTCCAAAGTCTGATCTGAACCCCGAAGTTTGGACACTTTTTTATGCAGCTTTTAATTCTGTTGATTCTCGATATTGAACAGGCGACATTCCACCTAAATCTGTTTTGAT
>NZ_BJDF01000035.1 GCF_005404815.1 Companilactobacillus huachuanensis
GTAAACGAGTAACTTGATCATCGGAAAGATTGATGTGTTGTTTAACAGGTCTGATATCTGATTTCATAAAATATATCCTTTTTTGAATTGATTATATCAGAATATAAAAGTGAGAGCTACACTCCACTAGTTTTTTAATAATAAGAATGTTCAATTGTGATTTTTTGCTGTTTAAATAAATTGAATTTAGGACTGTCACAGCAATGTTTATATCACTTTTTCACCTTCAGAAAAAAATTACTTTACGCAAAAATTATTTTATATCAAAGTTAACGACGTATTGGATTAAAGGAGAATATATATGAGAAAAGTTAAAATCACCATTGGAAATAAAATATTAACTGCTAATTTTGAAGAGAATGCAACCACTGAAGCGTTATTAGAACAAATGCCAATTGAGTTACCAATGTTAAATTTGTATTCACGTGAGCTGACATACCGTTTTAAGCAAGCATTACCGGCGCAGGAGGCACGAACATCGGGATATAAAACTGGAGACATTGCTTACTGGACACCACGACATAGTTTCGTGATTTTTTATAGACAAACGGGAGAGATAATTAGCGATTTACAAAAAATAGGTCACATTAATGACTTTAATTTAAGTCAATTAAGTACTTCCGGAAATATTGAAATGAAGTTTGAAGAATGCTAAGGAAAGCTTTTAAAATTTGATTCTATAGACAAAGTCACGTGTTAATGGAAAGTTTGATCAGGAGAACTATAATGAAAAATATTTTAATTTTAGGTGCAAATGGACGTATCGCAAAAATTGTGGAGCGTCGGCTATTAGCTGAGACTGACGTGTATTTAACTTTAGTTTTAAGAAATGCTAATCGGTTATCGGTTATAGAGCCAGAACGGGAAAGAATTATTGAAGGAGATATTAGCGATT
Source organism: Companilactobacillus huachuanensis (assembly GCF_005404815.1). GTDB lineage: Bacteria > Bacillota > Bacilli > Lactobacillales > Lactobacillaceae > Companilactobacillus > Companilactobacillus huachuanensis. Next base: position 896 of record NZ_BJDF01000035.1, read on the forward strand.
ATAAAATTTTGAATTCTGTTATGCCTCATCAAGATATTGTATATGCTAATTTGGCGGGAAATATGGAACTGTTAGCAAAAAATATTATCCAATCAATGGAATTGAATAATATTAAGAAACTTATTTGGATTACTGGATCGGGTTTATATCACGAAACACCGGATCCTTTTGGATCCTGGGTTGAGAAAGTTGTTGGTCACGCTTCTAAAGAAGACTCACGAAGGGCTGCAAAAATTATCGAGGATTCGGATATCAAATATACAATACTTCGTGCCGCTTATATGACAAATGACGATAAAATTGATTATGAGTTGACGGAAAAAGGTGAAATATTTAAGGGAACTATGATTTCTCGTACAAGTATTGCTGATTTTATCTTAAAGATAATTGCTGATCCTGATAATTACGCCTGTAGGAGTCTGGGAATTTCTCAACCAGGTACTGACGATATGTTGTTTAAGATTAAAAATATAGAGAAAAGATTATAAGTTAGATAAGCCGTTTCCAAAGCTGAGAGCATTTATTTGCTGTTCGAAATGGCCCGAGCCAAAGAGCGGTCTCGAACTTCGGCTCAAATGAATACTTTCAGCTTTTTCAACTAGTTTTTTTTAAGGAACAATAAGACAGTAGTAATAATAGTTCGATTAATTATTCACCCTTTAATCTTCAGATTTTAATTTTAAAACAGTCGTTTTCAAAATCAAAAAGGCCTCAGACTCTACTCGTGTCTGAAGCTTTTTTTGTGGTTAACTAAAGGTTGAAAGGTGAAAAATTAATCTAAGGATTGCTATTACAGGTCTAGAGATAATTTATTTAAATACTCAGAAATATTCGTTTTATTTGTTCCGGCTATTAAAATATTCTCAGCTCTGGAAACGGCATACGTAACTAAACTTTTAAACTTTGGATACTGATGATCAGAATACTATTTAAGTTCCTTTTTCCAAAGTTTGACATCTGATTTTTTGTTGGCCAATTCCTTTTTAATAATTAATTCACGTCCGTATTGCTCGGGATGATTAACGACTTCGGTCAACTCGAATTCAAGTTGAGTAATTTCAAGATTAAGTGTTTTAACTCGCAATGCCAACAAATTTTTTAAGAACGTCGGATCCGTGTGTCCCAAAAAATGTAATCGCAGAATAAAGTTATCATTATCCAACGTAGATTCAGATGCAGCTAATGGTAGCTGTAGCCAGTTCTGAAATACCTCTCGTCCATGCGCAGTTAATTGGTAAGTCTTTTTCCGTGTATTAGTATCAGAAGTTGGTAAGAGGCTAATCAAGTCATTATTGAGCATCCGATTCAGTTCGGGATAGATTTGGCTGAAAGGTGCTGTCCAAAATTCAGCTTTTTCCTTATCAAAAGTTTGTTTAATGTCATAACCAGTCAGTGGTTTCCGTGTCAGTAGTCCTAAAATTATGTATTTTAATGTGTTAGAACGAGCCATATGAATCTCCTTTACATTTTTGAACTATGTATTAAACTATATATATAAATATATACTTTAGAGGTAAAATATGAAACAAGTTGAGAATAAAAATCTAACGATGATCTTGCTCGGTATCGGAATTGTGACATTCATGTCTACTTTAGATAGTAGCATTGTCACTGTAGCGCTACCAGTCTTGAGCAAGGCGTTGAATACCAATATGAGTTTAATCAATTGGGTCGTAACAATGTATCTGATTGTGATGAGTAGCACTTTAATGATTTTTGGAAAATTGGGTGACAAGTACGGCAAGATAAAGTTTTTCAAGTGGGGGACTGTGATTTTTGTCATTAGTTCAGCACTTTGTGCCTTGTCTGTGAATTGGTTGTCGCTGATCTTGTCACGAAGTTTGCAAGCGATTGGGGCAGCGATGACGATGGCTACTTCAAATGGCATTATCGTGGAAACTTTTCCAGATAATCGTCGCGGCCAAGCTTTAGGATGGATGGGGTCATTCGTTTCACTCGGCGGTATCATTGGGCCAAGTTTGGGCGGGATATTATTAAATTTCTTCCCATGGCACATCATCTTTTGGCTGAATGTTCCCATAGGATTTATCGCGACATATATTTTAGTTAAATATTTACCTAATAAATTGGATAAAACCTTTGCTAACGATGGATTTGATTTAACCGGCTCGGTTTTATTATTAGTTGGTTTTACTAGTATGTTTGTCGGAATTCTCTTGAGTCAACAATGGGGATGGGCTGATTGGAGAATTCTCAGTTTAACAATCGTCGGTTTGGTTTTGTTGGTAATTCTGTACCGTTACGAATCCAAACAAGTTGAACCAATTTTACCAGTTTCGTTATTCAAAAATAAATGGTTTACAATGCAATTGTTAGCTTGTTTCATGGTCTTTATTATTGATTTCTTCTTCGATGTTTTAGCACCATTTTATCTACAAAATGCGCGTGGATTCAGTCCGTTATTCAGTGGCTTTTTCTTACTGATTTTTCCGGTGGTGCAGTTATTTATTGCCCCAATGTCAGGATCTCTAGCCGATCGTCACGATCCATTTAAAATTACGTTAGTTGGTTTGGCAATCATCAGTTTCGGACAGATTTTCTACGTTATCAGCGGACTCCACAATCCAATCTGGATTTTTGCCATTGGAGCTGCTTTCGCCGGTTTAGGTAATGGATTATTCCACTCGCCAAATAATGTTTTGGTCATGGGTAACGTTGCTGAAAAAGATTATGGTTCTGCCGGCAGTGTTTACAGTTTAGCTAGAACCGTCGGAATGGTCGTTGGTTCAGCGATGTCGACAACGTTATTATTCGGTTCAATGTCAATCTTGAATGGTAGTCGAGTTAAGTCATATGTACCAAGCCAACCACAGTTATTTATTGATGGGATGCATATGACATTTGGCCTATCATGTTTGATCAGTGTGATATTGTTGCTGGGTATTTTCTTATGGCATCGAAAAGTTAGCCAGGAATGATTTACTAAATTTTTACATTAAATTAATCGTTAATTAATACAAAAATAATAGACTAATACTATAACGAGAAATCGTATGTATTAGTCTATTTTTTAAAGTTATGTATTAGTTTTGTTTGCTACCAATCATTTTGTTAGCAGCTAAGTAACAGATTGCTGTGATGAACATTGCAGGGAAGGTTGCCCCTGTTGTAGCAATGATGAATCCTAGTTTGTTTAAGATTAGGTAACTGATTACACCGATTGCCCATGTAATGATAGCAACGGGATTAACACCTTTGGTATACCAGTAATTACCGTTGACCTTGGAGAATTCTGAAACTTGGTAGTTCTTGCGTCTGATGACAAAGAAATCGATTAAGAAGATTGCGATTTCTGGTCCCAAGAACATTCCGATTCCATCCAGAAATGTTTCAAATGTTGTTAGAAAACTTGCTACATAGACAGGGATGAAAGTCATGGCAGTGGCCACCAATGTTACGATCCAAAGTGCTGGCGTTAATTTCAGTCGATGGAAAATATTAGTTAAAGCTGATCCAGCAGCCATTAAGTTAACGGCATTGGCTGTTGTACTGGTGATAACGATAACTAACATTGCCAAGATTCCCAAGCCAAGTTTTGCGGCAATAGTACTAGGGTCAGCGTTGTTAGGATCGAACTTGTTGATGGTAATGGCAGTCGCGATAGTAGCAATCAAGCCGATGAAAGCAAACCAGAATAGTCCGATATTAGCACCCAAGAATGAGGCTGTGGTGGCGGCATGTTTATCTTTGGTAAAGCGACTAAAGTCAGCGGCAGCAGTTACCCAAGCTAAGTTAAACGCGGCCAAAATATCAACTATTTTACCACTAGGTAACTGGAACTTGGCAGCTGGTTCATATTTAACGATTTCGTGGAATGGGACAGTCTTCAAAACGACGATTGATTCCCATGTAACTAAAATAATAACAAGAATAATTCCGACACGTTCGATCCATTTAACAGATTTTTCACCTAGTGAAATCGAGATTAGATGTAGAATGGACATAACGACAATGCCGATAATAATACTGAATTGATTATGGAATGAAGAATTGTTCCAACCGAGGATGTCTTTGAGAATGATACTGATTGAAGTTGCAGCGATAAAAGTATTAATGGCTGCCCAACCAATAAATTGCACGACGTTGACGATTGACGGAATAATTGAGCCCTTGATACCAAAGGATGGTCGAGTTAAGGCCATGGCTGGTAATCCGGTTTTATAGCCCATATATGATGCAAATCCTAGTAAAACGTACGAAAGTGAACCAACAACTACTAACAAAGTAGATGCTTTAATCAAACCTACAGCTGCGATAACGCCCCCGATGTACCAAGTACCATTATTCGCGTTAGCGCCGATCCAAGTAGCAAACATATCCCACTTGGACATTGCTCGTTGATCTGGTGTAGTTGCTTCAATATGTTCTTTTTTGGTCATTTTTCTACCCCCATATGTGAGCAGTAAAAAAGGAACTGCTTGGATGAGCAGTCCCCTCGATTGTCAAAATTTACCGCTCTTTTGTCAGCCTCGCTGGACCGCCCTTAAAAAGATTTATATTGCTCTAAAGTCTAAAGTAGAAATTTGGCATTGTCAACTCAAAATTGTATACTATATCAAAAATTCGAAGGAGTGTATCGCAATGTTATTACAACAAGTCAAAATCGAAAATCGGCCAGCTCAAGATATCAGAATTGAAGATGGCAAATTTACCGAAATTGCCGATCATCTAACACCAAAAGACGGTGAAAAAGTTATTGTCGGTCACGAAAAGTTGCTTTTACCACCATTTGTTGATCCACATGTTCATTTGGATAGCACCTTAACAGCGGGTCAACCAGAATGGAACGAAAATGGAACTTTATTTGATGGCATTCGTATTTGGTCTGAACGCAAAAAGGATTTAACCTATCAAGATGTCAAAAAACGTGCAACTTTGGCTTTGAAGATGCAGGCAAGTCACGGAATTCAATTTGTTCGCTCACATGTCGATGTAACTGATCCTAGTTTGAAGGCTCTCAAGGCTTTGATTGACGTTCGTGAGTCTGTTAAAGACTGGATGACATTGCAACTAGTTGCCTTTCCACAAGAAGGAATCCTTTCTTATCCAAATGGTAAACAATTGATGGAAAAGGCCGTTGATTTGGGTGTTGACGTTGTCGGGGCGATTCCTCATTTTGAATTCAATCGTGAATATTCAGTTGAATCACTTCACTTTGCTTTTGACTTAGCACAAAAAAATGACTTGTTGTTCGATGCACACTGTGATGAAATTGATGATCCAAGTTCCAGAAGTCTTGAGACCCTAGCTACATTGGCTTATGAGAGTGGCATGGGTGAAAGAGTAACGGCGTCACATACTACCGCTATGGGTTCATATAACGATGCATACATGTATAAATTGATGCGTCTTTTGAAGATGTCAAATATGAACTTTATCTCAAATCCTTTGGTTAATATGTATCTTGGTGGACGTTTCGACACCTATCCAAAGCGTCGTGGGTTGACTCGTGTTAAGGAATTAGACGCCAATGGAATAAACGTGGCCTTTGGTGAAGATGATATTAAAGATCCTTGGTATCCAATGGGTAATGGCAATATGTATGATGTTTTGTCAGAAGGGCTGCACGCTACTCAAATGATGGGTCACCAACAAATTATGGATTCATATAAATTTATTACGACCAATAGTGCTCGTGCAATGCATGTTCAAGATCAATATGGTATTGAAGTTGGCAAACCAGCAAACTTTGTATTAATCAATGCTCACAATTTCTACGATGCCTTGAACAAGCGTGCTTCAGTCTTGTTGTCAGTACATAATGGTAAAATTATTGGTAAGACTAAACCAGCTGAAACTGAATTATATATTTAGTTTTGACGACTTCAGAATTGAAAATATTCACTACTTACACTGTTCACAAATATCTCGGAGTTCTTCCGACCAGTATTTTTGTTTCAAGTGGAAGTTGGACTTATCCATGCGTTATTTTTAAATAAGTATAAGATAAAGGTAACCGCGAGGGTGCCTTTTTGTGTTCAATGATAACTTTGGAAAAAATCTAAGAAATTCAAAGGTTTTATATAAATCATTGAAGGGCTTACAATAAAGGAACTGACCGGAGGCGACATACTTAACTAAAGGTTGAAAGGAGGAAAAGTGATATAAACATTGCTGTGATAGTCCTAAGTTCAATTTATTTACCAATTTAGTTAAATAGCAAAAAATTACAATTGGACATTCCTATTGTTAAAAATACTTTCAGTTCTGGAAACGGCATAGTGCATCAAACTTTCAACCTTCAGTTAAAATACTAAAAAGGAAAAATAAATGATACTAGAAAGATCTAATGTTATTAATTTAAATAAACTTCAAGCTCAATTGGGTGGTATTGCAAATCAACCTGATATCAAAGAACTTTCTAAAATGATTAAAACGTATCAGCTTTATCAGGCTGGACAGCGAGAAATCAGCACGAAATTAGAAAATTTGGATGCCGAATTTCAAGTAAATTATGACTACAATCCCATTCATCATATGGAATCACGGATGAAAGATGTCCAGAGTTTGGTACAAAAAGCCGAGCGTAAAGGCTATGAATTGACAGCTGACAGCATTCAGAAGAATATCTATGATATTGCTGGCATTCGTGTAATTACCAATTATATTGATGATATTTATAATGTTGAAAAATTGTTAACACATCAAACCGATGTTACGTTATTAAGACGTAAGGATTACATAAAACATCCAAAGGAAAGTGGCTATCGTAGTCTGCACATAGTTGTGAAAGTGCCAGTTTTTCAAGCTAGTGGACCAGTTGATGTACCCGTTGAAATTCAAATTAGAACTGTTGGGATGGATATGTGGGCTAGCTTGGAACATAAATTACGTTATAAGACCGACGCTAATCAAGAATTAGTTGATAAATATGGCAATCAGTTGAAAGGTTATGCTGAGGAATTGGAACAGATTGAACGTGGCATGCAAGAAATTCATAAGGATCTGATCTAATTAATGGCGGTGTGCTGACTAATAGTCTATTTACTGAAGGTTGAAAGGATAATTTGTTTAAATAAAGACCTTTGCTTTGTTGTTACTGCTATTAAAAAAACAAACTAGTTGGAAGAGCTGAGAGTATTCATTTGCCGCGAAAGTGGCGTTATTGCTTCAGCAATTACACCACCGGACGCGTTGAAGACTCGCGGTTTTTGCGAGGCTTCAACCGAGGCTCGAGACCGCTCTTTGGCTCGAACCGTTCCGCGCAGCATATGAATACTCTCAGCTCTGGAAACGGCATACTTAACTAAAATTTCAACCTTTAGTTAAATAAAATATAAAACAAAAACTCTTTGTAATAATCACAATGATTGTTACAAAGAGTTTTATTTGTCTAAACCGCTTCTTCTTGTTTGTTATCCGCAATCCAATCAGCCCTTTTGAGTTCGTAGGCCATGACCTGTCTGACTTCTCCAGTATGCGGTGAAGGGAAGGTACCCATTGAACCGAGGTCACGCATGCCCATTTTTTGCATAACTTTGCCAGAACGTGGATTAGTGCTGGCGTAATGAGCTTCAATTCTTTCAAAATTCAAAACGTTGAAACCGTAGGCCATCATTGCACTGCCAACTTCAGCGACGTAGCCTTTTCCCCAAGCACTTTGTGCCAGAGCATAAGTTAAAATACCTGTAGTATCTTCAGGATGGAATTCATAGAAACCGATCAACGTATGTTCATCTTTTGTTTCGATTCCAAATGTATAAGCCGTATTTAAAAAGTGGCTTTCAAAAATAGCAGTGAAATTAGTTGGCGTTTTGACGTCACGATACCTTGTATATCGAACGACCGCTGGATCCAACAAAATCGCTTCTAATTTATCATGGTCCGTTACTTGAAGCGGACGAATGATTAATCTCTCTGTTGTAATTTGACGCATCCTTCTTATCTCCAAATCATAAATTAGAATTTGAATATAAACTATTATTCAGTCGGTGTAAATAGTTTTATTTAAAAAAAATTATTGACTTTACTCTGTAAAATAGTTAGTATAGTTCGCATACGAACAAAAAGGAGAATAATATGTTTGATCCTAGAACTATGATTGCTTTTAATATTAGAGATGTTTCTCAACAGATATTTAATTATATCCACAATGAGGGTGAAAGCCACGACACTAATCCATTTAAAGATAATCATGCTAGTGATCGGATCTCCCGTTTGCAAGGGATGGCTGTTGGATTTATTCATAGTCATAAAGACCGGGTCATTCAAAAAGATTTGGAGAAGACTATGCACATCAGTAAATCAACCGCTAGTGGCCTGGTTCACCGAATGGTTAAAAATGGCTTGTTATACACAACTCCGGCAACTGATGATGCCCGTGTGAAGTGTTTGCATCTGACTAACTATGCGGAGGATATTATGCAAGAAATCGATAAGTCAGCTAACGCAACGGAGGCCAAGTTACGCCAAGGTATTTCTGAAGAAGATCTGGAAACATTTTTTAAAGTGCTCAAGCAAATCAAGATGAATGCACAATAGTATTTTTTTGTAATTATAGTTCGTATACGAACTAGAGGAGGAAATAAATGATTAAATTATTTAAACGATTGAATAAAAAAGAATATTCAATGATTGGTATAAGTTTGATTTTTATTATTTTACAAGTGTGGTTGGAATTAGAGATTCCTAGTTATATGTCAACTATTACTGAGAAATTGGAACAATCAGGGACAACGATTAACCAAATCTTACAACCTGGGATGATGATGATTTTGTTCTCTGTATTGAGTGCAGTGGCATCAATCATTGTAGGATATTTTGCTGCTCATGTGGCGGCCGGATTTACAGCTCGCTTAAGAAAAGATGTCTTTGATCAGGTTATGGATTATTCGACTCAAGACATCAAGAAATTTTCAGTTTCGAGTTTGTTAACGCGTTCCACAAATGATCTAACCCAATTACAACAATTTATTGCTATGGGATTACAAGTTATTATCAAAGCACCAATTACTGCCATTTGGGCCATTACTAAGATTGCAAACAAAGGATGGCAATGGACCACTGCAACAGCGGTTGCCGTAGTTATTTTGATTGCTATGCTGACGTTTATTCTATTGATGGTTCAACCAAAATTCAAAAAGGTTCAAAGTTTAACGGATCGTCTAAACTTAGTAACGCGTGAAAATTTGACTGGTATTCGAGTTGTTCACGCTTATAATGCGGAGGATTATCAAAATCAGAAGTTTAATCAAGCTAATAAGGATTTAACGAATACAAACCTTTTTGCTAATCGTGTGTTGGCATTGATGAATCCTGGGATGAGCTTTATTTCGAGTACTTTGACATTGGCTGTTTATGGAATTGGTGCCATTATTATCAATCAGGCGACCGTAGGTTCTGCTCGTTTGACGCTCTTCAGTAACATGATTGTCTTCTCGTCATATGCGATGCAAGTTATTTTAGGATTCTTGCTCTTATCAATTATTTTTATTTTGCTACCTCGTGTCACAGTTTCAGTTTCTAGAATTAACGCCGTTTTGGATGTGAAACCTTCAATTACCTATCAAGACGCAACTACTGAGACGCCCACACAGACAGGAACAATTGAATTTAAAAATGTTAGTTTTCGATATCCAGAAGCCGAAGCTGACGCAATTCATGATCTTAGTTTCAAGGCCAAATCTGGTCAAACGATTGCCTTCATCGGGTCAACAGGTAGTGGTAAATCGACCGCTATGAACTTGATTCCACGACTTTACGACACAACCTCTGGACAGGTATTAATAGATGGTGTCGACGTTAAAAATTATGCAGTAGAAGATTTGAACAAACGTCTGGGATATATTCCTCAAAAAGCAGTCTTATTCAGCGGTTCAATACGTTCTAACATCGATTTCGGTACATCAGACATAATTGATAAGAAATCAGATAAAGACCTTTATAACGCCTTAGATGTAGCCCAATCGAGGGACTTTGTTGAAAGTAAAAAACATCATTTAGATGCTAAAGTTTCCCAACATGGTGATAACTTCTCTGGTGGTCAAAAACAACGGTTGGCAATTACGCGAGCAATTGCTAGAAAGCCTGAAATCTTGTTATTTGATGATTCTTTCTCAGCACTTGATTATGCAACCGACCAGAAATTGAGAACGGCGCTAAAGGAGCAAGCAGCCCAAACGACTAAAGTGATTATTGCTCAACGGATCAGCACAATCATGGATGCTGATTTAATTATTGTTTTAGACGATGGTAAAGTCGCTGGTTTAGGTACACACGAAGAATTATTGAAGAACAATGAAGTTTATCAAGAAATTGCCTACTCACAATTATCAAAGGAGGAATTGGCTGAATGAAAGTAATCAATGGTATTAAAAAATATGGTTCAGAGTACTTAACACCAGTCATAATTGCAATTATTTTTGCTATGGCCGGCAGTATTTTAACAATTATTGGACCTAATCAGTTGAGTAAAATTACTGATTTAATTACCAAAGGTCTAGTTGGCAGTATCGACTTAACTAAAGTTATGCGAATCGTCATAATGTTAGGAATTATTTACGCGATTGCAGCCATTGTTTCATATGGACAAGGTTTTATTATGGCAACTATTACGCAAAAATTTACCCAAAAGTTACGTACTAAAATCACTAAAAAAATTAATAATTTACCTTTGCAGTATTTTGATACACATAGTGAAGGTGATACCCTCAGTCGAGTAACCAATGATTTGGATACAGTTGGTCAATCTTTGAATCAAAGTTTAGGTATTCTAGTTTCTGCGGTGACGCTGTTGATTGGTAGTATCGTAATGATGTTTACAACAAACGTCACATTAGGAATTACCGCGGTCTTATCAGTTTTACTAGGATTTATTCTGACAATTGTTTTAATTGCTCGCTCGCAAAAATATTTTTATAATCAACAAAATAAATTGGCTGATGTTTCCAGCTACTTAGAAGAAATTTATAGCGGACACACAGTAGTCAAAACTTATAATTATACAAAACAAGCTAAAACTGAATTTAACCAGTTAAATGAAGATTTACAGGATAATGTTTGGAAGTCACAGTTCTTATCTGGAATTATGCAACCGTTGATGAATTTTATCGGTAATTTCGGTTACGTTATGGTCAGTGTTGTGGGTGCTATTTTGGTTTTGAACGGTCATATAACGATTGGTGTTATTGTGGCTTTCATGATCTATGTGCGACTTTTCTCACAACCCTTAACTCAAATTACGCAGGCATTTTCTAGTTTACAGTCTGCCCAAGCTGCTATGAAACGAGTTTTTGGTTTCCTAGAAGAAACTGAAGTCACTGACGAAAGTAGTAAGAACGAAGTGCTTGATGGAACCAAAGGAAACGTTGAATTTGACAATGTTGAGTTTGGCTACTTACCTGACCAAAAAATTATCAAGAACTTTTCACTTCAAGCTAAAGCAGGTCAAAAGATTGCTATTGTCGGTCCCACTGGCTCTGGTAAAACAACAACGGTTAATTTATTAATGCGCTTTTACGACATGAATCAAGGAAAAATTAAAATAGATGGTGTCGATATTACTAAAATGCAACGTTCGGAAGTTAGAAAACAGTTTGATATGGTTTTGCAAGATGCTTGGTTATTTGAAGATACCGTTCGAAATAATTTAGTTTACAATCAAGAGAACGTGACAGACGAACAAATTAAGGCAGCAACCAAAGCCGTGGGATTGGATCACTTCATCGAAACATTGCCCAAAGGCTATGATACTGTTTTGAATGATTCAGTCAGCTTGTCAGTCGGTCAAAAACAATTGTTAACAATTGCTCGAGCTCTGATTCGAAATGCACCGATGCTGATTTTGGACGAAGCCACTAGTTCAGTCGATACAAGAACTGAAGAACAGATTCAACAGGCAATGGATATTTTGATGAAAAATCGGACATCATTTGTCATTGCCCATCGTCTTTCTACCATTAAGAATGCTGATTTGATTTTGGTAGTTAAAGATGGTGAGATTATTGAACGGGGAACCCATGCTGAATTGATGGCTGCCAAAGGTTTCTATAATAATATGTATAATAGTCAATTTACAAAGGAATAAATGGCTTAAAGTGTGGTGCTAGTTAAATATCCCGTCTCCAGAGCTGGGAAATATTCACTAGCTGTGCGGAACGGCCCGAGCCTGTGAAGCGGTCTCGAACCTCGGTTTGAAGACTTACCACAAACCGGTAAGTCTCCAAACTCGCCCGGTGGTGTAATGGCTAAAGCCATAACACCACTTCCACGGCACACAAATATTTCCCAGCTCTTCCGACTAGTTTATTTTTTGGGGCAATTTGCGTAAAATAAAGATTTCTGAATTTAAATAAGTTAGCTCTAGGCCATTAATAACAATGGTCAGATTAAATTTTCACCGTTCAATCTTCAGTAATTAATTATCAAATAGCACCAGGGTTAGCCCTAATAAGGAAGTTGCTTTTTACTTTGGATTCAGACCAAGTGAAAAACAACTTCTTTTTTGTTTCTAACTGAAGGTTGAATGCTATTTTTTTAGATATTTTAAAATTTATTTTAACGTGCTCGATGTTGGGAAAATAACTATTATAATAACAATGAAAGTGCTTTTTTGGAAAATTTCAAATTTTCAAGCAATTGACAGGTGTATAAACATATTATAAACTGAACGCATAAAGTAGGCTTAAATTAATATTTACAATGAGGAGTACTAACTTACATGAAGGAATGGCAAAAAGAAACTGTGTATCAGATTTATCCACGCAGTTTTCAAGATTCAAATGGCGATGGTGTGGGTGACATCAACGGTATTATTTCTCGACTAGACTACCTGCAAGATTTGGGTATTGGTCTGATTTGGTTGACACCGATGTATCGTTCTCCAGGAAATGATAATGGTTATGATATTGCCGATTATTATCAAATTGATCCAATTTTTGGAACGATGGACGACTTTGAGAAGTTATTGAATGAGGCACATAAGCGTGGTATCAAGATTATCATGGACATGGTTTTGAATCACACTTCAAATGAGAATAGATGGTTTCAAGAGGCGTTGAAGTCAAAGGATAATCCTTATCATGACTTCTATATTTGGCGTGATCCAGTTGATGGACATGAGCCCAATAATTGGGTCTCTAAGTTCAGTGGTAGTGCCTGGAAGTATGTTCCTGAATTAGATCAGTATTATTTGCATTTGTATGATGTAACAATGCCTGATTTGAACTGGCGTAATGAAAAGTTACGCGCTGAAATATTTAAAATGCTGTCATATTGGGCTGAAAAGGGCATTGATGGCTTCAGATTGGATGTTATCAACAATATTTCTAAGGATAAAAATTTACCTGATGATTCCTTCGAAACGCCGTTAGATGATGGGCGTAATTTCTATACCAATGGACCTCATGTACATGAGTATATTCATGAAATGTATGAAAAAGTTTTTGGACCTAACAAATTTGTTACTGTTGGAGAACTTTCATCAACACCTATTTCGGAAGCTGTTAAATATACCAATCCCAAACGTCAGGAATTATCAATGGCCTTTACTTTCCACCACGTTAAAGTTGATTACACTGGCGGAAACAAGTGGACTCTTGGTCATTACAAGCTGACTGATTTAACGAGAATATTGAGTGATTGGCAAGTTAAAATGAACCATCAAGGTGGCTGGAACGCATTGTTCTGGAATAATCATGATCAACCAAGAGCAATCTCTCGTTTTACTGATGATGATAAGTACCGTGACCAATCGGCTAAATTGTTGGCAATGGTTGAATTTGGATTACAAGGAACCCCTTATATTTATCAAGGTGACGAAATTGCGATGAAAAATGCCTATTTCACCGATATTAGTCAGTATCAAGATCATGAGTCGATCAACGCTTATAATGATTTATTAAAGAATGGCGTTGATAAAAAGTTAGCAATCAAGATTTTGCAACAGAAGTCACGTGAAAATTCGCGATTGCCAATGCAATGGGATTCAAGTAAGTATTATGGATTTACGACAGGAGAACCTTGGTTGACGCCACTTTATCATGATGATTATTCTGTAGAAAAAGTCTTGAAAATGAAAAATAATGTCTTTAATTTTTATCGGGCATTGATTTTCCTACGTAAAAATAAGGTATTATTAGCAGATGGGGAATATAAATTGTTAAATCCCCAAGATAATAGCGTTTATAGCTATGAAAGATATGACGACAAGGGTAAAATTTTAGTAATGGCTAATTTTACTGATAAGTCTCAAAAGAGGAAAGTTTCTGATGGCTTCGATTTATTGTTGGGGAACTATGAAGGCATCGAAATGAGTGATGGGACAGTAACTTTACGACCATATGAATCTGTAATGCTAGAAAATAAAAGACGCTCGTAAGGAGTGTTTTAAAAATTTCATTAGAGGGTAATTTAATTAAACTGCAGAACCAATTGAGGAGACATTATGCCAAAGAACTTATATTCAGATATTTACCATATATTAAAAGGTGAAATTGATAGCAATGTCTATCCACCAAAGTCTATTTTGCCAGGTGAGGAAGATCTTTCAGCACGTTTTAGTGTTACGAGAAATACTATTCGCCGTGCACTTAAAAAGTTACAAGCTGATGGACTAGTCTATACCGTTAAAGGCCGTGGCGTAGTGGTCTTAGAACCAATTGTCGACAACCGAGTTATTTTTTCGGCTGCCAATCATTTTGGCTTCCAAGATTTGATGAGTTTCCCACAAAATAAATTCATTAAAAAATTAACAACTAAGGTATTGGATTTTGAAGAAGTTGAAATTGACGATATGCTTTCAAAGCACACATCATTTACTGTGGGCGATAAAGCCTATTATATTGAACGTTTGCGTTTAGTTAATGGAAAAGCCATGGCAATTGATACTAGTTATTTCAGAAAAGAAAATATTCCTGATCTATCATTGATTGATGCTGAAGGGTCAGTTTATCAATATATTCGTGATGAAAATCTTTTCAAAATTGCTGCTGCACGTTCAATCGCATCTGTCGAATCAGCTACCAAAAAAGAATTCGATAATTTGGATTTGGATGATGCTAACTGCGTCGGTGTTTTGAAAAAGTATGTTTATACTGATTTAGGAAGTCTTTTTGAATGCACTGAAACAAAATATATTCCTAACCATTATTCATTGGTTGGTTTCGAATCGTATTAGAGGTGGGGGCCGCCTCCGGTTGGTAGTGATTTTTTGCCTGCTGTGGGACCGGCTCGAGCCAAGGTGCGGTCTCGACCGAGGCTGCTGAAAAAGTCCATAAGATATTTATAATGTTTTTTAAGCATCCAGTTATGGGTGCTTTTTTGATATAATCCACTTAATGAGGTAGATGACTA
>NZ_BJDF01000036.1 GCF_005404815.1 Companilactobacillus huachuanensis
GTAAACGACTAACTTGATCATCGGAAAGATTGATGTGTTGTTTAACAGGTCTGATATCTGATTTCATAAAATATATCCTTTTTTGAATTGATTATATCAGAATATAAAAGTGAGAGCTATACTCCACTAGTTGGAAGAGCTGAGAGTATTCAATTGCAGCGAAAGTGGCGTTATTGCTTCAGCAATTACACCACCGGGCGCGTTGAAGACTCGCGGATTTTGCGAGGCTTCAACCGAGGTCCGAGACCGTACTTTGGCTCGGGCCGTTCCGCGCAGCAATTGAATACTCTCAGCTCTGGAAACGGCATACGGCATACTTACCTAAACTTTCAACCTTTAGATAAGAGTATTAAATGAAAAGATGAGCTGGAGGAGCTGAATACTTAAATCCTCATTAGTTTCATAATATTGCTTCAAGTGCTTTTGAAAATTCTAAGGCATTTCCTACAAAGTAATAATCGGAATATTTAAATATTTGAGCATTTTCATCTGTATTGACTGAAACCACTATTTTGGCATTTGAAATTCCGGCTGTATATTGAACAGCTCCTGAAATTCCCAGATTAATCAATAGGTCTGGAGCTACTGTTTGTCCACTTTGACCAATTTGTTCGGTAATTGTGTACTGATCTAAATCAGTCAATGGCCGAGTTACACCAACCGTTGCATGTAATTTTTTTGCTAAATTATTAGCTATTCCAATTCCAGCCTCAGTTTTGTCCCCTCGTCCTAAAGCTACTATTCTTTGAGCTTTAGCTATATCGTTGCTTGTTTTTAGCGGTAAAACTTGGCTTTTAATTTGTAATTTAGTATCCTTTTCCCACTCAAGATTATCTATTTCTTCTATTTTAAGGGCAGGATTATTTTCTTTCTCCGCTGTAAATACATTGGGACGGGCCGTGGCCATCTGCGGATGATGATTAGGAATCGTGATTTCGCACATGATGTTATCACCGTAAGATGGTTTAGTTTGAACTAATAAATCGTCTTCAAACTTAAGGTCCAAACAATCAGCTGTCAAACCAGTTCTCAATCTTGCCTGTAATCTTGGTGCCACTGAACGTCCCACCACTGTAGCTGGAAAAATAAACGTATTTGGAGTACCTTGCTTTTGAATCAATTTGTTCAAAGCATCTGTTAATTCCAAATCATCACCATCTACCAACTCATCGTCTTTAACAAGAAGAATTTTGTCAGGTCCATATTCAGATAATTCCGTCTCTAAATTGGCATCTGATTTTTCAATCAAGATTGCTACAACTGGATCGTGACTGATTTGTTTCATCTTGGTAATCAGCTCGTATGTAACAGGATTAATTTTATTTAGATCTGTCTCCACAAAAACCCAATTTTCCTTAATCACTGTCATCTTAATCTTCCTCCGTCAATATATTTTGTTTCTTTAAAATGGCAACTAATTCGGCGGCTGCTTCTCTAGGGTCATTGGTCAATTTATGACCTACCTTGGCTGCTTTCTCAGGTGAAGAAATTGAGCGAACAATTGTTGGTGAACCTGCTTGTCCGACTCGACTGTCATCAAGTTGTAGCTCACTCGCATGCCAAGTTGTTATTGGTTTAGCAAAACTCTTCGTGATTTCAACAACATTAGTATACTGTGGCTGATTGATAGTATCGGTAACTGTCAACAATAATGGCAATTGTGCTGTGATTTCTTGGGCTACATTATCCAGGTTACGTTTGATCAGTAAACTATTATTCTCTGCAATTACTTCATTAGCATAAGTTACTTGTGGGATTTGTAATAGCTCGGCCATAATTGGTCCCACTTGTCCCGTATCGGCATCGACTGACTGTTGACCTAACAAAACTAAATCCACATCACCGATTTTTTTTATTGCTTTTCCAAGAACATAGCCGGTTGCCAAGGTATCTGCACCAGCAAAAGCACGATCAGACAATAATATTGAACTGTCAGCCCCCAGAGCCAAAGTTTCTCGTAATGAAACCGCAAAATCGTCAGGTCCCATAGTCATAGTTATGACTTCACCACCAACGTTACGCTTGATTTCTAAAGCAGTTTCCAAGGCATGTAGGTCATAGGAATTAATTACACCGCCTAACCCACGACGATCGATATTCTTAGTTTTCTCATTGATTTTCACATTAGTAGTCTCTGGTACTTGTTTGATACAAACAACAATTTTCATAATATCCTCCTAAGCCCGATTCTTTGCTTCTATTAATGCAATAGCTGTCCGCATCTTCTCAACGGTTCCTTCGGCTATTTCCATAGCTCTGGCATCCCTAATCAAATGTTCAACCGGATAATCAAGACTATATCCATAACCACCCAAAATTTGGAGTGCGTCGTCACCTGATTTAACTGCGCTTCTACTGCCGTATGCTTTAGCCATCGCGGCCTCTTCTTCGTAGTCCTGATGATGATCCTTTAACCAAGCTGCCTTTTGATAAAGCAATTTGGTTGTTTCTTTAGCTACAGCAATATCAGCAACCTTTCTTTGAATACCCTGCATTTGAATAATCGGTGTGTCCATTGCCTTTCGGTGTGTTGCATAATCCGTTACAATATTCAATTCATGTTCCATAATTCCTGTTAAAACAGCACCCATTAAGACACGAGCATCGTTGTGAGCACTGTCGCCAATTTCTTTACCCATGCCGACTTTTCCAAGCAAATGATTATCGTCAACTTCGATATTATTCATAACGATTTCACCAACAGGAACTCCCGTTAATCCCAGAAAGTTTTCTTGTTTCCCATATTCAAAACCTTCCATATCTTTATCAACCACGAAAAATGATAATTCTTTCGGAGCGGTTTTAACCATGACACAATAAATTTCTGCCAAGCCGCCATTGGTAATCATAATCTTGTCACCGTTAATGACCCATTCATCACCCTTCTTCTCAGCGTGTGAAGTAATTCCTAATGGATTGGATCCTCCGCTTGGTTCAGTCATGGAAAAGGCAATAATTCGTGATTTAGCTTGTGGCAAATATTCATCTTTTAAAGCTTGATTACCATACTTAACAATTTGGTCAATTGACTTAAAGTGACCCTCCAAGGTAACACCGAGACTGGCATTGCCGCGAGCAATTTCATTGATCATAGCCGCAGTTGTTTCACCATCAAATCCGGCACCACCATATTCCTCTGGTAACATCGTGCTAAGAAAGTCATATTTTTTGATCTTATCTAATAATTCATTGACATAAGAACGAGTCTGGTCAATCTCCATATCATACGGAGCCACTTCATTTTCCGTAAATGACTTGACCATTCTTAAAAGAATCTCTTTACTAATTTGTTTTTGATCCATTAGAATTCCCCTTGCATGTTAATTTTTTCACATATAAGTGCAAAAAAATATCCAATCGATATTTTTGATGATTTCATCATAAAGCATTTATCATTAATTGTAAATATAATTATATTATATATAAATAATAACTTGAATATATCTAGAATGTCGTGCTAATCAAAAAATTTCTAGCTACTGAAGGTTTAAAGATGAAAAATCAATCTGCCATTGCTATCACAGGATTAGAGTTAATTTATTTAAATAATCAGAAATCTCCATTTTATTCCACTATAAAAAAATAAACTAGTTGGAAGAGCTGAGAGTATTCATTTGCCGCGAAAGTGGCGTTATTGCTTTAGCAATTACACCACCGGGCGTGTTGAAGACTCGCGGATTTTGCGAGACTTCAACCGAGGTTCGAGACCGCTTTCTGGCTCGGGCCGTTCCGCGCAGCAAATGAATACTCTCAGCTCTGGAAACGGCATACTTACCTAAACTTTCAACCTGTAGACAACCCATTATTAGACACAAAAAAAGCTGGCAAAACAAAATTTGCCAGCTTTTTTTATTTATTATTTGAAAAATCAGTATTATTAGCCCAAGTATCGGTTAAGAAATAACTATTCATCTTATATTGAGTATTCTTAGGATTTGCTTTCTTATCCTTATAATAGTTCTTCAAATGATGATCTAGCATTAACCAACCACGCCAACCCATATGAATGGTATCTTCGGCAATGTAGTTAGGATTCTTAACATGTGACAAGTCAACAATATTGTTGAAGCCTTGTGATTTCAATTGATATTTGATTTTTGTATCAAAATTAGTAATTGTACTCATTGGCATCCCAGTATATTTAACCCAATGTGGATTAATTGGTTGAATGACAAACATTACTTCAGTTTTATTTTGAGCAAACATGTAAAGCAGTGCTTCGAAATCATTGTATTCTGGTGAATGTGTATACGTGACGTGCTTGTGAGTATTCTTATAAATAGTGATACGTTTCTTCAATTGCTTCTTATAGAAAGAATTACCAATTTGTAAATCATTGTCAGTTGAATGTTTAGCAGCCATTTTAGTAGCTAGTTTGTTCAAATCCTTATAATCATATTTATCAGGTAATTGACTAGCTGCATGGTTGATTTCCTTTTCATGATCATTCATCGAAATTGATCCGAATAAATCATCCTGACTTTGCAAACTTGAACGGGCAAAGCTTTCAATATAGAAGCGTTGGAAACTAGTAATTTTCTTACCTTCAGAAATACGTTGCAATGCATCATTTTCGATTGGCCCCTTATCGACACCTAAATCAAGAATTCTGTTGGCAATATATTTATTCATCGCCTTATCACCCTTGCTGGAATTAAGAATAAAACCAGTCAATTGTAATGGTGATAAGAAATATTTGAAGGCATTAGATGGTACACCGGATTTAGTAAACCATTGTGGAGAAATAATGAAAACAGCCTTATTTCCCTTTAAGTTGGTCATCCCTCCGACATTCATTGCTTGTGTCAATGAAGCCGTTCCGGGATTACCTTGCAAAAATGGCTTATTCTTCCAATTATACTTTTGCGCCATGGAAGATGGATGGAACGGATCCATTCTAGAAAGTTCCGATGAACCAATGATAGGAATGTAGTTCTCCTTCTCAGCGGCATTCTTCACACTCTCACCCTTCAAAACACGCACATCCAATGAAGTAGCAGCTTGTTGTACTTTTTCTGGAGTAACAGTTTTAAAGTTGATTGGAGCCCAGAGAAGGATCAATAAAGCGGCAATAGCAACTATAACAGGTCCAAAAATCATCCATAACTTTTTCTTCATAATCTATTCCAATTCTTGTACTTGTTGAGCGATTTTGTTAACAGTTGACCATTGTGAGCGATCGAATTCTGAGACTGGGACCGTAATGTCAAATTCATCTTGTAAGTTAACTAAAACCTCTACAGTTGCCATTGAATCAAGAACACCATCTTTGAATAGGTCTTGGTCTTTATCTTGACCAGCATCATCCAAACCTGTTACGTCTTGTAAAATATCTACGATCTTTGTTGTAATTTCATCCATAATAAATTCTCCTAACTAAACCATAATGTATTTAAAAATCCTGAGAAAATCAAGAAACTGAAACATACGATATTAAACGTCAAGAAGACTGCAAACGCATGTGTAAACTTGTTGCTAGGAATACTTTCACGATGCTTCTTCTTGTATCTCAACCAAGCATCGTTAGTGATCATTGCAATGGCATGGAAAATACCATAAACAATGTAATACCAAGTCTCACCGTGCCAGAATCCCATGATTAAGAACAGGGTAATGTAACCAAGATCGGCAATTGTTACACGATTCTTGATCCACTTGTGTTTGATAATTGTAAACATCAAACGCATGTAGATAAAATCACGGAACCAGAATGAAAGTGTCATATGCCATCTATTCCAGAAATCTTTAATATTTTTGGCTTTGAATGGCGCATTGAAGTTCATTGGTGTCTTGATACCCATGAAATTACTGATTGCGACTGCAAAGAGTGAATAACCAGCAAAGTCAAAGAACAAATACATACTATAAACATACATATATGCTAATACCCACCAAGATAAACCTAGTGGAGTCTGGCCTTTATAAGACATGGCCAAGATCTGAACTTTTGGTAACAATAATGTCCCAAAGAAATAACCGATAATAAACTTATAAAGGAGACCCTTCATCAATTTATCCACACCACTGTGTAAGAGTTCAACATACTCTTCACGGCTTGGAACATTGTTAACATCTTTTTGGAAACGTTTGAAACGGTCAATTGGACCGGAAGTAATGGTTGGGAAGAAGAGCAAGAAACGACCAAACTCATATGGCGAAAGTTCTTTGATCACACCATCACGAATTTCCATAATAATTTCAACTGACTTGAAAGTTAAATAACTGATACCCATGAAACCGAATAGTGAAATAGTTGGATTTTGTAGCAGCGGATCAAGTTTGACGAAAACTAGCGGTATGATTGCCAGCAAAACGAACATCGTGAAGATCCAGAAACTATTATGCTTCTTCCGATACGCCAGATATATGGAAACTAAGATTATTTCCAATAAGACGTAGCACAGTAACGATATCCCTTGCGACATATTTCCACCGAAGAAAGCAGTGATTAAAATAACGACTGTTGCGAAAAAGTCATATGTTCTAAAGCGTTTACCAAACCACAATCCAATGATTATTGGTAGTAAAAGTAATAATAGATAGATAAAGTAATGCGGACTACTATAAGGCGTAATGTTATTCATTAATCTCGCCTATTAAAGTCTTTCTATCAATTTTTCCATTTTTACTAATTGGTAGTTGCTTTACAAACTTCAACACGTTAGGAATCATATATTCCATCGTTGTTTCTTTCAGTGAATCTTTAATATCAGCTGCTAAATCCTTTTCGTCATCGTCAATAAAGTCATTTTCAAGCACGATGCAAGCAATCATTTTGCTGACTTGTTTCTTGTTGTTGTACAAAGGAACGGTACATGATTGCTTGATTTGCTCGAGGTTACCCAACATTGAATCCACTTCTTCTAGTTCAATTCGGTATCCATGCATCTTGATTTGGAAATCGGTTCTACCGTGATAGAACAAAAGTCCGTCATCGGCAACACTGATCATATCGCCAGTGTGGTAGAACATTTGACCATCAATCAACTCAAAAGCTTTTTCTGTTTGAGTAGGATTATTTAAGTATCCTTTGGAAACATCAGGACCACTAACTAGTAATTCACCAGTCAAGCGACCAGTTGTTTCGTCAACCAAGCCATTAATACGGTAATCCATATTTGACTTTAAATATCCAATTGGCAAACGATCAAATTGTTCCAATGAATCTTGGTTGATTTTAATTGAAGTAATGGCAACCGTATTTTCAGTTGGGCCATAAGTATTGTAAAGTTCCGCGTCAGGAAACTTCTTCAATAATTTCTTAGCAGTTGCATGAGTTAACTCTTCACCACAAAAGATAAATTTTTGCAATTGTGGCATATGTTCAGCATCAAAGCCTCTGAATAAGAGACACATTTCAAAGAATGATGGCGTTGATACCCAAGTATTGAAGTCAGAATTGATAATGGCCTCTTGCAACTTACCAAAATTCTTAGTTGTATCCTTATCAACAATATTAAGCGTTACACCACTCATTAAACCTGGATAAATATCGAAAACTGATAAATCGAAGGAGAATGGCGCCTGCAACAACATCTTCATTTCACTGGAATAACTAAACTCATTTTCTGCCCAGTTAGAAAAATCCAAGATATTATTTGTACTAATTTGAACACCTTTAGGAGTTCCGGTTGTACCTGATGTAAAAATAATATAGAAATTGTCATCAGGACCAACGCTGCGATTGCTATCATAAATATTATGATCTGATAGTAAAGCTTGTTTTAATTCTTGTTTAGTAACTTGTGGAGTCTCAACACCAAACTCTGTAATATCACTCCAATTTAGAATCAAAGCTGGCTTAGCAACCTCGTTGATTTGAATAACACGTGATGGATCAGAACCATCATCAACTGGAATGTAAGAGTGTCCGGCCTTTATGGCTCCTAGAAACATAACTAGCATTTCAAATTGTTGTCCGCCAAAAATGATAATTGGACTTTTAGCAGGCAAAAATTTATCTTGTAGAAAACTGGCTATACGATCAGACTTTTGCAATAACTCCTGATATGTATGTGTTTCTTCACCATTCTTATAGCAAATCTTTTCGGGTGATTGCAATGCAGCGGTGGTAATTTTTTCAATGATTGAATTCATATATTTTTCCCTTCTTCCTGCTAAAATTCGTTATAAATAAATTTGGCACTTCCTACGCCGTTATATCCATAGATATATAAGAGCACTAAGAAAATAGCGAAAAATACAACTGTTTTAATGATAAAAATTGTCACTGGTTTCTTAAAAAAAGTCAGCAAATTATTTTTCATAATCTACACCTCACTGAAAGAGTTTGCTTATGCGAAACTATCTAACCATTCTGAATAAATGGTGTCAAACCCAAAATCGAATCAAAATTATTAAATATAGTTATTTCTATATAACCTGTATAAACATTATAATAAAAAAATAAGCAGTGGTAATTAGCATATTTCGTAAAATTTTTTTTCTCTTTTAACGAAATTCAGTAATCATACGGCTTCCACAGACATATGTTTAAACAAATATATTATAAGAAAATATTTACTATTTTTCAAAATATACGCACTGTACTGGAACCATAAGCATCAAACAAACCTGATAAACGACAAATTAGTTCAAAGCATGATTCTCTTTATTACCGGTTTTAATTATTGAGCCGGGGCATTTAAAAGTAAATAACTTATCATTACAATGACCAAAGTGTTAGTCTCATGTGACAGTTCTGTAAGATAATACGCTTACATCAACCGATACTTACGCCCAACTATTTCACAGCAATATTCAATATAACTAAAATGATTTATACTCATCGATTTATTATTTAAATTGTAAAAAAATAGTCCCCCAAAAATTAGATGGCATTTTATAATCAATTATTATTTAGATCCGCAAGTTTGAAAGAATAAAAATTAATATAACCTTTGTTGTTACAGTTCTGGAGTTAATTTATTTAAATGATTAGGAGCTGAAGGTTGAAAGGTGAAAAAGTGATATAAACATTGTTGTGACAGTCCTAAATTCAATTTATTTACCAATTTATTTAAATAGTAAAAGATAACAATTAGACATTCGTATTATTAAAAAACTAGTTGGAAGAGCTGAAAGTATTCATTTGCCGCGAAAGTGGCGTTAGGACTTTAGTCCTTACACCACCGGGCGTGTTGGAGCCTTACCGGTTTTTGGTAAGGCTTCAACCGAGATTCGAGACCGCTCTTTGGCTCGGATCGTACCGCGCAGCATATGAATACTTTCAGCTCTGGAAACGGCATAATGCATCAAACTTTCAACCTTTAGTTGGTTCCTTAAACTTCAAAGACATATTGTCGACATATGACAATTTTTAAAAAAATATTTTTGAAATATCAGCCAAATAATTTATAAGCTCTGATATTCCAAGCTTATTTCAGTTTAGATAAAAAACATTTATAAATTACGATACAAACTGTCTTGGATATTTTGCTAAACTCTAACTATGGAGCGGGTCCGTACAGATTCGCATAAATTAAAGTTAGGGGGACAGCTAATGAAAATGTTTAAAAATATCATAAAATTACTAGTATTAACAAGCCTTAGTTTGTCCTTAATACCTCTAACCACAGCCAAAGCTGCAACTGCCATTCAAGTTACAGATGCTACTAAAGCAGCAACTAGTTCTAAATTAGCAGTTACCTACAGTGCATTATCATCCTCAGCAACCCCCGTAACTGAGGCTTCTTCCACTGATACAACTACAACAACAGAAGCTGGCCAGCCTGCAAAATCAGATGTTAGTGTTACTGTTCTTTCTGGTATCCTTACCTTAGAAGCTGTACCTGATTTTAACTTTGGTACAGTGACGCTCGGATCAACTGGTAAATTAAAGAGTAATACCGTTGACACAGACGGATTTGTTTTAGATAATGGCACAAACGCTGATAGAGCTACTGCCGGTCGTGATGGTAATGACACTGGTTTGCTTGAAGTCGTTGACTCACGTAATAGTCTTACGACAATGCCTGGATTTACGCTTTCTGCTGCGCTGGGTAAATTAAACCCAACCATGATTAATTCTGATGATCCTTCATTGGATGCAATCTTACATTTGAATCAAATGCCCCTTTTAGATGATGAAAATAATAATGTTTCAAGTACTGGTACTGATCTAAAGACTGACAAAGCTTCTATCAGTAGCGCTTTAGGAAACGATGTACCAATTATGAATATGACTCCTGGATCATATAATGGTGGAGTTATCAAAGCTAACTTCAACACACCTGATTCAGCTAGTTTAGAAATTCCTGGTTCAGGCGATAATACAAAAGCTACATCAAAACGGATGAACGCTATTGTCACATGGACTTTGAACGCAGCACCTGCTGTTACTACAAATTAAAAATAACCCACAGAAATTCTGATTCAGAATTCTATGGGTTATTTTTTCACAAAAAATTTAATTTAAGCTATAAAACAGCCATTTTAAATGTTTAAACATGTTAATATAGCCATAGAAGCTTTCGTTTTTCTAACAAAGAATAAACTACACTACTATGGAGACAACCAAATATATATCTGATTTGAAGAAAGGACTCAATTATGATTGCAACTACAACCTGGAAACACAATTTAACTAATTATCAAAATATCGAAAATATCAATCGCTCGGGGTTTCAACATCTTGAAATAGTTCAGCCCCTTGCAACTGATCAAGTCAGACTTCAACTAAATAATCTTTATGATGAAGTTCCTTTAAAAATATCTAAACTCGAAATCTATTCAAATTCAGCTAATAAAAAATTAGTCACGTTTGAGGGCTCAACGCAATTCACTATTGAACCCCGATTAATTGAATGGTCTGATTGGATCGATATTTCTCTACCGATAAATGGTATCCTGTCGATTGACATCTATTCACCTAATAAAACCATTCATAGTGTTGGTTTAACAATTTCCAATGATCTCATCAAAACTACAGACACCGATCCAGCTACTCCTAAATATTTCTTTGGTATCTCGGCAATTCAAGTAGCGGCCAAATTAACACATAAAAAAATTGCTTTCTTTGGCGATTCGTTAACCAATCAAGGTAACTATTCTGCCCCACTATCACTGGATCTTGAAACTAATTTTCAAATTATGACCGCCAATTTTGGAATATCCGGCAATCGCCTGCTTCGACCAGGTCACAGCACCTCACAATGGTCTACTAGTTTTGGAGAAGCCGGTTTAACTCGCTTTGACCACATGCTAGCAAATTATCAGCCCAATATAGTTGTTTTTATGGAGGGACTAAACGACTTATTGCATCCCGGTACAGGAACGCCAATCAGTGAATTACCTACTGCTGAAGCCATTGTAAAAGCCACTTACATTCTGAAAGCAAAATGCCGCAAGCATGACGCCCGATTTGTACCAATGACAATCACACCATTTGGAAAATCTGATGGTTGGACACCTGAAAAAGAAATTCTACGTCAGAATATCAATACTGAACTATTAAAAATGCCCCATATTCTCGACGTATCAGAGCTAGTCGGTAAAGATAATCAGCTCCTCCCAGAATTTGACTGTGGCGATCATGTCCACTTTTCAGCAGCCGGTGGCAAAATCATTGCTAAATATATTAAGGAACAATTAATCAGAAAGCGAATGATTTAATTAATTATGCCGTCTCCAGAGTCAAGAAATATTCCGACAATTGGCTCTTTAATAACCAAAAGTCTTCGTTTTTTTGTTCCTGTCATTATAAAAAAATTAGTTGGAGGAGTTGAGAATATTCATTTACCACCTGGTGCGTCGAAAACTCGCGAGTTTTACGAGATCTCAAGCAAATTCAGGACCGCACCTTGCCTCGGGCAATTCCACGCAGCAATTGGGTACTCTCAGCTCTGGAAACGGCATACTTTACCTAAACTATCAATCTTTAATGCCAGTTAAAATATTCCTATAATTCTTCATTTATTTGTGATAATGGAATATACACTTATTAATTTTATTTTAAATTAAAATATCCCATTATTATGTTTAAATCATTTTCAATATAATATATTATTGAATAGTATATACAAACAATTGTATTGGAGCGCTGAATATGGCTGAAACAACTAACATGGATATTTATCAAGAACTCAAATCACGTGTCATCAATGGAAAATACAATATTAAAATGCGCCTACCAACAGAGGAATCATTAATTGCTGAATTTAATGTGAGCCGTTATGCTATCCGTAAGGCTATTAAACAGCTATCTGATGAAGGTCTTGTTTACAGTGTTAAGGGTAAAGGTGTTGTCGTTTTAGAACACACACCACAAACACAGGAAATTAATTTAAGTCTCAAAGAGATAGACAGTTTACATGCTTTGAATAATTCCGAAGACATCGATCGAACAACTATCATTGCTGATTTTCAACAAGTAATCGTCGACGAAAAATTAAGTCATAAAACGTCATTTGCAGTGGGCATTCCCGTTTACGCAATCAAGCGTGTTCGCCGAATCAACAATAAGAATGCCGTTTTGGACCTCAATTATTTTAATGCTCAAATAGCTCCTAACATTACTCCTGAGATTGCCAAAGAATCAATTTATTCCTATATCAAAAACACTTTGAATATGAAAATTGCAATTGTTAAACGTCAACTTCGAATTGAACATGCTGAACAAGTCGATTATGAACATCTCAATCTTGGCATTAACAATTGTGTCGGCAATCTGATCAGCTTCGCCTTCAACGATGATGGCAAGCAATTTGAGTATACGGAATCACATTTCATACCAGATAACTTTATTTTTAATCAGATTATCAAGTTTTGAGGGGCGTCTCCAGAGCTGAGAGTAGAGTATTAACCTGCTATGCGGACCGGCTCGAGCCTGAGGTGCGGTCTCGTGCCTCGGTTTGAAGCCTTAACACAAACCGGTAAGGCTCCAAACTCGCCCGGTGGTGTAACGGCTGAAGCCGTAACGCCACACCCACAGCTGGTTAATACTCTACTCTCAGCTCTTCCGACTAATTAATTTCCATTATTACAATTGATTCCTCTGATATTTTAATTAAGTAAATCAAAAAAGAGTAGTACCAGTAATCTGGAATGGTGAAGTGCAACAAAAAAGTTAGACAAATTTAGATTTAGTTCTAGGCAACGGCCTGTTCTCGGTATTCCACCGGGGTCAGGCCATTTTTGTTCATCGAAATTCGTTTGGTGTTGTACCAGACAATATAATTAGTGGCAACTTGTTTTAGATCTTCTAAATTATCAATAGTTGTGCGATAGAGGCATTCCCGTTTCATCAAGTTAAAGAAACTTTCCATTGGTGCATTATCGTGACAATTTCCCTTGCGGGACATGCTTGGTGTCACTCTAAGTTCTTTCATAGCATTTTGATAGTCTTTATGTTGATATTGCCAGCCTTGATCTGAGTGCATAATTGGTTGAGCATCAATCGGTATCTTGAGTGCGAAATCGTCAATGGTCAACGCGAGTTGTTGTCGATCAGCACGATCAGTGATGATTATCGTCACAATCTCACGACTAGCTTCATCCATAATGGCCGAGATATAGCCCCAAGTATTGTTAGTAAGTTTTACTTGTGTGACATCAGTATGCATAACGGAAAAAGGTTTGGTTGCAGTGAATTTTTGCCCCAATAAATTATCATTAATTGTCCCTGTATGACCTTTATATGAGTGATAACCACTAGTATGGCGTGAGTATACAGTTGATGATAAATTAAGCTCACCCATCAATCGTAGAACGGTGTTAGCTGAAATCTTGTAGCCAGCTTTTTTAGCCATAACATGAATACGTCGATAACCATAGGTTTCAAATGAATCCTTGAATGCTTGGCAAATAAACGCCTTAATATCAACGTATTTGTCAGTTTTAACGTTACGATGGCGACGGTCGTAATAGGTAGCTCGTGGTAATTGGGAAATTCGTAAAAGCTCAACTAATGTATATTTAGGCCGTAGCGAATCAATTACAATCGTTTTCGCGGCAGATGTTTGTTCTTCGATACGGCCCTCAATTTTTTTTAAAAGTCACGTTCTAACTGTGCTTCATGTAGTGCTGCACGTAACTGCATGTTTTCTTGTAACAATTTTTCTTTCTCTGTTGGTTCTAGTTTTTTAACGCCTTTTTCCATATTCTTTTTTGGCACTGTAGACGGTCTCCCTTTACGCTTGGGACGTAGTCCAGCAGCACCATGCTTCATGAAAATTTTAGTCCATGCAGTTACTTGAGATGGATTTAAATTAAATTTAGCACCGACTTTGAATACGCCTTGTTCGTGAGTTTGATAATAGTCTACCACAGCTAATTTTTCTTCTAATGAATATGTTTTATGACCATGCTTGCCTTGTAAAGCCTCTAGGCCTTGTGCATCAGCTAAAGCAACCCATCTTTGAATTACTGCAAGAGTAATATGATATTTTTTCACTAGTGTTTTGTATGATGCATGTTCTAAATTATATTCATTAACAACATCAACTTTGAAACTTCCAGAATATTTAGTCATAGAAAAAACCCATAATAGTTAGATTTGTCTGTCTAACTATTATGGGGCACTTCATGGATTACTGGTACTACTCTTTTATTTTTTTAAAGTTAAAATATTACATCCTACAATACATTAGCCGGAGGTTGGTAGTGATTTTTGCCAGCAGTGAAAGTGATGTTAGGGATTTATCCCTTACATCACTGGACGTCTTTTGAGACGCGGTCTTCGGCTCAAAAGCGAGGGTCGAGACGAGGCCGCTGAAAAACTATAGTATTTTTTTAATAAGGATTCATGGAATTCAAAAATGGCACGTTAATTGATGTTTTTAACCAATTAGCGTGCCATTTTTTCTATTATTTACTTATTTTCTTTGCTTTTTTCCTTTAACAATTGTTGGATTCGTTTCATATTCACACAAAAAATCGT
>NZ_BJDF01000037.1 GCF_005404815.1 Companilactobacillus huachuanensis
GTAAACGACTAACTTGATCATCGGAAAGATTGATGTGTTGTTTAACAGGTCTGATATCTGATTTCATAAAATATATCCTTTTTTGAATTGATTATATCAGAATATAAAAGTGAGAGCTACACTCCACTAGTTTATTTTTTTAGCATGAACAATAAAACTAAAAAACTAAAACTTCCGATTTACTTAAACAATTAACTTTAAGCCCAATGGCTATACTATTTTTTGCCTTTCAACCTTCAGCTTGGATAATAGAAACACGTAGAATTATGTATCATTTAAGTAAATTTCATGATTCATTTATAAACAAACAGTTAGTCGGAAGAGCTGAGAAATATTTGTGGGCAGTGGAAGTGTTGTTATGGTTTTAGCCATTACAACACCGGGCGCGTTTGGAGCCTTACCGTTTTTTGGTAAGGCTTCAAACCGAGATTCGAGACCGCCTTCCAGGCTCGATTCGGTCCGCACAGCCAGTGAATATTTCTCAGCTCTGGAGACGGAATATTTAAATAACCCAACCCCATTAAAAATTTATCTCACTAAATTTCTGGTAAATATTAATTAGTTATTTGATTAAAGAAAATGATTCAAATTTATAAAATTGACTCATGATTTTCTGTCATTTCCAAAACTTATTATTAGTAAATTTCATCAATATCCTATACTATGCATATATCAACACAACAACTATTCAAAGGAAATATACATTAGCCGATGGTTATCTATAATATGTTCAAGTTATAAGACCGCGGCTCAAACTAGTCACGCAGCCGGCTGTGTTAATGATAACCGTAGGCTACATAGTCCGAAAATATAATGTCATGAGTTTATAATTTTACCTTTTTAAATATTGTTGGTAGAATAACTATGCAACAGAGAGATGGAGGGAAAACGTAATGTGGGAAATATTCTTATATATTAATCCCTTATGTTCGTATTGTTTAACAGTGGAACAGGCTATTATTGATTTCACTAGAAAGCACGATATTGATACACAATATCATTTCGTAACGAACTATAATATGGCTACAATAAATGATTATATGCAATTAAAAGGTTTCAAAATCAGCGATATTGAGGAACGTACTACTGCTTCCAAAGAAGTGCTTGAAGCCGCTAAATTATACAAGGCAGCCTCATGCCAAGGAAATAAGAAAGCACGTAACTTTTTAATGAATCTTCAAGAACAAGTGAATGTTCTAAACAATCCCTTTGATGATACCACTATCAAACGTGCAATTAACAATAGTGGGCTCGACTATAAAGCAATTATGACCGACAAAGAAAGTCAATGCGTTGTTCAAGGCCTCAAACGTGACCAACAATTATCAATGGAAATGCAGATTCAAAAAGCTCCCACAGCTATTGTCTTCGATCTCGACCACGAAGAAAAACCCGGTGTCATGATCAATGATTTCGGCAACTCATGTGATCCCGAAAGTATCACCAGCAACCTCAATGCGATGTTGGAACGTGAACTTCCCCAATCAGAAAAGTATGCCACTTCTAGTACCGTTATCAGTCTAGATAAATTCAGACGATAATTTAAACATGCGAATACACTGAAAAAAAAGCCTTCACAGCTGTGGAGGCTTTTTGATTTGTACATGATTTAATAACGGTTGTTGCAAAAATTCTGGTTTTTTACCACAAATCATTTGCCAAATGGGAAGCTGATAAATTGGTGGTCGTGGTGCAAAAGTTTGTTTATTTAAATAGCTCTCAACCGTCTGATTACGTTGCTGGTAAAAATTCATTTTGAGCCATTGCGCCTGTGGATCATTCTTTTTACGCAATTTTTTTAGTAAATAAGCACTCATAATCTGAGGCTTAACAGGATATTCCTCAGGTCGATAGGAAAATAAATCAGGCAAATTACCTTTTCCAAAAATCTCTCTCTGAAAGAAAATCTTATTAAATGGACCCAAGAATTTAACATGATGAAATAGTGTGAACCGTTGGTTCAATGAATCAAGCATTAATATGTAATAGCCGAGATTTTCACTATAGTCAATAAACTTCAGATGTTCCCGTCGCAACTGAACATCTAAATATGCCTCACCAAGAACCCAGATACTTCGAAGCCTCATTTTTTGATACCCTTCAACACGT
Source organism: Companilactobacillus huachuanensis (assembly GCF_005404815.1). Taxonomy (GTDB): domain Bacteria; phylum Bacillota; class Bacilli; order Lactobacillales; family Lactobacillaceae; genus Companilactobacillus; species Companilactobacillus huachuanensis. The sequence continues at coordinate 2,110 of NZ_BJDF01000037.1, forward strand.
TCAGATAAGATATTTTCTTCCAATTTAGCACACTGATATTCCACTACTATTTTTTTATTTAGTAAAATATCAGGACGCTGTTTGATTTCTGATAAATAGTACTCACTCTCAAGCGAATTGAAGTTGTATGTTTGTAATTCATCGATTATCAGCTGTTTACCTTTTTTATGAATCAGGCGCTCGTTGATATTATTGGTTGTCTTATTCGCATGGCGAAAGTATTTTCTGCTGTCAGTTAGAATCAGTTTTACTAGTTGATCACAGTGGCAACAATAATAGTCCTTGTTTTCAACTGCTTGTTTGGCATAAATTAATGTTCCTTCTTCATCCAATGCTGCATACATTTTTATCACCTCTGATAGAAATTACGCAAAAATAATTTTTTTGCTCATTTTCACCTGTATCAGAGATATTTAAAATATATTACATCCCCATCCCAAAGAATAAATCATTTCCCAAATCTTTCATTGACGCTACTGCATGCCATCGTTTATATTCAATCTCATTTAATTCGATTCCTTCAGACTTCCGAAGCATTCCGGCCTTGATAATATAATACTCAAATCCACCAGTAAAAGCTTTTTCCTGGCACTTCTCCAGTTCTGCAATCGTCTCATCAACGTATTGGGTCGTCTGTGAACCTTCGTGATATTTATTCAACGCCTCACTCAAACTCCTCATCGCCTTCAAAACTCTATCTTGATCAGCTTGTTTCATATTGGCATCCCTTCTTACAAACTAGCTCCCCAAAGATTGTTTCCTAAATCATTAAATGAACGAACCTCATGCCACATTTTCTTTTCAGTTTCATTAAATTTAATATCATCGGATAGCTTAACCACTGGTAACCGATTCAAAAAATACTGAAATGCGCCGGTAAAGGCAACTCCATCGCTTTTCTGTAGTTCTGCCAAACTTTCATCAACAAATTGAGCTGTCTGTGAATTTCCATGAGCTTTATTCAATTCATTACTAAATCCTTGCATGGCTTCAATGATCTTAGCTTTTTGTACCATATTATCCTCACCACCTAAAATAATTGTAGCAAAAAGCTATATGCGGTTTCATATGTTTGGCGAGATGCCATCTAGCAGCTTTAGGCATTAAACATACTGTTCAAAAACAATCGTGATAGACTTGGGGAAAATATCAACTGAAGGTGTCGCCAATAATCAATCTAATTGGACTTGGCTTAGCAATATTATTTATCGTCTTAATAGGTGTCGTGACTATTCTAAACATCCCCAATTATCGAAAAGAAAATAATCTAATAAAATTTTCAGCATTTTTAAATATCTTGAGTTTAGTAATTTTATTAATCACGCCCATTATATTCAGAAGTAAAATCTATCTAGTAACGGCCATTTTGCTACCAATAATTTGGTTAGCAGCATTATTCTATGGCTTTGCTCAAAAGAAAATTAATTGGCCACATCATTTAATCAGAGCAACTATTAACGTCATCTTATTAGTAATGATGTTAGGACCTTGGAGTTAAAAATAAGCTCACACGAATATTAATTTGTTCATGTGAGCTTATATCGTTGCAATTTTAAAAAATAAATCATTTCATAACGTCCTTTTGTCTCAAGCACATCAAATTTTACTAAAGTAAAACTGAAGGTTGAAAGGTGAAGAACTAATATAACCATTGTTGTTACAGGCATATAACAAATTTATTTAAATGAACAGAGGTTTTCATTTTATTTGTTACTGCCATGAAAAAATAAACTAGTTGGAAGAGCTGAGAGTATTCATTTGCAGCGAAAGTGGCGTTATTGCTTCAGCAATTACACCACCGGACGCGTTGAAGACTCGCAGTTTTTGTGAGGCTTCAACCGAGGCTCGAGACCGCTCCTTGGCTCGAGCCGTTCCGCGCAGCAATTGAATACTCTCAGCTCTGGAAACGGCATACTTAACTACACCATTTACAGAACCGAAGTATATTTCAGTGCAAGAAAAAAAGACCAACCCCAATAGGTTGATCTACTTAATTACCAAAGTAATATCGAGTTAATTCCAAAGCCGTCTTAGTCATAACTTTCTTACCATATTCAGATAAGACAGCCGCCGTAACCTTAGTCTTGAAACTATACTCGCTGAGCAATGCCAAAACATCGCTGTAAGTCATCTCATGCATTTCATCTGTGAACAGAATCAATTGCAAGTAATACTTGTCTTGATACTCCCAAAGATTAGAAATACCACTCTCTAAGTGTAACAATTTAGCCAATTGGACATAATCTTCAAAGTCCTTAAACTCAACAATAACCGTCTTGGTTGGTGTATCAGGGTCGTTCAAATATGGAGCTGTATCGCTGTCATATTCTTCAGTGCCAACTTTTTCATCATCCAAGCTATTATCATCACCGTCGGTTGAATCTTGTAGCCCATTTAATGGCAATGAACCAGTGCCGTCTGAATCATCACTCTTGCTAATCAACAACTCCAAGCCGGCCTTGTTAGGCATGATTTGGAAAGTAACAGGTTCATTATTTGTAAAAGCGTGATCCTTATCAACTTCATCCAAAATACTGTAGAAGAACGTTTCAATTTGTTTCTTATTGCCAAGCAAATCCAAAACAGTTACTCCACGTTCTTGTAAATCCTCTGTACTAAGAATGACTCTGATCGTGTTCTCATTAAGTCGATCCATTTCCATCATAGTCACCTCAATTCTGTATCTACATTTTAACAGTCTCAAAAACTATTTCAACTATCTCATATCGATATTAGAAGTCATTCGAACAATATACTAAATGTCCGAATGTTAGTCAAAGATAATGACCTTTTTAGAGACTATTTGTCAACGTCCACTTCAGAGTTGTTGAGTAATCACCGTTTTCGGCGTATCGATCATTATTCATATCCAAAAGTATTCCGTGATCATCATCCCATGACAAAACATTTTCACCATCATTGATGTTTCCCGAGTATATTTCAGTATCGGTAGCGGACAAAATTTTCTCAGAATCATCGGAATTTTTAAAAATCAAAACATCTTTTAGTGTCTTAGATGGATCGGTCTTATCAGTTAAAGGGGCATCCATTGAAACATCGACCGTTGATGGAATTGGATCGGTTGGATAGCTGTTGTTTGTCACATCTATAGAAAATTCGTTTTTACGACGAACCAGGCCAGACGCATTTGAAGTGGTACCAAAATCAATATCTGGTACTGACATATTCATATTGATCTTGGGTTGTTGTTGCCAAACATACGTTGTTACAGGATTTCCCACTGTAGAAAATTTGTTAATAATATCCTTTGATGAATTTAAATCTCCTAAAGGAGCATGATCTGTTCCTCCATTAGCAACGTCAACTTCTTGCCATTTATCACTGATTGCTTTGTAAGTTTCCCCTGTATTTGTCGAAGAGTCGCTAATAATTGTCCCGGCGACTGGGCGATCCAAACCAACACTCGCAGACTGCTCCGGACCACTCAGATTAGTCAAAACAGTTTTAGGTCCCAGTGAGATCTTCCAAAGTTTAGGATTCCCACCACCCAACATATATTGAACATCAGTTGCATTCGTCGTATCAAAGTTAGTCAAGTCTAATGCTTCCAAATTTGACATAGCGTTGAATATGGCATAGAAGCTTTTCACGTTCGAAGTATCCCAGTTAGATATAAAATCCAGTGACTTGGCAGCGTCGCCCCAGAACATTCCACTCATAGAGGTTACTTTTGAAAGATTCCATTTGGAAATATTTAATCCATCAAAATTGGAAATATTTGATTTTAAAAAAACGTTACTCATATCAGTCACTGCCCCAGTATCAAATTCACCGTTTATTTGTTGAAGACTCTTCGTATCTGAAAACATTGAACCAATATCTGTTACTTTAGCAGTATTAAAATTTTCCAAATCTAACGTAGTGAACCCAGTACCACTGAACATATTATTCATATTCGTAACATTATCAGTCTTTATTTTATCCAATCCCTTTAATGTTTTTTCATTTAAACCAATATCACTCCTAAACATATAGGACATGTCTCCAACTTTTGATGTATCCCAGTTTCTTAAGTCTAAATCTGACAATTTTAAACAGTTACTAAATGTACCTGTCATAATTAAAACGTTAGAAGTATTCCAATCTTTCACATCTTCAAGCGATGTAATTTTTTGATCACTATTAAATGTATAAGACATGCTACTAACATTGCTTACATCAAGAGTATCTAATCCTTTTATATCAGTTAGTCCGCTGCATCCTGAGAACATTCTAGCTATACTACCGAGAGAATTTGTTTTCCATTTCGATAAATCAATACTAGTCACAGATGAATTATACTCAAAAAGCGAATTCATACCAATCACTTTGGAAACATCCCAATTCTCTATTGGTGAAAAATCAGTTATATTAGTGCTATAAAATAAACTATTCATGTTAATGATATTTGAAGTATCCCAGTTTTCCAATCCTTCAATATTAATATTTTTATCGCTGTTGAACATCCCACTTATATCAGTAACATTTTTCATATTCCATTTTTCAATACCATCCGTTTGAGATAATAAAGAATCACCAGAAAATAAATTTATTAGACTATTTGCTTTAGATAAGTTCCAATTCCCTAAACCAATTATTGAAATCAACTTTGGGTCGTAAACAAACATACTGGTGAATGTGGTGGCAAATTGAACATCTAAATTGCTTACATCAATAGTGGTCACATTTGGCATATTAGCAAATATAAGTGAGGTATCGTATGAACCAATTACACCCTCACCCACATAGACACTGGTTATTTGACTACGGTAGTCGTACCAAGGCAAATCTAAAATGACGTTGTTCTCTGTATGAACTATTCCCAGAACTCCTGAAGAACTTCCCTCGGGTTTTGAAATAGTTAATTTTCCACTCGCATCGATAACCCAATCACAAGTTCCAAATGTACCGCTGGCAATATCAGTCGGATCAGCAGCAGTCGTGGCGATTAAAGGCATAATAGTACTAGTGGAATTATTGTCATCAGTCACAATCTTATTTTGACTGATGATATTTTGAATATCATTTGTGTCGGCATCAACAACTTGTGCTGAAAATAACGGCAACAGTGCACCGCAAAGAAAGACAATTAGTTTCAAAGCATATTTTTGTTTAGAGCTCAAATTTGCCTTTTTCATGGTATTATCCGCCTTTGATAATTTATTAATTAACTGAATTCTATCAATATATTCATAATGTAATTGTTCAATTTGTATAAACACATTTTTCTTAATTTGACTGTGTTATGCCGGGTTTCAGATAATACTCATCGTTAAAAAATATGTGTATTATTCCGTAAAATTTGATGAGATTTAGGCAAAATTAGATAAAGAAAAGCCACTATACATAATGTACAGTAGCTTCATTTTCACTCATAACGCCTTAAAGACTATTAGTTAATGTGTCCGGCAGCGTATTGATCATGATTCATATTAAAAATGATTCCATGATCATCATTCCACGATAAGATTTTTCTCCTGTTGATGGAACTTGCTTAGTTGGACAACCGTTGTTTACATCTATCGCAAAATCATCTTTACGTCGGACGAGAACGGAAACATTCGATATAGTAACAAAAGCAATATTAATATAACAGGAAATCCATATTATAATTATTCTATTTACGAAAAGAACGTTTTCGTAACTTGAATCCTGGTGTAATAGTAATTGGACAGTATTTGTCTCAGTATCATATACTCATTATTTAATAACGAAGTGAATTATTAATGATTAAATTTAAAAGTTTTAAATACTATTTGTTAAAGTCCATTTCAAAGTTGTCGAGTAGTTTCCATTTAAAGCGTATCTATCATTATTCATATCTAATATAATCCCATGATTTTTATCCCAAGATAGAACATTTGACCCATCAACAATATCGCCTGAATATACTGCTGTATCAGTACTCGATAAAATCTTTTCAACATTATCATTATCTTTAAAGACTAAAACATCGCTTAACATCTTGGAGTCATCAGTTGCATCGGTCAAAGGTGTTTCCATCGAAACACTTAGTGTTGATGGAACTGGATCACTTGGATAATTATTACTATTAATAGTGATGTCAAAATCAGTCTTACGACTAACAATACCTGAAGCATTTGACGTTGTTCCAAAGTCAACATCGGGTACCGACATATTCATATCGACCTTAGTCTGTTGTTGCCAAACATAAGTCGTTACTGGATTACCGACTGACGAAAACTTATCAATAATATCAGATGACGAGAACAAATCCCCAACCGGCTCATGACTAGTCCCCCCACTATCGGCATCTACATCCTGCCATTTATCGCTAATGGCCGAATAGGAATTGTCCGATGATGAATCCTGGATAGGTGTGCCTGGAACTGGTGTTAACAAATGAACATCCGTACTCTGGACGGGTCCCATCAAATTTGTCAGAACCGATTTAGGACCTAAGGTTATTTTCCAAAGATTTTTATCTCCACCAAACAAATATTGCATATCTGTTGCTTTGGTCATATCAAAATTTGATATGTCAAGTGTTTCCAGGCTATCCATGGTGTTAAACATTGCATAAAAGGTTGTCACATTGGAGGTATTCCATTTTGACAAATCTAAATTTTTAATGGACTTCGCCGTCCAAAACATTCCCGACATACTGGTTGCACTAGAAACATCCCAATTCTCAATCGGCACATCAACAAGATTTTTTGATAAATAGAAAGTATTATAAAAATTTGTAACTTTGGAAACGTCCCACTTAGAAATTGGCAAACTCGTAGCCTTGATATTGGAAAATGTCGTGTTCATATCAGTAACATTTGAAGTATCCCAATTTTGCAAAAAACTAAAATCCATTATTGTAGCTCCATAAAAAGCAGAGCCCAAATTATCGACGTGCGAGGTATCCCAATCCGCTATGTTAAATTCACTAAAATCATTAAAGGAAGAATTGTTAAATATATCACTCATGTTGGTAACTGAATGTGTATCAAATTTGCCAATTATCTTCTGTAATTTGACTGTATTTCTAAATAATCCTGCAAACGTTGTCACATTTGAAGTGTCATACTTAGACAAATCAATTGTTTGAAAACTAGTATAAGCAAACATATTGCTAATCATTGTAACTTTACTAGTAACTAGAGTTTGATAACCCTTTAGTGTCTTTTCATTCAGTAATGATGCCTTATTAAACATTGCCACAGTATTGGTTAAACTGTTAGTTTTCCATTTAGATAAATCTAGAGATGCCAAATTAGCACATCCCTGAAACATAGCACCCATATTAGTAACATTGGACACATCCCAATTATTAATAAAGGAAAGATCAGAAACTGTCACTGAAGCGAACATGCTTGCCATATTAGTAACCTTTGATACATCCCAATTCGAAATATCCTTTACTTGAGATATATCACCTGTGCTTCCACTAAACATCGCGCTCATATCAGTAACATTTTGCATATTCCATTTACTCAAATCCAAAAAATCAAATTTTGTATTGGCAAAGGTTCCAGATAAACTTGTTACTTTAGAAATATCCCAATCTTTTATATCATCAGGATCATTTTTAATAAAATCGACACCCTTGAATGTACTTGTTAAATCATTAACTTTTGAAGTATCAAAATTTTTCAGTCCGATGATTTCTCCTGAAACACCGCTAAACATCCCGACCAATGAAACCAAATTGGACGTATCAAAGCTTGATACATCTAATGACTCGAGACTTGTACAGCCGGAAAACATATAACCCACACGGGTAACTTTTGACGTGTCAAAATTGGATAAATCAAGTTTTGTCAACTTTGAATCATTCCCAAATACATAAGACATATATTCAACATTTGAGGTATCCCAAGTATTTAGACCAATTATCTCTGTCAATTTAGCATCATTATAAAACATATATGATATTGACGTTGTTTTCGAAACATCTAGATTGGTAACATCAATCGTAACCACATTCGGAAGTTCTGAAAAAACTCCATTATTACCATCGCTTGTCATAATACCGCTAAAAGAACTGACACCAGGATCCACATAAACACTAGTAATCGAACTAGCATACGGGCTCCAATTTCCCTTTCCATAATCCAAACGCCCCGCATGAATCGTCAATTTGCCACTGCTATCAATGTCCCAAGTTGCTGTCCCACTCGTCCCACTATGAGTAATTGATTCGCTGGAAACAGACAGCGGCATAACAACATTGGTCTTATTAACCGAACTACCATCAGACATCGTAACTTCGTTTTGATCCAACATTAATTGTGCATCGTCGATTGCAGCTGCTCTTACTACCGTACTGCCAAACAAAATAAAGCCAATTTCAAAAAATAAGCCAACAATAATAATATCTAATCGTTTAATCCTATTACTCGGACTATCAATACTCCTAATAAAACTCAGCATAATACGCTCCCTAGAATTCAAGTTATAAAATAAATATTTAATTGATGTAAGTTGATAATACTAAGTACAAGTATCTTATCAAAATATTCATATTCTAATAATTCAATTTCTATAAAAAGCGTTTTCATAACTTGAATCCCTATACATCAAGCTTTATATAATACTCAAACCAAAAAATTATGTGTATTAACTCTTGAAAAATGGCTAGTTTTCGATAAAAAAAGCAAAATTGAAACTAATTTACGTTACGTATATAACCAAAGAGGGCAAAAAAAAAAACCACCATACACAGTCGTATAGTGATCCTAGTTTTATTTTATAAGCCAGCCATTAGTTGAGCCTTTTGAAGTTCCATAGTTCTAACACTTCTAGGCAAGAATCTTCTGATTTCATCTTCGTTGAAACCTACTTGAAGACGTTTGTCATCCATGATGATTGGACGCTTCAAGAGACCAGGGTTTGTTTGAACTAAATCTAACAATTGATCAACTGTTAAATCGTCCAAATCAACCTTAAGGTTTTGGAATGCCTTTGAACGGGTAGAGATAATTTCCTCTGTTCCGTTTTCAGTCATTTGTAGAACTTGTTTGATTTCTTGCTTATTTAAAGGTTCAGAGTAAATGTTTCTTTCTTTGTAAGGAATGTCATGTTGTTCGAGCCAAGCCTTGGCTTTGCGGCATGAAGTGCAACTTGGAGATGTATAAATGGTTACCATATATAATCTCTCCTTTCCTGTGTAGTATCAAACTCTTTAAACACATAAATATTGTAACTTAAAATAATTATAAAATCTATACTTTTTCAATAAAAAGTTACGAATACTTGTTCGAAATTTGTTTACTTGTGAAAATGTGCACCCGACAAATAGCCCTTTATGTAAAGTGTTCACAAATTATATAAATAACTAGTTATTCATTGTATTAGTTATACTTTATGTCACTTTCAATAAAAACTTATCATTGAGAGTTTACGATTAAAGTTCGACTTCTAATCCTTCGAATGCATGAACAACTGGAATATCACCAGCATACTTTTGTGATTGACTTAACATAGTTTCAAAATCAACTGTCTGAGGCAAGTGGCTAATCATCAAACGTTTAACATGACTGTCCTTAGCCAACGTTCCAGCCTCTTTAGTATTCAGATGAGCTTTTCTACCAGTGACATCTTCTGGAAAATTGGTATCGGCAATCAACAGATCAGCATCTTTGGCAAAATCAACTAAGCCGTCGAAGTAAGTTGTATCTGCTGTATAAACGAGTACCTTGCCAGCTTTGTCAGTGATCCGCATTGCATACGCAGGGACTGGATGAACAGTTCTCAGAAATTCAAATTTCAAATCGCCAATCATAGTTGGTTCATAGTCGTTGTAGGCAATTCCTTGAGTCGCATTCTCCACAGAAAGTTGTGCATAGTTGACAAAATCCTGCGTATGACCATAAATAGGAAGTAGATTTTCTTTTTTAGCAGCCAGCCATTCGTACTGCAAAACACCGACATCTGCGGTATGATCATGGTGATAATGTGAAAGAACCACAGCATCTAAATCAGTTGGTTTCATATATTTGGACAAGGCATTTAACACGCCACTACCGCAATCGATCAACAATTTCTTGTCATCAGCTTGCAACAAGTAGCCCGACGTACCAATGCCATTATGTGGATAGCCACCATAAAAGCCTAAAACTGTAACTAACATTAGAAAACCTCCAAAAAATTTTTAGTTGAAAGGATTTCAATAATTATGAACATAACATTAAAGCTAGGCACATATAATTTTTTAAAGAGTCAGCTAACATCTGCTGATACTTTATTAAAACCCTTATTTCATGCAAATGCAGACCATCTTTTAATAAAAAGCTTATCAACATTTGCACAATATCGTGGTATCAATGGGATTTACGAACCTATGAACAATTTGTATTCTTTGACTTATTTGAAATTAAATGCTGATCAAGCCAAATTATTCGAAGATAAATTGTTTGGTACCCGCCAATACTCCTTTAATTCTAACGCAACTGCTACCTTGCAAAAAAGGGAAAGTCCACGAGAATATTTAATTATTCGAACTTTTACTGAAACTAGCCAGATTAAAGCTTGGGAACAAATGTTACAAGAAGAGATTCAAAAACAAATTCAAGGTACTACTGAAGAGGATTTTGGCTTCTTCTCCAAAGCTTATTCTGTTGTTGATTAGTTTTGTATTGATATATGCCGCCTTCGCTGGGCAGAGTTTTTCACCTGCTGTGGGGCCGGTCCGAGCCTGAGAAGCGGTCTCGGACCTCGATTTTGAACTTCGCAATAAATCTCCGCGAATTTCAAAATCGTCCCCTAAAATAAGGACAAGGTCCTTATTTTAGTTTCACTGCGGGTGAAAACTCTGCCCTGCGAAGGCTTTGTTATTTAAAAATTTAGTTGGTTAAAATCAGTAACTAATACTTCAGAGTTATTGTTCAATCTTATAAAATCTGAATTGATTGAAATAAGATTTTTAGTCATAGGTTTATACCGCTTAAACACTTTTTTGCCGTTATATTAAACTACGCAAAAAATAAAATAACCGCTTTAAAATGTTTAAAATCCTATATTTAATTTATTTGAATAAACCAGAAGTCTTTATTTTATTATTCCAGCCAAAAAACAAACTAGTGGAGTGTAGCTCTCACTTTTATATTCTGATATAATCAATTCAAAAAAGGATATATTTTATGAAATCAGATATCAGACCTGTTAAACAACACATCAATCTTTCCGATGATCAAGTTAGTCGTTTAC
>NZ_BJDF01000038.1 GCF_005404815.1 Companilactobacillus huachuanensis
TAGTCATCTACCTCATTAAGTGGATTATATCAAAAAAGCACCCATAACTGGATGCTTAAAAAACATTATAAATATCTTATGGACTTTTTCAGCAGCCTCGCGCGAGACCTTGGCTCGCACCGGTCACACCGCAGGAAGACTATCTCTCACCCGCTGGCGGAAATAAAAAAAACAAAAAAATAAGTATTAAGACTTTACTTTTAAGATTTACAGTTGTAAACTATGAACCGTAAAGAAGATTACAAATGTAAACCAAAAGGAGGAAATGACATGAAAGAAGTTGAAACGATGAGCCGGGCCGAATGGCAAGTGATGCGAATTATTTGGACTTTAGGACAGGCCACCAGTAAACAGGTCATTGAAATCCTAGAACAAAAGACCGATTGGAAGGCCGCCACAATTAAGACGTTAATAATCCGGCTCCAAAAAAAGCATTTTCTAAAAGCTGTCGAAGAAAAACGTCCTTATATTTATCAACCAACAATTGAAGAGGACGTGGCAATAAAAGAGAATGTGACCGATCTATTTGATAATCTTTGTTGCATGCGAAAAGGTAATGCTATTAATGAAATAATTGAATCTTCAGCGATTTCTCAAGCTGATATTTCGAAAATGATTGCTACATTGAATCAAAAAGCTAAAACAGCTCCAGAAGAAGTCGAATGTGACTGTTTAGAAGCTGATTTGAAGTAAGGGTGATGATATTATGAAAAATATGGATATGAAACACGAAAATATGGATGCAAAGCAAGAAGATATGAAAATGGATATGTCCAGTGGTCACGATATGATGATGCATGGTGGTCACATGATGGATATGGGTGATTTAAGACAAAAATTTTGGGTATCGTTAATCTTAGGTATTCCTGTATTTATTCTTTCACCAATTATGGGTCTACATTTACCATTTCAATTTGAATTTCCTGGTTCTGATTGGATCGTTTTAATTTTATCAACAATCCTTTACTTCTACGGTGGGAAGCCATTCTTAACAGGTGCTCGTGGTGAATTAGCTGAAAGAAAACCTGCTATGATGACTTTGATCACAATGGGTATCAGTGTTGCTTATATTTACAGTCTTTACGCTTTCGTTATGAATGATTTGATTCACTCTTCAACACGTATCATGGATTTCTTCTGGGAGTTAGCATCATTAATTGTTATTATGTTGCTGGGTCACTGGATTGAAATGAAATCAACTATGAGTGCTGGTAATGCTTTACAAAAGATTGCTTCACTTGTTCCTAATCAAGTTCACATGGTTCACGGTTCAGAAACAATGGACCACGACATCTCAATGGTTAAAAAAGACGATGTTATTGAAGTACGTGCCGGTGAATCAGTTCCCCTTGATGGTCACGTCATTGCTGGTTCTGGTTACATCAATGAATCATTGATCACAGGTGAATCAAAGGCCGTTAAGAAGGAACTTGGCAGTAGAGTTGTCGGTGGTTCAATCAACGGCGATAGTACTATCAAAGTTCAAGTTGATAAATCTGCTGGTGAAGGTTACTTGTCACAAATTAGCAAATTAGTTTCTGACGCACAAAGCAAACGTTCTAAGACACAAATGTTAGCTGATCGAGTTTCTGGATGGTTGTTCTATGCTGCCCTAATAGCTGGATTATTGTCATTTATTTATTGGCTGATTTTCGGCGATATGAATACTGCCTTGAACCGTTTAGTAACTGTTCTAGTTATCGCTTGTCCACATGCTTTAGGATTGGCTATCCCACTAGTTATGTCACGTAGTACTTCAATCGCTGCCACAAATGGTTTGATCATTCGTGATAACCAAGCAATTGAAAATAGTCGTAAAATTGATTACGTTGCCATGGATAAAACTGGTACTTTGACTGAAGGTAAATTTACAGTTAACGGACTTCAAAGTACTGATTCATCAATTGATGACAATGGTTTATTAGCTATTATTGCTGGTATTGAAGGTAGCTCAAGTCACCCAATTGCCAACAGTATTGTTCAATATGCTAAAGATCAAAAAGTAACAGCAGTTGCGATGGATAATGTCAAAGCTATCAAAGGTTATGGTATGAGTGCCACTTTGAAAGACCAAGATTACTATCTAATCAATATGAAATATCTCAATGAAAACAAGATTGATGTTGATAAGAAATTAGTTCAAACATACTTAGATAAAGGTAATACAATTAGTTTCTTAGTTAATAAAGGTAAGGTTCTTGGATTCGTTGCCTTAGGCGATACAATCAAGAAGAATACCGTTGAATTTATTAAAGAATTAAAGGCTAGAAATATTACACCAATTATGTTGACTGGTGATAATAAAGAAGCCGCTGCTATTATGGCTAAACAAATGGGTATCGACGAGTTCCGTGGTGAATTATTACCTGAAGATAAACACAATGTTATTGAAGAACTTGAACGTAATGGTCACCACGTTATGATGGTCGGCGATGGTATCAATGACGCACCTAGTTTAGCCTCAGCTACAATTGGGGTTGCCATTGGTGCTGGTACCGATGTTGCCATTGATTCAGCCCAAGTTGTTCTTTATAACTCAGATCCAAGTGATATTATCAAATTCTTGAAGTTGTCACACCATACTTATAAGAAGACAATTGAAAACCTCTGGTGGGGAGCTGGTTATAATATTTTAGCTATCCCTCTAGCAGCCGGAGTTTTGGCAGGAGTTGGATTCGTTCTCAGCCCTGCAGTCGGTGCAATCATTATGTCATTGTCAACAGTCGTTGTTGCTGTGAACGCTATGACATTGAAGATGTAACCGGTACGTACAATTAAAAAAGCTATAGGTACCAAAAGATAATCAAATAATTTGACTATTTTACCGATTTGAATGTGAATAGAAATAAGACCGTTATTAAGATAAGCGGTCTTATTTTTTGTTGTAATGAATATTTTTATATTAAATGCCAAAAATGCGTATTTTTGTTAAAAAATGATTAATCAAATTATAGAATAATTTTTATATAAAGTTGCATTGTGAATGGGTTAACTATTGAAAAAAGTTGTTCGACATAATACACTGTATTTGAAAATAAGGTAGGTGACGAGAAATGGCAGTTATATCTTTTTATTTAGATGAACAGGACGAAAAGATGATCAAGAACTACGCGAAATCTAAAAATATCAGTGTTTCGGCCTTTCTTCGTTCAACAGCAGTTGAGAAAATAGAAGACGAATTGGACGATCAACTTTATGAGAGAGCTTTGTGTAATTCTGATGATCACTGTCCTGATATTTCATTAGACCAAGTTCGAAAAGCGCTTGAATCATACTGTTAAGGGGGCCGCTTCCGGTTGACGGCAATGATAGTTTACGCTATGGGGACCGCTGCGAGCCGAAGAGCGGTCTCACACCTCGACTTGAAGCCTTACCACAGTTCGGTAAGTCTCCAAGTTCGCCCCGTGGTGTAAGGGATAAATCCCTAACGCCACCTTCATTGCGTAACTATCATTGCCGTCAACCTCCAGCTAGATTATTGGTTATATTTTGTGCGTTGAAAACTCCGATTTATGGTCGGAGCTTTCTTTTTTTTATGAGGAAGGCCGCCGGAGGTGTCGAGTGATGTATTTTGTGTTGATTTAGATTATAAACTGAAGGATGAAGGTTTAGTTAAGTATGCCGTTTCCAGAGCTGAGAGTATTCAATTGCTGCGCGGAACGGCTCAAGCCAAAATGCGGACTAGTTCCTCGGTTGAAGCCTCGCAAACTCCGCGAGTCTTCACACCCCCGGTGGTGTAAGGACTAAAGTCCTAACGCCACTTTCGCTGCAAAATGAATACTCTCAGCTCTTCCAACTAGTTGTTTTTTTTAATGAAAGAAATAATAAAAAAAAAAACTCCTGATTATTTAAATAAATTAACTCTAGGCCAGTAACAACAATGGTTATATTAGTTTTTCATCTTTTAGATCATAATATATCAATAAATGATTACCGTTATGACCATCAAAATGTAACTCTAATACATGAATCGTAACTGAAGTTCTTAATGAAATTCTTTGTTTAATTTGCTTGATTAATGCTCTTTTGATGTTGTTTCGAATGAAGACGAATAAGGAATAATACTCTAATTACTAGTATCAAACCATTGAAGAAAAAATCAAACTAGCCGGAGGTTGTCGGGAAAAATGCAGTCTGCAATGGAGGTGGCGTTATGGCTTTAGCCATTACACCACGGGGCGAGTTTGGATACTTGCCGAACTATGGCAAGGATTCAAATCGAGGTGTGAGACCTTGGCTCACACCGGTCCCCATAGCAGAACTGCATTTTTTCCCGACAACCGGAGGCGGCATATTTAAAAAAGTTCACACAATTGTTGACAAAAGTTTTCCAGAGTATTATTCTTTATCCATCAAGTGAGTAATTAAACACTCACCTATAAAAGAATAAGCAGGTTAGAAGGTAGTAATTATGGGAAATGCAATTATTTCTATGAAGAACGTCGTTAAAAAGTTCGGTAAAGAAACCGTTTTGAACCATATTGATTTTGATATACCACAAGGTAAGATAATCGGTTTAATCGGACCATCAGGTGCCGGTAAATCAACCATTATCAAAATCATTTTAGGAATGGAAAAGACCCAACAAGGAACAGCCACAGTCTTTGGTAAAATCATGCCAAACCGTCAATTGTTAAATCGAATCGGTTATATGGCACAGACCGATGCCTTATATGAATCGTTAACTGCTAAAGAAAACCTACAGTTTTACGCTGATATGAAAGGTGTTTCAGGCCAAAAGGCCAATCGTCAAATTCTCCATGTGGCTGAGGTTGTTGAATTAACTAATGACCTGAATAAGCGAGTTAGTGGTTATTCCGGTGGGATGAAGCGTCGATTGTCTCTAGCAATTGCAATGCTTGGTGATAGTGAAATTTTCATTTTGGATGAGCCAACTGTTGGGATTGATCCGGCATTACGTCGTCAGATCTGGAGTGAACTTCACAAGATGCGTGATGAGGGAAAGACACTTTTGGTTACAACCCATGTTATGGATGAGGCTGAATTGGTTGATGATGTTGCCTTGATTCTGGGTGGTAAGTTGATTGCCTACGATACGCCAGCTAATTTAAAAGCTGAATATAATGAAGATACAGTCGAGAATGTTTTCTTAAAGGTGGAGGATGAAAATGAAAAGAACGTGGTCTATCGCTAAACGTGTATTAAAAGAACTATTTCGTGACAAGAGAACTTTAGCATTAATGTTTTTGGCACCAATTTTAATTTTAATTTTAATGAAAGTCGTCTTTACATCTAATTCAACAACTGATGTTAATATTGCGACTGTCAATGTTCAAAGCAGTTTGGTCAAGCAGATCAAGAAAGTTGACCATATTAAGGTTTACAAGTATTCAACTCAAGAAAAGGCTAACAAAGCTTTGAAGGATCAAAAGGTTGATGGCATTGTTCACTACAAGAATGGTAATTTCTATGTTAAGAACGCTAACACTGATGCCAGCAAGACCGCCGCTACCAAAGCAGCTTTGAGTGCTTCAATGGTTGCGACGAATATCAAAGAATTAAAGTCAACGTTAACAGCCATGGCGGCCGCCAATCCGCAAGCCGCGGCAATGATGCAGTCCAAGTCTCAGAAAACGCCCAAAATTCATAATACCTACGTTTATGGTGATAAAGATACGTCGTTCTTCGATAAGATTTTACCTATCTTAATGGGATTCTTCGTATTCTTCTTCGTCTTCCTGATTTCCGGGATGGCCTTGTTGAAAGAAAGGACGACTGGGACTTTGGATCGTTTGTTAGCAACACCAGTTAGACGTTCAGAAATCGTCTTTGGGTACATGATCAGCTATGGCCTACTAGCAATCGTTCAAACATTAATTATCGTCTTATTCACAATTTATGTACTGAAAGTCGAAGTACTCGGGAGTCTATGGAATGTGGTTATTGTCAATGTCGTCTTAGCGATGGTTGCTTTAGCATTCGGTATCTTGATGTCGACCTTCGCTAAATCAGAGTTCCAGATGATGCAATTCATTCCAATTATCGTTATTCCTCAAGTATTCTTCTCCGGAATTATTCCATTGGATACCATGGCTCACTGGGTTCAAAATATCGCTTATATTTTACCTTTGAAATATTCAGGGCAGGCGACAACCGATATTGTCATGAGTGGTTCTAATCTCGGTCAAATCATGGGACCAATCGGAGCACTATTGATTTTCTTAGTAGTATTGACTATTCTGAACGTCTTAGGACTTAAACGTTATCGTAAAGTATAGAAGGGACTTGATTAAGTGGCAGAGCAACAGATAGCAAGTGATTTTAAAACTTGGGTAGGCAACTCAGATATGCCAGCAGGTAAGAAAAAGGTTGTCCTAGCAGCATTAAAACTTTTTTCGGAAAAAGGATTCGACGGTACTTCGACCCAAGAGATTGCAAAAGCATCAGGTATGAGTCAAGCAACGATTTTTAAATATTTTAAAACTAAGGAAGATTTACTAACGTTTATTATCACGCCCTTGATGGACCGGATTCTTCCTGTCTATGTTGAAGATTTCAGAGATTCGCTGGAACAACGAAAAAATAATTTAGAGCTGCTTATTCATTATGTGGTGCGCAGTCGATATGAGTTTTTAGCGGATAATCGTGAAGTGGCCTCAATCGTATTTTCAGAAATTCTGACTAAGGATAGAGTGAGATCAAAATTTATTGGATTGATGACTGATCGTGGAGAAAAAATTCTAAAAGTTTTCAATAATTTGGTTAATAAGAATGATGAAGTTAGATCAGATATAAAGCCAGAGGCATTAATTCGTTTAGTAGTTTCGCAGATTTTGTTTTACTTTTTACAGAACTATAAGATTTTTGAACCAAGAGATCCTAAACAAGTTGATCAAGATTTGAATGAGATTGAAAAATTAATTATTTCAGCAATAAAGAAATAAAATCTAAAGGTTGAAAGTATGCCGTTTCCAGAGCTGAGAGTATTCATTTGCTGCGCGGAACGGCCCGAGCCTGGGAAGCGGTCTCGGACCTCGGTTGAAGCCTCGCAAAACCCGCGAGTCTTCAACGTGCCCGGTGGTGTAATTGCTGAAGCAATAACGCCACTTTCGCTGCAAATGAATACTCTCAGCTCTTCCAACTAGTTTGTTTTTTCAAGGCAGGAACAAATAAAATGAACACTTCTGCTAATTTAAATAAATTTGTTTATGTCTGTAACAACAGTGGTTATATTAGTTTTTTACCTTTCAACCTTTAGTTCTTTAATAATAAGAATGTCCAATTGTGATCTTTTACTTTTACTTTTATTTTTAAAGCATTTGTGTCGATCATTAAATATCAAAATCAAAAAAAGAGTTGTATCCCACCTAATTATTGGTCCTTTAGGTGGAATACAACTCTTTTTCCTATTATTAAGAATCTGAATTCATCAAAAATTATTCCGTTTAATAACATTAGTCGGAAGGGCTGAGAATATTCACCAGCTGTGGGTGTGGCGTTACGGCTTTAGACGTTACACCACCGGGCGAGTTTGGAGACTTACCGGTCTTTGGTAAGGCTTCAAACCGAGATTCGAGACCGCTTCCCAGGCTCGAATCGGTCCGCATAGCAGGTGAATATTCTCAGCCCTGGAGACGGCCACAGTCAAATTGATTTATTTGTAGTAAGGCAGATCTAAAAAGGTGATGATTGTTTCAGTACCAACACCCGGGTGTGAAGTAACGGTGATGGTGTGACCAAGTTTATCAACCATTTTTTTCGTTAAATACAGTCCCATACCGGTAGATTTACTGCCCGATTTACGACCATTATTACCAGTGAAGCCTTTGTTAAAAATACGGCTAATATCTTGGTTAGCAATTCCGATACCGTTGTCTTTGATATGAAGTTCGATATTATTGTCAGTTGTAGTGGTGAAGAGGGAAATTTTGCCACCCTGGTCGGTATATTTTAAACTGTTGGCTAAAATTTGATTGATGATAAAACTCAACCATTTTTCGTCGGTTAGAATTTTTTTATCAGTTAAATCAAAACTAACGCCGATTCGTTTGCTGATGAAGAGTCGCTTATTGGTCCGAATACAGGCCTTAACGATATCATTTAAATCTTGTTCTTGAATCAAATAATCATTTGAAAAATTATTCAAACGGGCGAAGTAGAGGGCTTGATCAACCAAGTAATCGATCTGATCCAGTTCCTCAGCAATCAAAGCTGGATCTAAATCATCATCTTGAGATAACTTCAAGGCCGCCAATGGAACTTTGATGTCATGAACCCATGATTCAGTATATTCACGTTGATCCTTTTGGTTCTGATAGAGTTCAGTCAATTCGTTGCGATATTCCATCGAGATGTTGTTGATCTTTGTTTGAATAAACTTCTGTTCGTTGTTGCGAGCTCCGAATAATTCCTTAGAAAGATCTTCTTGATAGTCCTCTAACTGTTTAAACCAAGCTTTTTTATGATTGTAAGAAATAGCAAGGTTAGCCACTAAAAAAATCATTGCTAAAATCCAAGTGTAGACCAACGTCCCAATGTGAAAATGAACCCGTGGGTCTAAGAAAAGGACGAGTTCAACGAAGGTCATTCCGATTAACACAATTAGGATAGAATAAAGGTGATCACGTAAGTATTTAAAAAATGTCATATTTTGCCTCGTTAAGGAATAATATAGCCTTGTCCAACTTTTGTAACAATGTAATTTTTTAAACCAAACTTTTCAATTTTGCCCCGAAGGCGATTGATATTAACGGTCAAAGTATTGTCATCAACGAAACGTTCATCATCCCACATGAAATTCAATAATTGTTCACGGGTAACGATTTTACCTTGGTCCTTCAATAAGCGTTGCAATAATTTGTATTCGTTTTTAGATAAGTCGATTTTGTTGTCATCGATCTCAACTGAACCACTGGATAGATTTAACTTCAATCCGTTGTGTTCGATAACGTCGTTGGTATTCTTAGTGAAATCGTAAGTCCGTCGTAAGAGGGCATTAATTTTAGCAATTAAGATGTCCACTGAGAAGGGCTTTTCCACAAAATCGTCAGCACCCATATTCATTGACATGATTTGATCCATGTTAGAATTACGAGATGAGATAATAATAATTGGCGTTTTTGAAACTTTACGAATTTCTTGATTCCAATAATAACCGTCATAAACAGGTAGATTGATATCGAGCAATACTAAATCAGGTTTATAATCGTTAAATTGATCAATGATGTTATTAAAGTCTTTGGTAACGTAAGAGCTCATTTGCCATTTTTCGAGATTTTCACTGATTAGTTGGGAGATAGATGGATCATCTTCAATAATCATAATTTTAGCCATATTAAAATTTCCTCCGTGCTAGAATGAAGACACTATATAGTATGATAACAATAAATTGGATAAAGATGAAAGATTATTGTGTTTATTGCCATCGGGGGTCAGGGACTATTGCCCGAGGCCGACATACTCTAAAAAGAATATGGGAGAATTAACCGTGCAAATTGTTGTAAAAAATATTTCAAAGGATTTTGGGAAAAAACGTACTGCGGTTCATGCAATTAAGGATATCAGTGTTGAAGTTGATCAAGGTGAATTTCTAGGTATTATGGGTCCGTCTGGCGCTGGTAAAACAACGCTATTGAATATGATTTCAACAAATGAGCGACCAGATCATGGACAGATCATTATTGATGGTTTGGATCTAACACAGTTGCATGATCGTGATCAAGCTAAATATCGACGTAATAAAATGGGCTTTATTTATCAAAGTTTCGAATTGTTGGATTCTTTGAACGTTAAAGAAAATGTCATTTTACCATTGGCATTAAATCGGTCTAACAAAAAATTGATTGAGGAACGTTTCATCTATATGATGCAATTGCTCAATATTGAAAACTTGTCAGCCCGAGCCATTGATGAATTATCTTTGGGTCAGCGCCAAATTGTAGCGGCAGCTCGAGCCTTGATCAATCGTCCTGAAATTTTGTTTGCGGATGAACCAACAGGATCACTTGACTCCAAGTCAGCAACAATTTTGTTGAATTATATGCAAATGATCAATCAAAAAGAAAAAACTACGATCTTGATGGCAACGCATGACGCGTTTACGGCTAGTTATTGCAGTCGGGTGGTCTTTATTAAAGATGGCGTTATTTTTTCAGAAATTGTCAATCCGGGCAATCGCGATAAGTTTTTTGAACAGATTATCAACATGCAAAGAACAATTGGTGGAGGGGATTACTTCAATGTATCGCAAAATAATTAAACGAAGTCTGTCCAATATGCGTGACAGTTATTTAATTTATATTTTAGCCTGCAGTTTTGCTATCGGTATCTTTGGTATTCTGCTGTCGATGGGGGACAATCCATCTGTTCATTCTGCCTTGAGTTGGTGGGATGATTTTATTTATGATATTACGACGATCATGAGTAGTATCTTTGCCTTCTTTGCCTTTATTTATATGATTTATGTGGGTGGATTTTTTGTTAAACAGCAGCGTAATGAGTTTCTGACTTTTGAAAAGTTAGGTATGCCACGATGGGCTATTATTACCATTAGCTTCTTACAAACAGCAATCGTTCAGGCCGTTGCTTGGGTCATTGGTTTAAGTGTCATGCTGGTTTTCCAAAAATTCATGGGGATGCTGCTATTTTATTTGATGCAGATTCGCTTTAATTTCGTTATGCACATTGGGCTAAAGAGTTTTGGGCTATTAGTTGATGTTTTTCTCATCTCAACGTTAGTTTTAAGCTTGATCAATGCGATTAAAACCATGCGAATTTTACAAAAGCGACAACGGCGGACGATTATTAAGACTCGATGGTGGTTAAGAATTCCAGCGGGAATATTTGGGGTCATTTTATTATTGACGGCCCAGATCGTGACGTTGTATCTCTTTAAAGATATGCGAATAATCAGCTATTCTTCAAAACCATTGACAGAAATCGTGTACATTATGGGTGCCGATATCTTTGGAACCTATCTAGTTTACTTTGGATTTCTGCCAACAATTTTGAATATCATGGAACGAATTCACTCGGTTTCTTATTCAGGCATCAATCTTTTCTCATTCAAATATATGAAAGAACGACTTTTTCAAAATATTTCAATTCTCTGGTTTGTGACAGAGTTGTCAGCTTTAGCTTTGGCATTGTTAACCTTTTGTTATTTCGGATATCAAGCAGTTCACCAAAATTACAATAGTGCTTATCCGTTTGAGCTGGCTGCTAATAAAGATACCGTTAAAGTCATTCGTAAAGAGCTTAAAAAGAATCACGCCCAGATAAAAGGTAGCTATAAAACGGCAGTTAAAATCAATTTAGTGTCGTATTACAGTAAGTCAAGTCAATCATATATCCGCCAACCAATGACCTTTATGTCGTATTCAGACTATGAATCATTACCAAAACGAATGCATAAAAATAATGCAAAAATTAATTCGCATGAATTTTTAAAAATCGATTATAATTCATCATTGATGTACAACAGCGATATTGATGAACACAATATTGAGGTCAAAGGGGCGCCAATGATTCGGACTGCTGAGCAAGGCAATTCCTTTCCGTATGGTAGCTCAATGCATTTCGGACCAATGATGATCGTACCAGATAATTATTATGAAAAGATGCCCAGTGAAGTGAAAGATACTTTTTATGGCTGGGATTTCAAAAAGGGCGATCGACTGAAGCATTCACAGATGAAAAAGCTAGAAAATTATCGTGATGCCTATTACATGAAAGTTGAGTTTGAGTCATCACTCTCGAAATCGACCATTGAAGTAATGAAAAAAGAACCCAACAAGTATGAGGCAGCAACCTATACTCAAGCAGGATTCTTACGACAAGGTAATCTGAAAAAACATTTTAAACAAGGTGGAGGCTTCTATCTCTTCATTGTGGCACTCTTCAGTGTCGCATTATTAGTGGCCTTAGGCAGTGTTTTAACACTCAGGATTCTGTTGCGAGATGATTATCAATCAAGTCAGTTGCGCACGTTACAAAAGATTGGTGTCGAGGAAAGTGAAATCAAGGGAATCATTCGCTGTGAAAATACATTGACATTCTTAATTCCAATTGTATTTGCCCTGATTCAATCCTTTGCGGCCATTGCCATGTTTGATTTTGGACGCCATATTTCGAAGAATATTATTTTGATATATGCGGGATATATCGTACTGTATGGATTATTTGGTATTATCAGTTTTAAAGTCTCGTGGCGGGGAATCAAACAGAAATTTAAACTGTGATGTGTTTATTAAAGTATGCCGTTTCCAGAGCTGAGAGTATTCATTTGCTGCGCGGAACGGCTCGAGCCAGGGTGCGGTCTCGGGCGCGTTGAAGCCTCGCAAAACCCGCGAGTCTTCAACACGCCCGGTGGTGTAATTGCTGAAGCAATAACGCCACTTTCGCTGCAAATGAATACTCTCAGCTCTTCCAACTAGTGGAGCGTAGCTCTCATGTTTATATTTAATCAACCTTCAAGTTTTGGATAAAGTGAATGTAATTTTATACGTGCATCTGCAGTTGTGAATTGCCAATCTATTGATAAATTTTTATCATTACGTTCACTACACCATGCTGCTACTTCTTGTTTTAATTGTTCCATTTCTGGAATTCGCCTG
>NZ_BJDF01000039.1 GCF_005404815.1 Companilactobacillus huachuanensis
CAGGCGAATTCCAGAAATGGAACAATTAAAACGAGAAGTAGCAGCATGGTGTAGTGAACGTAATGCTAAAAATTTATCAATAGATTGGCAATTCACAACTGCAGATGCACGTATAAAATTACATTCACTTTATCCAAAACTTGAAGGTTGATTAAATATAAACATGAGAGCTACGCTCCACTAGTTGGAAGAGCTGAAAGTATTCATTTGCCGCGAAAGTGGCGTTAGGACTTTAGTCCTTACACCACCGGACGTGTTGGAGACTTACCGGTTTTTGGTGAGGCTTCAACCGAGATTCGAGACCGCTTTTTGGCTCGGATCGTTCCGCGCAGCATATGAATACTTTCAGCTCTGGAAACGGCATAATGCATCAAACTTTCAACCTTTAGTTTTTTAGTAAAATGAAGGTTTTGTCCAAGCGGTATTCGGTTCAGCGACTCCAATACTGCTTTTACTATATAAATTTGGATCTTTTATTATTCTACTAACCAGTAGTGCCACTGCCTGACGTGTGACCTGAGTATCATTAAATGGTTCTCCTTGAGGAATAATTTTATATTCGCTATGCTGATTATTATTGTATAACCAGGCCATACGCAAAAATGTATAGTCAAGGCCACTATCATCAATAACTTTAGCGGCCCGTTTAATCTTAGAATAATCTCCCATCATACGAGCATTCCATTCACCAAATTCTCCAGTAACCTCATCATAGATACCTAAACCGCCGGCAACAATTAGTCGTTGTACACTCTCCATTTTCATTACCTTAACAATATTTTGATTAGCAGAAACAAAGTGCCCAGTTGCCAAATATACAATATCTTGATTAGCAATTGCTTTTACCAATTCTTCTGTGTTATTCCAATTACCATCAACAAGCATTACTCGAGAATTATTACTATATTCAGATAATCGACGTCTGGCCTGACGTGCAAATAAAGTTAGTTCAACATTATTTTGTTCAAGTAGTAATGGGATTAGATACTTCGCAATTCCACTGGTTGCGCCTAATAAGATAACCTTTTTCATTAACTTTTCCTTCTTTAACAAATATTTTATGATCATAATTTCCTATTGTTTGTTTTGAAAACAACTTCACTGAGAACTTCAATTCATGTTCTTATACATCTCAATGACAATAATTAGTATATTGAATTACTTAGTTCATGAGAAGAATCTCTTAGTTGTTTGACTATCAACCAATGGTTTATACTTAAGGAAATGGGAGATGATTATGTGGACATTAATCAACTACAAACATTCTTACGAGTCAGTGAATATGGTAGTTTTACTAAGGCAGCGGAACAAAGCTTTATTTCTGGAACTGCTGTTATGAAGCAAATAAATCGACTGGAGTCGGAACTAAATTTGAAACTATTTGTTCGTACTCCTACTGGTGTAAAATTAACACCCCAAGGAAAAAAGTTTCAACCTTACGTACATCAACTACTAGATCTTCTAAATAACGCTATTGAGGATACACGTAGAGTACGTAATGATGACAAACGTATTATCAGATTAGGAACATCAATACTACATCCCGCAGAACCTTTCATGTCGTTGTGGAATCAAATTGCTTCTGAAATGCCTAATTTTCAAATTCACTTAGTCCAACTACAAGAGGATTTAAATTCAAATAATCGTGAATACGCTATGCTAGGTCGTAGTAGTGATTTAATTGTCGGCACATTTGATAATGCGACACTGAAGCAATCCTTTAGTGCCATTAAACTTGGTTCGTATAAGTTTGGGATTGCGATTCGTAGCGATAATTCGTTGGCGCAATTGGATAAAATTTCTTTTAAGGACCTGGCAGAACAAAAAATATTGATGGTTCCACCTGATATAAGTGAAAAAAATGATTTATTACGTAATCAAATGTTAAGTACCGTTCCTAGCATTAAAGCAATTAACACAAACGGTCGATATGACATAAATACGTTCAATAAGGTCGTTGAAGAAAATATTGCAATGATTACTTTGACTCCTTGGAAAAATATCCATCCTAACCTCGTGACTGTTCCATTACAAACCAGTATTACAGTACCCTTTGGATTATTAAGCGCAAAATTTCCTGGGAAAGATACTTCTGATTTTTTACATGAGTTTATAAAATTACAAAGCGAAAATAATTATCCTAAATAATTTATCTTAATCACTAGCAAACATGTTTTTCTAATAATTATGAAATTCATTTTACTGTCAACATTGGCATTTTACCCACTCGAACCACCACACAAACACAAAAAAGAACGAGAATTCATAATGAATTCTCGTTCTTTTTTGATTTTAAATCTTAACAATCCCAATACCTATCAAACCAGGTCCTGTATGAACTCCTAATGCTGGTCCCACTTGACCTAAGAATTCTTGTTGACCTTTAATGCCGTTGTCATGCAATATATCAAACATTTTTTGACCACCAGGTTCGTCAGCACCATGTCCAACTGCCAAAAGATAATTTTTATCGTCACCCAAGAAGTTTTGAGCAAGATTCAATAGCATCTTTTGGCCCTTTTTCATACCACGTGCTTTAGCGGCAATCGTATACGAACCATCAACCTTACATGTAATGATTGGTGCTAACTTCAAAATTCCACCAACAGCAGCGGCAGCAGCACTAATCCGGCCACCAGCCCGTAAATATTCCAAGGTTGGAATGCAGAAGTAAACGACCGTATTCGTAATCATTTCTGCGACTTTAGCAGTTACATCTGCAAACTCTTTGCCATCGTCAATCATATTCTTAGCTCCAACAGCAATCAAACCAGCTGCCACAGCAACTTGTTTCGTATCAAAATAAGCGGATGTGAATCTATCATCTTCATCGAGAAAGACTTTTAGAAAGTTAAATGTCCCGCTCAAACTAGATGAAACCGAGATAGAAACAATGTGATCATATCCATCTGCCGCAATTTTATCGAGTGTCTCTTGAATTGACTCACCTGAAGGCAATGAAGTCTTAGGGATTTCCACTGGCAAATTTTTATAAACTTCTTCAGCTGAAATTTCTACACGATCAAGGTATGTCCGGTCATGGTAAGCAATTTGCATTGGTAATTCATAAATACCAGGTTTTCCAAGATATTCTTTCGGTAAATCGCAACAGGAATCTACCAATACAGCAATCTTTTCCATTTTAATTAGCTCTTTTCGTCTAAATTATTCGTTTCAATCATTAATATTTTTTTCGTAATTAGTTTCGTAGCAAAAGCCATCGTTACCATTTCCACCAACAAGAATGCCGATGACTGATCTTTTTCAGAAAGTACTTGGCCTTCTTCACGATGATTAAGCATCTTCAATGCCAATTCCTGTTTATCACAGAAAAAATCATATGCTTTAGCAATGCCGCCTTTTGATCTCGTTTGAACCTCCAGGCCTTCTTGAATGTCATTAATTGAAACCACTTGCTTCAAAAAAGTAATTGCAATTAAATAAGCCAAATGTTCGCGAGTATAGCGCTTTTTCTCAGGATGTGGCAGTAAGCCATTTTTAACATAGTTATTAACCATCGATGTTGTGACAACTGGACTATCCTCCAGCCAAATAGGACCGATATATTTATCAACTAGTGTTAATAATTGATCACGATACAAGTCCAATTCAGGTAACTCCGAAAATCTTGGTAAGTGATAGTTTTCCATATTATCTAACCATGTCTGCAACTCATCCATAAGTAACTGCTCCTTTTGTAATTACTGTTATAATTTATCATAGTAATCTTAACTATTCAATCTAGTTTTTAAAACTAGATTGAATAGTTATTCGAAAATTTATATATGCCGTCTACAGAGATGAGAAATATTCACTGGCTTTGCGGAACGATCCGAGCCCGGAAGGCGGTCTCGAATCTCGGTTTTGTAACGGCTAAAGCCATAACAGAACTTCCACTGCGCATAAATATTTCTCATCTCCTTCGACTAGTTATCTTTTTGTAAGATTTTTAGTGATCTATTCAAAAAAACAAGACATTTATATACCAAATTATCCTTACATATGTACTTTTAATGAATATATAAATGTTCAAATCTTAATGTAATTATATACGCGGTTAAATTAGTCGGAGGAACTGATAGTATTTACCAGCTGTGGGTGTGGCGTTATGGCTTTAGCCATTACACCACCGGGCATGTTTGAAGACTTACCGTTTTGTGGTAAGGCTTTAAACTGAGGTTCGAGACCGCCCTTTGGCTCGGACCGGTCCGCATAGCCGGTAAATACTATCAGTTCCGGAGACGGCTATAGCAAAAAGAGCCCTGAATACTATTCAAGACTCTCCTTCACATCATGCTCACGCCAACCCATTGCTATTACTAGTATAAGGCCCACGGATGTCAATAAAATAATATAACCAACATTACGACCGAAATTGGTATCGCCTAAATACAAATCGCCAAGTAACGTTGCCATTACAGCAATCCAAATACCGACGCGTTGTATCTTGGTAAAGGCAGTTCCTGTCTGACTGCGTCTTTCTCTCTTCGTAATGTATGGTAATACAAAACCTAAGCCAATTAAAACAATAATGGCTACAAAATTAATAACTAACTCATACCACCACATTGATGAGCCAAACGGAACATCCTGTGGACCGACCGCAGCCACTGTTGCCACTCCGGTAATTAGTAAACACCACCAGCCAACGACCAATGATAATTTTTTACTTTTTATATAAACATATCCCGAACTAAACTTATCATCATTCATTCTGATTTTAATAAATGACCAGAAGATCCAACAAGTTACACCCGGTGAAATAATTCCATTCAAATTTAACAGCCAATTAAAAATATCCTTCATATTTGGCAATAAAATCCCCAAGAACATAATAAAGGCACTCAAACCAACTGTTAATAAATATCCATTAATCGGTAATCCCGCGGAATTCGTTTTGCGCAAAAACTTCGGCATATAACGATTTCCAGTATCTGAAATCAACATTCTCGTCATTGCATTCAACAAAACTGCCAACAAAGCAGCCAAATAAAAGATTTCCGTAAATGCAAAGATATACATCAACGTATTACCCATGTGGAATCTTTCACCCAAAGCTTGGAAGGCATAATAGGATCCATTGATTTTCAAATCGTCTGGTAAATGATAGGCGTTGAAAAAGACACCTAATGAAAATGATCCAAAAATCGTTAAGAAGCCAGTCATTATTGACAACATAATCATAGCCTTAGGAAAGTCACGATTAGGATTACGCATCTTCGTCACAAATGGGGCAATTCTTTCAGCACCGTTAATAGCAAAGATCAGGAATCCTAAGGTTGTCAGATAATGCAAATTGAATGTTGGTACAATCGTGTGGACAGTCAATGGCCTAGTAGCAATGTGACCACCCATTGAAAGGGCCGCTACGGTCATCATAACGAACAAAACCGTCATTCCAAACATGGCGATTCCACCGATAGTACTCAGTATTTCAAGCGAATGCTCGAAACGGGATTGGATAATTATGAAAAAGACAAAGATCAATAGTGTAAATAGTGCAAAATGGCTATTTGACATCTGCGTCTGTAGCCTCGCGTCCCCATTGACGACCCATCCTAAAGCTACAGCAATAGTATTTGCAGTATCTACAACATAAGGAATCGAGGCGGCCCAGTAAGTCCAAGCTGCAAAATAGCCTAGGAACTCTCCACTAGTCTCTCTCACCCACGATGTTAATCCTCCACCATCATCATCAAACGTAGAACCAAGTTGGCCTACCATTAACGAATATGGGATAACATAAAGGAGAATCATAATGATCCAGGACGTTATAACGCCCATTCCTTGATTTTGGAAGTTGTAAGTCAAGTCATCGAATCCAACAACAGTTACAAAATCCATAAGGGCCAATACTGGCCAGCTGATATACTTCTTTTTTGTATCTAATTCTGTCATGGCGTTTTCCTCAAGTGAAAATAAATCATTCTTCCCAATTTATTCACCTAACGGTTACTTCAAATATACAATATTTAAAAATAAATAGTAGAGGAATGGTTTAAAAATATCAAAAAAATTAAGCGCTTACTTCCCCGACATGACCGCAATCTCAAAGATTGACCTTTTGGTGTACATTATGGAAAGCTAAGCAACTCGAAATATTTTACCATAAAAAAACTGACTAGCATATAGAAATATTTTATGTAACCTTTGCTACCAATGAAGGCCTTGAAAATAGTGCCCGTTCTGAGACCTGATCCAAGCCTTAACTACAGTCTTGAGCCAAACTTTTAGGCTGTAAGAACGTGGAAGTTAAACTTAGAATTGTGGACATTAAAAGAACGTGATAAAAGTTAATTTACCACGTTCTTTTTGAATTTTATTAAAATCTTCCGAAATTGGAATAACTAAAGATTGAAAGGTGAAAAATTAATATAACCGTCGTTGTTACAGACCTAGAGTTAATTTATTTAAATAATCAGGAGTTTTCGTTTTATTGTTCCTGCTATAGAAAAAAACAAACTAGTTGGAAGAGCTGAGAGTATTAATTTGCAGCGAAAGTGGCGTTATTGCTTCAGCAATTACACCACCGGGCGTGTTGAAGACTCGCGGGTTTTGCGAGGCTTCAACCGAGGTCCGAGACCGTACTTTGGCTCGGGCCGTTCCGCGCAGCAATTGAATACTCTCAGCTCTGGAAACGGCATACTTAAATAAACTTTCAGCTTTAAGAGAATCCAACCGTAAAATTTACTTTTCAGCTAAATTGT
This sequence comes from Companilactobacillus huachuanensis, assembly GCF_005404815.1. Lineage (GTDB taxonomy): Bacteria > Bacillota > Bacilli > Lactobacillales > Lactobacillaceae > Companilactobacillus > Companilactobacillus huachuanensis. The sequence goes on from NZ_BJDF01000039.1 coordinate 6,708, forward strand.
ATTCTTTCCATCCAAATGCAATTACGAGAGCAATTCCCAAAATACTTATCACCACAATTGAAATAATATTGTGGTGATAGTTAGAACCTCCCAAATACAAATCACCAACGATTGTTAAGAACAGCGCAGCTAAAATACCGCTCCATTGTAAACGAGTAAATGCAGATCCAGTTGTACTACGTGTCTCACGGCGAGTAACGTATGGCAACAAGGCACCTAGTCCAATCAAAACAATAAGAGAAACAAAGTTAATAATTAATTCGTACCACCAAGTTGAGCCACCAAAGGTAACATCTTGAGGTCCAATTCCAAATATTGTTGCCACAGCAGTAATAATTAGACACCACCAACCGACTGACAGCGCCAATTTATCATTTTTGATATAAACATAATCTGATGGGAATTTTTGACTGTCTTGACGGATTTTAATAAATGCAAAGAAAATCCAGCAAGTAACACCTGGCGAAATGATTCCATTCAAGTTTAATAGCCAATTGAAAATATCATTCATACTTGGCAAGAAAATACCCAGCATCATGATGAAAGCACTCAAACCACAAGTTAATAAGTAACCATTAACTGGCAACCCATTACCATTAGTTTTACGTAAAACTTTAGGCATATACTTGGCACCGGTATCGGAAATCAGCATTCTCGTCATCGCATCTAATAACACGGCCAACAAGGCTGCTAAGTAGAAAACCTCAGTCCAAGCAAAAATATACATTAATAAATTACCAAGATGATATTGTTCACCTAGTGCTTGAAAGGCATAATATGAACCATTCATCTTCAAGTCATTTGGTAAATGATAAGCATCAAAAAATACTCCCAATGAGAATGACCCAAAGATGGTTAAGAACGCCGTCATAACGGCCAACATAATCATAGCTTTCGGAAATTCACGTTTAGGATGACGCATTTTTGTAACAAATGGTGCAATCAATTCGGCCCCATTAACAGCATAAATCAACAAACCAATGGTTGTTAGATAATGCAGATCAAACTTTGGAATAAGCGTATGAATATTCATAGGCTGTGTTGCAATATGACCACCCATAGCCAAAGCTGTAAAGGTCATCAGAACGAATAACACTGTCATTCCAAACATCGCGATTCCACCAATCGTACTCAATACTTCCAGTGAACGTTTGAAACGCGATTGGACAACGATAAAGACGATAAAAGTTACTAGTGTCCAAAAGGCAAACCAGCCATTAGACATATGGTCTTGCAAACGCGCATCTCCGCTATAAGCCCAACCTAAACCAACAACAATTGAGTTTGCTGTATCGACAACATAAGGAATCGAAGCCGCCCAATACGTCCAAGCAGTAAAGTAACCTAGAAACTCCCCACTAGTTCCTCTGACCCATGAAGTCAATCCACCACCTTCGTGATTAAAAACTGACCCTAATTGTCCAACCATTAATGAATATGGAATAACATATAAAAATAGCATGATGATCCATGAAGTAATAACACCCATACCTTGATTTTGAAAATTATAAGTTAAATCATCAAAACCAATTACGGTGACAAAATCCATTAAGGCAAGAATTGGCCAACTAATATAGCTCTTTTTTGGTTCCAAATCTTCCATAACTAAACTCCCCGACAAAAATTTTATGTATATAACGTATAGTATTTCCGTGCCGTCTCCAGAGTCGAAAAATATTCCGAACCGTGGATCTGTAATAAATAGCTTGTAAAATCCAATTCAAATAACATTTTCCCTTTATGACAAAAAATATATTATCACCTAGCACAATGCGTTATTTTATAAATCATTTTTAAAGAAATTTGCGTAAAAAATATCCTTAAAATGATTCATTAATTTAAACTATACGTTATATAAAATACAAGTTTATATTTTACAACTAATTAAATTTCAACAATAGGGTTAAAAACGCTTACTTTGATAATAAGTGAAATTTCTTTAATATGACGTTCTCAGATTCATACATTTTTTTGATTATTTCGAACGAATGGCACAAAAAAAGCTAGAATATCTTGTCACTAAAAGATGATCAAGACATTCTAGCTAATTTATAAACGAATCCAATTTGATATAAACGTCACTGTCATAGTATCGTTGAAATTTATTTAATTTGGAAAGCACAAACTAGTTGGAAGAACTGAGAGTATTCATCTGCAGCGAAAGTGGCGTTATTGCTTTAGCAATTACACCACCGGGCGTGTTGAAGACTCGCCGCTTTTGCGAGGCTTCAACCGAGGTTCGAGACCGCACTTTGGCTCGAACCGTTCCGCGCAGCAGTTGAATACTCTCAGCTCTGGAAACGGCATCTAAAAACTATTCGTTCACTTCATCATTATCAAGTTCTTCAATACCTAAAGTAACATTTCCTTTAGAATTCTCAACGGCATCAATTCCAACCAGTGCAACCATATCAACGGCAATGCTATGATATTTCTCACTCGTATTGACCTTATCATCACTTGTAACCATCGTCGTAGGACGGATAATAACCGTTCTAAAACTACGCTTATTCAGGTTATCCTCGGCATCACGCTTTGTTTGAATGTAACGCTTGTTGGCACCGGGAATATCGTCAGCTGAAATATAAACAAAGACAGGGACGTTGTTTTTTTCTGCAGCATCTGCGATATTCAAAGCACTTTGGTAATTAACTTTTTCAAAAGTTAAATTCTCGTTAGGTTGTTCTTTGTATTCACCAATCGTATCCACGACAACATCAGCATCTTTTAAATTTTCACTCCAAAAGCCCTTTGACAATGCATTGCCGATCTTCCAATCAACTTGTTTGTGCCAAGCATCATTGCCCAATGGTTCACCTGTTCTAGAAACACTTGTTACTGAATCTCCATTTTCAATAAAGGCTTTCGCAAATTCACTGCCCACAAATCCATTTGCACCAAAAATTACTACTTTTTTTGCCATAATTGCTATTTCTCCCTTATTCTAACTATCCTATTTGAAATCGGAAAATGCTTCGTCAATTGTATGATAATCGGTATTTCCTAGGTTTACATCTAATGCTTTGACATTTTGCTCCACTTGCTCTGGCTTTCTCGCACCAGGAATAACGATGGAAATATCAGGATTCTTCATATACCATGCCAAAATAACTTGTGCTACTGTAGCGTCATATTTTTCAGCAATTTTACGAACCTTATCAATTGCTATTAAAATCTGCTTAAATTGGTCCGGAGTATACTGACTAAACTTCTTTGCGTCCGCAGCACTATACTTTCCTGTCAATAAACCTGATGCCAGTGGGAAGTACGGTACAAAAGAAATGTTATTCTTTCTTAAATATGGAAATAGCTTTGTTTCTGCATCCCGATGTAACAGGCTGTAATTATCCTCAACAATATCAACTAAACCATCTTGATTGGCTTCTTTAATTTGATCAAGCGAAAAGTTAGAAACACCGATCGATCTGATTTTGCCAGCTTGTTTAAGTTCGTTCAAAGCAGCAACTGACTCGTTCTTAGGTGTCTTTTCATCAGGAAAATGAATATAAAAAATATCAATATAATCTGTTTTGAGTCGTTTTAAGGCTTCATCAACCGCTTTTTTCAAAAATTCTGGATCATTATTATTCTTGAAATCATTGTCTGGATCCTGAGCAGCTTTGGTGGCAATTACTAGTTTTTGACGATCATAGTCGCCGATTACATCGCCAATAATTTTCTCAGAGCGTCCTAAACCATACATATAGGCAGTGTCTAATGTTGTTATCCCACTATCAATGGCCTTTTTAATGACTGCATAGCCATCCTCATCCTTAAGATTTTTAAACAAATTATGTCCACCAACTTTATTAGTACCAAGACCAATTTTTTTGCTAGCCACATCTGTATTACCAATTTTAATCAACTTATCCATTAAATCACATACCTCCTCATTACAAATCAGGTTGTTTTGAAACCGTTACCTTAATAATAGCTCAATGAATCCAAAAAAAATAAGATTATGCATATTTCACATAATCTTATTTTTATATTTTAATTTTCAGAAGGTAGTTCGTTACTTTCTCGTTTCTCCTCTAGGGAGTTACGAACTGCAGCCTCTGTAGCCTTACGACGTTTAGCAAGATTGCTATTTTCAATTTTATCTTTAACAACTTCTAATTCATCAACTTGTTGATGTGCTTCAGGATTATTACGTCTGAAGATAGACATAACACCATATGCAATCTTTTCGCCCATAAGTGTAATTAATGAACCAAATAGAATCACGACAATACCAACAATCGTATTAACATTCATAGCCTCACCTAAAACGAATAGCGCCATAACTGGTGCTAAAGCAGGTTTAACAAGGAAAATCAATGATGATTCTAGAATACCAACTTTTTCCATTGAAAGGAAATACAAACCGAAAGCCACTCCAGTAACAAGAACGGAAATGTAAAGAATCAATGGCAATGTTTGAAGGCTAATTCCTTGGAAATATGGAATTCTTGAGAACTCAGAAAAGCCACTAGGGATAGCATTGGCAACTGCAGGAATATGAGTGATACCCATTAAAATTCCCAATTCAGTAGCACCAAATAAGAAGGCTAAACAAGTCATTGACAGACCATTTAAGCCAATCTTGCCACCGTAAACACGTGACATAACACCGTAAATACCAAAAATAATTGAGGACAAAAGTCCTAAAACGATACCCATAGCCCCGGATAGATGGAATGGATTGATAATAATCAATAAACCGACTAATGTTAAAATCAATGCCAAGACGTTAGTTCTGGATAATTTTTCTTTTAGAAAAACAAAACCAATAATCAAACCAAAGATTGGATTGGCACTCAACATGATGGCAATGACAGAAGCTTTGGTCATTCCAATTGATAGTTGATAAAGTGTCATACTCAAAACTACGATAACAAACCCAGTTAAAGCAATTTTTGCCAAACCTGATCTATCGATTCGAACATTATTTTTCTTAAGGTAAAGAATAGTAAATGGTAATAAAGCCAATCCACCAATCAAAAATCTAATAAAATTCAATTCGATTGGATTAAATTGTCCTCCAGCAATCTTCAACGCAATTTCCATTGAGCTGAACAAGAATGTTGGTATCAATATGTATAGAAAACCCTTTATATTCAAAACTTAATGTCATCCCCATTTTTTGTAAGTGAATAACTTTAGTTTACTCTCATTTTGGGGTTGCAAAAAATGTAAGTGTTTCCAAATATTAAATAATTTAAAAATGCCGTCTCCAGAGATGAACCTATTAACCTGCTATGCGGACCGGCCCGAGCCTGAGGTACGGTCTCGCACCTCGGTTTGAAGCCTTACCAAAGAACGGTAAGTCTCCAAACTCGCCCGGTGGTGTAACGGCTGAAGCCGTAACGCCACACCCACAGCTGGTTAATAGGTTCATCTCTTACGACTAATTCATTCTTCATTAATAAATATGAATATGAAATGTTTCAACAATAATTGTTTGTTTTGTCGTGATCCAATTATGCTTTGATTAATAAATTTAAGAAAATTAGATAAAAAAAACAAAAAAAAAACAAACTATAATTCTTCCATACAATCGAAAGTTGTAGTTTGTTTTGTTATTACTAGAGGTTGAAACGTGAAAAGCTAATATAACCATTGCTGTTACTGGCCTAGAGTTAATTTATTTAAATAAATCTCATTTTATTCCGCTATTAAAAAATAAACTAGTTGTAAGAGCTGAGAGTATTCATTTGCAGCGAAAGTGGCGTTATTGCTTCAGCAATTACACCACCGGGCGCGTGGAGTGAACCCATGAGGTTGGACACATGATCCAAACCTGGAGGGGTTCACTATGATTAAGTACAATCTGGATTTCAAAGTCAAAATAGTAAATGAGTT
>NZ_BJDF01000040.1 GCF_005404815.1 Companilactobacillus huachuanensis
CTCTCCCAAGCGTTTCACAAATGTTTGGGGGTCCAATTGTCTGTTTATAGGGGTCCAATTGTCTGTTTATAGGGGTCCAATTGTCTGTTTATGGGGGTCCAATTGTCTGTTTATAGGGGTCTCGTCTTGAGGTTCCGGCCTTGATATGGTAGCCTCTGATTTAGGAGGTGGTTTTTTGAGCAACGAACTAGTTAAATATGATCCAGAGTTAAATACCATTCCACTTCGAAAATTTACTCCAGTTGAAATGAATTTATTTTTTTCGATTATTTCTCGTATGCGTGACAAGGGAGATCAGACCGTTCGTTTTACTTTTGATCAATTAAAAGAGTTAAGTGCTTATAAACCTACTGCAAATAACCGTTTTGAAGATGACATTCAGAGAACTTATGAAAAAATGATGGGATTACATTTTGGTAGACGAAGTAAAAGTGGCTTAAATCGAGAATTTTTTGTTATGTTTACCGAATTTGAAATTAAAGGCGAAGCTGAAATACCTTACGTTGATATCCGAGTTTATCCTAAAGCCTTACACTTACTAAACGATTTAGAAAGTTGGGTTCGTTATGCGTTGGCAGAGTTTAGAGATTTAAAAAGTAGTTACGCAAAAACAATGTTTCGGTTACTAAAACAATTTAGAACTACTGGGTACGCTTACTTTTCCAAAGCAGATTTTGATGAGTTACTTGATATTCCAAAAACTTATCGGCAAGGCGACATTAACAAAAAAGTGATAAAACCAATCAAAGAAGAACTTACCCCCCTATTTCGTGGGCTAACTGTCCGAAAGAAATACGGTAAAGGGCGAGGAAAGCCTGTTATTGGCTATTCGTTTACCTGGAAACCTGAAAAGAAAGACGCTAACGACTTCTCACAAGGTCAATTTCAAGATGAACGTCAAAAACTCTTTAATATTCAGCATAATGGTGAATTAACAGAACAGGAAAAATGGCGTGCCATTGATAAAGTTAAGGGGCTAACTTTAGGCTCTACTGAAAAGCAAGCATTGGCTGTCAAACAAGCCGAACATGATAAAAAAATAAGAGATCAAGCAAGAAAAGAAGCACTTGCTGAACTCCGAAAGGGGTTTGGAAAACATGCCTAAAACTATTAGAGAACTTGCTGATGAGTTTGGTGTATCAAAACAAGCCATTAGGGAAAAAACTAGATGCAAACTTTAGTTGTTGTTAATTCGGGATATTTGCTGTTAAAGCAACATTCATTGGTGGCAACAACCAGAACCAAATCAATTATAGTTTAGCTTGAAGATTGATACCTAAAGAAAACCAATCGACAACCAAGTTTAAGTTTTGCTTGTCGATTGGTTTTCTTGTCGTTTTTAACTTATAATTTAAGGCGGATTAATTAGGCGGTGAAACTATTGGGCAAGACTATTCGGCAACTTTCAGAAGAATTTAAATTGTCAAAACAAGCTATTAATCAACGTATTAATAGCATTAATGGCTTTCGAAGCAAACACACTTACAAAGTTAAAAACCATCTAGAAATAGACAACCAAGGCGTTAAAATGCTTGCTAATTTTGACAAGCAAAAACGACAAGAACGACAACCAAATCGGCAAGCTGAAAACGACAAGGACAAAAATATTGATCAGATCTTGCTGAAGCAACTTGATGTTAAAGATCAACAAATTGCAAATTTACAACAAGCCTTAGATCAGCAGCAAAAATTACAGATAGCAACGGTTGCAGAGAACCATCGATTAAAAGAACACGTTCAGAAACTGAGTGGCTTGTTTGAATCTTCTAGTGCTACTCATCAGCAACAATTAAACGACAAGGACGATACCTTGACGAATAGTTCTAATACCAGTCACATCAAGGATAAAAACGACAATCAAAATGAAAATAAAGTTGCTGAATATGGTAATAGACAAAAGAAAACATTTAAGAACAACACCAATAATAGTTGGTGGCATTTTTGGTGACAATCAGTGGCAGCAAGGCTCTGGATCTGTAGATGAAAAAATATTTGGATTTGTAAACAAAAGGCGTTTATATCAAAATGATTTTAACCAATTGAGTCACGAGCCCAAACCTACTGTTGAATTTTCAGCATTATTTAATTCTTCATGGTGGATATATGGGTTGAAAAATACTATGGAAAATAATGATCTTGAAAAATATCCTAGAAAAAATGAGAAACAATATCAAGATTACTTTGATAACCTAAGAATAGATGGAGTGAAAATATTTTTTTGACAATTATGATTATTGGTGGTTTGGACTTTATTATTAAGAGCTCTATACAGGCATGCTTATTATGGATAGTGGCATTAATAGAGGTTCAGAAGGGCGAGAACAGATTTTATATGGGCATTCGCTGTTCATACAATAATAGCCGTTTCGTTAACAGCGACTAAATTAATCGATTTGTTAAAAATGATATTAATCTGGGATTTAGGTTATCCGATTTGTGAAAAAAGTGGTTGTATTGATCCTTGAAAATTAAATAAAAAGGTAGATTGTAAAATTACTTATTTATGCAAAAAAATATGAGATAAGGATATTGAATTTATCCTCATCTCATATTTAATTTAATCATTAACCGTTATATTTTGATAATTTGAAAACAACTTTGTCTTTGTTGTGTAATTTCTTTTTGTCAGCTGAAACGTTAACTTGTTTGCCATTAACAGTGAATGTCCAGTAAATTTTCTTCTTGTTATTTTGTTTGTGACCGTCGATAGCTGTGATAAAGCCGCCTTTGTCGTTAACTTTCCAGCCTTTTTTAAGACCATCAGTAACAGTGGCATTCTTTTTCAATGTGATAGTTTTCTTGGCAATCTTCTTTTTGTTCTTCTTCAAAGTGTAAGTAGCTTTGATATTCTCGGAAGCCTTAGCTTGAACGGTTGTTGCAGTTGCTGGAGCGAATACCCCTAGTAACATTAATAATGACAATAAAAATGCTGTAATCTTTTTCATTATTTCCTCCTCGATTTGTACAACGATTTTTATTATAACAAAGAAAAGGCAGACGAAAATAATAATTTAAAAACCATCCAATTAAATAAGGCACAAAAAAGGATGCTTAAGGATAAAGAAATATATAATCATTTCAATTTAGAAAATATTCCCAGTTCCATCAAAACGGAGCTAAACAAGATAGTGCATGACATCGATGACTAATACTTTAACACCAAACAGAAAGGGGCTATGAATATATAGGGTCTATAATTAACAAATAACCCCTTGAAAAGACCGGTAAAACAGCCCCTAACAAATCAACTTGGTTTGTTAGGGGCTGTTTTTTAGATTATACCCTATTGGTCTTTTTTGATCCATTATCAATGGCTTTTTAAATTAGGGCCTAGTACTTTTGGAATGGAAATACTTTCCAACACCAAAAATTCTAGACCCAAATAAATTTACCTACGGGTTATTTATCAATTAACTTTGATAGATAATAACCAACTACAAATCCTAAAGTATTAGCAAGCACGTCATTTATATCTACCCAACGATGTGTTATTGCCAAATTGTCTGTTATAAATTGAATAAATTCGATAGTGAATCCAATAAGGATTCCAGTTGTAATCACATGAGAAATTTTGAATTTGGGAGAGAATAAAATATAGGTAAATATTCCTAAGGGACAAGTCATAATGATGTTTAGCCAGAATCCTAATTGATCTAATTCTTGAAAGGGAATGTAAGCAACTGGTGCCTTACCAATCATCATAAAGCTAATAGCTTGATTTGACGATGGCAATTTAATAGGTAAGGTTGGGTTAAAACATAAAAAACAAATTGATAATGCTGAAATTCCTAATAATACCCAGGCAAATAATTTTGAAATATGGTTAATAATTCATCATCTACTTTCATTATTAATTGAATTAAAAATATTGCAATAATTTATAAATTCTTCCTTAAATACATATTTTTGAAAACTAAATTTCAATTATAAGCATTTTTATCAAAACTATCACAAAAAAGTAGTAATAACGGAACTTTAACAAATCTTTTGAGAGCGTAAAATATCTTGTTTATTTATCCAAAAAAATATATAATTTACGCAGAGATTGAAAGAGATATCTATGTGATGGGTATTTCTCCAATCAAGCAGAGTCCGATTGATCCATCACATTAGGACTCTGTTTCATAGCGACCAACAGTCGTTTATGAGGAGGAAAATATTATGAAAAAACTCGTAAGAAATAGCATGTTAGTAGGGGCAGCTGTTTTAGGAATTGGTTCGTTAGGTGCAGTCGCTCAAGCAGCAACAACACCTGCACCATCAGTTACAAGCACATCCACGGCCGATATTACGCCTGGAAAGATCACTTTAAGTTCGGCCCCTAGTTTTCAATTTGGTACAGTAGCAGCTTCAGCAAACGATATTTCATATACATCAACTTCCACATCAGGAATCTTGGGTATCGCTGATGCTGGTACTGGTACTGGATACACTGTAACTGTTGCAGCATCACCATTCACGGCAACAGGCGGCGCAGCCTTAAAGAATGCACAACTATTATTAGATAATAAAGAAACAGATCCTATTAAAGCAGATGATGTTGATAATGTATCAACACCTCCAACACTTGTCGCAAATCTTTTACTATCAAGTTCACCAGTAACTGTTGTTAGTGCTAAAGCTGGTAGTGGTGTAGGTGCCTATACTGGAACATATGGTTCTACTGATGCCTCACTTAAGGTTCCAGCTGGTAATATTGGCGGATCCTACAGTTCAACCTTAACATGGACGTTAGCTAATGCACCTGCTTAAATATAAAAATTGAGGGCTTGTAACTTAATTGGTGCATGCTCTTTTTTTTTCTTCGGGAGATGATATTTTGAAGAAGCGTATTTGGATTTTCATGTTGTTTTTAATTAGTGTTATAACTTTTAGTTGTTTAGGAACCCAAGATGTTTCGGCCGCCACCTCAGAAGCTCAACCAGCAGTGACTTATAATATTGTGCCAGAACCTTCAAATAATCAGATCGATAAAAAAGTCGGTTATTTTGATTTGAAAGTGACGCCAAATGAGAAGTTGCAAGCTAAATTTAAGATTAATAATAACGATACTAAAACGCATACTTATACTGTAATGGTGAACCGGGCATCGACTGATACCAATGGGGTAATAGTCTATAACGAACATAATGTTAAAGCTGATTCATCTTTGAAATATGATATTGAAAAATTAGTTACATATCCTAAGAGTGTTACTGTTGATGCAAAATCTTCTACAGAAGTAGTTGTGAACATTAATGCTCCGAAAGGAAATTTTGATGGCGTATTGTTAGGTGGTATCTTTATCGAACAAGATAATCAAGTTAGCAAGAGTAATGCTAAGGGTGTAACGTTAAAAAATAAGTATAATTATGTTCTAGGCCTACAATTGAGACAAAATACTGACACAGTTGATCCAAATTTAAAACTGATCAAAGCATATGAAGATACTCAAAATGGACAAATTTCAGTCAATGCACTATTAGATAATGATGTGCCAAGATTGGAAGAAAAAGTTGATATCAAAGCAAAGATAACTTCAGAAAATGATAGTAAGAATGTTATTTTACAATCAGAGAAATCAAATATGTCAATTGCCCCAAACAGTTACTTTACTTATCCTATTAATGTTAATACAGTTATCGGTGCTAACAAGGATAAGAGATTAAAGTCAGGGACTTATATGATGTATTTGGATGTTAAGGCTAACAATGGGCAAAATATTTGGAAGCTTCAACGGAAATTTACGATTACTGACAAGCAAAGTCGTGAAATCAATAAGAAGACGCCAGTTAAGAACAGTCATACTAAATCCATTATGACTATCGTTGAAACAATTGCTGCAATTATAGTGGTTGCAGGGTTAGGTGTGTTTGGTATTACAAAAAACATAAAAAGTAAAACGAGATACGAAAAACATAAAAAGTAAAACGAGATACGAATAAAAGAATCCAATAACTCACTTTTGGGGTTCTTACTCAAATTTGGTTAAAATGTGAATGTGCTTAAATTCCCGTCTTCCGCAAGAATTAGAAATGTATTGGAACGCGATGGATCTCCAAAATCAGCCTTATTGTAAGTGGCAAAGCCGCCAACAATAATCACATAGCTGAACACATTTCCAATTTGTACTCCAGACTAAATAATTTTCCATTTAGTTTTTTTGTGGCAAGTATGTTTAATACGTAATTTTGTAAAATAAAAACGGCCTCTATTAAGAGATTCAAGTAAAGGATCTATCTTGAATACTTAATGGAAGCCGTTTTTTTTGTATTCCTATTAGAACACATTGATGAGAACTGTACCTGAGACGGAGAGCGTAAAATATCTTGTGTAAATGGTAGATTGTAATAATAATTATCTGAATAAGGGACATTTTTACCAAAACACTTGGTAGCTGGAATGTTAGAAAAGCACTGCCCTGCGGCAATGTGTACCATCTATTTAGGCATGCTATTAAAAAAATGGCAAAGCTTAAAGATTAAGGGCGATCGGACGATGAACTTGGCGTATAAAGTCATGATGAACCAGCAGCGAAGCTATACGTTACGGCAGTACGCGGTGATTTGTATTGGGACCAACGCGCTGGATGATTACGAAGAGCAAACCATGAAGATCATTCATGACTTGGAGCCGGGGCACAAGTTGATTCTGATGACACCTTATAATGCCCCGGCCGATGCTGACTGAAATTCATCAAAGTTGGCCGTTTTGGAACGGCGTCTGCCAGCTAAGTATAAGTTCATTACGATTGCCGACTGGGGCAAGATTGCGGCGCAACATCCAGAAGTCTTCAAAGGGATAGATGGCATACACTTCGGTGGCATTCGGGCTGGTGATATTTTATACGCCAAGGTAATCAATCAGGCACTACAAGTGGCTAAGCATTCCCCTGTTAAAGAGGATTAGATAAAAATATTTCTTGACGTTTTGAATATGTGATAATTAAAGTATTTAAATGGAACGAACCAGGTCACAACTTAACAGTTGTGGCCTCTTTTTTGATACTGTATAATTAAAGGGTTATAACCGTGTCACTACTTAATGACATAAGTAAGGAGATAAAAAGATGAAATATGGCTATGCGCGGGTCAGTACCACTGATCAAAAATTAGCAAATCAAATTGAGTTACTAAAATTGGCAGGAGCAGAAAAAATCTTTCAAGAAAAGTTTACCGGCACAACTACCGAACGACCGGAGTTTCAAAAACTGTTGCGCGCTCTAAAAACAGGTGATACTTTGATTGTCACTAAGCTTGATCGGTTTGCACGGAACACGCGCGAGGCCTTAGCCATTATCCAAGAGTTGTTTAAAGAAAATGTCAAAGTCAACATTTTGAATATGGGCTTAATTGACAATACGCCGACTGGCCAATTAGTCTTTACAATATTTAGCGCCTTTGCGCAGTTTGAACGCGATATGATTGTCACGCGCACACAAGAAGGTAAATTGTATGCCAAGCAACATGATCCGTTGTTTCGGGAAGGGCGACCGAAAACGTATTCTGATGAACAGATCAGATTTGCTTATGAGTTGCGAAAACAAGGCATGACTTATAAGATGATTGAACGAAAGACGGGGATTAGTAAACGCACGCAACAGCGAAGGTTTAAGTCGATTTAAAAATAGGTGTTTTAAGAATTGAATGTTTAATTAATCACGTACAACGGGGATTGCCGCTTTATTAAACAGTTGTGAGAGAAATTTATTTAGGGATTTTAGGCACTATTTATACCTGTTGTGCTATTGAGGTTAGTTGTGATAAGGATTAATTTGTACTACAAAAGGCCTACTCAATTGTTAGTTGAGCAGGCCTTTTGTGGGTATTTTGATTAGAGCTATTAACCCTATGCTAATTATAGGGCTTAGCTTTCAAATGGAACATACTATTATCCAAATTATGATTTGTTAAGGTGGTGTTGTCATAGTTACTGAATTGAATCAATTGGGCAGAAACAAGAAAAATTTAACTAAGACCATGGACACCATTCAAAATTAATGGAACGTCATCCTAAATCTATTGCCAATGGCGGGAATTGTTGATTTTTATTTATGCCAACTCGTGACCACATCTTATCATTGGATGGTATGAATGATGTTGACAGAAAAACTAGCATTAGAGACCTCCTTATTATATGGCGATTGGTTAACATCACATGTGCGTGCGGATTGTCTGAGTGATCGCGATGAATTGCTACGTCAGCTACCATACCTTGATCGACAAAATTTTCTTGCACATATTTTGTCAGTAATTCTTTCTGTTCGGATTCACTTAATTCTACCGGTAAAGCCACGTTAAATTCTTTTGCATACCGTGAGTTTGATTTACGATCGTTCTTTTCAACTTCATTCCATAATTTTTCTCGATCACTGGCCCATTCTGGTGCATTTTTGGGGGTTAAAATAAAGCTTTCTGGAATTACCGATCGGGCATAGAAATATCGGCGACCTTCTTTATCATCAAATAATTTTTCACCACTTCGATAAGCCGCACTGGCAATCGCACTTCGTCCTTTTCCAGCACTAATATTACTAAAACTCATATGAAAAATTGCCATGTAAGTCACCTCTTTACTTTGATTCTATGGGTTTTCTTCTGTTGTCGACATCGGCGACTTCTAATACAGGTTTTTTGGGGGGTAGCACAACATAGAATAAATTCTATGTATAAGTGCGCATTGACCTCGTTTCACTCGGTCTGCTGATAACCATAAAATCAGTTCTTGCCGTTGTTGAATGGAATGTATTTTTAATTCAATTTATGCTTACACTTAACTGAGTTTGTTATGCTTTAAACGCTAAAAATTGTTGCATATCCCGCTGCTTTCAACCAAATTTTTTTAATTGTTTTATGCAGAGAATCTTCATAAACCTGGCAACAAAATTTGAATAACTAACTTTAAGAACTGCGTATCTAATTTGAAATTATTATTTTAATGTTAGGAGTAATTAAGCTGAACTAAAAGAAAGTATTAAAACCAATTGATGAAATGCTCGCTGATCCTTGGCAAGTTGATATTCAAGAATTGTTTGAAGCTTCTGTCAATGAACCTGACGAGATCAAAAAGAATTTGTATGATTCCCTGGATACTTATATTTTGCAAAAAAGGCAAGAAGATATTAGTAATCTCCCAGGTTCCGTCATCTAGCCCTCTAAAAGCTCACTGAGGGCTTTTTATTTTGCGTTGGTATAAATATATATAAATAGTCTCAAAATCGCTGAGAACAAAAAATAAGGCCCTTAAAAAGGGACATAGCAGTTAAATCTTTATCAAGTTTTAGAAAAGCTAACTATTTGCTGTCAATGGTAGCGGACGAGCAAAGCGTAGGAGCATAAGGAATTGACAGCTTTAAACAAGTCTTAAAACTGAAATGGCGAAAGCCAAAGTTTCTACAAAACTTTGCTTTCCTGCCTAACGGCGAGTGAAAAAGCAGTCAAGCTGGCTCAGCTTGGACGGGGTTCGGGGCGTCAGCGCCCGAATTAATGTGGCTTGCCACACCTTTTTAGGCAACGAACAGAGTGAGGCGCAAGGAGCATAGCGACTGAAGTTTAATGTGAGCTGTTTTTAGCTCACTCCTTTGTGTTTTTTGCTTCTAGTTTTTGATCTCGTACAGTGGTGCCTCTTTTAAACCTCTTTTATAAACCTCTTTTAAACCTCTTTTAAGGGTATGTTCCACGGTACTCTCCCAAGCGTTTCACAAATGTTTGGGGGTCCAATTGTCTGTTTATAGGGGTCCAATTGTCTGTTTATAGGGGTCCAATTGTCTGTTTATGGGGGTC
>NZ_BJDF01000041.1 GCF_005404815.1 Companilactobacillus huachuanensis
ATCAAAACAGATTTAGGTGGAATGTCGCCTGTTCAATATCGAGAATCAACAGAATTAAAAGCTGCATAAAAAAGTGTCCAAACTTCGGGGTTCAGATCACTCGTCCGGTGGTGTAATTGCTAAAGCAATAACGCCACTTTCGCTGCAAATGAATACTCTCAGCTCTTCCAACTAATTTATTTTTTTGGCAGGAACAATAAGACTTCTGAGCATTTAAATAAATTAGCTCTAGTTCTGCAACAACAACGGTTATATTAATTTTCACCTTTCAACCTTTAGTCGTTAAATAAAAGTAACTTTTAAGAATAGACCAATAACTGTCACTTTTGATTCAATCTAGCCATGTCTTCTTGTTTCTTAGCATACATTTCCAAAATTTCTTCACCACGCAAAGGCGACCCCCATGGCAAATCTTCCGACAAATAATCACGTTCAGGAGCATCAACTCCTACATTGATATTTTCAGCAATCGGTACTGCATAATGATGAATATGACCATGTAAATTAATAATTTTATCAACTTTACCTAATAACATTGGATAATGTGT
This sequence comes from Companilactobacillus huachuanensis, assembly GCF_005404815.1. Lineage (GTDB taxonomy): Bacteria > Bacillota > Bacilli > Lactobacillales > Lactobacillaceae > Companilactobacillus > Companilactobacillus huachuanensis. Next base: position 549 of record NZ_BJDF01000041.1, read on the forward strand.
GCAGTAAAATTGATGATGATCAAATTTCAATAATGATCCAACATCTTCAAATTCAAACCTTGGTTTTCCATCAGACATCGTTTCATTATGTTTGTCCAAAAATTTAAATAGTGAACGATAATCGTGGTTACCCTTGATTAAAGTCATATGTCCATTCAACTGTCGTAACATATCATAAGTTTCCTCATCCGTTGGTGTATTCTGAGGTCGCATTGAAATATCACCCAAATGATAAACTCGGTCATTCTCATCAACACGGGCATTCCAAGCATCAATCATGGCTTGATTCATTTCGTCAACATTGCCAAAATGACGTGGTGCAAAATTATTCGGCTCTAATAATTGATAATGATAAAAATGTGTATCCGCTATAAAATAATTCATTATTCAGCATTATCTTCCTTTGAAATTATTCGATTGGCCTTTAAAATTTCGTTGAACGCATCCCGAACCTTACCCGCAGGCTTCTCATATTCAACCCATTCTTTTAAATTCATTGGTGGAACTGTATAATTTGCGTTGACGTAATCCTCGTAAACAGTAACAGCTGAAGAATGTGGAATATTGAGTTTCAAGATTCTAACCTCTTTAATCATACCCAATTCGGCAGCCTTTTCGGCTCTACCATTCATAACGATATTGGCAAGTTCATAATACTTAGTGCCATCATTACGAGTAATTTGTTCAATTATGTCTAACGTTTGTTTCTCATTGTCCATTTTATACCTCTACCTCACATCTATGCCGTCTTAAGAACTGAGTGCACTTCACACTATGATGTAATGCCCTGGTGATAACGTCACATTCCCTGTTTATGAATATTCCCAGTTCTTCCGACTAAATCATTTTTTTATTAATCTAATATTCATAGAGCCATTTTAATATTTGTTCTAAATAGATTACAATTAACGCTATTATTTCATTGTTTATATCTATTTTAGTGCTTTCACCCTTGTAAAAATACACTAGCATCCGGTCGTCAGGAATATAGTGCGCTGTGGCAGTGGCGTTAGAGCTTTAGCTCTTACACCACTGGACGAGTTTTGAGATTTGCGAACTGTGCAAAGCTCAAAATCGAGGTTCGAGACCGCACTTTGGCTCGAACCGGTCCTCATAGCGGACTATATTCCTGACGACCGGAGGCGGCCTACTTAAAAGCTCCAGCTACTCTAGTATATAATATCTAAAAAATTAGGGAGTTAATTATGATTTCAAAACGTTTCAATTTTCTCAAAATATCGCTAGCTTTATTTATTTTTATCTTTGCTAGTGGTTTTACCGTCATTGGTCACCGTGGCGACCCTATCAATGCTCCTGAAGAAACCTTCGAAAGTTTTGACAAGGCCTTCTCCGAGGGAGCCGACTATGTCGAACTTGACCTGCATGTTTCTAAAGACAATGTTTTAGTCGTTTCTCATGATCGTGACCTCGAACGTGTTACCGGTACTTCTGAAATTGTTTCGGAACACAATTTTTCTGACCTGGCACAGTTGCATCAGAAGAATGGTGAACCCATGCATAGTTTGAACCAAGTCTTTGAACATTACAAAAATAATCCCAAAGCTAAGTTTTTGATTGAAACTAAAAAAACCAAAAAGGGTAACCCTCAAAATATGGAGGCTTTACTCAAACAGGTTATTGACACTTATGGCATGCAAAATCGAGTTATGTTCCACTCTTTCTCAACTAAAAGTTTGGAAAATGAAGCACAATTGATGCCTGACATCCCTCGTATTTTCATTGCTGGTACGACCAAACGAATCAACTTCGACATCCTGCAATATGTGACTGGCGTTAATCTGTCATCCAATATTGTTACGCCACAGATTATTGATACGATGCATTTCATGGGTAAGAGTATTTACGTTTGGGATGAAATGAATGAGAGTCCGAAGAAGTGGAATACTTTGATCAATATGCCGATTGATGGTGTGGTCACTAACTACCCCGCTACAGGTAATGAATATCGCCAACTTAAAGACCAGTCAAAGTCCGAAGCACTCAATCAAAACGTTTACTATATGAGTAGCCAAAAGGAAACTATTTATGAAAATCCTTATCGTTTGATCAAAACTGGCAAGACAGTTAATCCACTTGATGGCTATCACATCACCAATATCATCAAGTTTAACGGCGAAAAATATGTCCAACTTGGTGAAAATAAATTTGCTAATGCGTCCGGATTTAATTCTGAATATGCCTTACGTGATTTGCGTCAGTACTTCGGCGCAAAAGTAGTCTTTCGCAATCAGCAACCAGATAACTTCCTATATAGTGATCCGACCGATTCCAATTCAATTGTCAATCGTTTGGAAATCAACGAACCACAACGTATTATCACGATTCAAAAGTATGGTACTCAGACCTGGCTTAAATTAAAAGATGGCTGGGTCAATGCTCACAACGTCTTAATTCAGTTGAATCCTAAATCATATTTTGGCAATAATTCTTTGGCTAGTTATCAAGATTTGCCGCATGGTCAAAGAATCAAAAATATCGATTTGTTACAAAGTTTTGCAACTCTTAAACCAACAAATGATCAAACATTGAAAAATGCTGATTTAATCAGAGAAATTAACAATTTTTACATTAATTTCTCAGTCAATAATGACAACGATTCCATAAATAAAATTTAGGTAGATTAGCCTTTAAGGTCAACCTTTGGTAAAATATAAAAAACTCGTGTGGAGGTCAAAGATATATGTCTATAGATTGGGAAAAGGAAGTTTCGCATCGTTCAGATGAACTGATAAATGATCTTTCTGAATTAGTAAGTATTGATAGTTCTAGAGATACAGAACACAAGACTAGCGATTATCCACTAGGACCTGGACCAGCAAAAGCTTTACAAACATTTTTACACTTTGCAGATCGTGATGGTTTCACAACTAAAAACGTCGACAATCTTGCCGGAAGAATTGAACTTGGGGACAGTGACGATGCCATCGCTATTTTGGCTCACGTGGATGTTGTTCCTGAGGGACCAGGTTGGAATACTAATCCCTTCGAACCGGTTATCAAAGATGGTAACTTCTATGCTCGTGGTGCTTCCGATGATAAGGGACCTAGTTTAGCCGCTTATTACGCAATGAAAATCATCAAGGAACTCAACTTACCTACAAGTAAAAGTGTCCAATTGATCTTAGGAACTGACGAAGAGAGCGAATGGGTCGGTATGAATCATTACATGGAAAAGGAAACTTTGCCTGAAACCGGGTTCTCACCTGACGCTGAATTCCCTGCTATCAATGGTGAAAAAGGAATTGTTTCATTCAGAGTCACTTTCCCAACGCCAAATATCAGTCTAGTGAAAAATTTTGTTGCTGGTATCCGACCTAACATGGTTCCTCAAAATGCTGAAGCTGACCTTGATCTAAATAAGATTTCAGGCGATGATGTAAAAGCTAAACTCAACGACTTCCTTGCAGCAAATCCCGAAATCAAGGGTAGTGTAACTATCAAAGATGATGTTGCTTCAGTTAAGATCATTGGTAAAGGTGCCCATGCCATGGAACCATTTAATGGTATCAACGCTGCCACTTACCTTGCTAAATTCCTTACTGATTTTGATTTGAATGATAGTGAAAAACTCTACTTCTCATTTATTGCTAATGACTTACACTTAGACTTTGCCGGAAAGCAATTAGGCATTGCTAACAAAGATGACGTCATGGGTGAATTAACACTCTCACCTAATATTTATGAATACGATGCCGACAAAGCCAATGTCTTGTTAAACATCCGTTATCCAAAAGGTGACACTGGTGACACATTGACAGACAAGATCAACAAAGCCTTGCCAGAAAATGTTTCAGCTGTTATCGAAGGCCATAACCAATTGCCACATTTTGTTGCTGCCGACGATCCACTAGTTCAAGCACTTGTTGGTGCCTACCGTGATCACACAGACGACGATACAGAACCATTTACAGTCGGTGGTGGTACTTACGGACGTATTCTAAAACATGGTATTGCCTACGGTGCAATGTTCCCTGGTGACGAAAATGTCATGCACCAACCTAATGAATATATTAATATTGAGAAGTTATTGAAGTCAGCTGCCATTTACGCAGACGCCATTTACCGCTTGATTAAGTAATGAATTTAAAGTTCTGTAGAAGTTCTTTTCTATGGAACTTTTTTTGTTTTTACACTTCTAAATCAATTTTATTATATAATTACGTTATGTAACTTTTTAAGGGAGCTTATTTAAAAGTGAAAAATTTATGGAATAGCATTGTCAACAGCTTCAAAAGTATCCATAGCTGGTCTGATTTTGCTAAGAAAGCTAATCTAACGATTGAAGTTATTCGCAGAATAATTCTCTACTCGCTTGCCGGGTTGTTGATTATTATGAGTTTAGCTATCGGTTTAGGTATGGGCTATGTTTCTGCTTTAACTAATCAAGTAACCGTGCCTACCAAACATGAAATGAAAACAGAACTTCAAGACGTTAATAATTCAGCCACTTTGTATTTCGCCAATGGTGAAAAGGTTGAAAGTCTTCAAAAGGATCTCGAAGGTAAGAAGGTTTCTCTTTCAGAAATGTCTCCTTACCTGAAGAAAGCTATCGTCTCAACCGAAGATAGTGACTTCTACCGTCATAAAGGTGTTGTTCCAAAGTCTATTTTTAGAGCCGTAATCTCTGATGTTACTGGTATCGGAGCACAAACTGGTGGGTCAACTTTGACACAACAAACGGTTAAAATGCAGATGTTATCATCTGAAACGACTTGGAAGCGTAAGGCGGTCGAAATCTTCTTAGCTATGCGTGTTGATAAATATTTCAGCAAGCAAGAAATTTTGCAAGACTATTTGAACGCAGCTACCTTTGGACGTAACAATAAGGGTCAAAATATTCAAGGTGTTCAAGCTGCTGCTCAAGGATTGTTTGGCAAAAATGCCAGCGATTTGAATATAGCTGAATCCGCCTTTATTGCTGGTTTGCCACAAAGTCCTTCGATTTACACACCATACGATTTACATGGAAAAATCAAAGATGACAACAGCCTCGGTATGAAACGTAAAGATATTGTTTTGTATCGAATGTATCGTGACAATCAAATTACTGAATCTCAATATAACAGTGCTCGAAAGTTTGACCTCAATAGTGATTTCCAAAAACCTGCTAAACTAAGTTCTAAAGAAATCAAATATGGCTATCTTTACAACACATTAACTACTCAGGCTCAAACAATCTTAATAAAACGTTTGGCTAAGAATGATGGAATTAAGTACAGTGATGTCATAAAAGATGACAATCTCTACAAGAACTACTCAACTCAGGCTGACAACGAATTGCACAACAAGAATTATAAAATTTACAGTACTATTGATAAGAAACTATACGATGCAATGAACAGTCAAGTTCAACAATTTAAGGGTAACTTAGGAACGGTGCACTCTGATGATGCGACAGATCCAACAACTGGTAAAGCTATCACGGTTTCCGAACCAGTTCAAAATGGTTCAGTCTTACTTGATAATAAGTCTGGTCAAGTCCTCGCATTTGTTGGTGGTGTTAACTTTAAGAAATCTCAATTAAACCATGCCTTCGATACAAAGAGATCCCCTGGTTCTTCTATCAAACCGTTGATTACCTTCGCACCTGCAATCGAGAATGGCTTGATTGGTTCCCAAACAATGTTGGCCGATTTCAAGACCTCGTTTAATAAGTATTCTCCAACTGACTACGGCGAAACAATTCAAAATCGTTTTGTCTCAGCTAGAGAAACTTTGGAAGAATCATACAATATTCCATCTGTTAACCTATACAATTACCTCTTGAGTCAAAATGTTAGTTCCAAGAAATACATGTCAAAGATGGGTATCAACTTGTCAGACAAGGAATATAAACAATTGGGTATTACCTTGGGTGGTACTGCGAATGGTGTAACTGTACTTCAACAAGCTAGTGCTTTCTCGACATTTGCTAACAAAGGTGTCCACGTTGACCCTTATGTCGTTGCAAAGGTTTCAGACCCAGCTGGCAAAACAATTTACCAACACAAAGGTTCTAAGAGCCGCGTCTTCACTAAACAAACATCTTACATTATCAAAAACATGTTACACGGAGTTGTTACTAAGGGTACTGCCTCTGCTCTTTCATATGAAGCTAACTTCAATACGAAGAACCTCTTTGGTAAAACTGGTACTTCAAATGATTACCGTGATAACTGGTTTATCGGTAGTACACAAGGTGTCACAATGGCGTCATGGATTGGTTACGATAACTTCTATGGTAATAATTACAATTTAGCAAGTAATTCGACCGATATTAACCAAGAACTATGGGCGAAAATGGCTAATGCTGCTTATCAAGAAGATAAGAGCACCTTTAAGACTAGCGAAACATTTAGTAAGCCTGAAGGTGTTAAATCTTATAAAGTTGATAAAGAAACTGGTACATACACCGGTTCAATTGGCTACAACGGTATCACAACGAAAGTCAACCAACATACAGCCAACTCCTTATTTTATAAAGGCAGCCCTAAGAATATGTCATACGACAAATTCGCAATCGGTGCTAAATCCAAGAATTACAAACTATTCTGGGATAATTACTTTGGTCGTAGCAATGGTTATGCTGTGGTTAAGCAGGTTGGTTCTAATAACAAATCAACCGATGAACTCGCTAATGAAAATGGTAGTGGACGTACCTCTGGATTTAGCAATAGCACTAATAGCAATGCTTCTTCAGAAGTCGTTACTAATAGCAGCTCGTCCAGCACAAGTAATAGCAACAGCCAGACCAACTCGACAACTTCAAACGGAACATCTGAAACCGGGACAGGATCTGGTGCAGGTGCTGGGACAGGAAATGGCTCCACAACTGGTTCTGATACATCTACCGGTTCAACTGGTTCTGAAGGTGGCACAACATCTGGAACAGGCGATACTGGTACTACTAGTGGTACTGACACAGCTGAAACTCCTGCTGCTGGTGCCTAGAGAATGAATCTTGAATAACTCGTTTTAAAATTATTGAATATATAAGTCTGGGACGTAAATTGCCATTAAACATGTGACAATACATAATTTCTTGCGCTCACCCAAAGAGACACCGTAATCCCAAATTGGATTACGGTGTCTCTTTACTTTAATACGCCAAAGTTGAGCATGTTTTGTCCCGCGCTCTTATGATAGAATGAAAACGTTACTTTGATCTAAGGAGATATAGTCATGTACTTCAGTCCAGGCTTTTTACAAAATACACTTTATATCGTTGCAGTAATTCTAATTGCATTTATGATTGCTGTAATCAATTACAAAATTCGACATAATATTAAAATTTGGGACAAATCATTGACATTAGCCGTGATTGTCCTAGTTAACACCCTATATTCAATCCTAGGCGGTTTTATCGACCTGCCTTATGAATTGAGCTCAGTTGTGACTGGTGGTCTCTCATTGGTTGCGTTTGGCTATATAGTCGTAATCATCTGGGATTTACATAAACAACGCAAAAATGCCTAGAGATATTTTTAGACGCAAACTAAAAACGAGTCTGGGACAAAACTAAAGTCTTAGATAATAAATAGCAGAAATTTCTGGTCTCCAGTTTTTTCTGCTATTTTTTTGTTCAATCAAATGTGGCTGTTT
>NZ_BJDF01000042.1 GCF_005404815.1 Companilactobacillus huachuanensis
ATCAAAACAGATTTAGGTGGAATGTCGCCTGTTCAATATCGAGAATCAACAGAATTAAAAGCTGCATAAAAAAGTGTCCAAACTTCGGGGTTCAGATCAGCGTTGAAGACTCGCGGGTTTTGCGAGGCTTCAACCGAGGCTCGAGACCGCTTCCCAGGCTCGGGCCGTTCCGCGCAGCAATTGAATACTCTCAGCTCTGGAAACGGCATAATGCATCAAACTTTCAACCTTTATAAAATTAACGCAAAATGCCTATCAAGCTTGGAATAATTCAAGTTTGATAGGCATTTTTTAATAGTAATATTATTATGCTTTACGACTAATGGCTAAACTATCGTGTGAACCCAGCTTACCATTGTGTGCTAAACGAACAATAAGGTCGGCCACACTGCTGCTGGCGACTGTATCTGTCTTAGATTGACCACCTTTACGAACGATTTCATAATTGTCGACGTCTTGACCATTATCTAGCCATGTGGGACGGACAATTGTATAATTCAAATCCGAGTTTTCAATTGCATCAACTACTTCTTGATATGGTGCTAGTATTTCTCCGTCATTCAAATTTCCTGAAGCGCCATTAGTAATAGGAACCTCATTATAAAGACCCATGGATGTTAAGAATATAAACCGTCTAACTCCCTCTTTGTTCATTGCGTCTATAATCTTCTGGATCAAAAGCTCTTCATTACTATCGAGTGATACTAAGACCACATCGACTCCCCTGATTGCATCATCCAAAATTTTTTCATCAATAATGTCTCCTTGAAATACACGTTCACGTTTTTCATCTATCGTTAAAAGTCCCGTGTAACGTGCCATCAAAGTAATATTATCATCAGTTTTGTCCAAGAAAAATTTTGTCGCCTTTTGACCCATTAGGCTTGTTGCGCCAATAATCAATACATTTGCCATTACTCTACCTCCGATTGTTTTACCTCTCTGTTGCACGTCTATCCTAAACCTTTCTTGAAGATATTGCTTGAAACACAGAATACGAATGGGACAAAACATTCGCAACTCATTACACTTGTGCAACTTCTCAAATCGTACGAACGGTATATAACTTAAAAATTTCTAATGTTAAGGCAAACAGGCACTGTAATCCAAAATCGGATTACAGTGCCTGTTTTGTTTAAGCAAAAAAGTTATACTTTTATGCCGAGAGTTTAAGGACAATGATAATCATGTCCCCAGCTCCTAATTGTACGACTACATTGGTAATGAATGGTTTTGGTATCGATTGGTTCTAAGCAGTGGCTCTAAAACGGGCTATATAAGGGTAACTCCTGATGATCAAGAGCTAGTTCTCCCTTGCATTGCCCTCTCTACCTTAAAATGGCACTCATACTAGGATAACTATTGTCACCTGGTGTATATAGAACTCGACAATTGATTTTATTGATCAAGGATTTAATCAGTAACTTATTGTGCTCTACTGAATATGAACTTCCATCATTAAACGAAACTAATGTTTTAACATCCCGATTGTTTAAAGCAAGGTCAATAGTACTCAAGTCATTGATAACTCTATTCTTTTCCCCAGCGGCTCTGACATTGTTCTTTACTTGTTCCACTTCAGCAATTCTCTCAAAGGCGAAGTAATCATTTACTCTTTCGGCTAATTCGGCACGGGACAGATTCACTACCGAGCCATGCATGATCCCGCCGATATAAGGTTTATTTTCATACGACTTCAAATATACATCTAATGTTTCTGATAAGCCTGCTATCACAAATGTATAACCTTTGGTCTGATTCAAATTCATTAACTCTTTGTCTAAATATTGGTAATAAATACTTTGATCTTTTTGTTGCTCTTCAGATTTAGTACGGTGTCCGTGATATGTTGCTGTTAGACCCCCATATGAACCCGAGTTCACATTGGAATTAGCATCGAAGTCTGAATAGTAGTCAGAAAATCTAGTATGTAGACCTGCTAATTCAACTTCTTTTAAACTATTAATATCAATGACACTAATTCGGTCACGACTGATATTTAGCAAGTAATCTGGTCTCTTAACATTTTCTTCGGGTAACAAGAGATCTTGAATCAAGAAAGTATTTCCAACATGTTCTTTGGCCAAAACCGTATGTTCCATAGCTCTGATTTCCATGTTCTCATTGTTGGCAAAAATCAATAAGGCTCTTTTATCTGAGTTCCATAATTTTCTATCGAGGATCAGGGATTCGAGATTTTTTACTGCATTGTTCCACTCCCGACGTGGATAATTTAGTTCTAAGTCTTTTTTGACATCCTTCAAAAGATTTTTATAGGCAAGCAGATTAGTTTCTGCCTGAGGAGTTTCCGGATGAATCGGTAAGATAATGCTGATTTTTGGTTCGTTATCGGACGTTAAAAGTTTCATTAGGTTATCGTTTTTTAATTTCATAGTTCATCTCCTTGTCTAAAATCTTATCGTTATCATTAGTATATTTTTATATTAACATGATATATTCAAAATGTCTAATATTTTTTATAACTTTTTTCATAAAAGCGTGATATTACATATTTAAATAGTCAGAAATCTTCATCTTATTGTTCGTCCCATACAAAAAATAAACTAGTTGGAAGAACTGAGAGTATTCATTTGCTGCGCGGAACAGCCCGAACCTGGGAGGCGCAGCAATTGGATACTCTCAGCTCTGGAAACGGCATCTTAATTAAACTTTCAACCCTTAGTTATGCTATTATAAAATCAAATATTAGGGGGGAAAACACAATGGTACAGGGATTATTATTAGTCAACTTAGGATCACCAACGTCCCCTAAAACTAAAGACGTTAAAAAATATCTCCAAGAATTTTTGAGTGATCCTAACGTAATCGAAATGCCCAAAGTTTTCTGGCAACCATTACTGAAAGGGGTTATTTTGCCGTTGCGTTCTTGGCGTTCGGCCACCTTCTATCAGCATTCTTGGTTACCAGAAGGTTCTCCATTAATCGTCTACACGCAAAAAATAACTGCTCAGGTTCAAAAACTGTTGCCACAATGGAATGTGAAAATGGCAATGACCTACAATCAACCAGATATTGCTCAAACCTTGCTACAGATGAAAAAAGATGGTTGTCAAAATGTTATTCTCTTACCACTCTTTCCTGAATATACTCAAAGTACAACTAAATCTATCATCCAGCAGGCACAGTCAGTTGACATCGACTTAACAATTATCAAACAGTTCTATGATCAACCAACTTACCAACAGATTTTAGCCAGTCAAATTCAAACAGCTTGGGAAAAAGATACTTATGATGCATTATTTATTAGCTATCACAGTATTCCAACGGCTATGGTCAAACATGGTGATCCTTACCAAGAAGAATGTGAAGCAACCACTGCCGCTATATCAAATTTGCTAACAATTCCAAAGAATAAAATTAAAACTGTTTATCAATCGAAATTTGGACCAATGCCCTGGTTGAAACCATATTTAAAAAATTCCTTGATGCAGGCTGTTGAACTCGGTCAACGTAATATTTTAATTGCGACGCCTTCATTTGTAGCCGATTGCTTGGAAACTTTAGAAGAAGATTATGTTCAAAACTACCAGACCTTTAAAGCCAGTGGCGGAAATGAATTTCAATTAGTCCCTCCGATGAATGATGATCCTCGTTTCAGTCGATTTTTGGCCGATTTAGCTGTTAGAAATCAGGTTAAATAATGGTCAAAAAAAGTCTAGATGAAATAAATGAGAGTGTTAAAGTTCCCAGTGTTTATGAGACCTCATTTTTACAAAAATTCTTAGCCTACAGTGGTCCTGGAGCTTTAGTCGCTGTTGGTTACATGGATCCCGGCAATTGGCTGACCTCATTGTCAGGAGGTAGTCAATTCCGCTATGAATTACTATCGGTTTTACTGATGTCGATTATTGTTGCTATGTTCATGCAATCCCTATCGATTAAACTTGGTATCGTTGCTCGTCAGGATCTAGCTCAGGCAATTGCTGCAAAAGTTCCCAAAAATGTTCGATACTTTTTATGGATCTTAAATGAAATTGCAATGATGGCAACTGATTTAACCGGCGTTATTGGCACAGCAATCGCTTTACGATTATTGTTTGGCTTACCTTTAGTCTTTGGTATCCTACTAACGATTCTTGACGTGCTAATAGTCTTGTTATTTCTTAGATTTGGCATTCGTCGAATTGAGTTTATTGTCCTGTCAGCAATCCTAATTGTTGGAGTAATTTTTGGTATCGAAGTATTTCGAGCAGATCCACCAATTAAAGCAATTTTTTCCGGTTTACTTCCCACAGACGATTTATTCAAAAACCATGAGAAACTTATTTTAAGTCTCGGTATCATGGGAGCAACCATCATGCCACATAATATTTATTTGCATTCTTCTCTGGCACAAAGTCGTCGTTACGATCATAATGACCCCAATCAGGTCAATGAGGCTTTACGCTTTGCTAACTGGGATTCAGTTGTCCATTTGGTTGCTGCATTTATTATCAATGCCCTCTTATTAATCCTTGGTGGAACATTATTCTTTCATACCACTAATCAGTTGGCTAGCTTGCAAGATGTCTTTAACGGTCTTAAAAGCACGGCTATCGTCGGTAGTTTAGCTAGTCCCGCCATGAGTTGGCTCTTTGCTTTTGCCTTATTAATTACCGGTCTGATTTCGTCAATTACCAGTACTTTATCCGGTCAAATCGTCATGGAGGGTTATTTGAATATTCGCTTACCTTTATGGCAAAGACGCCTATTAACCCGATTTGTTACTTTGATTCCAATCTTGATTATCGGCTTCATGGTTGGGTTCAATGAATCAGATTTCGAAGATATGATAGTCTATGCACAAATTGTCTTAAGTGTCGCTCTGCCATTTACACTTTTTCCAACAATTTTTTTAACAGCAGATCATAAATTAATGGGATCTCACGCTAATAGCAAACTAACTACTTGGATAGGATTAATTTTAGCAGGTATTATTACTGTTCTAAATTTACAATTAATTTTTTCCTTTATATAATAACTAAAGGTTGAAAGTTTAGGTAAGTATGCTGTTTCCAGAGCTGAAAGTATTCATATGCTGCGCGGTACGATTCGAGCCAAGAGGCGGTCTCGAATCTCGGTTGAAGCCTTACCCCGAACCGGTAAGTCTCCAACACGCCTGGTGGTGTAAGGACTAAAGTCCTAACGTCACTTTCGCGGCAAATGAATACTTTCAGCTCTTTCAACTAGTTTTTTTATAACAGGACTGTCTAATTGTGATCTTTTGATATTTAAATAAATTGAATTTAGGACTGTCACAGCAATATTTATATCACTTTTTCACCTTTCAACCTTTAGATAATAACTTATCTAAAAAAGCTGTCACAGAAAATTATTGATTTTCTGTGACAGCTTTTTTAAATTAAGAAGTTATTAACCCTGAGTAGGATTGTGGAAATGTTCTGGTGCAGTATCAGGCATAGCATTCAATGTCTTCATATCATCAGCACTAATTTCAAAGTCTAATTTCGTATTAGCAACAATGTGTTCCTTGTGAACTGCCTTAGGTAATGGCAAGACGTCATTTTGGATAACAAATTGAATAGCCAATTGTGGAACGCTAACATTATATTTTTCAGCAATCTTTAATACATCTTCGTTGTGGATTAGGCCACCCGTAGCAAGTGGTGAGTAAGCCTCAACTAAAATATCATTCTTTTTAGCAAATTCTGTGATTTTAGGTTCTGTATAACCAATGTAGTATTGAATTTGATCAACCATTGGCTTAACGGTAGCTGTCTTCATCACATTTTCCAAATCATGAACGTTAAAGTTTGAAACACCTACAGACTTAACCCGACCAGACTTGTAAATTTCTTCCATAGCGCGCCATACTTCAATGTTTTCCTTGTCGTAATTTGCGCCAATTTCACCCCATGGCCATGGAGCGTGTACAAGATAAAGATCCAAGTAATCTAGGTCAAGATTCTTCATGGTTGTTTCAAAATCTGCTAGAGCACCTTTGTAAGATTTAGTTTCAGCAGGCAATTTTGAAGTTACATATAGATCTTCACGTTTAACGCCAGAGTCCTTAATACCTTGTCCAACCTCTTTTTCATTTCCATAAACAAGTGCTGTATCAATATGTCTGTAACCAGTTTCGATAGCATCGGCAACGGCTTGTCTTGCTTGATTAGCAGGAATTTGCCACGTACCAAAGGCTACCTTAGGAATCTTAGTACCATTATAAATATCAAATGTATCAGTTAATTTTGTCATAAAATTGCTCCCTTCATCATTAAGAATAATACCCCTTAGAGTTAACTCTAGGTCAATCATTTTAACTTAATTTATCGTAAGAAATAACCTTTTTAATTTTATTCGAACGAGGATTCAATGTTTTTTGCATCCAAACGATATCCAGCCAGCGATTGAACTTAAAACCGACCTTTTTAAAAGTCCCAACCTTTTCATAACCACATTTCTCATGAAATTTAACGCTATTAGAATTCTCTTCAGTAATACAGGCCATCAAGTTGACTACACCTTGTCTTTGCAATGTATCTTCAAGATATTGATACAATGTTGTACCAACGCCATGACCCTTATATTCGTGTTCTACATAGATACTGGCTTCAACAGTCCAAGCATATGCAGCACGGGGCTTATAGGCGTGGGCGTAAGCATATCCTCGAATTTTATCATTATCATCGACCGCTACTAGATAAGGAAAAGTCTTTAAAATATTATGGATACGACTTTTGAAATCTTCTACAGTTGGAATGGCATCTTCAAAAGTAATTGTCGTGTTAAGAACATATGGAGCATAAATATCCAATAATTCTTGTACATCGTTCTCAGTTGCCTGTCTAATCTTAATCATTCTTAATATCCTCTTGGTAAAAGATTTAATAATTGAATATTATAAACTTTTTGATAATTATTGGCACAAAAAGAACCGTTTATGATCCCAAAGGGAGATAAACAGTTCCTCTTTTAGTTATTTAATGATACGAAAAAAGGAACTGACCTAAGTCAATCCCTTTATGTTAGCGCGGCAGCTCCCTATCCTCGCGGGTAGTTTCCCACCAACTACTTTCGGCGCGGAGAAGCTTAACTTCTGTGTTCGGCATGGGAACAGGTGTATCCTTCTCA
>NZ_BJDF01000043.1 GCF_005404815.1 Companilactobacillus huachuanensis
AACTCATTTACTATTTTGACTTTGAAATCCAGATTGTACTTAATCATAGTGAACCCCTCCAGGTTTGGATCATGTGTCCAACCTCATGGGTTCACTCCAGAGTTGAAGACTCGCGGTCTTTGCGAGGCTTCAACCGAGGTTCGAGACCGCTCTTTGGCTCGGGCCGTTCCGCGCAGCAATTGAATACTCTCAGATCTGGAAACGGCATACTTTCAACCTTTAATTAATGATTTCAACGCTAGAGATGACATATTTAACCAGATTACAGAGAAAGTAGGATATTATGGAAAAAATTCAGATAGTTCATACGAATGATTTACATTCTCACTTCGAAAACTTTCCACGGCTTGAACGCTTCATCAAACAATCACGTCAAAATAGTCAGGCGGATGACTTTTATTTGTTTGATATTGGGGATGCTATGGACCGTGCTCATCCTTTGAGTGAGGCCACTAATGGACAGGCTAATATCGAGTGGATGAATCCATTACATTATGACGCGGCCACGATTGGTAATAATGAAGGTTTAGGAAATAGTCACGAAGATTTGGAACATTTGTACGATCATGCCAATTTTCCTGTTATTTTAAATAATCTCTATGAAAAAGAACCTAATCGTTTGGCTGATTTTGCTGAACCGACTAAGATATTTACGACTAAAAAAGGCACTAAAATTGGTGTTATGGGTTTAACGGCACCATATATTTTGACATATCCCTTGTTGGACTGGGATATTAAATTGATTCAAGAGATGTTGCCAAAGTCACTTGAGTTAGTTAAGAATTGTGACGTGATCATCTTGCTGTCACATTTAGGAGTATCAATGGATCGGATGATTGCCAAAAATCATCCGGAAATTGATGTCATTATTGGCGCCCATACCCATCATTTGTTTCCAAAAGGGGAAATGGATAATGGGGTTTTGCTAGCTGCTGCCGGTAAGTATGGGCAGAATGTCGGAACGATTAATATGGAACTTGATGATCAGAAAAAAGTTTTTGCTAAGTCGGCTTTTACAGTTGCAACTGCTACTTTGGAAGAATTGCCTGGAGATGACGCTTGGATCAAGCAACAATTTGATAAGGGTGAATCCTTGTTGAATCAAAAACAGGTTGCCAATTTGCCAGAAACGTTAAGCGCTAACTATCAGTCCAAACATTCAATCATGCAAGAAGCTTTGACTGCGGTTCAAAATTATGCAAAAACTGATGTGGCTGTGTTAAGTTCTGGATTATTTTTGAAAGACCTTCCTAAAGGTATTGTGACTGAGAAAAACTTACATGATGTTTTACCACACGCGATTCACGTGATGAAAACGACTATGACTGGTGATAATGTTTGGCGCTTAGTTATGGAAATGGAAAAAAATCGTATGTTTTTAAGAAATCATATGCAAAAAGGAATGGGTTTTCGTGGTAAGATATTTGGCGAACTAGTTTATCGTGGCATTGAGATTGACAACAAACGGAATGTTTATATAAACGGTGAAGAATTAGATAAAAATCAAGAGTATACTTTAGCATTGTTGGATCACTACTTATTTGTACCTTATTTCCCATCAATTGAGATTTCAGGTGACAATGAAATTATGTATCCCGACTTTTTACGGGGTGTATTCGGTGATTACTTAAATAAAAAATATCCGATTTGAGGTGATTACTTGCAGGAAATTGAGGATAACACCGCTACTACTAAGTTAGTTGATGTAATCAGACTAGATGATAATTTGATTTCAATTGACAAAACACAATATCGAATAGTAGAAGACCATGATAGTGGTTTTAGTGAAGAAAGAATTGAAGAACGTTATAATAATGTTCTCGAAAAATATGATTATATTGTTGGTGACTGGGGTTATGATCAGTTACGATTCAAAGGATTTTATGAAGATGAGAGAAACGAGAGTACCATAGAGAATCGTATTTCTCATTTGGAAGACTATCTATTAGAATATTGTAATTTTGGTTGCGCTTATTTTGTCTTGGAAAAGATTAAAAAGGCTCCACTGAGAAATAGTCATCGTAGAAACAACAATACTAGTGGTCATAGTACCAATAACCATAATGTTGCTAGTCGAAATACTAATGGTCACAATACGAATACTCATAAATTCAAAACTCGGAAGACACGTACTAAGGCTGAAGCTAAGCCTAATAAGCCACATAATAATCAACATAAGAAAAATAAGATTTCTAAACGTCGAACGAATAATACTAAGAAGACAACTTCGGCAAAGAAAACTTTTAAAATTAGAAAAATAGGTGAAAAGAATAAATGAAGTATCAAACATATTTAATTGATTTGGATGGAACGATGTATCGTGGTAAGGACAAGATTCCTGAAGCTAAGGTTTTCATCGACAATTTAAACAATGCGGGAATTGATTACTACTACTTAACAAACAATACAACTAAAACTCCTCAGCAAGTGGCTGATAATTTAGTGAAAAATCATCAAATTACAGCAACGGCTGAACAAGTTTTAACGCCATCATTAGCTACGGCGGCTTATATTCAAAATATGTTTGATGATGATATTCAAAATCACAGTGCTTATGTAATCGGTGAATACGGTTTGAAGAGTGCTGTTTTCAATACAGGTATTAAGTTGAACGAATTCGATCCTGATGTTGTAATCGTCGGATTGGATTATGATGTTACATATCATAAATTTGAGTTGGCAACTTTGGCTATTAAACGTGGGGCCTTATTTATTGGAACTAACGCGGATACTAATTTGCCCAATGAAAGAGGGCTTGTGCCAGGTGCTGGTTCTGTCATTTCCTTAGTGGAAACCTCGACTCAACAAAAAGCCCACTATATCGGTAAACCAGAACGTGACATTATTGATTTTGCTGCAAAAGCTCGTGACTTTGATCCTAAAAAGGCCGTCATGGTTGGCGATAATTACAATACTGATATTAAGTGTGGAATTAGCGCAGGAGTTGATACATTGTGGGTCAACACAGGTGTCAGTACACATGAGGATATTGATAATGCCCCAATCAAACCAACTCATCAGGTAGAAAGTCTGGATCAATGGGATGTCTAATTCACAAAAGGATCTTTTGTACACCATTGTATTAGCATTCTTCTTGTTGACAGCTGCAATTACTGTAACTATTTTTGCCAGTTATCCGTTGTTTGCATTTGATATTAAATATTATAATTTGGACCAAATTGTCGAGATGAAGTATGGCACTATTATGAAAAATTATATGCAGATGATGAATTATTTAATTAATCCATTCAATTGGCAATGGCATTTAAGTGACTTTGGTTCCTCAGCAGCTGGTCGACTACATTTTTTGGATTGTAAAAAATTGTTCTTATTGAATTTTGGGGTTTTCATTATTAGCGGTATTATAGTAGCTAAATTTCATAAGATTCGTGCCAGATTTAATCGTATCTTTTTGTGGATTGCTATCTTTGGGATAGTTTTGGCAATTATGATGCTGTTAAATTTTGACGAATTTTTCGTTATTTTTCATGAAGTACTCTTTCGTAATAGTGATTGGTTATTTGATCCGAATAAGGATCCAGTAATCAATATCTTGCCAGAGGATTTCTTTACGCAGTGTTTTATCTTATTCTTCGTAATTTTTGAAGGATTGAATTTTTGGAAAGCACGACAAAAAAAAGCTTAGGAAAAATTTCCTAAGCTTTTTTCTTTTTTCTATTTTTAATGGCGGTGATTAAAATAGGAATTAATGAAACAATGACGATACCGATGATAATCATTGAGAAGTGATCCTGAACGGCTGGGATATTACCAAATAGGTAACCGGCTGCCGAACAAACTAGAACCCATAAGAAAGCACCAATAAAGTTATATTTCAAGAAAGTTCCGTAATGCATCGTTCCGCTACCAGCAACGAATGGTACGAAAGTTCTAATTAAAGGGATGAATCGACCAATGGCAATTGTCTTACCACCATGTTTTTCAAAGAAATGATGTGCTTCATCCAAGTGATCTTTATTGATAAGTTTACCGAGGTATTTATTCCTCGTCGCGTATTCTCCAAAATGTTCACCAATTTCGTAGTTCATCGAATCTCCTAAAACGGCAGCAGCTAGGAAAATCAGGAACATCAACCAACCAATCAATCCGTATTTAGGATTAGCAGCTAACGCCATTGCCGCAAAGATTAAAGAATCTCCGGGTAGAAATGGCAAGATAACAACTCCGGTTTCAATAAAGATAATCAGAAATAGTATTAAATATGTCCAAATGCCGAAATTATTCACGATATTGACCATGTGATGATCAATGTGCAAGATAAAATCAACCAAACCCATTATGTAACTCAATCAATCAACTCCAGAATTCAAATTAAACTTCATTATACCAGCTTAACTTAAAATAACTTTAAAATTAATGTAAATTAAAGATTATTTCTCGAAAATAGAAGTGCTGTGTTCGAAGTAGTCTTTGTCAGGATAGAGGTTACGTAAGGCTTTAGTTACTGCAATTGGACCTTCAGCAAAGGCTGTTGCAATCAATTGTAATTTACCAGGATAAGTTACGATATCGCCAATAGCAAAGATATTTGGTAAATTAGTCTCCATTTCTTGAGTTACCTTGATGAAAGGACCATTCAATTCGATATTCCAGTCGTGAAGAATCTTAGAATCAGAGACAAATCCATAGTTAACTAGTAACTTGTCAGCAGTAACTACTTTAGTTTCATCGGACTTAATCATCTTTAAGGTAACGTCAATTTTGTCATGATTGTTGAGATTATAGTCCAGTCCCTTGATGATATAAGGATTGAGTTGCTCAACAGTTGATTCCTCAAGTTTTGCAACACTAGATTCCATGGCACGGTACTTGTTACGACGATGGACTAGAAAAGTGTGTTTAGAAACTTTGGAAAGGTCAATGGACCAATCAACAGCGGAATCACCGCCACCAGCAACAATGACATCTTTATCATTGAAGTCTGATAGACTATTGACGAAGTAATCAAGATTGTTTTCTTCTATAGTAGGATCATAATCAAAAGTTAACTTGCGTGGTTTGAAAGCACCGTTACCAATAGCAATGATGACTGCTTTAGTATGGATAGTCTCTCGATTGGTAGTTAATTCCCAAATATCATCTTTTCTATCTATAGAAGAAACAGATGTTTCTATGTATTGATCACAGTTCATAATACTTAATTGTTCATTGAGTTGTTTAGTTAAGTCTGTACCTGATATTTTAGGGAGAGCAGCCACATCATAGATATGCTTTTGCGAGTACAGTGTTTCAGGTTGACCACCTAATTTTGGTAAACTCTCTATTAGTGCTACCTTGAGATTTCGCAAACGGGCGAAGTAGGCAGCAAACATACCAGCAGGACCACCGCCGATAATTGAAATGTCATAAATTTTGTCATTCATAATCTTAGTCACCATTTTCTGTTATATAATCTATAGATACATTGTTACACATTTAAAATTCAAAGCGGGAGGAAAATTAATGCGAATTGGAGATAAATTAACTGGAACCATCTCTGGCGTTCAATCATATGGGGTTTTTGTAAGGCTAGACAATCAGTATCAGGGCTTGATCCATATTTCAGAATTAAAGCACGGCTTCGTATCTGACCTTAATAGTAGATATCAAGTTGGAGATGAGGTTGATGTAATTGTAATGGGTATTGATGAATACAATCAACAGATAAGCCTATCAATGCGTGCCTTGCAACCTGAGAAGATAGGACGACCAATTTTACATAAGCATTTCTGGACAGATTATCGCAATAAGATAGGCTATAAGACAATCGCAACTCATAAAGAAGCATGGGTGAAGGCTGCTTTACAACGTATTTCAGAAAAAAATGAAAAAAATTCAACTTTTTTGTAAAAAAGGGTTGCACACACTTAATCTAATTGGTAATATATATCTTGTTGTTGCGACAGATGACAACGGCGTCAACGGATTCAAGCTTAATAGCTTTTCCAAACGCCTTTAATTATTTTGAAAAAGTTCT
>NZ_BJDF01000044.1 GCF_005404815.1 Companilactobacillus huachuanensis
CCGATATTGCTGGCGACCCTGTTTTGTATGGCAACTTGCCGCCGCGTGAAATTTCTATGAAGGATGTTTTCCGTTCTGGTGATTCGTCTAAGAAGTTTAAGATTGCTGAGGGTCAGTGGTATCGTTATGCGCCTTCGTATGTTTCTCCTGCTTATCACCTTCTTGAAGGCTTCCCATTCATTCAGGAACCGCCTTCTGGTGATTTGCAAGAACGCGTACTTATTCGCCACCATGATTATGACCAGTGTTTCCAGTCCGTTCAGTTGTTGCAGTGGAATAGTCAGGTTAAATTTAATGTGACCGTTTATCGCAATCTGCCGACCACTCGCGATTCAATCATGACTTCGTGATAAAAGATTGAGTGTGAGGTTATAACGCCGAAGCGGTAAAAATTTTAATTTTTGCCGCTGAGGGGTTGACCAAGCGAAGCGCGGTAGGTTTTCTGCTTAGGAGTTTAATCATGTTTCAGACTTTTATTTCTCGCCATAATTCAAACTTTTTTTCTGATAAGCTGGTTCTCACTTCTGTTACTCCAGCTTCTTCGGCACCTGTTTTACAGACACCTAAAGCTACATCGTCAACGTTATATTTTGATAGTTTGACGGTTAATGCTGGTAATGGTGGTTTTCTTCATTGCATTCAGATGGATACATCTGTCAACGCCGCTAATCAGGTTGTTTCTGTTGGTGCTGATATTGCTTTTGATGCCGACCCTAAATTTTTTGCCTGTTTGGTTCGCTTTGAGTCTTCTTCGGTTCCGACTACCCTCCCGACTGCCTATGATGTTTATCCTTTGGATGGTCGCCATGATGGTGGTTATTATACCGTCAAGGACTGTGTGACTATTGACGTCCTTCCCCGTACGCCGGGCAATAATGTTTATGTTGGTTTCATGGTTTGGTCTAACTTTACCGCTACTAAATGCCGCGGATTGGTTTCGCTGAATCAGGTTATTAAAGAGATTATTTGTCTCCAGCCACTTAAGTGAGGTGATTTATGTTTGGTGCTATTGCTGGCGGTATTGCTTCTGCTCTTGCTGGTGGCGCCATGTCTAAATTGTTTGGAGGCGGTCAAAAAGCCGCCTCCGGTGGCATTCAAGGTGATGTGCTTGCTACCGATAACAATACTGTAGGCATGGGTGATGCTGGTATTAAATCTGCCATTCAAGGCTCTAATGTTCCTAACCCTGATGAGGCCGTCCCTAGTTTTGTTTCTGGTGCTATGGCTAAAGCTGGTAAAGGACTTCTTGAAGGTACGTTGCAGGCTGGCACTTCTGCCGTTTCTGATAAGTTGCTTGATTTGGTTGGACTTGGTGGCAAGTCTGCCGCTGATAAAGGAAAGGATACTCGTGATTATCTTGCTGCTGCATTTCCTGAGCTTAATGCTTGGGAGCGTGCTGGTGCTGATGCTTCCTCTGCTGGTATGGTTGACGCCGGATTTGAGAATCAAAAAGAGCTTACTAAAATGCAACTGGACAATCAGAAAGAGATTGCCGAGATGCAAAATGAGACTCAAAAAGAGATTGCTGGCATTCAGTCGGCGACTTCACGCCAGAATACGAAAGACCAGGTATATGCACAAAATGAGATGCTTGCTTATCAACAGAAGGAGTCTACTGCTCGCGTTGCGTCTATTATGGAAAACACCAATCTTTCCAAGCAACAGCAGGTTTCCGAGATTATGCGCCAAATGCTTACTCAAGCTCAAACGGCTGGTCAGTATTTTACCAATGACCAAATCAAAGAAATGACTCGCAAGGTTAGTGCTGAGGTTGACTTAGTTCATCAGCAAACGCAGAATCAGCGGTATGGCTCTTCTCATATTGGCGCTACTGCAAAGGATATTTCTAATGTCGTCACTGATGCTGCTTCTGGTGTGGTTGATATTTTTCATGGTATTGATAAAGCTGTTGCCGATACTTGGAACAATTTCTGGAAAGACGGTAAAGCTGATGGTATTGGCTCTAATTTGTCTAGGAAATAACCGTCAGGATTGACACCCTCCCAATTGTATGTTTTCATGCCTCCAAATCTTGGAGGCTTTTTTATGGTTCGTTCTTATTACCCTTCTGAATGTCACGCTGATTATTTTGACTTTGAGCGTATCGAGGCTCTTAAACCTGCTATTGAGGCTTGTGGCATTTCTACTCTTTCTCAATCCCCAATGCTTGGCTTCCATAAGCAGATGGATAACCGCATCAAGCTCTTGGAAGAGATTCTGTCTTTTCGTATGCAGGGCGTTGAGTTCGATAATGGTGATATGTATGTTGACGGCCATAAGGCTGCTTCTGACGTTCGTGATGAGTTTGTATCTGTTACTGAGAAGTTAATGGATGAATTGGCACAATGCTACAATGTGCTCCCCCAACTTGATATTAATAACACTATAGACCACCGCCCCGAAGGGGACGAAAAATGGTTTTTAGAGAACGAGAAGACGGTTACGCAGTTTTGCCGCAAGCTGGCTGCTGAACGCCCTCTTAAGGATATTCGCGATGAGTATAATTACCCCAAAAAGAAAGGTATTAAGGATGAGTGTTCAAGATTGCTGGAGGCCTCCACTATGAAATCGCGTAGAGGCTTTGCTATTCAGCGTTTGATGAATGCAATGCGACAGGCTCATGCTGATGGTTGGTTTATCGTTTTTGACACTCTCACGTTGGCTGACGACCGATTAGAGGCGTTTTATGATAATCCCAATGCTTTGCGTGACTATTTTCGTGATATTGGTCGTATGGTTCTTGCTGCCGAGGGTCGCAAGGCTAATGATTCACACGCCGACTGCTATCAGTATTTTTGTGTGCCTGAGTATGGTACAGCTAATGGCCGTCTTCATTTCCATGCGGTGCACTTTATGCGGACACTTCCTACAGGTAGCGTTGACCCTAATTTTGGTCGTCGGGTACGCAATCGCCGCCAGTTAAATAGCTTGCAAAATACGTGGCCTTATGGTTACAGTATGCCCATCGCAGTTCGCTACACGCAGGACGCTTTTTCACGTTCTGGTTGGTTGTGGCCTGTTGATGCTAAAGGTGAGCCGCTTAAAGCTACCAGTTATATGGCTGTTGGTTTCTATGTGGCTAAATACGTTAACAAAAAGTCAGATATGGACCTTGCTGCTAAAGGTCTAGGAGCTAAAGAATGGAACAACTCACTAAAAACCAAGCTGTCGCTACTTCCCAAGAAGCTGTTCAGAATCAGAATGAGCCGCAACTTCGGGATGAAAATGCTCACAATGACAAATCTGTCCACGGAGTGCTTAATCCAACTTACCAAGCTGGGTTACGACGCGACGCCGTTCAACCAGATATTGAAGCAGAACGCAAAAAGAGAGATGAGATTGAGGCTGGGAAAAGTTACTGTAGCCGACGTTTTGGCGGCGCAACCTGTGACGACAAATCTGCTCAAATTTATGCGCGCTTCGATAAAAATGATTGGCGTATCCAACCTGCAGAGTTTTATCGCTTCCATGACGCAGAAGTTAACACTTTCGGATATTTCTGATGAGTCGAAAAATTATCTTGATAAAGCAGGAATTACTACTGCTTGTTTACGAATTAAATCGAAGTGGACTGCTGGCGGAAAATGAGAAAATTCGACCTATCCTTGCGCAGCTCGAGAAGCTCTTACTTTGCGACCTTTCGCCATCAACTAACGATTCTGTCAAAAACTGACGCGTTGGATGAGGAGAAGTGGCTTAATATGCTTGGCACGTTCGTCAAGGACTGGTTTAGATATGAGTCACATTTTGTTCATGGTAGAGATTCTCTTGTTGACATTTTAAAAGAGCGTGGATTACTATCTGAGTCCGATGCTGTTCAACCACTAATAGGTAAGAAATCATGAGTCAAGTTACTGAACAATCCGTACGTTTCCAGACCGCTTTGGCCTCTATTAAGCTCATTCAGGCTTCTGCCGTTTTGGATTTAACCGAAGATGATTTCGATTTTCTGACGAGTAACAAAGTTTGGATTGCTACTGACCGCTCTCGTGCTCGTCGCTGCGTTGAGGCTTGCGTTTATGGTACGCTGGACTTTGTAGGATACCCTCGCTTTCCTGCTCCTGTTGAGTTTATTGCTGCCGTCATTGCTTATTATGTTCATCCCGTCAACATTCAAACGGCCTGTCTCATCATGGAAGGCGCTGAATTTACGGAAAACATTATTAATGGCGTCGAGCGTCCGGTTAAAGCCGCTGAATTGTTCGCGTTTACCTTGCGTGTACGCGCAGGAAACACTGACGTTCTTACTGACGCAGAAGAAAACGTGCGTCAAAAATTACGTGCAGAAGGAGTGATGTAATGTCTAAAGGTAAAAAACGTTCTGGCGCTCGCCCTGGTCGTCCGCAGCCGTTGCGAGGTACTAAAGGCAAGCGTAAAGGCGCTCGTCTTTGGTATGTAGGTGGTCAACAATTTTAATTGCAGGGGCTTCGGCCCCTTACTTGAGGATAAATTATGTCTAATATTCAAACTGGCGCCGAGCGTATGCCGCATGACCTTTCCCATCTTGGCTTCCTTGCTGGTCAGATTGGTCGTCTTATTACCATTTCAACTACTCCGGTTATCGCTGGCGACTCCTTCGAGATGGACGCCGTTGGCGCTCTCCGTCTTTCTCCATTGCGTCGTGGCCTTGCTATTGACTCTACTGTAGACATTTTTACTTTTTATGTCCCTCATCGTCACGTTTATGGTGAACAGTGGATTAAGTTCATGAAGGATGGTGTTAATGCCACTCCTCTCCCGACTGTTAACACTACTGGTTATATTGACCATGCCGCTTTTCTTGGCACGATTAACCCTGATACCAATAAAATCCCTAAGCATTTGTTTCAGGGTTATTTGAATATCTATAACAACTATTTTAAAGCGCCGTGGATGCCTGACCGTACCGAGGCTAACCCTAATGAGCTTAATCAAGATGATGCTCGTTATGGTTTCCGTTGCTGCCATCTCAAAAACATTTGGACTGCTCCGCTTCCTCCTGAGACTGAGCTTTCTCGCCAAATGACGACTTCTACCACATCTATTGACATTATGGGTCTGCAAGCTGCTTATGCTAATTTGCATACTGACCAAGAACGTGATTACTTCATGCAGCGTTACCATGATGTTATTTCTTCATTTGGAGGTAAAACCTCTTATGACGCTGACAACCGTCCTTTACTTGTCATGCGCTCTAATCTCTGGGCATCTGGCTATGATGTTGATGGAACTGACCAAACGTCGTTAGGCCAGTTTTCTGGTCGTGTTCAACAGACCTATAAACATTCTGTGCCGCGTTTCTTTGTTCCTGAGCATGGCACTATGTTTACTCTTGCGCTTGTTCGTTTTCCGCCTACTGCGACTAAAGAGATTCAGTACCTTAACGCTAAAGGTGCTTTGACTTATACCGATATTGCTGGCGACCCTGTTTTGTATGGCAACTTGCCGCCGCGTGAAATTTCTATGAAGGATGTTTTCCGTTCTGGTGATTCGTCTAAGAAGTTTA
>NZ_BJDF01000045.1:0-1769 GCF_005404815.1 Companilactobacillus huachuanensis
CTTAATCAGCTGGTAGACCTTTGAAAACTGAACAAAGTTTTAACACTAAAATTGTGTAGGCCAACATTAATTTGTTGGATTTACAACGAAGTCAATTCGCTAGTTTTTAATATTTTTTATTGAGTCACAAACTTTTAATATGAGAGTTTGATCCTGGCTCAGGACGAACGCTGGCGGCATGCCTAATACATGCAAGTCGAACGAACTTTCCCGATGATTGAAGCTTGCTTCATGAATCGGATCTAAGTGAGTGGCGGACGGGTGAGTAACACGTGGGTAACCTGCCCAAAAGTGGGGGATAACATCTGGAAACAGGTGCTAATACCGCATAACAACTACTTTCACATGATCGTAGCTTGAAAGATGGCTCTGCTATCGCTTTTGGATGGACCCGCGGCGTATTAGCTAGTTGGTGAGATAAAGGCTCACCAAGGCAATGATACGTAGCCGACCTGAGAGGGTAATCGGCCACATTGGGACTGAGACACGGCCCAAACTCCTACGGGAGGCAGCAGTAGGGAATCTTCCACAATGGGCGAAAGCCTGATGGAGCAATGCCGCGTGAGTGAAGAAGGTTTTCGGATCGTAAAACTCTGTTGTTGAAGAAGAACATGCGTGAGAGTAACTGTTCACGTACTGACGGTATTCAACCAGAAAGCCACGGCTAACTACGTGCCAGCAGCCGCGGTAATACGTAGGTGGCAAGCGTTGTCCGGATTTATTGGGCGTAAAGAGAATGTAGGCGGTTTATTAAGTTTGAAGTGAAAGCCCTCGGCTCAACCGAGGAAGTGCTTCGAAAACTGGTAAACTTGAGTGCAGAAGAGGAAAGTGGAACTCCATGTGTAGCGGTGGAATGCGTAGATATATGGAAGAACACCAGTGGCGAAGGCGGCTTTCTGGTCTGTAACTGACGCTGAGATTCGAAAGCATGGGTAGCAAACAGGATTAGATACCCTGGTAGTCCATGCCGTAAACGATGAGTGCTAAGTGTTGGAGGGTTTCCGCCCTTCAGTGCTGCAGCTAACGCATTAAGCACTCCGCCTGGGGAGTACGATCGCAAGATTGAAACTCAAAGGAATTGACGGGGGCCCGCACAAGCGGTGGAGCATGTGGTTTAATTCGAAGCAACGCGAAGAACCTTACCAGGTCTTGACATACCATGAAAAGCTAAGAGATTAGTCTTTCCCTTCGGGGACATGGATACAGGTGGTGCATGGTTGTCGTCAGCTCGTGTCGTGAGATGTTGGGTTAAGTCCCGCAACGAGCGCAACCCTTATTATCAGTTGCCAGCATTCAGTTGGGCACTCTGGTGAGACTGCCGGTGACAAACCGGAGGAAGGTGGGGACGACGTCAAATCATCATGCCCCTTATGACCTGGGCTACACACGTGCTACAATGGTCGGTACAACGTGCTGCGAACTCGCGAGGGTAAGCAAATCACTTAAAACCGATCTCAGTTCGGATTGCAGGCTGCAACTCGCCTGCATGAAGCTGGAATCGCTAGTAATCGCGGATCAGCATGCCGCGGTGAATACGTTCCCGGGCCTTGTACACACCGCCCGTCACACCATGAGAGTTTGTAACACCCAAAGCCGGTGGGGTAACCCTTCGGGGAGCTAGCCGTCTAAGGTGGGACAAATGATTAGGGTGAAGTCGTAACAAGGTAGCCGTAGGAGAACCTGCGGCTGGATCACCTCCTTTCTAAGGATATGATGCGTAAGCATCAACGGAAATACACAATTGTTAAAACTTTGTTTAGTTTTGAGAG
>NZ_BJDF01000045.1:1975-5062 GCF_005404815.1 Companilactobacillus huachuanensis
GTTCGTACCTTGAAAACTGGATATTAAGAAATAATGAATTAAAGAAACACCGAAAACTGCGCGATAAAAACGAGTAAAATCGTATTTTGTCAAGATTAAGTTATAAAGGGCGCACGGTGGATGCCTAGACACTAGGAGCCGATGAAGGACGTAACTAACGACGATACGCCTCGGGGAGCTGTAAGTAAGCTTTGATCCGGGGATTTCCGAATGGGGGAACCCAAATATCGTAATGGATATTTACTTGTTTGTGAATACATAGCAATCAAGAGGAACACGCAATGAACTGAAACATCTAAGTAGTTGCAGGAAGAGAAAGAAAATTCGATTCCCTGAGTAGCGGCGAGCGAAACGGGAATAGCCCAAACTAAAGAGCTTGCTCTTTAGGGTTGTAGGACTGATGTTGTGAGAACAAAAGGTAATGATAGTTGAACAAGTTGGAAAGCTTGGCCAAAGAGAGTGAAAGCCTCGTAAGCGAAATCTGACCCACTCCATTCAGTATCCTGAGTACGGCGGAACACGAGAAACTCCGTCGGAATCTGGGAGGACCATCTCCCAAGGCTAAATACTCCCTAGTGATCGATAGTGAACCAGTACCGTGAGGGAAAGGTGAAAAGAACCCCGGAAGGGGAGTGAAATAGATCCTGAAACCGTGTGCCTACAAGTAGTCAGAGCCCGTTAATGGGTGATGGCGTGCCTTTTGTAGAATGAACCGGCGAGTTACGTTAACATGCAAGGTTAAGATGAAAAGTCGGAGCCGTAGCGAAAGCGAGTCTGAATAGGGCGACTAAGTATGTTGATGTAGACCCGAAACCAAGTGACCTACCCATGACCAGGTTGAAGATGCGGTAAAACGCATTGGAGGACCGAACCCGTGTATGTTGAAAAATGCTGGGATGAGTTGTGGGTAGCGGTGAAATTCCAAACGAACTTGGAGATAGCTGGTTCTCTCCGAAATAGCTTTAGGGTTAGCCTCGGGGATTAGGATTATGGAGGTAGAGCACTGTTTGGACTAGGGGCCCGTCTTGGGTTACTGAATTCAGATAAACTCCGAATACCATCAATCTATACCCGGGAGTCAGACGATGAGTGATAAGATCCACCGTCGAAAGGGAAACAGCCCAGATCACCAGTTAAGGTCCCAAAATTCATGCTAAGTGGAAAAGGATGTGGAAACGCATAGACAACTAGGATGTTGGCTCAGAAGCAGCCATTCATTCAAAGAGTGCGTAATAGCTCACTAGTCGAGTGATTCTGCGCCGAAAATGTACCGGGGCTAAGCATGATACCGAAACTGTGGATGTGTCGTAAGACACGTGGTAGGAGAGCGTTGTAAGAGCATTGAAGCTGTACCGTGAGGAGCAGTGGAGTTCTTAGAAGTGAGAATGCCGGTATGAGTAACGAAAGACCAGTGAGAATCTGGTCGGCCGAAAGACTAAGGTTTCCTGGGGAAGGCTCGTCCTCCCAGGGTTAGTCGGGGCCTAAGATGAGACCGAGAGGTGTAATCGATGGATAACGGGTTGATATTCCCGTACTAGTTTATTTTGTTTGAACGATGGAAGGACGCAGGAGGATGATGTGTGCGCGCTGATGGATATGCGCGTCCAAATAGTAAGTCTTGATAAGAGTCAAATGCTTTTATCTTTAAGGACAAGCTATGATGGGGAGTGAAATTTTAGTAGCGAAGCACAGTAACTCACACTGCCGAGAAAAGTTCCTAGTTAGAAATAAACTACCCGTACCGCAAACCGACACAGGTAGTCGAGGAGAGTATCCTAAGGTCAGCGAGTGAACTCTCGTTAAGGAACTCGGCAAAATGACCCCGTAACTTCGGGAGAAGGGGTGCTGGTGTAAAAGCCAGCCGCAGTGAATAGGCCCAAACAACTGTTTATCAAAAACACAGGTCTATGCTAAATCGTAAGATGACGTATATGGGCTGACGCCTGCCCGGTGCTGGAAGGTTAAGAGGATCAGTTAGCGTAAGCGAAGCTGAGAATTGAAGCCCCAGTAAACGGCGGCCGTAACTATAACGGTCCTAAGGTAGCGAAATTCCTTGTCGGGTAAGTTCCGACCCGCACGAAAGGCGTAATGATTTGGGCACTGTCTCAACGAGAGACTCGGTGAAATTATAATACCCGTGAAGATGCGGGTTACCCGCGACAGGACGGAAAGACCCCATGGAGCTTTACTGTAGCTTGATATTGAGTTTTTGTGTGACATGTACAGGATAGGTAGGAGCCGTTGATTTCGGAACGCTAGTTTCGAAGGAGGCATTGGTGGGATACTACCCTTGTTATATGAAAACTCTAACCCACGCCGCTTAGCGCGGTGGGGGACAGTGTCTGGTGGGCAGTTTGACTGGGGCGGTCGCCTCCTAAAATGTAACGGAGGCGCTCAAAGGTTCGCTCAGAATGGTTGGAAATCATTCGCAGAGTGTAAACGTATAAGCGAGCTTGACTGCGAGACTGACAAGTCGAGCAGGGACGAAAGTCGGAGTTAGTGATCCGGTGGTACCATATGGAAGGGCCATCGCTCAACGGATAAAAGCTACCCTGGGGATAACAGGCTTATCTCCCCCAAGAGTTCACATCGACGGGGAGGTTTGGCACCTCGATGTCGGCTCATCGCATCCTGGGGCTGTAGTCGGTCCCAAGGGTTGGGCTGTTCGCCCATTAAAGCGGTACGCGAGCTGGGTTCAGAACGTCGTGAGACAGTTCGGTCCCTATCCGTCGCGGGCGTAGGAAATTTGAGAGGAGCTGTCCTTAGTACGAGAGGACCGGGATGGACATACCTCTGGTGTACCAGTTGTGCCGCCAGGCGCATCGCTGGGTAGCTACGTATGGAAGGGATAAACGCTGAAAGCATCTAAGTGTGAAGCCCCCCTCGAGATGAGATTTCCCATTCCTTTATGGAAGTAAGATCCGTTAGAGATTATGACGTAGATAGGCTGCGGGTGGAAGTGTAGCGAT
This sequence comes from Companilactobacillus huachuanensis, assembly GCF_005404815.1. Taxonomy (GTDB): domain Bacteria; phylum Bacillota; class Bacilli; order Lactobacillales; family Lactobacillaceae; genus Companilactobacillus; species Companilactobacillus huachuanensis. Next base: position 4,945 of record NZ_BJDF01000045.1, read on the forward strand.
ACATGGAGCTGAGCAGTACTAATAGATCGAGGACTTAATCGAGTAAAGAGTTTACAGCAGTTCGAAGTGATTCAAGATTTAATTCATTATTCTTAATATCTAGTTTTCAGGGTACGAG
>NZ_BJDF01000046.1 GCF_005404815.1 Companilactobacillus huachuanensis
AGTTGGCCAGCACTCGACTGATGAAATATTTCCGTTGCTCAGCGGTCAGAGCGGCTACCCGTTCGCCGAGTGGTTCCAGCATTGCGCCCACTTCGATGAGCCGCCGTGTTCGTTGCTTGCGTTCGTCGGCCTTGGCTCTCGCTAACTTCGCTTCGAGCAGGGCAATGCGTTGGCTTGGTGTTTTAGTCGTCATGGATTTTTTTCCTCGTTGTGATGTTCCCTAACGAGTAACAAAAAATCCGACGCTGGCAAGACTGCATTGACGAAATCGCAAAGCCTGCTTGAATGAAAGAGGGGCGCAAGCGAGCGAAGCGAGCAGCCCAAAATCTATTGCGCAGAGCGAAGCGAAGCACCAGCAATAGCGCACTTATACATCGCTTCGCGATGTGTGCGCCCTGCGGGGCTAAGAGCAAAGCAAAAACCACAACAGGAGCAACAGCAAAACATGGCAATCTTCCACCTCCACGCACAGGTGATAAAGCGCAGCGAAGGACGTTCGTCCGTTGCTGCTGCTGCCTATCGCCTTGGCGTTGCGTTGGAAGATCCTCGCACCGGCCTGCGCCATGATTTCAGCCGCAAGGGTGGCGTGTCTGGCTCGCTGACGCTTGCCCCCGACAACGCTCCGGCTTGGGCATCGGACCCGGCTCAGTTGTGGGCCAATGTGGAGACCATCGAGAAGCGCAAAGACGCTCAACTTTGCCGCGAGTTCGACATTGCCCTGCCCCGCGAACTGACCCCCCAGCAGTGTGCCACGCTGGCCCGTGCGTTCGTCCAAAAAGAGTTCGTTGACCGGGGCATGTGTGCAACGATTGCTTTCCATCACATCGGTGGAGACAACCCCCATTTCCACCTGATGACCACGATGCGAGACATTGACCAGGACGGGTTCAAAAATAAAAACCGCGACTGGAATGACAAGCAATACCTAGACCATTGGCGAGCCGAATGGGCACGCTATGCCAACCATGCGTTGACCTTGGCCAACTCACCAGCACGCATTGACCACCGCTCGTTGAAGGCCCAAGGCATCGACCGCGAACCGACCCAACATCAAGGGCCGAAGGCGTTCGCCATGCAGGCCCGTGGTGTGGTTGTTGACCGGTTCCGCAGGGTGATGGTGGACCTCGTAACCATGCTCAAAGCCCGGAGGGTGGCCCGTCAGGGCCTTTCCCCTTCCCCTCCCATCACAACCCCGCCCCGCAAGGGGTGGGGGATGGGGCGGGGCCGGTAGGCTCCGCCAGTGAGGTGCGATAGCGCCTCACCAACGCACGGGCAGACCATTCGCTGCCCCCAACCGCCGCGGCGATTTCAGCCCATGATTTCCCTTGCGCTCGCATGGTCCCGGCCAGATTGCGCCGGTAGTCTGCTCGGGCTTCGTAGGTGTCCCGTTCCTCCGCCATGTGGTTGCGGACAGTGCGTTCCGATACGCCAAAATGTTTGGCGACTTCCTTGGCGGTTTTTTTTCGTTTTTGGCGAACGGGCATCATCGGGCATACCTCACAATTTCAGCGGTGAAATCCATCGCAGCGATTTTTTTATTCGCTCCGTTCTGGCTTCCTCTTTCTGCCTGTATTTTTGAAAAAGCGGTTGGCGTGATGTTGGTCCACGTCCACTTGGCAACGCTCTTGGCCACCTGATGCGCTTCTCGTGTTGTGAGTGGGCTGGCAAAGGCGTTTAAGGCGTCAGCGTGGGAGCGACAAGCACGCTCCCACAGGTGCCAATCCGAGTAGCCCAACCGTGCTCGATATGCCCACTTCCGCAGGCCATCGAACAGCGTGACGTTCCTCCCCTCCCCCACCGCTTCCAGTCGTGCGATACGCAGCGGCAGACGGTCGCCAAGGTAGTCACGTAACTCCCCCAGCTCGTAGGGGTCAGGGCGCTCCCAAAATGTGCGCCAGGTGGGATGGTCGGGGGTCTTGGTCAGCCGGTGGGTGTAGGCCCTGTCCGCATCGAGGGCCATGGTCAGGCCGTGCTGAATGCGAGCCAAGAACCGTTGAGGGGTCGCCCGTGCTTTCAGTGTCCTGGACACCGGAGAGGCCAGCACGTAGCCCAGATGCGCATGACCGTTCCGGGGGTTCTGGGTGACCCAGTTGGGCCGAGGGCACTCCGTAGGGGCATCCTGCCACGCTGTAGCGGCCTCTGGGCGGTCCACGTCGAACACCATGGCCCAAACCAGCGCCGAGGGGTTGGGGTCGATGTAGGCACGTTTGAGGGCCTTCTGGCGTGGGTGGTGCTGGATGCCGGCAGCCAGTTCATCGGTGCAGGCCAGCCATTTTGGAAGGCTGGACTCAAACAGGGCGGGTTGGTAGGGTGGTGACATGCGGAACCTCTCTAACAGGTGACGCCATAGCCCCGGACGCCTGCCAGCGTTGCGGGGTTTTTTTTGGCCTTCTCCCAACCTAACTCATCCGTTCAGGTTGTCAAGTAGGCATTGAACCATATCCGGTATAGAGCGCTCTTGGGGGTCCCCCGGTGTAGGGAAAACCTTACCCCCTCCCCCAGCCCCGAAGGGGGCTTTTCCGGGGTTGAGGAAAGCCATACCCGCTTTTGGGTGTAGGCAAACCAAAATCGGGCGCATCACGAAAAATGGCGGCTGCAGGACGCACTAGGGCACTGCTTACGCATCGCCCTGGTGCTGATTGTTCCCCTTGGTTCCCATCAAGGCTTCCCAGTTGGCCAGCACTCGACTGATGAAATATTTCCGTTGCTCAGCGGTCAGAGCGGCTACCCGTTCGCCGAGTGGTTCCAGCATTGCGCCCACTTCGATGA
>NZ_BJDF01000047.1 GCF_005404815.1 Companilactobacillus huachuanensis
GTAAACGACTAACTTGATCATCGGAAAGATTGATGTGTTGTTTAACAGGTCTGATATCTGATTTCATAAAATATATCCTTTTTTGAATTGATTATATCAGAATATAAAAGTGAGAGCTATGCCCCACTAGTTGGCTCTTTTTATGAAAGGAATAATAGAACTAAAACAAAATTCCTGATTATTTATAAACATTAATTCGGCAAATTAAATTAACTCTAGGCCGGTAACAACAATGGTTATATTAGTTTTTCACCTTTCAACCTTCAGCTATTTTTACTGAAAGGTAACAAACCGTTGATTCCAAATATTTTCAAAGAATGAAATCGTATCTTCGGCAGTCATATAATCGTTATCAAAGGTAGTCGTCATATCATGTTCCATGAAAATTTTATAACCGAGTCCGTGAGCCATGATGATTGTAGTGTTACAGCAATATTCAGTTTGAGCACCGCAGACTTCGATTGAACGAATTCCTTTTTGCATCAAAATTTTATTTAAATTAGTTTGATAGAATGCATTGGCGTGAGTTTTCTCCACGACGATGTCTTCTTTTTGTTTGTCTAATTTTCCTGACAAATTCCAGAGCTCACTGCCACGTACAAGATCTTGATCATTATGCTGAATAAAAATTATTGGCAAATTGTCTTGACGATAACTAAAGATACGGTCGTTGATACTATGAATTAATCCATCGAAATTATAGCTATATTGAAGAGCCCTTTGCATATCGATGATTACCAATGCGTCAGCTAATTCTGGCATGATAACACTTCCCCTTAAAAAAATTTCTAGCTTGAGCGTACCATGATGATTCAATTTTTGAAAGCGACATTATCAAAATTTGTCTCTCAAAAAATTTGCGGCTGGCTAGTAATTCGTTTTATAATTGAAAATATCAAAATATGGGATATAAAAAATGAAAAAAATAAAAATAATTTCTATTATAATCGGTGTGCTCTTAGTCATCGTTTTAGCATTCGCCGGAATCTTTGTTTATCGAACTCAAGATTCACTGAAATCTTTGAATACGAATAAGAACAGTGTTTCTCAAAAAGTCGATCAGGGTAAACCTTTCTCAATTCTCTTGTTAGGTGCTGATACTGGGACTGATGGACGAGTTGATCGTGGTAATTCAGACACGATGATGCTGTTAACTTTGAATCCAAAGAAACAAAAGACAGTGGCTTATTCAATTCCTCGAGATGCCTTAGCTGAAATGGTCGGGGATAAACCTAAAAATGTTCAAAAAATTAATGCTGCCTACAATATTGGCCTTTCTAAAATGGCTAAGAATACTGTTGGAAGTATGTTAGGAGTACCCGTAGATTATCACGTTGCTATCAATATGAAGGCTTTGGAAAAAACGGTTGATTTTGTTGGTGGTGTGACGGTTAAAAGTCCAATGAATGTTTCCTTTGATGGTGTAACAATTCCTAAAGGGACACATCATTTGAATGGGAAAGAAGCCTTAACTTATGCCCGAATGCGTTATCAGGATCCTCGTGGGGATTACGGACGTCAAATTCGACAACAACAAGTTTTACGTGCGGTCGTTAAAAAATTAGAACAGCCGAAATATTTAGTGAAAATACCTGATTTGATTAAAACATTAGGCAATGATATTAGTACAGATTTAACCACATCTGAAATTGATCAAGTAGTATTGAAGTACCACAATAGTTCAAAGGCAATGGACTTCAATCAAATTCAAGGCCAAACAGCTTGGATCAATGAAAGCTCATATCAAATTTTGCCAACTGCGACAATGCAGAGTGCCTCTGATAAGTTACGAGCAAATCTTGACTTGCCAGCACAGACATTAGATAATACTGAAACTAAATTGAATGCTAAAAATAAGGCGTTCTTCAAGGATCCAGAAGACACAGACTACGATACCTATAATTTAGATACAGTGCATTATACAAATAATACGTATTAGTTTTGGTGGGAGTCATCTTATAATGACTGAAGGTTGAAAATTTGATGCGTTATGCCGTTTCCAGAGCTGAAAGTGTTCACATGCTGTGCGGTCTCGAGTTTCGGTTGAAGCCGAACCCCGAACCGGTAAGTCTCCAACTAGTTTTATAATAATAAGAATGTACAATTATTATTTTTTGCTATTTAACTAAATTGAATTTAGGACTGTCACAGCAATGTTTATATCACTTTTTCGATTTTTAGTTATGAGTAAAAAGAGGCTGTCTTTCACTTGGTTATTTCAAGTGGAAGACAGCCTCTTTTTGACAAATTTATAAATTAAATACACATAGCCAAACTTAAAAGAACCGGTTTTTTAAGTGTGATACAACTCATTTTTATATTTTTATATAATTGACTTTAATTAAGAATTTTAAGTTATAAGAAGTTATTCTGCCTAATAAAACATAATAACTAGTGGACCGTAGCTCTCACATTTATATTTAATCAACCTTCAAGTTTTGGATAAAGTGAATGTAATTTTATACGTGCATCTGCAGTTGTGAATTGCCAATCTATTGATAAATTTTTAGCATTACGTTCACTACACCATGCTGCTACTTCTTGTTTTAATTGTTCCATTTCTGGAATTCGCCTG
>NZ_BJDF01000048.1 GCF_005404815.1 Companilactobacillus huachuanensis
GGCTCGGGCCGTTCCGCGGTGCGCCCGGCATGGGCGCTAACTAGGAGGTGAAAGTCCTCTGTGAGCCGATGTAGTCGGAATCACTAGCTAAGGGCAAGGGTGTCCATCGTGAGGTGGAATCTGAAGGAAGCCTAAGGCAAAGTACCGAGCTGATGAACAAGAAGTGGCTATAAGGCTGGGCTTGTTGGACGAGAGTGCCGTGTAACTCAAATCCTATAACTACGAATAAAACAGGCCACGTAGAGCCAACAGCTACATGGTACGAAAGTTAGCGTTCTTACCCGGGGAGGTCTGTATCATACGTTTGGCAAGGAAACGGAATGTATCCTACAAACAACACAGTCAGCAATGGCTGCTTGAATGATACAGAAGTCAGCAGAGGTCATAGTAGTCGCTTTGCGATGAAGGACCGAACATTAATTATTCTAATCAATATTGGAGGTAGAAGTGTGCGAAAATCGCAGAGAACAGAACAATCATCTGACCAGCCGAGTCCGGATTATAAGGACGAACCAAGGTTGGTGTGTAGCACTGATTCTGGTGAACATTTGATTAGAAAAGGTATTCCTTTTAAAGAATTAGTTCTAAACAGAGACAACCTGAATGACGCTTATAAAAGAGTCGTAAGAAATAGAGGAGCCGCAGGTATCGACGGTGTCACCGTCGATGAACTGCACGATTATATCATAGAGATTAAACCTCAATTGATGGAATCATTAGACAACCTTTCTTACAAACCCAAGCCAGTAAGGCGAGTGGAAATTCCTAAACCTGATGGCACGAAGCGAAAGCTGGGAGTACCAACGGTCGTTGACCGTGTGATACAACAAGCCATTGCACAAGTAATGACACCAGTATTTGAAATGGTTTTCTCTGACAATAGTTTTGGATTTAGGCCTGGAAGAAGTGCACATGACGCTATAAAACGTGTCATTGAGTTCAATAATCAAGGATATCACTATACGATTGACCTTGATCTGAAAGCGTACTTCGACACAGTTGATCATGATTTATTGATGAAATTTATCAAACAATATATTGATGATAAATGGTTGTTAAAAATGATTCGCAAATTCCTAACCAGTGGAATAATGATTGGACAAATTTTTCAAAGGTCCGAGAAAGGCACGCCACAAGGTGGCAACCTTTCACCATTATTAGCCAACATATATCTAAACGAGTTAGATAAACTCCTAACCTCTCGAGGACATAAGTTTGTCCGATACGCCGATGACTGTAATATTTATGTTAAAAGTGAACGAGCTGGACGCCGAGTTTTAGATAGCATTACAAGATTTCTTGAGAAAGATTTGAAAGTTACTGTTAATCGTACAAAGACTAAAGTTGGTCGTTCCACGAAAATGAAATTTTTGGGGTTCATGATTGGTAATTCGCACAAAGGTGCTTATGTACGAATCAGTGAACAATCCAAGACAAGATTTAAGCAGTCACTTAGAGAAACTACAAAGAGAAATCGGGGCATTAGCCTCGAGCAGCTCTTCAAGGAAATCAGACAGAAAGTTGTTGGTTGGCTAAATTACTATGGAATTGCAAAAATCAAGACCTTTATCAGTGAGTTGGACGGATGGCTCCGTACAAGAATTAGACAGTATATCTGGAAATCATGGAAACATATCAAAACTAGATACAAGAATCTAATGAAATTTGGTATGACCAGAAAATGGGCGTGGAAGGATGCCAATACCCGAAAGGGTTATTGGCGTACAGCCCACAGCAAAACTATGACATTTACTTTTAAGAAGGAAAGACTCAAGTCTCTTGGACTTATAGATATGTCCGAAAAACTTGAGCTTATTCAAAATACCTAATTAATGAACCGCCGTATACGGAACCGTACGTACGGTGGTGTGAGAG
>NZ_BJDF01000049.1 GCF_005404815.1 Companilactobacillus huachuanensis
GAAAGATTTCTCATGATGGTTCTTTTTGTTACACATGTACTGTCTACCCTGCTATTCTTTACGCGACTAAACTTCAGAACAAAGGAAGTCAGACATCATGTAAATGAAGTATAGCAGTAATAAACCTATTTTAAAATTATTTATCTCCTGGACTCCCCAAAATGACAATGTTGTATTGGCAATCAATGCTATCGTTGATGATATTCCAAATGAACTTGTATCGATTGCTTCCGCCCACACTGGGCGGCCAGCATATCCTGCAAAATTACTTTTGAAAATGTTGTTGTTTGGATATTCAAGACAAATCTTTTCTGGTCGAAAGATAGCTGAATTAGCAGATGAAAACATTGCGATGAGATGGTTGATTGGTGATTTTCCATCTATTCCTTCTTACAGAACTATTAACCGTTTCCGCAGTAAAGATAATCTTAATATTTTAATGAATGGATTATTCAAGGCCTTTCGCGATTATCTTAGAATGATCGGTTCACTTGATAATACAGCCTTATTCATTGATGGAACCAAGTTGCTATCAAAATCTAATAAATATACATTTGTTTGGAGAAAGGCAGTTGTTAAATCCGAAACAAATCTTAATGCCAAAACAAGTGAATTGTTTAAAACGTTGACCCAAGAAAATCTTATTATTCCTGAGTTGCCACTAGGTCAACGTCCGTTGACTAGTGATGAGCTTACCAAAATATCTAACGAGTTGAATAATAAAGTCGATAAATTGAACTATTTAATTTCTAGTGAGGGAACGATCCCCGGCGGATCGCCAAACAAACGTCTAAGACGTCATTATAAGCACCTTCTACACTTGTTAACGAGTGATTATATTCCTCGTTAACAGAGATATGAATATGACAATTCTGTATTTGGCGACCGTAATAGCTTTTCTAAAACTGATGTAGATGCCACGTTTATGAGGATGAAAGAAGACCCAATGAAGAACGGTCAACTGAAACCCGGATATAACCTGCAGGTAGCTAGTCAAAAACAATTTGCATTATATTACCAAGTATTTCAGCGACCTACTGATACACGTACTTTAATCCCATTTATGAAAACAATCTTCAAGCAAACCCCACATGCGGCGAACTACATCGTCGCCGATGCCGGTTATGGCAGTGAAATAAACTATCAATCATTAACTGATGACTTTGAAGTGAAATATCTAATCCCTTACGGAACATACGAAAAGGAGCTCACAAAAAAATATCATAAAGATAGACGTAAAGTTGAAAACTGGATCTATGACGAAAAATCTGACGAATTTCAAGATATGGATGGTATAGTTTTCAAATTTCATAATTACAGTACCAGGCACAACAAATATGGAGACGAAAAAAGCTTTAAAGTTTATCAAACTGTAAAATACTTTGAAGATCCACATAGAGAGACGCTCGCCACCACTAAAAGTGGGCGTCGTCGCCAATTAAGTATTAATAACAATTGGTTGTTTTTTAAAAACGTTGCTAAGGAACAATTGGCAAGTAAAAAAGGACACAGTTTGTATAAATTACGAAAAACTGACATCGAACCCATTTTTGCGGATTTGAAGACATATTTGAATTTCAAAAGATTCTCTGTTAAAGGAATGAACGCCGTTAGTAACGAAATAGGGATTGCATTGATGTCAGCCAATTTAATGAAACTTGTTAAAAAATCTAAACAGCCACATTTGATTGAACAAAAAAATAGCAGAAAAAACTGGAGACCAGAAATTTCTGCTATTTATTATCTAAGACTTTAGTTTTGTCCCAGACTC
>NZ_BJDF01000050.1 GCF_005404815.1 Companilactobacillus huachuanensis
AACCAATTAGCGTGCCATTTTTTCTATTATTTACTTATTTTCTTTGCTTTTTTCCTTTAACAATTGTTGGATTCGTTTCATATTCACACAAAAAATCGTAATAGCCCCTTGGAGCTTCATGGCCTCAATTCCACTGGATTGCGTGGTTCTGTAACCATGTTTGATTTTCATTTCGCTATTCTTTGCTTCAATCTTATAGCGTGTTTTTATATTCTTTTGGAAATATTCTGTTTCTTCAAAATCTTTTTGATATTTATTTGCATCAGTTTGAATACTTACAGAATACGTTTTACTTTGAGTGTTTTTATAACAAGATTCTCGTAATGGACATGTTTTACACTTGTTAACATCAAAGTAGTATTTCATCACTGGACTATAGTTCGGATGATCCTTTCTAACCTCAAGACGTTTTCTTGTAGCTATATGGCCTGCCGGACAGATAAACATTCCAGCGTCTTTATTAAAATCCCACATATCATCTTTTTTTCTGGATCCATTGGACATAACAGGGTGAAGACCAGAAACTAAAACAAACTTTTTTTCTTCAGCCGCCTCAATATTGTCTTTACCGGAATAAGCTCTATCACCAATTACTGTTTGTACATTTACCTCGTGTTCTCTTGTACTATCAACCAAATCTTGTAGGAAAGGTCCATCGCCTTTTTCACCGCTAGTTATTATTGCGGCTGTAATGATTCTCTCTTCAGTCATTGCCACATGTGTTTTATATCCGAAGAAGGAAGTATCTTTTGTTTTATGGCCTACCTTTGCGTCATCATCTTTAGAATAATCTTGATATTCTTTAATATCAGCCTGTGTTTCTTTTAAACTATTAAAAGATTCGTTAACAGCAGGGACAGCCATTAATTCAGGGTGTTCTTCCACCTTTTTGAGCAGATTATCAGTGTATGCTTTTTCTTTTTCTAAATCATTAGTTTCATTTTTAGATGGTAACTCGGATTTAATATCTTCGTTAATCCGATAAATATTTTTTCTAACCAATTTTGATTTAGCACGTAATGTTTCTATCGGTGATTTTTGATTGAAACTAGATGCAGTATGAGTTGAATCGATAATTATTTTATTACTTTCTATAAGTTCCTTATCTAAGGCTACTCGGACGCTTTTAGTAATCAGTAAATCAAGGATATTTGAATCCATTAATCTTTGTCTTCTGAACTTTGTCAAAAGACTTGGATGAATAACGTCATCTTCAGGGTTTAAGCCAAGGAAGAATTTCATAGCCATATCTGTTTTTGCCCGTTTAATAAGATCTCTATCGGATAGATTATAGAGAACCTTCAAATAAAGATATTTGAACATTTGGATTGGGTTGACGGCGTTCCGCCCGTCATCCAGGCAATACTTACTTGCCAATTCATCATAAATAAAGTCGAAATCTACCATTTCTAGCAGTAATCGAAGTTCATTATCTTTGGGAACAATAACATCGTATAAAGAACTATAAGGACTAAGTTTTAACTCTTCTTGGCGTTTTAGCATAGTCATCTACCTCATTAAGTGGATTATATCAAAAAAGCACCCATAACTGGATGCTTAAAAAACATTATAAATATCTTATGGACTTTTTCAGCAGCCTC
>NZ_BJDF01000051.1 GCF_005404815.1 Companilactobacillus huachuanensis
TGATCTGAACCCCGAAGTTTGGACACTTTTTTATGCAGCTTTTAATTCTGTTGATTCTCGATATTGAACAGGCGACATTCCACCTAAATCTGTTTTGATACGTCTGTTATTATAAAATCCAATCCAGTCATTCATGGCCTGAATTAAATCATTTTTATTGTTGTAATGTTCATCCATCATTTCTATTTTCATAATGTGAAAAAATGATTCCATTTTTGCATTATCAAGACAAGTTGCCTTTCTAGACATGCTCTGGAAAATATGATGCTTTTTTAGAACCTTACGCCAAGACTTGTTTTGATATTGGAATCCTTGATCTGTGTGAATAGTAGTTCGGTAATTGAGCTTTGGAATACTCTCAAGAGCCTCTTTTAGAGGCCTAATCGCAAATTCAACAGTTGGATGCTCACTAATATTGTAAGCAAGTATCTCTCCTGAGAATAGATCTAAAACTGGTTCTAGATAAACTCGTTCGTTTTGTCCTAAGGTACCGTATCTAAATTCACTTACGTCTGTAACTAGTTTTTGATAAGGTCTGTCTGTATTGAATCGACGTTTAAGCCGATTCTTAGCTACTGTACCGATAGAACCTTTATAAGAGTTATACTTTCTTGTTTGTCGATTGAACAATTGGCAGAGCCAATCGTGTTCAGTCATTATTCGTAGAACCTTTTTGTGATTTACTTTAAAACCCCTTAGTTTCAAAGCATCAGTCATTCTACGGTAACCATACTTTTTAGTATACTTTGAATCTGTTTGTCTAATTTCGTCCATTGTTTGAATGACCTTATCATCATCAAAAGTTCGTCCCTTACTATTACGGGCGTAATAGTAGGTACTCCTAGGTATGTCCAGAGTTGTTAAAACTAGCTTAATAGGGATTTGAAATTCTTGCCTTAACTCAGTAGCTATTTTCGAGATTTCTTTTGTTTTGATTTTTTCTGTGCTAAGGCATCGACTTTTTTTAAAAATTCGTTCTCCACTCTCAACATCAAGTTCTCTTTTTTTAATTGCTTTAATTCGTCTTCTTTAGACAAATGATTTTCTGAGTTATGTTTAACATTTTTATTCATAGTAAGTAGAATATCCTGTTCATGCCTCAATCCATCAATGCCCAAACTTTCATATTTTTGTTGCCACCTACAAACGGTACTACCTGCAGGAATATTGAAGTGTAAAGCAGTTTCTGAGAAGGAAGCCATATTTTGATTCCTCCAGTTTAATACTTCAGCTTTAAACATGCCAGAATATTTTTGGCCTCCCTTACGTGGGCGAAGACCGCTGACCCCACGTAATTGATATGTATGTACCCACTCCATAATGGTTGAGTGGTTGGGAATACTGTACTTTTTCGAAAGTGTGGTAGAACCACATCCATCAAGAAACTCATTTACTATTTTGACTTTGAAATCCAGATTGTACTTAATCATAGTGAACCCCTCCAGGTTTGGATCATGTGTCCAACCTCATGGGTTCACTCCA
>NZ_BJDF01000052.1 GCF_005404815.1 Companilactobacillus huachuanensis
AACTCATTTACTATTTTGACTTTGAAATCCAGATTGTACTTAATCATAGTGAACCCCTCCAGGTTTGGATCATGTGTCCAACCTCATGGGTTCACTCCACGCGCCCGGTGGTGTAAGGACTAAAGTCCTTACACCACTTTCGCTGCAAATGAATACTCTCAGCTCTTCCAACTAGTTTTTTAATAATAAGAATGTCCAATCGTGATTTTTTGCTATTTAACCAAATTGGTAAATAAATTGAATTTAGGATTGTCACAGTATTGTTTATATCACTGTTTCACATTCAGTTAATCTTTAGGTTTATTTTCCCTTAAGACACGAGCAGGATTTCCAACAACAATTACGTTGTCTGGGAATGAATGTGTAACAACAGATCCAGCGCCAACAATAACATTATTACCTAAAGTGACACCAGGTAGAATGCTAGCACCACCGCCGACCCAAACGTCGTTACCGATAGTAATAGGTGAGACTCTTTCAGCCTCAGTCCGACGAACTGATGGATCTAATGGGTGCTGTGGAGTGTAGAGACCGACTTTAGGTCCAAACTTAACATCATTACCGATGGTGATTTTACCTTCGTCACAGAGCATTACATCATGGTTAGCGTAGAAATGGTTACCAATTGTGATGTTGACTCCATAGCTAAAGTAAATCGTTGGTTCAACAAAGAATCTATCGCCGACCGATTTCATCAAACTCTTGATTTTACTGTTCCGTTCATCATTGTTGGCGATACGGTTGTAGTCCATCAATTTAACACGAACGTCATCACGTAAGGCAGCTAAGTCCTTTGATTCAAGATATAGCTCCCCGTTAATCATTTGTTGGTACGATGAATCTTCTTCAATATTCATTAAAATTAATATCCCCTCAAAATAGACATATATAAAGCATAGCACAATGACAAAATGCATGCGTTGAAGACTAAAATCACTAATTTAGACAGTTACGATACAATTTATTTAACTAAAGGGTGAAAGTTTAATTAAGGATGCCGTTTCCAAAGCTGAGAGTATTCATGTGCTGCGCGGAACGGCCCGAGCCTGGAAGCGGTCTCGAACCTCGGTTGAAGACTCGCGGGTTTTGCGAGGCTTCAACACGCCCGGTGATGTAATTGCTTTAGCCATTACACCACCGACGTATTTTGAGATTCGCGGTCTATGCGAAGCTCAAAATCGAGGCGCGAGACCTTGGCTCGCACCGGTCGCACAGCGGCGGACTATCTTGTTCCCTCTGGCGGCAGTTCACAAATCACCGAACTAGAAACCAACAAAAAAGCTGAAGCAACCTGGATCGGGAATTATCCAAGTGTTTCAGCTTTTTTTGAGGTTTTAAACCAACCAATTAGCTATTTTTTTATGTGGGCAAATTTTATAATCAAGTTAGCCACTTGAAAAAAATTGAATAAAAAAACACCAAGACGAAAAAATCAGGTATCATTGGAGTTCCGACACTAACAATG
>NZ_BJDF01000053.1 GCF_005404815.1 Companilactobacillus huachuanensis
CGCAAATTGCAAGAACAAGTTAGCCACTTTTTAAAATACTGATTCCAAGGGATTTTCAGTTACTGGAGTTAGGCAGATTGTGTTTATTTCATTACATTGTTTATTGAAGAGCTCAGTCGGTGTTTGATAACCGACAATCTTACGAGGCAGGTTGTTCAGCTTTTTAGCAGTTTGAGCAACCTCCGCAGGAGTTGCTTCATCAAGAGATATTCCTTTGGGAAAGTCCCTTCGAACCATACGATTGTGAACCTCGTTAGTTCCACGTTCACTTGAAGTAAACGGATGTGTAAAGTAAACAGGAGCGATTGAATCCATTACTGATGTTAGGGTACTGAATTCAGGACCATTATCAGCAGTAATGGACTTGATTACTGATCCGTATTCATCAATAATTTGATTCATTGTATAAGCTACTGAATCAGCGTCTCTACCATCAATTAGACGAATGATTTGGAAACGCGTCTTGCGTTCAATCATGGTCAAGATAACACTCTCCTGACCATTCCGAAGACCAACGATAGTATCAATTTCAAAGTGGCCAAACTCATTCCGTGTTTCCACTTCAATGGGCCTATCCTCAATACTTAGACCCAAAACATGTTTGTTTATTCGAACCACACGTTTTGGCAATTTACGAGACATTTTACTTATCAAGTCAATATTTCTAACCTCTAGTAATTGGGCATCAATGTACTTATAAAGTGTTTGGGTACAGACCATCTCGTCAGGTTCAAACAGGCCTGATGTTTTCGCACGGCCGAAGGCAGCGTCCGGTGACCAACCATCATCTTTAAAATGTCTCACGAAATAAGCAATGAACTCAAGAACTTGTGGCATCTTAATAGGTCTATGACACGCTTTACGTCTATCGACGTAGCGAGCTTGCGCTGCCTCAGGTATGTATTCGTCGTGATACTTAGTTATACCGTTGATTTTTTTGACTTGTCTGATTTCACCGCGCTTCAGTTCATTATTGATTGTTTGTGGACAAACACTTAGAATTTTCGCAATTTTGCGATTGGAATGTCCGAGTTGATGTAACGAGGCGATTTTCCCGCGCTCAATTTCAGTTAAATGGTGACCCTTAATTCTATTTATGGTAATCTGTTCTTGCACCAAGGCGAAAACCTCTTTCATTGTTAGTGTCGGAACTCCAATGATACCTGATTTTTTCGTCTTGGTGTTTTTTTATTCAATTTTTTTCAAGTGGCTAACTTGATTATAAAATTTGCC
>NZ_BJDF01000054.1 GCF_005404815.1 Companilactobacillus huachuanensis
GTTGTGAATTGCCAATCTATTGATAAATTTTTAGCATTACGTTCACTACACCATGCTGCTACTTCTCGTTTTAATTGTTCCATTTCTGGAATTCGCCTGTTGATACATTGACGACTTAATAAGTTCAGCCCAATTTCAGCTATATTTAACCAGCTTCCATGCTTGGGTGTGTGATGTATTTCTAATTTCTTCGCCAATCGGCGAGCCTCTTTTGGCTCGAAACGTTTATACAGTGCTCCGATTGTATGAGTATTTAGATTATCCATTACTAGAACTATTTTATCGGCAGACGGATATAATTCATCGACCATCCATTTAATTATCTCAGCGAAGTCGCAAGCAGTTCTTCGCTTCCGGATATCCACATATTGTTTTCCAGTTAATGGTTCTATCAAACCGGTTATTGCACAATATCCATTACGAGTATATTCATAATCTATTTTCTTTGGACTCATTTTACGGGTTGGAAGTGGTTCGATAACATCTCCGTGAAGATTATATGGTTTCTCATCTAAACAGACCAATGGCCGATTATTATCATATGGTAATGCATACGTATCCAGTACGTCCTCCATATGAGCTACATATTCACCATCGTCTGGTTTGGGGTTTGCCCAGCTTTCTACTTGGTATGGTTTAATTTCATTTTTTTTAGTTTTCGTGCAATGGCATCACGCTTCACAGGATGTTCAAGTATGGTTGCTGCTTCCTGCTCAAGCAAGCTGTATGACCAGCGTGTGTAGCCCTCAGGGGCTGGGCCACACGCTAAAGTTATCAACTTTGCTTCATCTTCCGCTGTAAGCTTTTGATTTGCGTGATTCGAATTGTTATTACGTTTTATTTTAAGAACTGCATCAATGCCACCTTTAAAGAAAAGTTTGATAACGGCATAAACGACACCAGTACTACAGCGATTCATTTTGGCGACGTCGATTCTAGCCATGACCTCACCATGCGATTCATCCAGATCAAGTAATAATTGAATTCGACGTTTGATGGTTTTGTTAAGGCTTTTTGCGTCCAGAAGTTTTTGTAAACGACTAACTTGATCATCGGAAAGATTGATGTGTTGTTTAACAGGTCTGATATCTGATTTCATAAAATATATCCTTTTTTGAATTGATTATATCA
>NZ_BJDF01000055.1 GCF_005404815.1 Companilactobacillus huachuanensis
ACGTTTGAGACACACCTTCACACAAGGGAACCTTGACACACCTTCACACAAGGGAACCTTAGTCCAATCCATCTATAAATACCACCCTAGTTCTCACATCTCTCCTCACCTCGAACCACTCTCTGCAATCCAATCAATCCTCCTTCTCTTCCTCTTTTGATCCTTTTCATTTCAAGCTCTAAGATCATGGGTGTTTTCACTTACGAGCAGGAGATCACTTCTTCAGTTCCCCCGGCCAAGATGTTCAAGGCCGCTGTCCTTGATGCTGACAACCTCATTCCCAAGGTCAGGCCTCAAGCTATCAAGTGCGTGGAAGTCATTCAAGGAGACGGAGGCCCTGGAACCATCAAGAAGATTCACTTTGGTGAAGGCCACAAATTCAAAAGCATGACACACCGGGTTGATGCGATTGACAAAGAGAAATTCTCATTCTGCTACACTGTGATCGACGGGGATGTTTTGACTGACGGCGTTGAATCAATTTGTCATGAGCTCACAGTGGTGCCTGCTCCAGGTGGAGGATCCATCTACAAGAACACCAGCAAGTACCACACCAAGGGCGCTGAGGTCTGTGAAGAGCACGTTAAGGGTGGCAAAGAGGATGCTCTCGCAACGTTCAAGGCTATTGAAGCCTACGTCCTGGCCCATCCTGATGCCTATTAAGTTTCCTGTCATGTTCTATTGAGTAAGAGATACTAGTCTCTTGAGTGCTCTACCTTCATAGCATCAGTCAAAGTGTGGAACTTTTGTGTTTTTGCCATATGGCCAAAGTAGCCTCGGCTTAAAAATAAGATTTTCCTAGGTGTGAACCTTGGTGTACTTGTAATGTTTTGTTGGAATGGAGAGTCATGGTTGTATTACCTAGTTG
>NZ_BJDF01000056.1 GCF_005404815.1 Companilactobacillus huachuanensis
AGCTCCTTTGTGTTCAGAGCATCCCATTTCCAAGGAAAATCCTTTTCGATCACACCCTTTTCCCCTGAGAACATGTCTGGCTGTAATTGTGGCTCTAGCTGTGGTTGTGGCAGCGACTGCAAATGCGGCAAGATGTACCCTGACCTGGGTTCCTCAGAGAAAGCCACCACCGCTGTTACCATCATCACCGGGGTTGCACCAGTGAAGATGCACTCTGAGGGATCGGAGACGAGCCTGGAAGGAGGGAAAGGCTGCAAGTCTGGAAATGCCTGCAAGTGCGGAAATAACTGCAACTGCGATCCATGCAACTGCTAAGGCATTCGTAAGAAGATGGGAACGGTGCCTCAAGTATCTATGGTCTATATGAATAAGAAAAAATAAAAAAAAAAATGGAAGTGGATTCCTGGTCGAGGCA
The DNA here is from genome assembly GCF_005404815.1 of Companilactobacillus huachuanensis. Classification (GTDB taxonomy): domain Bacteria; phylum Bacillota; class Bacilli; order Lactobacillales; family Lactobacillaceae; genus Companilactobacillus; species Companilactobacillus huachuanensis. Next base: position 416 of record NZ_BJDF01000056.1, read on the forward strand.
CTGTTAATAGTTTGTTGTGGATGTAGGGTCTGTTAAAAATAAGGCGGCCATGGCATGTCCTGGGCCTTGTGGGTTTGCAGAGCTTTCATCGCTAGCTTCTTGGTGACTTCGTAATGTAATATTATAATGTGCTTGTGTGTTAGGTGCATGTACGCTGTATGGAAGACTC
>NZ_BJDF01000057.1 GCF_005404815.1 Companilactobacillus huachuanensis
AAAGTTCCTTCCACACATCATACATGCATCACACTAACAAGCACATTAAAATATAACGAAGTCACCTAGGTGGTAGCCATGAAAGCTCTGCAAGCCCCCATGGCTGCCTTATTTTTACAGACCTTACAGCCACAACAACTAATAACAGTCACACAACCAGGAATCCACTTCCATTTTTCTTCTTCTTTCCCTTATTTATATAGACCATAGATACTTGAGGTACTGTTCCCATCTTCTTGCTTATTCGCCTCTAGCAGTTGCATGGATCGCAGTTGCAGCTACTTCCGCACTTGCAGGCATTCCCAGACTTGCAGCCTTTCCCTCCTTCCAGGCTCATCTCCGATCCCTCAGAGTGCATCTTCACTGGTGCGACCCCGGTGATGATGGTGGCAGCGGTGGTGGCTTTCTCCGAGGAACCCAGGTCAGGGTACATCTTGCCACATTTGCAGTCGCTGCCGCAGCCACAGCTAGAGCCACAACCACAGCCAGACATGTTCTCAGAAGGAAAAGGGGTGGGATCGAAAAGGATTTTCCCGGAGATTCTCTGAAAACACGGCTCAGTGA
>NZ_BJDF01000058.1 GCF_005404815.1 Companilactobacillus huachuanensis
GAGGAGCGAGATCTACAGTCTTTCCCTACGCGGCGCTCTGCGGAGCTTGCTCCCCACGCTTTCGCACCTGAGCGTCAGTCTTCGTCCAGGGGGCCGCCTTCGCCACCGGTATTCCTCCAGATCTCTACGCATTTCACCGCTACACCTGGAATTCTACCCCCCTCTACGAGACTCAAGCTTGCCAGTATCAGATGCAGTTCCCAGGTTGAGCCCGGGGATTTCACATCTGACTTAACAAACCGCCTGCGTGCGCTTTACGCCCAGTAATTCCGATTAACGCTTGCACCCTCCGTATTACCGCGGCTGCTGGCACGGAGTTAGCCGGTGCTTCTTCTGCGGGTAACGTCAATGAGCAAAGGTATTAACTTTACTCCCTTCATCCCCGCTGAAAGTACTTTACAACCCGAAGGCCTTCTTCATACACGCGGCATGGCTGCATCAGGCTTGCGCCCATTGTGCAATATTCCCCACTGCTGCCTCCCGTAGGAGTCTGG
>NZ_BJDF01000059.1 GCF_005404815.1 Companilactobacillus huachuanensis
ACGTAGTGGCCAAAAGGCCCTTCATGGCCTACAGAAGAAGAAGCATAGCCTCATCTATTGCAGATGTCTTTACTATAAGTCCTCTGCCATACCCAGTTCTCCTTATTCTAGCAGTGATCTTAATCTTCTTTTCTATATCATGGTATGTCTCTTATGACTCAATTATAGAAGCTGCAGAAGTGCAGATGAGTTGGGCGCTATTAGCCATTCCTATACTACTTCTAATGGCAGTCCACTTGGTGTCATCCATGGAAAATTCTGACCTCTTCTCTGCTTCCTCGCCCTATGGTTATCGCCGCCGCAGCTACCATAGTCCTCAGGAAGGCAGCTCTCCATGGGGCGTGGCTGCTTTAATTGTGTTGTTGCTTATTATGGTGCAATACCAGTCTGTGTTCCATGATAGCTGGCTTGTTTAGTATGTTAATTGTTACTGAGTATGATGTGTTTAGGTTGAAATATGTGATTTGAATAACTGGGACAA
>NZ_BJDF01000060.1 GCF_005404815.1 Companilactobacillus huachuanensis
GTTGTGATTGAAATTGAGAGAGAGAAAGAGATAGAGGGAGAGAGTGAAGATGGTTTTGCTTGAGAAGCTTTGGGATGATGTTGTGGCTGGGCCTCAGCCTGATCGTGGTCTGGGCAAGCTCAGGAAGCTCACCACCAAACCCTTGAGCGTCAAAACTGATGAAGGAGAAAGCAGCAAGTACCAGAGGTCCATGTCGATGCCGGCGAGCCCTGGAACTCCGGCGACGCCTATGACTCCCACCACTCCCACGTCGGCTCGTAAGGACAACGTTTGGAGGAGCGTGTTCCACCCAGGTAGCAACCTCGCCACCAAGGGGATGGGTTCTGATTACTTCGACAAGCCAACTAAGAAGGACACCCCAACTGTTTACGACTGGCTTTACAGTGGGGAGACAAGGACCAAGCACCACCACTGAGACGGCGGTTACCGGGGGTTGCATGTACATACTGTTTTTGGCTTTCCAGTATCTGC
>NZ_BJDF01000061.1 GCF_005404815.1 Companilactobacillus huachuanensis
CCGTAGGAGAACCTGCGGCTGGATCACCTCCTTTCTAAGGATATGATGCGTAAGCATCAACGGAAATACACAATTGTTAAAACTTTGTTTAGTTTTGAGAGGCCTACCGGGCGTTTTCGGGCCTATAGCTCAGCTGGTTTAGAGCGCACGCCTGATAAGCGTGAGGTCGATGGTTCAAGTCCATTTAGGCCCATTCTCATATTAATAAGTACCATATGGGGGCTTAGCTCAGCTGGGAGAGCACCTGCTTTGCAAGCAGGAGGTCATCGGTTCGATCCCGTTAGCCTCCATTGGCAGAAATGCCAATGTTCGTACCTTGAAAACTGGATATTAAGAAATAATGAATTAAAGAAACACCGAAAACTGCGCGATAAAAACGAGTAAAATCGTATTTTGTCAAGATTAAGT
>NZ_BJDF01000062.1 GCF_005404815.1 Companilactobacillus huachuanensis
ATTCTTGTGAGTCTTCTTCAGCATTCTCTACAGGAGGATGGCCAGGCTTATGACCCTTAGGTGGTTTGCCAACTGGGATTGGTGGCTTGTGTCCTGAGAGTGGCTCCTCTTCTTCGGGAGGTTTGCCAACTGACGTTGGTGGCCCGTGTCCTGGGGGTGGCTTGTGTTTTGGGGGTGGTTTCACTCCACCGGGAGGTTTACCAATTGGTGTTGGTGGTTTGTGCTCAATCGGTGGCCTCTCAACTGGGGGGCGCTTGGGGTAATCAGCGAGTGAAGAAGTGGTGAGAACCACCACTCCAAGCAACAACACTAGCAAGTATGTGGAAGACATCTTTGAGTTTAGTCA
>NZ_BJDF01000063.1 GCF_005404815.1 Companilactobacillus huachuanensis
TCTACCGATTTTTTCCACCTTAGAGTACAAACGGAACACGAGAATTTTTACCCTACAGAGTAACCTAGATTGATCAAACAGTCCTACTATCTAACCTCTGTAGGACTATCAGGTGCTGTTACTACCCTACACTCATACTTGGATCACAGCCACTAGTAGCCTATGCTCCTAGTACATAGACACCCTACAGAGTAACCTAGATTGATCAAACAGTCCTGATAGTCCTACAGAGGTTAGATAGTAGGTGTCCAGCATTAGAGGTAACAACTAGAGTACAA
>NZ_BJDF01000064.1 GCF_005404815.1 Companilactobacillus huachuanensis
TGTTTCACATGTATAGAAGCTATTAAGTTTATCCCCAAAGTGCCCACTTCTTCCAGAAGGAGCTTATTTAATCAAATAAGTTCTTATTTGAATAAATAATGGGCACTTTGGGGATAAACTTGACAACTTTGAATTGCTATCTTATAGTACGCTTCTATACATGTTTCACATGTATAGAAGCTATTAAGTTTATCCCCAAAGTGCCCACTTCTTCCAGAAGGAGCTTATTTAATCAAATAAGTTCTTATTTGAATAAATAA
>NZ_BJDF01000065.1 GCF_005404815.1 Companilactobacillus huachuanensis
CCGATCATCGTCGCGCTCCAGCGAAAGCGGTCCTCGCCGAAAATGACCCAGAGCGCTGCCGGCACCTGTCCTACGAGTTGCATGATAAAGAAGACAGTCATAAGTGCGGCGACGATAGTCATGCCCCGCGCCCACCGGAAGGAGCTGACTGGGTTGAAGGCTCTCAAGGGCATCGGTCGACGCTCTCCCTTATGCGACTCCTGCATTAGGAAGCAGCCCAGTAGTAGGTTGATCTCGCGCACTTTGTAAAACTGGA
>NZ_BJDF01000066.1 GCF_005404815.1 Companilactobacillus huachuanensis
CCGTAGGAGAACCTGCGGCTGGATCACCTCCTTTCTAAGGATATGATGCGTAAGCATCAACGGAAATACACAATTGTTAAAACTTTGTTTAGTTTTGAGGGGTCTACCCTCAAACTCGTACCTTGAAAACTGGATATTAAGAAATAATGAATTAAAGAAACACCGAAAACTGCGCGATAAAAACGAGTAAAATCGTATTTTGTCAAGATTAAGT